>NZ_JTHP01000033.1 GCF_000943545.1 Paenibacillus terrae
TCGTAACGGGGTTATTAGACAATCGCCTGATTTCCAATGCACTTATTGCAAAAGAGGTTCCCTCTTTACCTTCTGTAATCAGCAAATTCAATTGTCCGTCCGTCACGGGAATTTGAAAACGATCCTTTGCCCCGTCGCCCGTCATGTTGATAACCTGATACACTCCCTCGGCGGCAACGCTCGCTCGGGTCGTATTCCCTAACGTGACCGACACCTCATATAGCCCTGGAGCAAGATCCACATCAAATGTATTCTCGCTTTTCGTACCAGTTGTCAGAAACCGTACCGCATCACTAGCGACGCCAGTACCCGATGCTCCCACATTACGTACGTTCTCGGGTGTACGAAATCCGTAACCGCGCGTCGCATCGTATCGCAGGGATGCACTCACCCCGGTATAGCCTGATTCCACTGGCCCCGCGCCAAAATCAAATTTATAATCGCCAGCCGCTCCATACGCAGGTGTTGTCCCATTCAAGCCCGGCGTACTACATAATAAAGCGACCAAAAGCATACTGGTCATTCCTTTCATCCACTTCATATCATCATTCCTCCTCCAAAAAAGTAGAATAGTCCAAGAGCCTTTCAACATTTGTAAGCGCATACAAAAAATCGTGTTCTTTTACCTCATAGATACAGGTTTGTACCCATTTGATTCCTATGCAGACGAAGGCCTGCTTATTCTTCCCATCACTCCCTTTCAAAGAAATCACACTCTTAAACATTATAGAATAAATGGGTATATTATGTAAATATCACAATGAATAAGCCCCGCACATATTCACCTGCGGGGCCTCGTACAGAAAGAACCTTTTTAAATCTAATTGTGCATAATCCATTACATTAGTCTCCAACCAAAATACCATCGAAGCTCTCTGGACCTACCCGTATCGTACCCAGCAGGTTCGAAGAAACAAAAGCGGTGTACACCAACTGTGGCGTAATCGGCGGGTTAAAGTCATCAGCCGAGAACGCGATGACCTGAGGAGCCAATATACTTAAGCCGAACGTAGACGTTGCCGAATAAACGAGAGGATCGGTTGGCAAGGTACCTCTTACAATACTGATCGTAATTCCTACTAAAGCCAGTGGCAGTTGAACCGACAGAGTACCTTTAAGCAGAACCCGCGGCGTGCCTGTAATTCCCATTGTGTTTAATCCGATCTGCCCAAACAATTGCGGCGTATTTAAAACGGTGATCGGAATGGAGATAGAGTTAGCTGTCGAAGCATTTTGAGATGTTCTTCCATCTATAAATGTTCCCATGTTTCCCCCCCTTTCTCTACCAGATACTCATAGTCTATGAAAAAAAGACTTATATGCTTGGACTAAATAATTTGCTAAACACACAACTTTCTCTTTATAGGCGAATGTACAGCCCTTTCCCTGGCCCCATGAATACACTAAACCAACACTGGGAAAAGGAGCGATGTAATGTCTACGTTTAAAGCCACTCTAAGGGGGAGTCATGAAGTACCTCCTGTCAGAACAAATGCCACGGGAAATGCGGAGTTTCATTACCATAAGGAACGTCGGCAATTAAAATTCGAACTTACTGTATGCAATATTTCACGGGTAACCCAAGCGGATATTCATCTGGGACGCAGCGGTGAAAATGGTCCGGTCGTAGCTGTCTTGTTCGGCCCTTCAAAATTTGGAATCACGGTCAAAAGAGGCGTTGTTAGCGGCATGCTGCGCGCATGTGACCTCGTCGGTCCACTCAGAGGCAGAACCATTTATGATTTAGTTTGCCAAATCAGAGAAGGCAATGCTTACGTTAATGTCCACACCGTTCGGCATCCAGATGGAGCCATTCGCGGACAGATCAGACGTTGCAAGTAGCCATCGTATGACGAAAATTAAATATGAAAAAGAACTTTCATAGCCATCTTGAAGTGCAAATTATGCACCTTTCATGTGGAATGAAAGTTCTTTTTTTTGCCTTTCCCCATTAATTCTTAACAAAAGTTAATACATGCCACCTCTTACGCAACCGTTCAACTTACAGATTCCAGCTTATATGTTGTGTATAATGCGCTCAATGTGCTCATGAAGTACGGCACCCCCGTATTTATCGCTCTAAGCAGCATGGTATTGTTCTACAACTATAAGGATCGTCCCATGGGACGAGAGCTGCTGATCCGCTTTTATAAACAGAGATTACGGTATATTCTCCTGCCTTATATTATGTTTTCTATATTTTATTTCGTCCTGTCCCTTGCCGCTGGCAGCTCTGAGACATGGAGTGTAACCGCACTGTCGGAAAGCTTTGCAGTGAAGCTGGCAACAGGCAAGTCGTATACGCATTTGTACTATATTTTTATCATGATGCAGTTGTATCTCGTATTCCCATGGGTATTGTGGCTGTTCCAACGTTACCGGAATGTACCTCAATGGTCTGTGGTCATTGGACTGCTGATACAGTGGTCGTTCGTGATTGGCAACAAATTCATATTTCAGGTGCAAAATAAAGGAAGCTGGGCTTTGTCATATATGGCCTGCTACATGCTGGGAGCTGCCCTTGGCTACTACTATCCGCAGCTCAAATCGTGGTTCCTGATGCGTAAGGGAGAAAGAAGCTTTACCGGGATGCTGACATGGATCGGGGTATGGGCTTTATGGCTGATTTCGGCCACCGTACATGTCTACATGTGGTACGAAAGAAGAATGTATGGAACGTCGTATAATTCCTTGATATTCGAGCTTGTGTACAATATGTACAGCATGTCCAGCGTGTTGGTTTTGCTACAGGTCTCCTTTCTGATGTATCGGCAAAAACATGCCTTTGTCACCCGTAAACTGGATTGCTTGGGCGCATTATCTTTTGGAGTGTACCTGATTCACCCGTTTTTCCTGCTGCTGTATCGGCAGTTTTCGCCCCATATCGGTTCACCGCTGCTCATTCATGTATGGTATGCCGGAGAGTTTCTCTTTGCACTCATTTGTTCTTGGGTCGTCGTTTCGGTCACAGCACGCCTCCTACCCTTCGCCTGGATATTCTTTGGTCAGTTACCGGGAATGCGAAAAAAGCAATCCGATCAAGGGGAACGTATTTCTTCACCGGAAGCAATGCTATCTAAGGGCTGATCATGGAAAACAAACAAGCAGAGCAGTGGGTTCAATAGCCCGGGTGTTCAAAAAGGTATATAATACGGCCCATATTGTACACTGCTTGAAAGAACAGAAAGGAAGCGCAATCATGCATAACGGAACGATTTTATTGGTTGACGACGAACCCGAAATTATTAAACTGATGCAAATTTATTTGGAAAATGAAGGCTACCGCCTGCTGACCGCCCGTGACGGTCTGGAAGCCTTGGAGCAGGTTAGCCGGGAAACGGTGGATGTGATGGTGCTGGACATCATGATGCCCAATATGGACGGGATTGAAGCCTGTATGAAAATCAGGGAAACCGAGCATTTTCCGATTATTATGCTGTCCGCCAAAGGACAAGACATGGACAAAATTACGGGCCTTAGCGTCGGAGCCGACGATTATGTGACCAAGCCATTTAGTCCGCTGGAGCTGGTAGCACGTGTCAAATCACAGCTACGCAGAATACGAAAATACACCCAGTCTTCCGCTGTGCTGGAGCATGAAATGGTATTGGATGAGCTATCCATTAACTCTGCCACTCACGAGGTTACTCTCGCTGGAGAGCCGATTAAGCTGACCCCGCGCGAATTTGCTATCGTTGAGCTATTGGCCCGTAATCGCGGTCAGGTGTTGAGCATGGAGCAGATTTATGAAAAAGTGTGGAAGGAGCAATATCTGGAATCCAATAACACGCTAATGGTCCATGTACGCAAAATTCGTGAGAAGATTGAGACGGACCCGAGAAAACCCAAATACCTGAAAACCGTGTGGGGCATCTTTGCTATTGTGGCTAAACCCTTCGCGTTCGTTTTTTGGCACTCGTCTGATTCGCTGGGCTGTGAACAACATTGGTTCTCCAGTGATCATGATCATTGGCGGATTACCATTGTATGTGTATTTCTTTTTCCGCTTTACCAAAAATACGATTGGCTATTTACGCGAAATTACGACCGGTATGCAGGAATTCGCAGACGGGCATCTGTCCTACTCGATTCCCGTTTCTTCGGCGGATGAGCTGGGGACGCTGGCGAAAAATATGAACACCATGGCGGACAAGCTCCGTCTCTCTATGGAAGAGGAACGGGCTTCCGCCAAAGCCAAAAACGACCTGATTACGGGCGTATCCCATGATCTTCGCACCCCGCTCACATCTGTAATCGGTTTTCTGGAATATATCGAAACCGACCGCTACCGGGACGAAATTGAGCTGCGCTACTATGTGAACATTGCCTATGAAAAATCGCTGACGCTTAAAAAGCTGATCGACGAGCTGTTTGAATATACACGCGTGAGCGGCGGCAGTCTGCCACTGGAGCTGGAGCCTGTAGACCTTGGCAAATTGCTTACCCAGTTGGCCGAGGAATTTGTCCCTTCACTGGAACAGGCGGACATGACCTACCGCGTGCGAATTGTCGAGCCCGTGCGGATTTTGGCCGATACGGACGAGCTGGTGCGTCTGTATGAAAATCTGTTTTCCAACGCGATTCGGTATGGAAAAGATGGCAAGCGTCTGGATATTACGGTGGGACGCGAGGGCGACGAGGCTGTGGTCATCTGCACAAATTACGGGACTCCGATCCATGCAAAAGATGTGCCGCATCTGTTTGAACGTTTTTACCGGGTCGACAAATCACGTTCCAAGCAAACCGGTGGCACCGGGCTGGGGCTTGCGATTACAAAAAGCATTACCGAGTTGCACGATGGCAGCATTTCGGTTCGAAGTAGCCGCAGGCAGACGGATTTTGAAACTCGCTTCCCACTCTATCATGCTCGGTAGTCCATAAACAAACGAACCAGCCATAGATTGTATCTCTGGCCGATTCGTTCCTGACTTTTATGGAATTAAGGATTGTATCCCTTTATTTTTTAGGATTCGAACAATACCTCCCCGTTAGATTCGATAATCTTTTGGTACCAATAGAAGCTGTTCTTTTTTCTTCTATCCAGTGTACCCGAACCATCGTTGTTTTTGTCCACATAGATAAAGCCGTACCTTTTTTTCATTTCTCCGGTTCCTGCGCTGACAATGTCAATTGGACCCCACCAGGTATAGCCAAGCACTTCGCAGCCATCCTCAATAGCTTCATACAGCTGGATCAGATGCTTGTTCAGATAATCCACTCGCTCTGGATCATGAATTGAACCGTCTTCCAGAATTTCATCATGACTGCCGTAGCCGTTCTCTACCACAAATAGAGGCTTCTGGTAACGATCGTACATTTCATTACACACATAGCGGAAGCCTTTTGGGTCAATCGGCCATCCCCATGGTGTTTTTTCCAAATAGGGATTGTCGAGTCCCATAATTCCCCCTGTATTGCCCAGGATGGGCATACCTGCTTTATGCGTCGTACTTCGATAATAGCTAAATCCCAAATAATCAGCCGTATGCTCTCGCAGTAATTGTTCATCGCCGGGCTCCATTTGAACCATGATGTTATGCTCTTTCCAGATCCGTTTGGCATAGCTTGGATAATAGCCTCTAAGGATCACATCGGAATAAAATAAGGATCTTCTTCTCAGCTCATAGGCGTCAAACACATCGTCCGGATTGCAGGTATTCGGATAGATCGGACTCAGGGATAACATAGCGCCCATCATCGCGCCCGGGATAATTTCATGACACAGTTTAGTAGCCAGCGCGCTGGCAACGAAAACATGGTGACTGGCCTGATAAATCGTCGGCAGCTTGTGCTCATCGTCTTGAACGACAATGCCTCCTGCCGCCAAAGGAATCGTGTGAAAATGGTTGATTTCGTTGAAGTTCATCCAATATTTCACTTTGTTTTTATAACGTTTGAAGACAACTTCCGCATATTTTGTGTAGAATCCGATTAGCTCGCGGCTTTTCCAGCCTTCATATTTGCGGATCAGATTCAAGGGTAGCTCAAAGTGAGAAATGGTGATGACAGGCTCAATTCCATACTTCAATAGTTCATCAAACAAATCATCATAAAATTGCAGCCCTTTTTCATTCGGCTCGGCATCATCCCCATTCGGGAAGATTCGGGACCATGCAATGGAAGTCCGAAAGCATTTCATACCCATCTCCGCAAACAGAGCGATATCTTCTTTGTAACGATGGTAAAAATCAATCGCTTCATGGCTGGCATAATACTTGTTCTCATCAATCGTATCATCAAACGTTCCGCCTACAATGCCTCCCCGGAATGCATCGCTGATCGCTGGCCCTTTACCGTCCTCGTTCCATGCCCCTTCGGCCTGATTCGCCGCTATAGCACCACCCCACAGAAAATTCTCAGGAAAACTTTTGGCTATTTGTTCTGTCATGACTCATTTCCTCCTTTATTTAATGTATTGTGAGCAAAACACTTTGCAAATCTACGGATTTTTGCTGTGTTTGGGTAACCTTTTGGTAAGCGGTGCTGTTGGTAACAATAATCGGAGTGGTCAGGTCATAACCGGCTGCCTGGATTTTCGGAATATCAAATTCAAGCAGTAAATCTCCCCGTTCAATCCGTTGCCCTTGCTCCACATGCTTTGTGAAATAGTTGCCTTTCAGCTTAACCGTATCCAGTCCCACATGAATTAACAGATCCAGATGGTTGTCGGAGGTGATGGCTACTGCATGGCCGGTTCGGAATACGAGCGATACAACCCCGGAGACGGGTGAATATACCTTTCCTTCACTCGGTAAAATGGCTATCCCTTGTCCCATCGCTTCCGTAGAGAAGGCAGGATCAGGCACTTGACTAAGCGGAACAATTTCGCCATTTATAGGAGCATAGACATTCTCGGTGACTACGGTTTGTGCAGATTCAGGCTGTAAAGCAGTCTCGGATTTTTGAGGTTCCGTCTTTCCTGTCTCCGCAACCGTCGCCCCGTTTCCTTCATTGAAGCCCAGAATATAAGTTAATACAGTAGTAACCACGAATGAAATGGTGATGCTGATTAAATAAAAAGCAATGGTATTCGTAAAGAACGCCGGAATAGTCGTTATGGCCGGGAACACATAAGCAAGCACGGTCGTCTGGAAATGCCCGGCAATGGCTCCTCCGATCGTTCCCCCGATGACGGCGGCAATCATCGGTCTTTTCAGCTTCACGGACAACCCATAAACGATAGGCTCCGTGATACCTGCAAACAATGAAGGGAAGATAGATGATAGCGCATAAGCTTTCAGCTTTTTATCCTTGGCTTTCAGAAAGACTCCAAGAGCGACACCGGATTGGGCGAAGGTCGCGGAGGCCATCATGGGCCGGATTGTATCAAACCCTTTGAGGGAAAGATTGTTGATCATCGCAGGTGCAATTCCCCAGTGTAAGCCAAACATGACCAGGAAGGTCCAGCCGCCTCCCAGAATGGCCCCGGTCAACAGGCCGCTTTGTGTACTCAAAAATTCAATCCCATCCGCAATACCTTTGCCGGTGTACACTCCCAGCGGACCGATCACAATGGCGGTAAGCGGAACCATAATTAATAAGGAAACGAGCGGGACCATAAATAATTCAATGCTTTTCGGAACCACCCGCTTCAGGAACCGTTCCAGATATGAATACAGCCAAATGGCTAAAATAGCAGGAATAATGGAAGTCGTATAACTCATCAGGACAACGGGAATGTGGATAAAGGAAGATATATCCCCTGTGTTTTCCATCAGCTTGGTGAAGTTAGGCTCCAGCAAAGCGGCCATAATGGCGGCAGATACGATAGGCTGGGTTTTGAACGTTCTCGAAGCTGAAAACGCTAACATCAGTGGCAGGAAGTAAAACACACCGTTGCCTGCGGCAGCAAGGATAGCATAGGTGCTGGAGGCGCTGTCCAGCCACTCTAACTGCGTAAGAATAACCAGAATAGCTTTCAGCATCCCTGCACCAGCCAAAGCAGGTACAATCGGCTGGAAGATCGAGCTCATGACGGTAAAGGCTCGACTGATGAAATTACCTTCCTTTGAGATCTCCTCCTTCTCGTTGTTGCCGCTCTTTACCTGAAGGTTGTAATTGCCTGCAATCGCATCATAGACCTCGCTAACATGATTGCCGATGACCACCTGATATTGACCCCCGCTTTCTATCACGGAAATGACCCCGTCGGAATTTTCCAAAGCCTGTTTGTTGGCTTTTTGCTTGTCCTTGAGTGTGAATCTCAGACGGGTCATACAATGGTACAGATCACGGATATTTGCCTCTCCACCTACATTTGTTACAATGAATTTCGCTAATTCATCATGTTTGCTCATAACGCCTGCCTCCAATGCTCTCTGGTTGATATAAAAAAACCTGAGCAATCTCTGATACCAAAATGCACTTTAGTATCGAAATCACTCAGGTAATGCCCACGAATGGTAACACCCTGCTAGTTTTCAGTTCTGTTAACCAATCTCGAAATGTGGATCATAAGGTACATCATTTCATCATTGGTTAGTTTCTGTTCAAACTGCTTATTCACATAAACCCCTATTTTTTGTACGCATCTGTGCTCTTCCGGAAATTTGATTTTCAGGTCTTCAAACAAATTCATGTACTGTGGGTCTGCCGATTCATGGGCAAAAAGCCGCTGGGCAAAAAATTTAAGATGAGTTACAAATCGGTTATAATTCCATGAATCTTCATCAAACTCAACATTAAAGTGATATTTTACAATATCCATAATATCTTTGATGACTCTTGACGTTTTTAGCGTCAGATCAAGCTTCTGATTATCCAGGCGAGCGTTGACGAAATGCAGAGCAATAAACCCGGCTTCATTTTCATCGAACGTGATGTTGATCCTGTTACGGATCATCTCCAGCGCATGTTTTCCGATAGCGAATTCTTCGCGATAAAACCGCTTGATTTCCCATAGGAACCGGTTTTCAAACGGGGTTCCCCGATCATGCCGTTCAATAGCAAATGAAATATGGTCAATCAAGGCCAGATAAATATAATCACTAATGTCTCCGGCCAATCTCGGTCTGGCATACTCCACAATTTCATCTGCAATTTCAATACATTCCATCTTCACATCTTTCAGCAAATCCGCCAGCTTGGTGGACAGATCCTGAGTTTTAACTACAAACAGCTTGGTGATTTTCCGCTCATCGATGGTATCTCCCGGCTTCAGGTTAAATGCGATTCCATTCCCTGTCGCAATGACCTCTTGGGCGTCCTCTTCCTCTGCTAATACGACATTGTTGTTAAGCGCTTTCTTCAAAATCATGCGACCACCTGCTTTTATTTACTGGAAGGCCATTTTTTAAAGAGACTCTGTTAAAAAATGTGAATACACTAAAAAACCTGAACAGAACACCGCTTAATAGACGTTATCGCCCACTTACCGGAACTCCATTCAGGTTATGCCTAAAATAGTAACACCCTGAAATTATAAAATTCATTTTTGTAACCGTTTTCTTGACTTCATTATAATAGAGTTTCTTTTTCACTGTCAACCCTTTATTAAAAAAAGCCTTCCATTCCGCTTACTGCGGCTTCGGAGTCCCTGAACGATTCACAATCCAGATGCCCGTCAGTACTAAAAAAATGCCAAGCAAGGTAGCCGCTTTGAGTTCCTCGTGAAGAAAGATCCAGCCGGATACAACACCGATGATGGGAACCAGCAACAGTGTAACAGAAGCTTTACTTGCTTCCATTCTGGTGAGAATATGGGTCCACAGCAGGAATGCAAGAGCAGACGCCACAATGCCGGAAAATAAAATATAAAAAATCGACGCAGCGCTAAAATGCGGCTCCCATCGCTCAAACAACAGGGAATACAATAATAATCCGAGCGCACCGAACGCCATCTGCCAGGTCGTGAACTGGGTTTTATCGCAGTGCTGGAGCTGGAGCTTGATAATCAGGTTCGAAAGTGCCCATGCAATCGCCGAACTCACTCCAAGCAGCATGGCCCACAAATTACCGCCCAAATGAATGTCCATAGCAAATAACAGCCCCATGATGCCTGTAGCAATTCCAATCGTTTTGCGTGTATTGAGTCGCTCACCCGGAATAAGAAAATGCGCCATAATGGATAAAAATAACGGCATGCTGTACGTAAGCACAGAGGTTAAGCCAGCATTAATGTAGTTCAGGGATATCTGAATCGCAATATTAAAATAGGTAGTCTGGAGAATTCCGCAGAGTATATACCATTTCATCGTGTGCCTGTCAGGATAGGTAACTCGCTTCCAAAAGAGAATTCCGAACAGAAGCAGCGTGCCCGTGAGAAACCGGAGAGCCGCAAATTGGACGGGTTCAAAGGCTCCATTGCCCAATTTCATGATGACAAAATTAAAGCCCCAGATTAGGCATAAGAGCAGGCTCAAGCCTTTCATGCTTCATACGCCTCCGTTTAGAGCACTTCTCCGCCCGATTCTATCACTTTTTTATACCAGTCAAAGCTTTTTTTCTTGTAGCGGTTCAGTGTTCCGTTGCCCAGATCATCCTGATCGACGTAGACAAAGCCGTATCTCTTGGAGGCCTGTGAGGTTGAAGCACTGATCATGTCGATTGGGCCCCAGGCGGTATAGCCAAACAGGTCCACTCCATCCTCAATAGCTTCCCTCATTTGCTCGATATGTTTTTTCAGATAGTCGATACGGTAATCATCGTTAATCGTCCCGTCAGGACTCATTTGATCTGTCGCGCCCACGCCGTTTTCCGAGATGAACAGTGGCTTCTGGTAGCGGTCATACAGGTTGTTCAGCGCATAACGTAATCCTTTAGGATCAATTTGCCAGCCCCATTCGGACTGCTCCAGATAAGGATTTTTCACGCCGCCAATCAGATTTCCGCTTGCTTTGGCATGCTGGTCGGCAGTGGCGCTGGCATTGTTGGACATATAGTAGCTCAGGGATACGAAGTCCACGAGATTATCGCGCAGGATTTCATCATCGCCCGGTTCTTTATGCAGGACAACGCCTTTTTCCTTGAACATGCGTGCGGTATAGGACGGATAATACCCTCTGGCTTGTACATCGCTGAAAAAGAAGGACACTCGTTCTTCCTTTTGGCACTCAAGCACATCATCCGGATTGCAGGTATTCGGATAAAGCAACAGATAGCTGATCATGCACCCAATCCGGGAGTTTGGTATAATCTCATGACAGGCTTTGACTGCCAGCGCGCTGGCTATAAACTGGTGATGGGCAGATTGATACTTGTCCTGCTCCAGATTCGGGTGATTTTCTTCAATGATCCCAGCGCTGACAAACGGATGGTGTTTGACACAGTTCATTTCGTTAAACGTAATCCAGTATTTCACTTTATTCTTGTAGCGGGTAAATACGGTCTCGGCAAAACGGACGAAAAATTCAATCAGTTTCCGGTTTTTCCAGCCACCATACTCGGTGACAAGGTACAAAGGCATATCGTAATGGGTAAGTGAGATGACGGGTTCAATTCCTTTGGCCAGCAGGGCATCAAAAACCTTGTCATAGAATTGCAGCCCTTTCTCATTGGGTTCTGTCTCGTCGCCATTCGGAAAAATACGTGTCCAGGATATAGAGGTACGGAAGCATTTAAAACCCATCTCGGCCAGCAGATTAATATCTTCTTCATAACGGTGATAGAAATCATTTCCCCGACGCTTGGGATAATTTTTGGTGCTGTTTGGGTCCAATGCTTCCTTGACTTGGGCGTGGGTCATCATATGCCACTGATCCAGCCAGTGCTTTTTGTCGAGTGCCGGATCGAAGGTAAATACATCAGAAATGGAGAGCCCTCTCCCATCTACGTTGTAAGCACCTTCAATCTGCATGGCAGCGGCTGCACCGCCCCATAGAAAGTCCTTGGGAAATCCTTTTGCCTGTTCCATGTTGCATTCCTCCAGGTCGTATATAATTGGTTAAGAAGTATGACGGAACCTGTGTGCCTCAAATGCATCCCAGATTGCTGCATACGCTTTATGCTTTCATGCTACAATCTGGGATGCATTCCAGGTCAAGAACTAAATTTTTGGAGTTGAATTCCATGCATAATATTAAAAGAATTGCTGAAATCGCGGGAGTATCGACAAGTACCGTGTCTCGGGTGCTGAATCATCATCCTTATGTCAGTGAAGCTACGCGGACCAGGGTGATGGAAGTGATTCGGGAACTGGATTATATTCCGAATATTAATGCGGTGCAGTTAAAAGTGGGCCGTACCAAGGTCATCGGGATCATGACTCCAACGATTAACAATTATTACATGCAAATCATCAAGGGAGTATCCAATGCGGGTAAAAAGCAGGATTATCAAGTTCTCATCTACCAGACGGAGGAAAATCGGGATTTGGAGAGCGCGGCGTTAGAGCTATTGAGGCAGAAAAAAGTGGACGGACTCGTCATTCTGCGGCGTATGCTGGATTGGTCCGCTGTGAAACGTTATACCAAATATGGGCCGATTGTGACCTGCGAGCCATTAAAAAATAAAGATATTTCATCCATTTATCTCGACCATTATGAAGGATTTCGGATCGGATTAGAGCATTTGGCCGAGCTGGGATTTGAAAAAATCGCCTGCACCGTGGGCAGGAAAAACAGCGTAAACAGCCAAAGAAGACTCCAGGCCTATTATGACCTGCATGCGGCAAGGAAGCTGCCAGTGAATGAGGAGTGGTTGCTCAGCAGTATCCATACGGTGCAAGACGGAATGCGGGCGTTCGCCAAGCTGGAGTCGTTAAAGGAACGTCCACATGCCATCATGACCACCAACGATTTTGTGGCATGCGGTATTATCTCAGCCGCCCGCAGTAAGGGCTGGAATGTTCCAGAGGATTTGGCGGTGGTCGGTTTTGAAGCTGACGAAAGTCAGGTAGCCGACGCCATGGGACTGACTAATATTACAAATCCGTTGCAGCAAATCGGACAGGAGATGTTCCGTACGTTATATCAGCAATTGAACAGGCAGCCTTTGGAGCCTGCCCCGCTCGCTTTTGAGTTGAAGGTCCGCCAGTCTACCTGCTAAATCCATCTGCTAACTCCATCTACAAACTAACCAATTAACAACGTATAAACGATGCCCGGACCGTGTACTCCGATGGTCAGATCATTTTCAATATCCGACGAACGGCTGGGTCCGGTAATAAAATGAATCCCTGCGGGCAGTTGCTCACGTCCGACTTCGTCAAAGCGGCCTAAAATCTCGCCCAGCCGCGTCCGCAGACGCTCCAGCGGAAGGAGAATGATCAGCACGGTCGGCAGCAGACTGACCGCGCGGCCCTTCTCCGGTGAGGACAGCACCGCCACCGATCCGGTGTAGGCGGCGGCCTCATCGGCAATGACGATGCCGATATCCGCCTCGGCGGCGCGGGCCTTCCAGTCCTCGACTGGATCGGTGTTCCACACCGATAGACGGACTTCCGGCAGCGCCGATTCCAGCTGGAGCGCATCCAGATCCGGCTCATTCTGACGGATGATATAAGCCGCTCCCAGCTCTCGCGCCTTGCGCGCGATCCAGTCTGCCGTCTGCTCCAGATCCGGCAGACGCACGACATGCCCGCCAACACTTGTAAAGTTGGCGGTGAACTCTTCTATGCGCTGCTCCGCGCTCCATTCGAATTCGTGCCAGAATGCAGGTGCGCCGCGAAATGGCTGCACAGGTGGCTCCGTCTGTCGCGGACGCTTGAGCCGTGCCGCTATGTCATCCATAAAGCGTACCTGCTTGGCATGGGATTCTGTTTCCATTTGATGGAGCCACGCTTTATGGGCGGTCTTTGCTTGCGCAGAAGGTTTACTCTGTTCACTCATGCTGTCTGCCTCCTTTACTTCTATCTTCCAAAATCGTCTCCATTCGGCTACGAACGTCAGGCTGCATCACGTTACGTTCCTGCTCCAGTTCACGTTCCAGTGTGTTCCATTGCTGACGGAAGGACTTTTTCGCCAGAGAGGGGGCCACGCGGTACGTATTCCAGCCTTTTAGGGGACCAAGCTTAAGCGTAATTTCTCCCTTACGGACGACCACCTTCTGGGCAATCTGCCCCAGCCGAATCGCTACTGCGAATCGCTTCGAGCTGGAAACTACGGTCGCAAAGCCCTTCATTCCTGCTGCTTCCAGCTTATCTCCTTGTCCGGCCTCCACCTTGCGTCTGCGTAAATAAACCAGCATGTCGTGCAACGGTATTTTGACCGGGCAGGCTTCATAGCACGCACCACACAGGCTGGATGCACTTGCAATGTCGTTCCACTCATCGATGTTGCCGTGCAAGGCAGGCGTAAGTACCGCGCCAATAGGGCCGCTATAGGTCCCACCATACGCATGTCCGCCAATGTGACGATAAACCGGACAGGCATTTAGGCAAGCTCCGCAGCGAATGCAGTTCAGAAGCTCTTGAAACTCGGGATCGCCCAACTGAAGCGAACGTCCGTTATCTACGATGATGATGTGCATTTCCTCCGGTCCATCGGCATCCTGACTGCGCCGCGGGCCTGAAATACCGGACATATACATCGTCAGCTTCTGACCAGTAGCGGAGCGTGGCAGCAATGTAGCCATGACCTCCAGATCCGTCCATGATGGAATAATCCGTTCCATACCCATTAGCGTAATTTGCGTTTTGGGCAAAGTTGATACCATCCGCGCATTGCCTTCATTTTCGAACAGTACCATGGAACCCGTCTCCGCGATGGCAAAATTACAGCCTGTCATGCCAATATCCGCCTCCAGAAACTTTTCACGCAGCTTCTTGCGGACAAAACCAGCCAGAATCGTCGTATCCGCAGACAGTTCCTCCCCCGCTTCTTTGGACAGCAGTTCGGCAATCTGATAGCGGTTTTTGTGAATCGCCGGAATGACGATATGGGATGGGGCCTCGCCTGCAAGCTGAATAATATATTCACCGAGATCACTTTCAATCGTCTCGATATCCACGCCCTCCAGCGCCTGATTCAAATGTAGCTCTTCGGACACCATCGACTTGGATTTAACGACAGACCGGGCCTGATTGTGAGCAGCAATATCCAGCGTAATTCGTACGGCATCTGCGGCTGTCTCGGCAAAATGGATATGCACCCCGTTGGCCCGGGCATTGTCCACAAACAGGTTCAAATAATAGTCCAGATGGGCAATGGTATGCAACCGAATTTGACGGCCCCGCTCACGCCATTCCTCCCAATTTCCGTGCTGCTCTGAAGCCGCCAGCTTGCCGTTGCGCAAACGCTCGGTTGTGAAACGGACTGCATTCCGCAGAAAATCGTCGTTCAGGGCCAGCTCGGCACGTTTTTTGACCTTTTGGCTCATCGAATGTGAATATACAGCGGTCATGCGTGCTTCACCCCTTCATACAGCAGCTCGGCCAGATGCATAACCCGAACCGGCTCTTCCCGATACCGGAGATTTCCCGCAATGTTCATCAGGCAGGCCATATCCAGTCCAACCAGCACCTCGGCCTCCGTCTCCCTGATATGATCCACCTTTTCCGTCACCATGGCTCCCGAAATATCCGACATTTTTACCGCAAAAGTACCACCAAAGCCACAGCAATCCTCTGCAAAAGGAAGCGGCACCAGTTGCAAGCCCTTTACGCTGCCAAGTAGCTGCATCGGCTCCTCCTTCACGCCCAACAAACGGGTACCGTGGCAAGACGGATGGTAGGTTACGGTATGCGGAAAAGACGCGCCCACATCGGTCACGCCAAGCACCTGTACCATAAATTGCGTAAACTCATACGTCTTTTGCTCCAGTCGCCGCGCTGAGTCCAGCCATTCCGGCTCATCCTTGAACAACTCCGGGTAATGATGAATCATATAAGTGCATGAACCGGAGGGCGATACGACAAAGTCGCTGTCGTCAAACGCTTTCAAAATCGTTTTCGCTGCTGCCCTCGTTTCATCCCAGTAGCCGCTGTTATAGGACGGCTGTCCGCAGCATGTCTGCACCTTCGGAAAATCCAGTTGAACACCATATCTGGCAAGCAAGCGTGCCATCGCTTCCCCCACCTTGGGATAAATCGCATCACTCAGGCAGGTAATAAATAAAGATACCTTCATACGAGACACCCCTTCCGTCCATGGAATAGCTATTACTTTATAAATGAAAAGTTACCTTTAGTGCCACTGCGCAGTCGGATGGTGCTTCCCATCGCGATCGCTTCGCTTGTACAGCACCATTCCGTCTACTCCGTTTACGTGTACATTTTACGAGTTTAGTTTATTAGTATAGTAAGCGTTTTCTAATTACTTTGATGTTATACCGTTTGCATGTGGAGCGTCTGACCTGGTCCGTCGGCATTAGGTTTGAACCGACACCTACTCACTACAAAAAAAATCCACTTACGGAGGATACCAGCGGAGCGGTTCATTTGAATCTGGAGAAGCGTCAGCGATCGCCTAAAAGCTTTCCAAAGGAAAGCTCTCATCGTAAGCATAAGCTTGCAGTGGGATTCTCACCTATACATGTTTTACATCATCAGAGAATCCCGCTGCAACAGCGATCGTAAGATCAAATGAAGCGCGGAGCGCCCTCCACCTCGACATTTTTAAATTTATACAACCGTAACCGGAATCGACAACTCTGCCAAATGACTGCGAATGGGGTCCGACAACCGCGAGTCGGTAATAATCTCGGACACCTGCGACAATTTCACGACATGCGTAAACGCCTGCTGCCCAAATTTGCTCGCATCTGCCAGTAAAATCACGCGGTCTGCAATGCTGACCATTTTTTGCTTCAAACGGGCTTGCAGCTCATTCGATTCACTAATGCCCCGATCCAGATGGACCCCCTGGCTGGAGAAAAATAATTTATCCACATAATACGATTCCAACGAGCGCTCCGCGAGCGGGCCTACGAATGACAGTGAACGCTGTAGTAACTGTCCTCCGGTGGAAATGACCTCAATTTTTTCCTTACCCGCCAACTCTGTTGCTACACGGATCGAATTCGTCAATATCGTCAACGGAATATCCGGCAGAATAGACGCCATATACCAGGCCGTCGTGCTGGCATCCAGCAAAATACGATCATGCGGCTGAATCTGCTTTACCGCTTCCTCGGCAATCCGGCGCTTTTCCTCTGCGTTCATAATTTCCCGTACCGCATACGGCGTTTCGGGCTGCTCATTTTTGACGCTGACTGCTCCACCATGTGAACGGCGTAGCCGTCCCGCCTGCTCCAAACGGTCCAGATCGCGGCGGATCGTTTCCTCCGTTACTTTGCACAGCTCACTCAACTCCGACACACGGATGCTTCCTTTTTCATTGACGAGCTGTACGATCATCTCATATCTTTCTGCAACCAGCATGGCAATCTCACTCCACATCTTTAATGTACAAAAAGTCCCGTCACACGCCGGAATCGTCCGTAGGCATCCTCCCACGCTTCCGACTCGGCAGGTTCATATACCTCTACGGAAATAGAATCCGCGATGACCCGGCGTGCTTCCCATATATCGGCGAACTTTCCCTGTGCCATCCATTGTACCGCAAGATTGCCGATTGCGCTTGCTTCTGCGGGTCCAGCCCACACGGGTTTTTGAATAGAGTTGGCCGTCCATTGGCACAACAGCCGATTCTGAATTCCCCCACCGACCATATGCAACCCATTAAACCGTTGTCCTGACACCCGTTCCGTAAGCTCCAAAACGTAACGGTACTTCAACGCCAGACTTTCCAAAATACAGCGTGTGACCTCCCCCGGTGTCTCCGGTAAAGGCTGCCCGGTATTACGGCAATATTGGCGTATGCGTGTTTTCATATCTCCGGCATGCAGAAACAGTTCATCGTCTGGGTCGATCCATGAAGCAAACGCCGGAGCCTGCTCCGCCATGTGTACCAGCTCGGGGAAAGAATAGGAGGTTCCTTGACGCTCCCACTCTCTGCGTGCCTCCTGTAAAATCCACAAGCCCATAATATTTTTAAGCAGCCTGTAGGTCCGGCCTACCCCGCCTTCGTTCGTAAAATTAAATCTCAGCGTATCATCGTTGATCACGGGCTGCGGGGTTTCCGTTCCCATCAGGGACCACGTTCCGCAGCTTAAATAGGCAAATGATCGCTCCAGCGCAGGCACCGCCGCCACAGCCGATCCCGTATCATGCTCCGCGACCGCAATGACAGGAATCGCCCCGATGCCCAGATCAGTCATGACCGAGGAACGGATCGTACCGGCGGCACTTCCCGGCTCCAGTACCTTTCCAAACCAGGAACGGGGAATGCTGATACCGGACAAAAGCTCATCATCCCAGTCCTGCTGCAACGGATTATATAACTGCGTGCTGGTCGCATTGGAAAATTCATTAACCATTTCACCCGTCAGAAAATACCGCAGCAAATCAGGGATCATCAAGAAATGCTTTGCCTGCTCCAGCAGCGGCGATTTTGCTTTTCGCATAGCAGACAGCTGATACATCGTGTTAAACGTCAAAAACTGAATGCCTGTGTGCTGAAAAATAAACTCTTTTCCCAGTTGGCCATGTACTTCCTCCATCACCCCGTGGGTATGCCAATCCCGATAATGATAAGGGTTACCCAGCAATTCTCCGGTTTCTCCAATCAGTCCAAAATCGACCGACCAGGAATCAATCGCCAGACTGGACGGGTTCACTCCCATGTGCTTGGCTTTGAGCAGCCCTTGCTGAACCTCGTGATACAGACGCAAAATATCCCAGTGCAGACGTTCCCCGACCTTGACCGGATCATTCGAAAAGCGATGGATTTCCTCCACCTCTATACGTGAATCCGTCAATCGTCCGAGCAGTACCCTGCCGCTGCTTGCCCCCAAATCATATGCGAGGATGCTCACCAGCTTGCACCACCCTTGCCTCTTTGCAAAATCTGCGTGCCATAATCAGACGCTAAATAAGCTTTCATCGGATCAGCGGGTAGTCCTTGCTCCTCACGTATTGCCTTGAGCAATGGTGCAACGTCGAACTCAAACGCTTTACGCACAGCATCCTCCGCACCCAGCACATCCTGACGGTTCGCCGCTTCCTCCACCTCTGCATGATTGATCAGCAACGCCTTCGCATATTGAGTCTGCACATTCAGCACCGAGCGAATCATCGCCGGAATTTTTTGCTCAATATTGTGCGACTGGTCGATCAAATAAGCAATTTTGTCCACCGTATGTCGGATATCCGTATCCACATCCTGAGCCGCATTTAAAATTTGATAAAAAATCAAGAACAGCTCATATGGATTCGCGGAGCCCACGATGAGATCATCATCCGCATATTTGTAGCTATTAAAATGAAAACCGCCCAATCGCTTCTCATCAATTAAAAACGCGACAATATGCTCCACGTTGGCTCCCGGCAGATGATGCCCTGTATCCACAAGCACCTGTGCCTGCGATCCCAGCTTGGTCGCGTAATTGTACGCCATGCCCCAGTCGGCAATATCCGTATGATAAAAGGCTGGCTCGAACGCCTTGTATTCAATCAGCATGCGCATATCAGGCGTAAGCGCCTTATACATTTCGCTGAGTGCTTCCAGCATCCAATTTTTCCGCTTGCGGATGTCTCCCTGACCCGGATAATTTGTTCCGTCTGCAAACCACAGGCTAAAATCGTTGGAACCCGTTTCTTTCGCAATGTCCACACATTCCAGCAAGTGGTTTGTTGCCTTGCGGCGGATTGCCGGGTCTACATTGGTGACGCTGCCGAGCATGTAATCTTCATCCTGAAACAGATTCGGATTAACCGCCCCAAGACGTAGTCCCAGACTTTCAGCATGGCTGCGGAGCTTGCCGTAATTATCCACCTTATCCCATGGAATATGAATGGCAACCGATGGACACAATCCCGTTACTGCATGAACCTGTGCAGCATCCTCCAGCTTTTCGAACGGATCACGCGGCACGCCTGTTTTTTGAAAAACTTTAAACCGTGTACCTGAGTCGCCATAGCCCCATGATGGGGTTTCTATGCTAAGCGCTTTCAGCTTTGTCTTTACTTGTTCCAGGTCAATGCCCCTTTGTTGCTGCTGTTCCTCGAATAAGGCGTACGCTTTATCGCTCATCGTGATTCCTCCTTGAAAAGTGAGTGAGTTATGGGGGAGGCCGCTTCGCGTGCGGATTGTTCTTCCGATCGCTGTTGCAACGGGATTTTTTCATTTTATAACACAAGATAAGGTTAAAATCCCGTTGCAAAGGCGAACGCTACGCTTCTTCAGAACAATTCCACCCGCTCCGCTGCTGACCATCCATAAAGTCACTTCTATTTTAAAGTTTTGGGTGTGCATTTTCGGAAAAGCACAAAATACGAAACGTAAATAAGTTATTATTACTTATTTACGTCTTTTCATTTAAAGAGTACATCGTTCTTATAATCAGAGATTTATTTGAAAGTAGTTCAATAGATTAATCAGACACTTCCTAATATATTTGCTGTATAAACTAAATTAAAGTAACTTCTAAGTTCAGTTTATAACGTTCTAGCGTGTAAAGGCAGCGGGTACGCCGCCGTCGATAGTGAGCATACAGCCTGTCGTTTTCTCCGCCTTGGATGAGGCGAAAAAGGCAATACCCTCGGCGATATCCTGCGGGTAAATGTTGACCAGCAGCGTCGTCCGCTTGCGGTAGTGTTCCTCCAGCTGGTCTGGCTCGATGCCGTAGGCGGCGGCGCGTTCGTTGCGCCAGTTGGAGTTCCAGATGGCGGAGCCTTGCAGAATCGCGTCCGGCAAAATTGTATTCACCCGGATACCGTATTCGCCGCCTTCTGCGGCAATACAACGGGCAAGATGCGCTTCCAGTGCCTTGACCGAGCTGTAGGCCGTTACATTTTTACCTGCATAGACGGAGTTTTTCGAGCCGACGAACACCATGCTGCCGCCAAGTGTCTGTTCCTTCATCAGCTTGAACGCTTCCCGTGCCACCAGGAAATAACCCGTGCCCAGCACGTTTATGTTCAAATTCCATTCCTTTAATGATGTTTCGTCGAATGGACTGGAGGTGGCCAAACCCGCATTGTTGACGATGATATCCACACCGCCATAGGTCAGAGCAGTTTCTGCATAGGCAGCCTGAATCTGATCCTCCTGTGTCACATCCATTTTGACTGCAATAGCGCGGCCTTCTCCGTAGTGGTCATTCAGCTCGGCGGCCACCTTTTGCGCACCTTCCAGATTCAGATCGGCCAGCACGACATGTGCTCCTTCATCCACCAGGCGACGTGCGGTTGCACTGCCGATTCCGCCTGCACCGCCTGTAATGAGCGCAATTTTGCGCGAAAATTCCGCTTCTGCCGGAGCGAGTGACAGCTTATACAACTCCAAGGGCCAGTATTCCACGTTATACGATTCGTTTTCACTGAGCGAAACAAACTGCCCTAACGCCGTTGCACCTCGCATCACCGCGATAGCACGATGATATAAAGCGCCACTCACCTGCGCGTTGCTCCAGCTTTTGCCTGTGTTAATCATGCCGATGCCCGGGATTAAAATCACACGTGGCGCGGCCTCAAACATAACGTCTCCTTCATGCCGATTGCGTTCAAAATAAGCTTGGTATTGCTCCTTATAGGCTGCGATACCCTCTACGAGCTTTATTTTTAAACCCTCGACATCCTCCACGTCCGGTGTCCAGTCTACAAAAAACGGCACCACCTTGGTATGAACCAGATGATCCGGGCACGCTGCCCCGATCTGTGACAATACAGCAGAATCCTGACCGTTCACAAACTCCAGCACGTCCTCTGCATCATCAAAGGTAAGGATCATCTTCTTCTCATCACTGACCGCTCCCCGAACGGATGGCATGACGCTAGACGCAATACTGCGGCGTTCCTCGTGGGTAAGCGCTTTATATTTCGCGCCTCCAAACGACTGCTTTTCCTCTTGGCGAGCCTTAATATAGCTTTCTGCTTCTTGAATGATTTCAATGGTTTTCGCATAGGCTGCCTCGGAAGTTCCTCCCCATGTAACCAGACCGTGCTTTTCCATCAATACTAATTCTGCTTTGGGGTGATCAAGTACACCTTGGGCAATCATCTTGGACAGCTTAAAGCCAGGACGGATATAAGGCACCCATACAAAACGGTCACCGAAAATCTCTTTCGCAATTTCCTTGCCGTTATGTGCACAGCACAAGCTGATAATGGCGTCCGGGTGGGTATGATCCACATGTCTAAAGGGTAAAAAAGCGTGTAATAGCGTCTCAATCGAAGCACGCGGATGCTTGGCATCTATCATACAATTCGCCAGATACGCGACCATATCCTCGTCAGACATATCTTCCCTTTCGAACAAGGGACGGATATCCTCCATACGAAGCCCTGTAAAGTTATGCGCTTTCATTGTAGCAAGATCAGAACCGCTGCCTTTGACGTACATTACTTCTACTTCACGCCCACGAAAATCCTGTATCGTCGTTTTGGCCGAAGTATTGCCGCCTCCCCAGTTGCACACACTCCTGTCCGTGCCGATAAGGTTAGAGCGATATACGAGTTGTTCCAACGTGTTTTTTTGCTCAGATGCTTGTGAAGAATTCCACAGACTTTGTACCATAGGAAAATGACCTCCAAATTCAGTTTTAGTTTTGAATAGCTTTATTACAGTGGGTATTCTTGGTTTAAGGAGACTATAACACGTTTGTTTTGATTTGAAAATATATAATACAAAAATAATCAAAAATAAATATTAATTTTTAATAACCTGTAAAAAGAATGCGTTCATCTGTAAAACGGTAATTGCCACGCTGGAGAGAAAGCGCTTTAATAAATGTAAGTTTGGAAGGCAATCCGGAGCCGCCTCATTCAACTTACAACAAAGCACCGCCTCTTCAAGGAAGCTGAATTACTGATTTTATCCTCTAATCTTGCCGTATTGGCAACATAGGGGTCTACGGAGGGATGAGTATGGTTACAAAGGCAGGCATTTGGAAACAGCGTCTCGGTTACGGAGTTGCCGATTTTGCATGTAACTTGATTTGGCAAATGATCACGCTCTATTTAATGTTTTTCTATACGGATGTCATGGGGCTACAGGTACTTGCGGTCAGTGCGTTGCTGTTAGTTACACGCATTGTAGATGGTGTAGCAGATGCCATTATGGGAATTATTATCGACAAAACCCGTACACGCTGGGGAAAATCACGGCCTTATTTTCTGTTTGGAGCTATTCCGTTCGGTATCTTGAGTATTCTTACCTTTTACGTGCCGGATATCGGCCCTGTCGGTAAACTGATTTACGCGTATTTCACCTATATGGGCTTATCGCTGGCGTATACGATGGTCAATATCCCGATGGCTTCCATTTTGCCGAGCCTCACTCGGGATGGACAGGAACGTACAGTGCTGGCGACGACCCGTATTATCTTTTCTTTCATTGGAGCTACGGCGGTTAGTGTATTGACGATGCCGCTGGTCCGTATGCTAGGTAACGGATCACAGGCGCACGGATTCTTTTGGACGATGGTCATTTTCTCGGTTGTGGGTATGATGTTGTTTTTTGTAACTTTCAAAAATGTAGAAGAAAAAAGTAAAGCTCCGGCAGGAAAAAGTGACGGTTGCCCAAACCTTTTCTGCGCGTAAAGGGAATACGCCCTGGTACATCTTCGGTTTAATCGTCGGTGCTGTCATTTCTGCCCTGGGAAACGGCGCTCGGTCAGCAATTTACTTCTCCATGCAAGCCGACCCGGTTGATTACGGAGAATGGAAATCCGGCATTAGCGCAGCGGGCTTTATTTCTTCACTGAATGGTTTTATCGGAAAGGTAGCTATGGCTCTGGCAGGTGCTGTTTCCGGTGTATTTTTAACGTGGGGGAATTATGCTCCCAATCAAACACAAAGCGCTTCCGGCCTGTTCGCCATTCAACTGAATTATCTCATCATTCCGCTGATTTTAACGGTCATTTCGATGATTATTATGTACTTTTATCGTCTGGATCACATTTTCCCGCAAATCCGTAACGACATTCAGGAACGAAATCGGGCGCAGGATGCGTCTGAAGGCGAGAACACTTCGAATGTTCATGGAAATAAAGATATCCTTCCTCAATCGGTTTAATTATCCTAAAGGAGGCATTCACATGTCAGAAACATCTCCTATTCAGCAAGCTGACAAAATAAAAATTGCACGTAATGAAGCTTTTATTAACTAGGCGGTTCAAGCACAACCGCATTTGAATACGTCCACTGCCCCGCCACAGCAAATGGTCGAGATTGTCCATAATGCAGACGCGATGCATGGCTGGAAAACACATCCGGTGCAATCCGTTTCCACGCTGTCGCAGCAGCATTACGGCAAAGGAGATGAATTTATTCTCGACTTTGGCACGCATCAGGTCGGATATCTCTCCTTCTCTGTTCGTCCAGTCGGCAGTCCGCCGGATGCGTCACTTCATCTCAAGCTAACCTTTGGTGAAATGCCCGTCGAAGTCGCGGAGCCCTTTTCCAACTATACAGGCTGGATTAGCAGCTCATGGCTACAGGAGGAAACGCTATATATCGACGTGCTGCCGGGCGCAATCCAGTTACCGCGTCGTTACAGTTTCCGTTATGTCAAATTTGAAATTAAAGATACGTCCATGAAATATCGTGTAGCCTTCGATGACATACAGATTCAGGCTGTAACCTCGGCAGATGCTTCACATCTTGTCCCGTTGGAACATGCTGATCCACTCCTGCGGGATATTGATCAAGTCAGCATCCGTACCCTGCAAAACTGTATGCAGGAAGTGTTCGAGGATGGCCCCAAGCGGGATCGACGACTGTGGCTGGGCGATTTGCGACTTCAGGCGTTAGCTAATTATGAAACTTTTGGCAATAACGAGCTTGTTAAACGCTGCCTCTACTTGTTCGCAGGAGTACCGGATGACCGGGGCCAAGTCGCAGCGAATCTGTTCATTACGCCATCGCTCATACCGGATGATACGTATTTGTTCGACTATTCTTTGTTGTTCACCGTCAGTTAGTACGAACCGTATATGCATCACTATTTGGTCGAAGCTTTGCTGATCACAGGTGACCGGGACGGAGCCGACACGTTCTGGGAATTGTACGATCCCCCCATAATAAAGCCTTTTCTCCCTACGGCAGTTATTTAATCAACAGCTACTGTCACGCGTGGAGCTGCACCCCAACCTATTTATTTCGTAAGTATAAGCTTTAAAATATAATAAGGCCGTGCCAGAATCGGGTTGTGAGAACCTTTTTCGGCACGGCCTTACTATTTGATTAACTACTCGTCTGTTCGCATCACTTGGGCAAGCAATTCATACGACCGCAGGCGCGCTTGATGATCATATATATGAGAAGTTGTAATCAGCTCATTGGCTCTCGTCTGATTCATTATAAAATCAAGCTTTTGCTTGACCGTATCAGGGCTACCGATTGCAGAATACCCCAGCATATTACCGCGAACCGCCTCCCTCTCCTGCTCACTCCAGAGCTTCTCCATGTCATCAACTGGTGGCTTTAGTTTCCCGCTCTGCCCGCGTATCACATTGAGGAATTGCTGTTCTTGTGAAGTGAAAAGCCACTGTGCCTCCTCATCAGAATCTGCAACAACCACATTGACGCCAACCATCACATACGGCTTATCCAGTGCCTTCGATGGACGGAAATTGCGATGATACAGTTCCAGAGCCTGTAGCAAATGAGCCGGGGCAAAGTGACTGGCAAACGCGAACGGCAACCCAAGCTGACCTGCCAGCTGTGCGCTGAATCCGCTTGATCCCAGCAGCCAGATCGGTATATCCAGCCCTTCTCCCGGAACCGCCCGTACACCCGGAACTCCCCCTTTTAGCGCTGGATTGAAATAGGAACGCAGCTCATTTAATTGCTCCGGGAAATCTTCACCAGTGCTGTGCAGCCCTCGCCGTAGCGCCCTCATGGCAGGCTGATCTGTGCCTGGAGCCCTACCCAGTCCCAGATCAATCCGTCCCGGATACAGTGACTCTAACGTTCCGAACTGCTCTGCAATCATGAGCGGAGCATGATTAGCCAGCATGATGCCGCCTGAGCCTACCCGAATCTTGTTGGTATGCGCAGCTACGTGCCCGATAACCAGTGAAGTAGCCGCGCTGGCCACCGCCTGCATGTTATGATGCTCCGCCAGCCAGTACCGGTGATATCCCCATTGCTCGGCATGCTGGGCAAGAGCAACGGTATCACGGAAGGAATCGGCAGGAGTGCCGCCTTCAATGACGGGTGCAAGGTCTAGTATAGATAGTGCAACGTTCCGAATAGTCATTTTTCAATGAACCTCCCTGTATTTGTATCGCTGGTGAAATGCTATATCACTGAAGAAGTAAACACCTGTCCCATTTCCTTCACCATCACATATAATCAGTAAAATAGCTGCACTGTCAGAGTATCGTTTTACGATTCCCCTCACCGCTTTAATTATTTGATATATCAATTGATAATTGATATGTCAATTATAATAATGTGTCCCGTTATGAATTGCAAATGAATTAAATTTTTGAGAAATAGTTTACTTTTACGAAAAGCTCCTCTATCATTCACTTATATGGATAATCATTATCCATATTAGCCTGATTACAGATTTTGAATGTATAGAGGTGATGCTAATGCATATGAAAACAGGCGTCGAACAATCTGTCTACGCCCTCCTGCTACTCGCGATGCTGCCAGACAAAGCGGTTTTGCCAGGAGAGGCCATCAGCCAACAATTAGGTGCTTCGCCCACTTATTTTCATAAGTTGTTACGAAAATTGGTCAGCTCTGATTTGATTACTTCTGTTCCCGGGGTCAAAGGCGGGTTTAAATTAAAGAAAAAACCTGAGAATATTCGGGTATTTGATATTTATCTTGCGATCGAAGGACAACAGACACTCTATTCTTCCAGCGGTATTTACAACGATATGCTTGATTTAAAGGAAGAAGATCAGTGTTGCCTGCTGACAAATTTGATGGAAGAGGCGGAAACGTCCTGGAAGGCAGTTCTGAAAAGGGAAACCATCGCATCATTATCCGCTGACTTTTATAAAGCGGGTTATGCTGCCAAAATTACTTCTTTGGAGAACTGGATTCAGGAAAAATTGGTTTTGTAAAGAAGTTGAAATCGCAGAAAGGATCATGAACATGAACGATTATTTAGTAAAAGCTCTTGCCTACAATAACCAGGTCCGGGCTTACGCCGTCAGAACGACGGGGACGGTAAGTGAAGCACAACGGCGTCATCATACCTGGCCCACGGCATCGGCTGCATTGGGACGCTCCATGACGGTCGGCGTCATGCTCGGGGCCATGCTTAAGGATGAGGATAAACTGACGATCAGGATTAACGGTGGCGGCCCCATTGGCACTATTCTTGTCGATACCAATGCCAAAGGGGAAGTTAGAGGTTATGTAAAAAATCCGCAAACCCATTTCGACCTTAATCATATAGGGAAATTAGATGTCGCCAGAGCAGTTGGAACAGATGGAGCGCTGATTGTATCCAAGGATATCGGATTAAAGCAGCCTTTTGTCGGACAAGTCCCTCTTATATCAGGTGAGCTGGGTGAGGACTTCACCTCATATCTGGTCCAATCCGAACAAATTCCTTCTTCTGTTGGAGCCGGGGTGATTGTCAATCCTGACAACTCCATTCAGGCGGCTGGCGGATTTATTATTCAGCTAATGCCGGGTACGCAGGAAGAGGTAATCAGTTTTATTGAGAGACGCCTTGAGGCCATTCCGAGTATTTCCGCTATGGTCATGCAAGGACTGACGCCGGAGCAGATACTTGGACAGATTTTGGGAGAAGACAATATTAAAGTATTGGAAACCATGCCTGTGCAATTCCATTGCCCCTGCTCTGAGGAACGAGTTTCTAATGCCATTATCAGCTTAGGTAGTGAGGAAATCGCAGATATGATCCATACCGATGGACAGGCCGAAGCACATTGCCATTTTTGCAACGAGCATTACCATCTGACCAAAAAAGATCTCGAAGGCATGCTAGAAACGGCTACTTCATAATTGCAACAAGTCTATCCTGCAACATCGGTGCCTTACTTCGCAGTGCCGGTACTAACCAAGGAAGAGACTAATCCTTGCTAAGCAAAATCTCCTAATAAGAGCTGTCCCCAAGGTAGTTTTAGCTACTAAGGGACAGCTCTTTTCCTTTTATTCGAACCTTGTTGTCAATCTCAAACCTCATTCACCCGCCCCTGACACTCTCGATATTGACTGGGCGTTTAGCCTGAGTACTCCTTAAATTTCCGATAAAAAAAGCCCAGGCTTTCGTATCCCACCTCATACGCTATTTCGCTGATGCTGTGGTTCGTATGGCGAAGTAGCGTCTCCGCGTGCAGCATCCGTTGGGTTTGGACAAGCCCGAAAGGTTTTGCCTGTCTGCTCTTTAAGCAAATTCCCCAGATAATTAGCGTTAAAACTAAACGCCGCCCCCAATTGGGGTAGCGTGCAATCCTGATAATGCTGCTCAATGTATTGCAAAATATCAATAATGCTCGCTTTACCCGGCTTATGATCCAGCTCAAAATTCATATCCAGCTGATACACCCGCATCAGCTCGGTAAGCAGCAAAGGCACATAATGACTTAGCATCTGCTGAGCATAATCCTGGGGGGATAGAAATTCACACAACATATTTTTAAAAATATACTGTACATTCTCATGCTGCTGGGAATGAAATAAAATATAACGGTTGTGTCGTCTGTCCCGGGATACAACGTTAGCCAGAAAATCAGCCAAAATACATATCTGCCCCTGCTCCAGCCTAATTTCCCTGCCGTCAATAACCTGTCTGCATTCCCCGGAATACATATAATTCATTTCAATAAAATCATGATTGTGTAAGGGCATGTCCGCAAAACGATGGTGCTTTCTCATATAAATGGAACCGCTATCAAAAAAAATTTGCCCTGCATTCGAAGAATCTCATGTCCTATTTCGCTTTCGGTAATATGAAACCCTAGGGGTTCTAAATCGTTCACATTTTTCCCGGTGCGAATCTGTATTTCCTCTACAGCATCCAGGCTTCTGGGAAATTCCTACAATTGCTGGTGGTTCATCGTTTTCCCTCCTGCTCTCTCCCAGATGTCATGCGATGAGATTGACAATAAAACAAAAAAAGCCCCTCTGCGTCAATGCGTTGTATGTAAAAAAATGCTCCTAAAAAGGAGCTTGTGCGGACTGTACGTACTCAGGATCAGGGTATCCAAATAGATCTGACGGGTAAAAAAGCAGGACGCGGCGCCAAGGATGGCAAAATCTTTATCCACACTATACCGGACACCTGACGCGCGTGCAATGTCTACTTTTCCAGCCGGGCATTCAAAAGCTGATCGTATCCGAACTGCTTGCGGGTAAGCTCTTCCTTACGCTGTTTTTCCACAGCTTTTTTCCCCAATTCCCATGCTTCCTCCGGCTTCACTACAAATACACCATCGTCATCACCCAAAATGAGATCACCTGGATGTACGCTGACCCCAAATAGGCTAATCGGGGTATTCACCTCCCCCTCCAGTTCTAGTGTACGTGTAGTCAAGGCGCTAATTCCTTTGGAAAAGATGGGAAATTGCAGCTGGTTCAAGATACCGACATCTGTGACACAACCGGAAACAATGACACCAGCAAGTTGTTTTTTCATCGCTACATAGGCTCTGAATTCTCCCCAACAGGCTCTGGCATCGTCACCGGACATATCGACGACAAGGACATCACCTGCTTGTGCCAATTCCAGTGCATGACGCACAGCGGTGGAGTCCAGATGGGGAAGCCTGACCGTAACTGCATTCCCCAACAAACGAATGGGACGGAACAACGGCTGTGCTCCCTGCATACATCCAAAATCCGTGAAATGCCCAAGGGTAGAAGCACTAACATGCTGATAAAGCTCCAGCAGGTCCGTCGTTACCCCCTGAACCCGAGGTTGAATCCGGAACATACAAACCAGCTCCTTTCGTGATATAACCAAACTCACATTATGCATATAGAAATCAAAGCAGGCGAAATGGCCGCTTAGGCAAAATTCCATCTCACTACAGCTCAAACATCGTAGCTTATACTTAGCTCGTACAATGTAGCTTCGGACAGGTAGGGCAATAGCTGCCCTTTTCCTTCAGCTGATAAAAATAGCAGCAGGTTTTGCGAACACGTACAGCTTTCACGGCCGCAGTGGGCGTGGCGGATACCGATGCCGTTACAGGTACCGCCGCTCTCTCTGAACGGGGAGAACCAAAATACCGGGCCAGTGGATTTTGCCGTTCACCAAACAAGTGAGCTGGAGCTTCACAGGTCAAATATTTAAAATCCTCTTCTGTCCGCGACCGATCCCCGCTTTTTAGCTCCTGCCGGATACGGTTTTCATATAGCGCATAGACATAGATAGCGGTGTTTTCCCATAATACCGTCCTCGGAATGGAAGCAACAGCGGACAGAGATCGCCACATCGGTGCCAAATGCTCTGCAAATACATGCCGGATGACGTGATCACGCCAAGCATGACGCTGCTCTAGACCGCTGTCTCCCCCATCCTCACCCTTCTTTCCGCTGTCACATTCCGTAACGAGCAGTCTGTTCAAATGCAACCTTGGAAGCCAGGTATCCTTGACAAAAGCAGATTGAATTGCACAATCAGCAATCTTGACTTCCAGCCTCTTGTTATATACCGACATGGCATACAGAGCCGGGGACACGATCAAAAAACCGTACCGCTTCGCCAAAACAGAGGCCGTTACCTTGCGTGCAGAAAAATCATGCAGCCCTGCCAGCCGATCCAGATACATAGCACATTGAGTTGCATCCAGCAAATCAGCCGCAGGTAGATCATAACGTCCGATTGGAGCTTGCTCTCCGCTGCTGCCTATTCGCAATTTTTCCGTGAGATATGACCATTCCGCAGCCTCAAACGAAGACCCTTTGGCGTACGGCATCCATTTTCCTCCCCTTTCCATGAGGAATAAACATCGGTGTTCCGTACAAGGGATCAGGAATGACTTGGCAGCGCAGTTGGAATACCTTTTCCACCGTCTCTGCGGTCATGATTTCTTCCGGCTTTCCCTGCGCGTAAATGCGCTTATCGTATACCGCAACCATGTGGTGCGCATAGCGACAAGCCAGATTCAGATCATGCAGCACCATGACAATGGTCCGCCCTTCTCGTTCATTCAAATCAAACAGCAGGTCCAAAATCTCAATTTGATGCGTCATGTCCAAATAGGTCGTCGGCTCATCCAGTAAGATCATATCCGTCCCCTGTGCCAAAGTCATGGAAATCCATGCTCGTTGACGCTGCCCGCCAGATAAGGAATCTACCGGGCGATCTGCAAAAGCATCCAATTGCGTCGCTTGCAACGCGTTTTGTACCTGTGCTTCATCCTCTGCCGACCACTGCTTCAGCCAGCTCTGATGTGGATATCTGCCCTGCTTGACCAACTGATACACGGTCAGTCCTTCCGGCGCTGACGGTCCCTGCGGCAAAATGGATAGCCTTTTGGCAATCTGCTTAGAGGGTAACTGGGCAATAGCCTGTCCATCCAGCAGCACCGCTCCCGCCGCAGGCTTCAATAGCCGCGCCATGGCACGCAAAATCGTCGATTTTCCACACCCATTGCTGCCCACCAGCACCGTAATCTTTCCCTCCGGAATTTGCAGGTCCAGCTCTTGAATGACCGGATCTGTCCCGTAGTTAATCATCAGGTCCTTTACCTCTAAACCCATGCAGCTTCCCTCCCCTTTTATAAACTGCGAACTTAAGATCTTCTATATTCCATTAAAAAAAGAAAAACACCCATAAGTGTCAAAAAATTCTAGCTCGGCTTTAATGCCGATTTCGCCGCTGGAGCAGCAAATACAGGAAAAACGGTGCGCCCACCCCTGCTGTAAAAATGCCTGCGGGAATATCAATCGGATAAAAAGCCGTACGGGCCAGCAAGTCGGCGAGATACACCAGCAATCCCCCTACCAGTGCTGACACCAGCGTCAGGCTACCCATAGAGCGGCCTACCCATCTGCGCGCAATATGCGGCGCGATTAAACCTACAAAACCAATTGCTCCCGCAACTGCTACGGCAGTTCCAGCAAGAATCACACTGAGCAGCAGCAACATCACACGATGCCGCTGCACCTCCACTCCCAAGCCGGTAGCCACATCATCCCCCAACTCCTGTGTGTTGAGGCTGCGTGAAAAATAGAGAACCAAAGGTGTGCAGATCACAACAGCGATCAGCATGGTATATACGTTATTCCACGATGCTCCATACACGCTGCCCGTCAGCCAAATATAAGCCTTTCCGGCTGTAAAGGACGAGCTCATGACCAGCATCAGCGTCGTAATCGAGCTCATAGCAGAAGCCAAACCAATTCCCACCAGCACCAGTCGGATTGGTGTCACACCATCCTTCCAGGCCAATATATACACAAGCAGCGATACGACCAGCGCTCCAGCGACAGCCGCCACAGGTAGCCATTGAATGCTCAAAACAGCTCCCCCGTAAGCAATGAACGTAACTGCCGCTACGGATGCTCCGCCTGTAATCCCGAGAATGTCCGGGGATGCCAGCGGATTACGGATAATGCCCTGAAGCACCGCTCCCGCGATGCCCAGAGCCGCACCAACCAGCACTCCCGTAAGCGCTCGCGGAAACCGCAGCCTGTACAGAATAAAATCATAATCGCCTGAGCCACGCCCCCATATCGCTCGAAGCACTTCCCAAGGGTGCACATACGTATCTCCCCAGCCTACACTCATCACGCCCATGATCAGAAGCGCCAAGGTCAGTCCGCCCATGATCCATAACGCTCTTTTTTCCAGTTGGATATGAAACCTGCCATTTCTGCTGCGCAGCGTCACATAACGCCTCATATTCATGCCGTCTCTGCCAGTCCCATGCTTCAAATTCACGCGCTTCATTTCCACGCCACCCCTTTACGGGCAATGTAGACGAAAAAGGGAACCCCGATCAAAGCTGTGATGACGCCAATCGGAATTTCCTGCGGCGAAATCAGCACTCTGGCTGCGGTATCCGCCGACACCAATAGCAAAGCACCCAGTACCGCCGAAAAAGGGGTAATCCAGCGGTAATCCGCACCAACCAAAGCACGCGCCACATGCGGAATGATCAGACCGACAAAGCCAATCGCCCCCGCAATAGCAACAGAGCATCCAGCCAGCACCACAATAATCAGGCCCATCACGCATTTTACCCATAAGATATTTTGCCCCAAGCCCTTCGCTACATCTTCCCCGGTCACGAGCAGATTCACCGCTCTACCCATAAACATCGCCGAGATCCCAGCCGCTAGCATAAAAGGAAATAATGGCTGTAGCATCTCCAGCGAGCGTCCGCTGACAGAGCCTGCCATCCAGAACAACACATTTTGCATCCCCGTTTCATTCATCACCAAAATAATTTGGATCATCGACATAAACAAAGCGTGAATGGCAGAGCCGGACAATACAATCTTGACTGGTGTCAAACCATCCCTGCCTAATGATCCGATGACGTACACCAGAATAGCCGCCAGTCCTGCGCCGATCAAGGCAAAGCCCATCAGAGACATCATGGACTCGACCGAAAACGCAACCGCTGCGATAGAGACGAAGAACAAAGCACCCGCATTGATACCGAACGTACTGGGCGAAGCCAACGGGTTGCGGGTAAGTGCCTGCATGAAGGCTCCTGCCATCGCCAAGCTCGCGCCTACAACAGCAGCAATGACCGTGCGCGGCAAACGTTCGGTATGTATCAGCACATGCTCTACATTTTGAGCATCATAATGAAATAAGGAAGAAATCATAAAATTTGGATTAATTAGCGTTCTACCCATCAGTAGGCCAAGAGATAAAGCTCCTGTCAACAAAATCAGGCATACACCAAGTCCAGTCCATTTTCTTAAATTTGTCGTTAGCATCGTTGCATAGCCTCACTCTTCCAACAGCCTGGTACAACATAAAAGAAGGATGAGAGATATAACCCCTCACCCCTCTGCTATATTTCCGTTGTTCTTATTGTCATGTAGGTTTATGATTTCAGATCATACATTTTATAAAGATCATCCAGCATCCGATTCGCGCTCAGATAACCTCCAGCCAAATTCCAGTTCACTTCGTCGACCTTAAAAATGCTATTTTTCTTGTATGCATCAAGGTTTTTCCATAGAGGATGACGGGTCCAGGCTTCAACATTTTTTTCAATCGCAGCCTGATCCTTACCGGAGTTAAATACGAACAATGTATCTGCATTCATATCGGGTATGCTTTCCTTGCTGTTGACTTTAACTCCCCACTGATCCCCTTCTTGTGCAGGAGGACGGGTAAAGCCCAACTCTTTCAGAATTTTCCCGGCATAGCCCATATAATAAATACGTGCATGGTCCGCGCGGAAATTAACAATGGAGGCCTTAATCGGCAGACGGTCACCCATTTTCGTCCTGAAATCCGCTACACGCCGATCCCAATCCGCCAGCAATTGTGTTCCTTTGTCCTCCTGATTCAACACTTGTCCGATCAGTTTTACGGTTTCCTTCCACTCATATACTTCGTTGACGGCCACGGTAGGGGCAATTTCCGATAATTGCTGGTACGTCGCCTCGTTACGGAATCGGGTTGCAATGATGACATCCGGTTTCAGGTTATAAATCTCCTCCAGGCTCGGCTGTGTTTCCAACCCGACCGTGGGAATCCCTGCGAGATCCTTTTTTAAATAGTCATACACGGGCTCCGAACCATGGGACTCCACAATCCCCACAGGCTTTATACCATAGGCGATCATAACATCGTTGGCTCCGTTATACAGCGTTACGACCCGCTTGGGTGTCCCCTTAATCTCGGTTTTACCCAACACATGCTCAATGGTACGCACCGAATCGGTTGAAGCCGCTCCCTGTGTATCCGTCGTTCCTTTATCCGTTCCAGTCGCTCCACCGGAATCCACACTCTTACCCGCGCCTCCAGCTCCGCAGCCTGATAAAAGCAGCAATACAACCATGAGCGCAATCCATATACTCCCCTTGCTTGATGCTCGAAACATTTCTCTATTCCCCCTATTTAGATCGCCAATGATGATATTGATTCTCATTATTAATTATAGGGAGGGGGGCTATGATGAACATGGACGTTAGCGTTCTTTATTTGGACGAATCAGACAATAACAGCGTGACTGTTTTGTCCAATAACAGGTCGTGGGACAACGAAGTATAGCATGTATACAGATGTCGGCTATCGCACATATGGTGGACTGCTCCGCTTTGCACCGCCTTTAGTTTCTGCCATTCAGGAGAGCGCCACAGTGCCAGACATTCTTGCTGAATCGTTTGTTCTTCACAGGCATTTCCATAATGGCGGAAACACGTCAGTATGATGCGATCCGCATCATATTCAGCCAGATCGTCCACCGTCACCTCACGGTAATGGGCAATAGCCTCCACTCCCGCAGGCATAGCCAGCTTTAAATCCCCGTATAGCACCGTTCCCACATTCCGCTGTCCATACACACACATTTTCTGGTTCCCCACTCCCACGATTAGCACACTCTCCCCGCCGAGCTTTTGCCTGAGCTTTCGGGAAATCGTTTCTGCTTTCGTTTCATATCGCTCCAGCCATTCCACCGCTTCCGTATCCTTGCCGACGATCCGGGCAATCGACTGAAAATGAGTACGCCAGTTTTGGAAAAAGGGTACGGTGACGGTGGGCGCAATCTGCTCGTACATTTTTTCCTTTTTCGACTTCTCAAAATCCCTGAATTCACAGGTTAAAATCAGATCAGGTCGGGCTGACATCAGCCTCTCCAGATCGGGCTGTACCTCACCCACCGAAATGGTATTGCGGAAGCCTTCGGTGACAGGATAAGCCTTGTTGATGACCGCCGCGTACGGCTCAATGCCCAGCGCAACCAAATGTCCAGTTAACAGATGCTTGAGCGAAGCAATTTTATCCGAATACCGGATTGTATTCACATAAGCTGAGGGAGAGCGTCCTGTCGCAGCTTTAAATTTGCGGCTAAAATAGAACTCATCGCTAAAACCGGCACCGTGAGCAATAGATCGGAAGGAATCACGGGTAAGCACCAGCGCCTGCTTCGCATGATTGATACGAATGTCCGTCAAATATTCCATCGGGCTTTTGCCAATCAATTTTTTGAACATACGCGAATAATAATCAGCACTCATCCCTGCCAGCTCCGACAGCTTGTCCCGCGTAATATCGGAAGCATAGTGTTGCTCCATATAATGGAGGGTCAGCGTCACCGCCTGCTGCACATCGGGCTTCTGATCACGGCTGGTATGCTGAAACAAGGACATTAGCATTTCCTGAAATACAATGTTGGCCTTCATTTGGTCCCACACACTATTACAATGATGCTTCCTCTTGATCTCCTCGACCATATCCATCACAAAACGAAAGTGGGAAATGATCCATTCATGCGGTCCAATCGCTGGTGCGGGTATGTAACGGTCCGGCTCCCCGGACGGCTGTAATGCAAGAAAACGGATGATGTAATAATCCGCTGGAGCGCCGGACAACATATGGAGCTTCATGGCTGCGCCGGGAGCGAGCATAAAGCCCTTTTGACGGTAAAGAGGATACGTCATTCCATCAATGACTATATCCCCTTCGCCTTCATTGAATAATAACAAGGTATGAAAAGACGTTTCTTGCCGGGAGGAAGAGCGACCAGAGCACACATGCTGAATATCTTGCAGTTTATAAAGAAATGAAATAAAGGATTGATCCTGCGTATTCATGGCTCCCAGCCTTTCTATATATCGATAATTATTCTCGATTCTATGAGAACTCTTTTCATTATATATAGACTGGGTCGGATTTTGCAAAATGGAATTGCGCTCAAGCTTATAAATGATGAAACGGGTTCTGTATACGGCTTTGACCAGATGGCATGCTGCCGGGTACGCCGGACTGCTCCAGCAAAGGTTTAACCAGCAGCTTGAGCGGCCAGTCCGGCTTTTCAAATAAAATATGCTCGATTTCCTGACGAACGGCAGCCTTGAAAGGCACGCGATGAATCGCTTCTTCCAATTGATGCCTTAATACAGACCATAAAGTGGACTCGTCTATACCATGAACATCGGAAAGAGTATCTATAATGGCGTACAGGTTGACTTGAATACCAAGGGTTTGCAGGTAGAACAGCAATTTCTTCGGTGTTTCATTGTACAGACTGTTGGAATAGCCGGGCCGGATTTGGTATTCAGGATCGGCAATCCCCTGCTCTTTCAGCCAGGGCAGATGCAGACGCACCGAGTCATGGTCACGTAGCAAAATGTGCTCGATCTTTCCATTTTTCCAAACCAGCACACAGTTTTGTCCATGGATTTCAGGCATGAGCCCGATCCGATACAAGCGCAGCATGATTTCAAAAAATGTCGAGCACACTTCACCGAACAGTTGTTTTACCGATTCTGCCGTGTCCGGAAGTCCGCGCTCAGCCGCCCATTCCCGGAAAAAATGGTGCTGGCTTGCGGCCAACGCAGACATGGGAATCAGGCGAACAGCAGGATCATGGATCAATTCATGCGGATAAATCCGCGCCATCGCTGCCAAGTGCCGGGGTGGATCATCATACAGGCTGCCATTTTCCGGCATATAGGCCCACCAGGAGCCTTCATCGCATAAAAATAAGCGTTCCTGAAGCTGCGGGTCACGCGTCTTGGCTTGCTGCAACATGGCTTGTCCGCGATCTCCGTTAATCAGCTTCACCGCAGGAAGATAGCGGGATGCCCCCAATGAAAACACGCCCAGCGGCAGCTTGACATAATTCTGCCCGCCATCTCTGGGAGACAGGGAGCGCACAGACGAGGTTGCCTGAAAAGCTCCGGCCTTCACTTCCAGTGGAATCCATACTTTGTCCACCTGCTCGGTATGTAAATGCCGGGGTAGCATATACGTGAGCTGCCACGGGTGAACGGGGATTGCAATATAATCCGCTGCTAATCCGCGTTCCTGCATTTCCTGCTCTACTAGCTGACGCTCGGAGATGGACAGAAGAAGGTCGTCCGGCTGCTGTCCATCGTATGGACGCTGTGTGTCCGATTCGACTGCATCTGCTACTGTTTCTGTTTCTGTGCCCGTAAAATGAGGCCCTTGTGCGATTCCCACTCCGGTCATCACCGCATCCTTTCGGAGCGCCACCCAGCTCAGCGTGATGTCTTGCCCAAATTCAGCGATATATTTGCGATAGTCCTCCTCGTTCAAGCCCGTTTTGGCCTTGGATGCGGGGTGAAACGGACGATCACGCAGCGAAGAATACTGCTCCAAACGTTGAAAAGCCTCCGAGGGCGATTTCTCCAGTATATTTTCATCCGTCAGTCCGCTATCCAGCGACCATGTGGTCTGTTCAATCGTTTGCTCCAGTAGCTGGACAAACCTTCCCACTCCCTCCTGTTGGCGGTATTCTTCATCCAGACATCCCTCAATCACATGCTGCATCAGCGATACGGGGTGAAGCAATTCTGCACCAAACCCACCAGCCTCTGACCACCGCCGAATTTCATACACACCACTCGACTGTAGATAGCGATAGGGTTGAACCACCGCAGCTTGTACGGGAAAAATGAGACTGTGCTGCTGTTCCCGATCCACCCACCAGCGGTAAAGGCTTATAGAACGACCGTTTGGAGAGGTTTCCCCTTTTGGATCCGCAATAGCTTCAGGATCGGCAAAAGTAAATAGCTCGCCTAATTCAGGATGGACGGTAGTATAGTAGCTTTGCCATTGCGAAATAGACAACAGTTCAATATCGGCATGCTCCCAAAATCCTTCCGCCAGCAATGTATTGATGAGATCCTGCATGACATGGTTTTCAGCCTGCTTTTTCTTCTGCAAAAGCGTTGTTTCTTCGGATGAAAGCACCGGGGTCGTGCTTGTTGTGTACTTCATATGGATTCATTCCTCCTTCATGTTAGTGCTGCTTTGACTGATTTCGACCCTGATCATAGGCTTTATTTTAGAAATCCGGGGGCTGGGGCGATGGGAAGCACCAGCCGTCTGCGTAGTGGCGCTATAGGTAACTCTCAGTTTATATAGTAAAAATGTGGATGTGGATGGCTGAGAAAATCATGGTGGGAAATCGTCCAGCCATAGGCTCCCGCAATATGGAATAGCAGAACATCCCCAATTCGCAAATGCTCCACATACACTTCATGGGCCAGCACATCCTTGGGGGTACAAAGCTCACCCGCGATGGTCACCGCTGTTTGTCGCCGCTCTGTGCGCGGAAAAGGATAACGCCAATCGTCAACAGCAACCACCTCAAACGGCTGATTATGCTGCCATGACACTGGCAATCGAAAATGATGGGTTCCCCCGCGAATAATGGCGTAATGCTGGTCATGATTCGTTTTGAGGTCGATCACTTCTGCCGCATAATACCCGCAGTGCGCCACCATATAGCGCCCGGACTCAAAAATGAGCTGGATGCCGGGAATGTGGTATTCCTCCCATACTTGATGCAATTCCTCCATAAAATCATCCCATTCGAACCTGCGCTCCAGATCGGTATACGAAATGCCAAAGCCGCCGCCCGCGTTCAGATAGCGGATGGATAACTCATGCTCCTGAATCCAGCCCTGCACACACTGCAAATACGTAGCGACCATGCGAGCATGCAGCCGGGCATCCAAATTGTTGGACAGGGAATGCATATGGAAGCCCTCCAAATGCACATACGGAAGGCTTTGGAGGAGTCGGATCGCTTCCGGCACCTGAATTTCGTCGATACCAAACTGAGTGGGACGACCAGACATCGTGATGCTCGTCTCCGGCAAGGTACGTCGCAAATTAATACGCAGCAAAATAGATACACGCTGTTGTCTGCGTTCGGCAATCCAGCCGATACGCCGCAACTCATGCAAACTCTCGGCGTGAATCAGCATCACTTTCCGCTCTAGCGCTTCCTCAATTTCAGCATCCTTTTTCCCCGGACCTCCAAAAATAATCGGCACGTCGGCTGACACTTCGCGAATGGTCCGAATTTCTCCAATAGATGCAGCTTCGAAACCCTTTACGATGGGAATCAGACTGGCGATCAATTGAGGATCGGGATTGGCTTTGACCGCGTAAAACAAACTGCAATCGTCGGGCAAGCTGCTCACACAACGTTGTGCCCGTTCTCTCAGTGCGCCCAGATCATATATATATGCGCATATCGGCTGCTGCTCTCGCTCCCGTGTTTGCTGGATAAGCTTTTCCACATACGGAGCGATCTTTCCTCCAGATAATGCTGTAACAAGCTGACTCATCTTCTTCCTCCTTTATGTTGAGAGCTAGCGTAGGTCAGACCTTCTTTTTTGCAAGGCGCGAAAAGCAATTCCCCGCTCATCACCCAGCACGAAGGCATGAACCCCTTTTTCCACCCATGCGTTGTATTCCCCGTCCCTGCGTGGAATGGCACAGTACGGAATACCTGCTTCCCGTGAAGCTTCAAAGACCCGCTGTAGCCCCTCCTGTACAATCGTTGCATCGGTCTGCCACGGCACCCCGTACGATTGGGACAAATCCGCTGCTCCTTCCAGCACCATGCCAATGCCCGGTACAGACAAAATATCCGCAACGCGCTCGACACCCAATCCGCTCTCAATCATGGGCACCAGCATAATCTGTTCATTGGCCTGATTCATGTAGTCCACCAGATTTCCTTTGCCAAATGCGGCAGGTCTGCCGCTGTTCAGGCTTCGCTTGCCCTCCGGGCTGTATTTAGCAGCCTGAACCAGCATCTCCATCTGCTCCCTGCTCTCCACATGCGGAACGACAATTCCCTGTGCTCCGCTATCCAGCACACGCAATATTTCCTTGGCATCGACCTCGGGCACACGCACCAAGGGCGTGATTTGTGCGGCTTCCGCAGCACGGATCATATGCTCCACCGTCTCGGGATTGACCATGACATGCTCCATATCAATGATCACAAAATCATATCCGGCATGTCCGATCATTTCGACCGTAAGCGCCGCCGGAATGGAAGCGATGAGGCCAACGACCTCCTGTCCTGTCCGCAGCTTCTCCTGAAGCCGATTTACAGTCAACATGTCGGCTCCCGGTGCACATACAGCGGGTTCATTCCCGGCTTGAAATGAAGGTCCTCATCCCCAAGCAGACGTCTTTTCATCAATTCTTCAATCTGTACGGTCGGGGCAAACAAATCAAATAGACGGAATCGCTTCTTATGCTGAGGATGCTGGCGCTGATAATCATGAATGACCTGTGCAGACATCTCCCAAAAACGCTGCTCGTCTAGCTGATAATGTTCGGCCAGGAACATCGCCAGCTCGGCGGCTGCAATAAAGAAAAAAGCATCGTAAGAAAAGTCGCGTACATCGTCCGGGTTGCTCGTTTTAATAAACGAATTGCGGTTAATCCGGGCATGACTTGGCGGCTCAGGATGAAGATCGGGGCATTTCTCCGGCTCTGTCAGATGCTTCACAGAAAACCGGACACCATCATGAAAATCCTTAAGCGCCACCCGTGTTGGTTGCCCGTTCCGGTGGATCAAAATGATATTCTGACCGTGGGATTCCATGCCAATTCCATGCGCATACAGCATATGAATAATCGGCGATATCGTGGCCTCCAGCACACGCCGGGTCCATTCCTCTACGCCGAATTGCTGTACCCACGGATCAATAAGCGGTACCCCGTTTTTTTGCACATAACATATTCCGTTAAAAGGAATCGCATCCTCATCCGGCTGCAAATAGCCATGGATGCTTTCCCGCCAGACCGTCCCCAATGAGCCGTAGGTTTTCGCCTGACGATATTCGGGAAGCTGCTCATAGTCATACGTGATACCCAAAACCTCACGCAAAACAAAGAATCCCTGCTGTGCGGCATATTCATCGTGCTCCAGTAACCCATGCAGCCAGTCCGTGATAAGCGCTCCGTTCAGCACCGTATGCCCAGCCATGATCCGGCTGGTCGAGGTATTCGTAATGCTGAGCGAAAGCTTCACATACGCGTGCTCCGGTGTCGTTCGGTTGGACAATGTGCGGATCGACTGCTGCGCCTGGTACACATCGCTCGCTTCACCGAGCCACACGATCCGCTGATTTGCCAGCTCTTGATGAAACCGGGGCAAAATGACCTGCTGCCATTGCCACGGGTGGACAGGCATGAAGCGATAGGCCTCCGGTTGCTGACCGTAGCTGGTTAACAAGGCTTGGAAGCGTGCGACTTCGCTTTCTCCCAGCTCTTGGCGAATAAATGCTTCATACTCAATCGCCTGCGACTGCCCTGCCCGACTATGGCTCTTGGCGATAGCCAGCCAAACAGGGTGGAGCGGCTGCTTGAACTCGGGACCATACAGTTCATTATCTGCCAGCGTAAAGCCGATTCTGGATTTGTAGCATGGATGGTAGGGATGCCCGTCTCCCAAATTGCCTTCCAGCTCATCATATCGACGCTGTTCATCCGCCAGAAATGGCGCTGTGAAAGAGGTTTGCGCCTGTACATCCTTGAGTAGAGTTTGCTCCAATTCCTCGATGAAGCGCTGAAGTCGTTCACCCTGCTGTGCGGCGCTGAGGACTTCATTTGCAAAATCCGCCAGCGTGGCTGTCGTCTCGCTTCCGTCTGTCCCCACTCGTATGATTGGAACAGGAACCAGCCGAATGCGCCCAAAGCTGTTCATCTGTTTTCCGACAGAACGGTATTGGACGGTGCGATCTGTAATGTCTTTGCCGGACAATATAAAATATGGTTCGCCGTTATTCACGGAATCGCTATGCGTGTCATAGGGCAAAATTTCTTCATACAGCAATGCCTGAATCAGTTGACGGATAATACGCTGCTCTACCTGCGTAAAGGTATCCGAGCGGAGCGCCTGAATAAAGCGTTGAGTGGTCGAAGCGTTGCTGGCGGGAGCTGTAGAAAGGCTGCTTGTGGAAAAGTTATGGTCCGAAATATTAGTTACAGACATGAAGTCACCTCACGAAAATGAATTGGATTAGGGATCGGGATAAACGAAGGCGCATCCCCTCTGGATTGAAAGCAGCTTGTAAAATTGGCTTTGGCAGGCAGTGTAGGTGCGGTCAATAAATCCTGGATATAGGCGGCTAGACGGGGGCAAGAACCAGCATCTTGTTTCCGTAATTGCTCCAATACCTTGCGTACCACCCTCCAACACTCCTGCTCACTATGCTGATCATGAACCGCAAGGGCATGAATCAATGCCCCCAAATGATTAACAAAGAAATAATAACGGGTACGCATCCACGGCTCTTCTGCGCCGTACAATACGGGACTGTCCTCAGCAATCAGTGAACCCACCCATCCGGCTGCCTCGGCCTGTTCACGCACAATACTTACGCCCTCCAAATCCCGCACATAGTAGCATTCCGGCCATCCGTCCTGTAGGGATAGAAGCGAATTTTGTACATGGGCTTCGAAGGCGATACCTTTCACCGCAAGCAAACGCAGCATAGGCACCATGGATATGTGAAGATACCGCTCCAGCCAAGCTAACAGGTCAGGTCGTTCTCCGTTTTTACTCGGGTAATTGTCCCGAATCACCCCGATAAGCCGCGGCTCCTGTTCACCCGGCGACGACTCCAGCAAGGAAGCCACTACATAGGTAGATTCAGGGTTCAGGTCCATCGGTCGATAAAGAACCGTAAACTGGTCAGACAATTGCTCCAGCTCGTGAATCGTCGCTGTTTCTCGTTCTGTTGCTGCCGGACTATACTCATGTCCTGCGTCATACTTTGCATCACTCGTGGTGACCTGTGAAAGCCCTGCATCCTTAGCAGACTCTGGATTCTCCGTTCGCTTCGCTACCTCATTCGGCTGGAAGCATACGCGGCTGTATCCCGTTTCTGTCAGCACCTTGAAGGACTCGGATTGGATATGGGACGACCAGTCGGCTGAAAGCTCATGAATGACCTTTGCAGCATCCAAAGTACGCCGAGCCTGCTCCTGTGTATTGTCACGCACAAGATTGGTAATCCGCACATGGAGCGGCAGCTTATAGCCGTTTCCGGTTTTCAAATCCCATACTGTTCGTATCGAAGAAGTCGGATAAATGACAGGACCTAGCGCGCCCAATGGAATCAAAACCCGCTGACGCATCAAACTTTGAATGTGAGATTGCCGCAACACCCGCTCGGCCTGCCATGGATGCATGGGCAAAATGCGATATCGCGCCAACTCCTCTCCCCATTGACGCCGAGCATGGAGCCGCACAGACGGGTCAATGGCATCCCTGCGATGCTCTTCACCAATCCATTCCTCCTGCACGTTATCCTCATGAACCGCGAAATAATACAGCGGAAACGCCGCCCCCATCTCGGGACTGTATAACGGAAGCTCATAATCGGCAAAACCCTCCGTGCTTTTCGGAAAAGGATGAAAAGGGTGTCCGATCAGCAAAGACTGCTCCGAACGTACATACGTCAGGTGGGCTTCTGTACTTGAGAAAGACTTTGGCTTGCTCTCGCCTGTAATCTTCGTATGGTGATCCATAAAGAGCGTCATTTTGTGCACACTGTTACGAATACGCTGTTTCATCTTTTGCTGCTCTGCTTCCCTTTGCTCGGGCTTGGCGTGATAGCTCATCTCATCCAGCAGCCTTTGTATAACTCCATCCATCTTTAGGGGCCTGTGAGTCCCACCTTCTTCTGCCTCGTACCAAGCACTCCCATACACATGTTGGCCAGTTGCAGAGAAATGGTGTAGAGTTCCTGTAATTTTCAGCCCGATTTGGGGCAGAATCACCCTTATTTCCGATGCTTCCGTATTCATTCTCGGGTCAAATTGTTGTGTTTCCCGCAGATAGCTGTTGACCAAGGCCCGCAGTGTCGCTTGCTCCGCCCAGATCCTGCTTTTGGACAGCTCTCCAGCGATAGTGGAAACCTCCGTTGATTGTGTCAGCATGTATACTCTTTCTCTCCCTTCCTGTTCAAACCTTGGGTGTAGCCGCAGACGCTTTCGCTTCCGGGGTATCACTGGATGTACGACGCGCTCCATTTTTACGAAGGAAGTCAGGCGTCTTCAGGAAAAAAGCGGCGGGAATCGTGAGTAAAATCAATATACTCATCCCGATAAAGCCTTCCCTGATCGCTTGCAGCGTTCCTGTTTCCACCGAATAGCCCCCCGCCAGAAGCTGAGCCTTGCGAACTTCAAAATAAATCGAAATCACAACCATTCCAAGCGAAGAGGTCAGTCTGCGCATCACATTATTCATTGCCGAGCCTTGGGCTACCAGTTCATCGGGAATCGCATTCAGCCCGGCCGTTGTGGCAGGCATATTCGACAGACCCAGCCCAATTCCCCGCAGCATCATGAGGACGAAGATCGTCCACAGCGGTGAATTCATCTGGAGCATACCGAGCATCGCCGTAGCGGCACATGTGATGATAAGTCCCGTGCTGATCATTCCTTTTGGCCCTTTGCGATCTAATTGCTTGCCCGCTATCGTGACAAACCACCCTGTACATATAGCGGAGGGCAAAAACACAAATCCTGTCATCATGGCGTCATAGCCATACACATTTTGAACCAGCATCGGAACCAGAAAAATGCTGCCGAACATCGCAATCGCCTGTACACTCGCCACGATGACGCTTAAGCTGTAGGTCGGTATTTTGAAAATTTGCACATTCAGCAGCGGCTGTTTCTTCACCAGCTCCATTCGCACGAACAGAACCAGCAAAACCGCGCCTGCAAGGAACAGCAGAATATGCAGCGGGGCAATCAGATCCGCAGTTGTCGTTGTTCTGCCCAGCGCAAACAGAATGAACCCCACACCCAACGTGACCGTTATAAATCCGCTGCTGTCAAAGGTACGCGACGGATTGCTACGTGCAGCTGTTAAATAACGCATCCCCAGCAGCAATCCCAGCAGTCCGGTTGGCACATTAATGAGGAAAAGCACCTGCCAGCTGCTTAGAGACAGCACGATTCCTCCCACCGTAGGCCCGAGCATCGGAGCCGCCATAATCGCAATCCCCCAGATTCCCGTCACCTTGCCGCGTTCCTCCTTGGGAAAGGCTTCAAAAATCAGCGCCAGCGATAACGGAATCATCAGCCCACCTGCCATCCCTTGCAGTCCCCGACAGAGGATGACAGTGGTAAGCCCCCACGATAACGAGCCGAGCAAGGAACCTGTGACAAAGAGCGCAAGTCCGCTCAGATATACTTTCTTTTTTCCAAAACGATCTGCCAGATACCCGGTTAAAGGCATCGTCATACCCATCGTGATTAGAAAAATAGTGATGAGCCAGCTCGCCGTAGCAGCGTTCGTATGAAATACTTTAATGAAGGACGGAATCGCCGGGTTGAGCGAACTGTTATTCAGCAAAACCGTAAAGGTGCCGAGCATCACCGTGATGACGACCTTCCACCGCTCGGGCACAGCACGTATGTTCATCACTGGGCCTGCTTAACCATGACCGTGCTGCAACCCGACATAGGCCACATGCACCGCTTCATTAAAAATGAGGAAAATGCCGTCGATTTGGCGCTCCGTCACAATCAGCGGCGGTAAAAAGCGCATCACGGCGGAATGTCTTCCCCCCACCTCCAATATGAGTCCACGTTTCAGGCATTCCTGCTGTATTCGAGAGGCCCGCTGCTTATGGGCCGGATGATGTCCCAACTGATCTACAGGCTGTCGGTCATCCACAATTTCCACCCCGATCATAAGCCCCCGGCCAGGCAATTGTAATAAATTTTTCCATCCACATCCTTGATATGAATGCCCTCTGCTTCGGCGATGGCAATGGGGATACGGCGGGGGTAGGATCTGGCATTGGATTCCCGTGCAGCCCGGCTCTCCAGATAACGGGTGTTTTGCGAGATAGCAGTAGTAGATTTTGGCAACTCGATCGCTCCTTTGATATTGATAATCATTTTCAATTAATTCACCTCCTTATTATATGGAATAAATATCCTGATTCCATGGACATTTCAGACCGGAATTTGGACAAAAACTGCTTTTAATTCCTAAAATAGAATAAAAAAACCACACTAAAAATCGTCATTTCGACCATTTTCACTGTGGTTCTTTGGCACTTCATAAGGCTGATGGATGTCGATCCTATATTATCGGACCAGCACTTCCAGCCGGCTCTGATCATCCCCGTTGTTTGGCCATGGAAAGCGCGCCGAGCACTACCTTTCGGGCACATCCCTTTCCCCTGTAGCTGCATCGGTTTGAATGCCTAATTCACACTCCTGACCTACACTTGGTTTATACGTGCTTGACTGGTTCTTTTTACGCCCTAATATTGTTCTGCCCCATATGCTGCTTTAGCCAGTGCGCTGTTCGTTCCGGTTGCGAGATTGGAAAATGATGGGCTGCCGGAATATACAGAGTGTGCAAGCTATGAAATTGTTCAGGCAGCTTATAGATCTGATCCTTCACCCCCCACTGAATCGAAACCTTCTCCTTGTATATTGTCTCGAATATCTCCGGGGCCAACTGGAAGCTATCGGACTTTGTTAACATTGCCAGCGTTTCCGCAGTCGTCTTTCTTACGCGCGGGGAACGCATTTCTTCAAGAACATACGTAACGTATGCTGGCGGATATCTCCCAAGCTCTCATAACATGTCTGCAAAAGCAATTGCTTTTGCAAGCCTGGCTCGCTGATCCTGCCCAGCACACTCTCCGTAATTCGTGCACTCCTATATCTAGGTGGAGCGGTATGCAATACAGGCTGCAACAGATGCAGCCAAAGTTAGCATTTCTTCTGCCGCTTGTAGAAAAGCCGCCCTCGCTTCCTCCTCTCCCAGCAAAATATCCATCGGACCTCCTGCGTGAATCACCACATCTGCGGTCTCAACCCGCTTTCTGTCAGAAGGATTCAGCCTCAAAGCGGGTATGCTTAAATCACCAATAACCGGCGTTAATTTCCCGGTATGCCACACTGTCTCCAAACCCATCTGCCTGCACATTCGTTCCCACTTCTGCTGCGAACGAACAAGGACGGTAATGGTATGTTCCTCCCTGGAAAGCTGTCGTAGCGTATGCATTCCAATAAACCCTGTGCCACCCGTGATGAAAATATGTGCCATGAATATAGCCTGCCTTCTATATTTTTAGTACCAATCAGTGCTAGTGATGATTAAAAAAAATCACTTTAGCAGAAACGCTAAAGTAAATTTTAAATTTTCTAGTATGCTCGGGTCCTGGCTTGCATGTTGCAGAAAAAGTGCCCCCTCAATGGCCGAGACGATGAATTGGGCAGTCGACCTGGCAGGGAGTTCAGTCTGAATCTCTGATTTCTTCATTCCCTCGTTCAGCAACATCTCTACGGTGGTGATTTGGCTTTGGAAAAATTGGCTAACTTTATCCCGAAACAAGGGATTACCCTGGGGCATCTGCGTATAAAGAGTAATAAATGGACAGCCGCCCAAACAATCTGTCTCTTGTTGTGTCAGCAGTTGAAGAAGGATTTCAAATCGTTCCTGAACAGACTGATCCTTACGCGAAACAACCTCATAAATCATCTCGTTATATGTTTGAATCAGTTGATCCAGAATGGCTGAAAGCAACTCTTCCTTACTTTTAAAATAGTAGTAAATGTTCGTTTTGGATACGTTGCTTACAGCCACGATTTCATCCATACTTGTCGTATGATAGCCTTGGGTCAGGAACAATGAAGTGGCAGTGTGCAGAACAACATCCCGATTCGTCGTTTTATTTTTTTTCATCATATTTAGCACTATACGGTACTAATACATGCTTGTCAAACTTCGTTCACCATCCACTTCAAGTATGGCTGTACCTGATAAAATAAAGAAGAATTGGCGTGCATGATGGTGATAATGTCTGACCTCGTGTGTATTCCCGGGCATACGCTCATGAATAATACTCAAATCTTTATTTTTCACCAAACGCCAACCATCACATTGATCTCCCCATATGTAATGTTCGGCATTGTTTTTACTTATTTTCAACTGAACCCCTCCTTTTGCGATTACTGATTCATTTTAAGCCTGTATTCCTACGGCTACAATCTTATTTTCATCCAACAGGACGAACGAAAAATAGTCCGACTTACCCTGACTATTTTTTAAAATCAGCATTTTGCATCATTCGATTCCCAACGCTCGAAAGTACAATAGATAGACGAACTAAACCGTTTCGATCTCTATATTGCTGATTTGTAATCGCTCTTGGGATTGTTGCAAAATGCTCATATATCTGCCTTTATAATTTCCTCCAGCTTAATCCAGCTAAAATCCTCTTCCCCACGAGACAGCTTCACTTCCCGCCGACTCGTGTTAATCACCGTCACAAACCCGCACAGCTCCTCGTCATCAAATGGATTGAATACCCGCAGCGTAATGGGCTTCCGCTCGTTATAGGAAACGATGATCGCCCGCTCAATCTGCTGCATTTCCTGATCGTCCAATGTCGGCTTGCCGCGTCTCCCCTGCTCCTTCATCAGTCGCAAATAAGCATCCCGATGCTCAGGCAAGATCATGCGCGAGCTTTCCCATATGCCGTTCCCTTCAAGCTTTTTCCCCATCGTAAACGCCTCCTATGCTGTTCTGGTTACCGGATGCCATGCCAGTACCTGATCTAATCGAAAAACGCGTAGCTGGCCTGTCTGTAAACAGGTGGCCCGTATCAAACCGTTCCGCACACGATGCACCTCAATGCACCGCTGAGACAGCTTGCCCTTTCGGTCCATATACACGATTTCCACGATCTGTCCCACGTATTTTTCCAGCATGCTCCTTCACTCCTTATCAGAACGTTTGTTTGTATTATATGCGAACATGCGTTTGATTATCAATGTTAAATAATCCCCTGAGAGAATGTGATGCTCTCAGGGGATTATTTAACACGCTTTGACATCAAAAATGGATCTTCCCAATCGTAATGCCAGCCCATATGCAATAGAACATCATAGCATTAAAGCCTATATCCTGGAACGTAGAATATTCCAAACTCCAATGTATATGGGTTTTATAAACATTTATTTATAAATATAGACATTAATGTTTAGACATTACTTTTCATTTTTTGTAGTCTTGGTAAGAAAATAAAATTTAAAGGAGTGTAATGATTATGAAATTTGTAAAGCTAACTTTATTCACGATGGTTTGGATGATGGTTCTCTTTTTTAGTACTAGCCACAGCATATATGCAGCGGCTACGGGGGATGTCCTTAATAAACCGGAAGAAGGATGGTCTCGTTATGAAGCGAATACGCCCGAGATCACCTATCTTGGTGGTAATTGGTTTCGTGATAATACCGGCCCAATAACCTGGACTTCTCCCTGGCAAAAATCTGGAACAAGTCTAAAGTTTAATTTTAAAGGTACTAAATTAAGATTAATTTCCACCACTTGGTGGTCTGGTTCTAGCAGCATTGATGTCATTATAGATGGTGTTAAGGTTGATAACTTTTCTTTGACTGGAAGTGACGTAGCAGCCCGTAAAATCATGTACGAAAAATTAAACTTGCCTCAAGGAGAGCACTCTGTTGAATTTGTAAATAATACACCCAACTATTTATTTATATATGCAATTGATACTGATGGGTCGTTACTTCCCTTTAAACCTGTCGAGGTAGCGCCAACTCCTGAACCGTCTGAACCAACTAAACCCTCCGAACCGTCTGAACCGTCAAAGCCCTCTGAACCATCCGAACCCTCACAGCCGAGTGGTGACCGTGCAATTCTGGTTGTGACTATGGATAACGGGCTTGAAAAAGAATTTGATATGAGCAAGAAGGAGCTAGCCTCTTTCATTCAGTGGTATGACGCTAAAGATGCCGGACGGGGTGCTTCCTTCTTCGCCATTGATAGACATACCAATAACAAGGGCCCTTTCAACAGCCGCAAAGACTATGTAATATTCAATAAAATTTTGACATTCGAAGTAAACGAATATTCATCTAAATAATAACGAATCACAGCACGTCCACAACTAATTCAATATTTAAACACTCCCTCGAAGTTGGACAGTTCTTAACATTAGAAAAGTGGCAAGCCTCCAAGTGATAAGGGGCTTGCCATTTAACGCTTATCCAGAATTAAACCGCTGGTGCGGGATTAAAATTCGTAGGTGGACAGCTTGATATCCTCTTTATTCAAGCTTTTCAATGGATAGGCTTGGCCATTCCAATAAGTCAGGATATCAACAGGCTCATTAGCGCTATGCTCTTGTAACATAAGAGATAATTCAGGTAACAAATGCGGAAGCTGGTAAGAGCTTGTTATAAAATGATACTCTTCCGGACTTTCACATTCTTCAGCTCTGTAAAAAACAAAGTAACCCTCGGTGTTGTCCCCGATGAGTACAATGTAACGAGCAAGAAAAATAATTTCACCATTGGAAAAGGGGATGGAATATGTCGAATTAGGAATTAAATCCGTTTCCACCCCCTCTATACGCGCGGTAAGTTCACTGTTAAGAGCATCTATTCTTTCTCGTTGCTCGCTAATGAGGTGTTCATAACTTACCGGGACAAGTCCTCCTTTCCTAATCGTGGTGATCAGTTCATCGATAAATACTTTTTGAGACAAAACCCGATTACTCATCCTATTCATCTCCACATTCATTTAAATCACAACCCTCTTACTCATTTTCAAGATGCTTTATATTTATGTAAATTAAAATCTTATGTCATAGAAATGCTCTCTTGTTCAACTTATGGATTGCAGCCATCATCATGAATGGGTACGGTTAACCCGATCAATCAACTACCAAATATTTTTGTGATTGCATTCACAACTCTCTCCATTTGAAATGGTTTAACAATGAAATCCTTTGCACCTGCCTGAAATGCTTTGATAATCGCTTCTTGCTGACCCAAAGCAGAGCACATTAAAATTTTAGCCTGAGGATCAAGCCCTATAATCTTTTCAACAGCCTCAAGTCCATCCATCTTGGGCATATTGATATCCATGGTGATTAAATCTGGACGAAGGTTCGAGTATTTCAAAACAGCATCATACCCATTTTCCGCCTCCGCAATAACAGAGTGACCCAAATCCAAAAAAATATCCTTAAGTACAGATCGCATAAATAAAGAATCGTCAACGACTATAATTGTTGCCAAGGTAATCTCTCCTGTCGTTTTATATATCGTACTTCTTCATTCAGATGCTGACTGCTGAACAAAATGCATATCCAAGTTTCAATATCGGTGAAATAATAACTGAAGTTAATAGAAAAAATCTGTAAAAATAAAAACGCTACCATAGGATTACAAACGAAATTTTAAACTAGATACTATTGAATTAGTTTTCAAAAAAGCTTTTCATAATAACGTAAATTATTCCTGTAGGGTGAAGATCACAAAGTACTAGGTATCCACTGGAACCTTAGCACTAGTTAATGAAAATGACGCCGAGGATACATAAAAAAACAGACGCCGGTATAGTCCCCGACGTCTGTCTGCATTATTCTATTCATTCAGGGCCTTTTTCAAAGCCTCCAGGTTGTTTTTCATAACGCCAAGGTAGTCGAGGTTCTTCTGTTTGTCTTCGTCTGTCAGTCCTTCGAGTGGGTTCAGTACATCGGTTTTTGCACCGATTTCAGTAGCTACGGTCTCAGCGACCTTTGGATCAACAAGGGTTTCAAAGAAAATCGTTTTAACATTATTCTCTTTGGCAAATTTGATAATGCCCGCCAGCTTGTCCGGTGTAGGCTCTTGCTCCGGAGATAGTCCGGCAATCGCCACTTGGGTCAGACCGTATTGCTTAGCCAGGTAACCAAAAGCAGTATGCTGGGTAATAAAGTCTTTGCGTTTTACATCTTTCAGACCTGTTTTAAACTCGGTATCCAGCTCTTTCAATTTAGCGATGTAAGCATCAGCATTTTTTTCATAATCTGCTTTGTTCGCAGAATCTGCAGAGATAAGACCCGCTTTAATGGACTCTACTTCCTTTTGGGCCAATACCGGATCAAGCCATACGTGAGGGTCCAGCACATGATCGTGACTATGACCTTCCTCAGCGTGTACTTCTCCTTCTTCCTCCTCAGCAGTACCTTCCATCAGGTTCAGCCCTTTGCTTGCTTCAACCACAACACGCTTGTCGTTAGACGCACTGCTCAAAGCCTGCTCTGCCCAGCCTTCGACGATACCGTTATATACAAAAACATCAGCATCCTTCACCTGTGCCATATCTTTGGCGCTTGGCTCCCAGTCATGCGGCTCCGCACCAGCAGGAATCAGCGCGGTTACATCAGCATGATCTCCAGCGACCTGTTTTGTAAACTCATACATCGGATAAAAAGTGGTAACCACTTTCAGCTTTTTGCCGCTGTCCGTCGTTTGTGCCTGATTTGGCTCGGTTTGGGGAGTGTTTGTAGCTGTATTATCAGATTTGACTCCGCAGCCGGACAAAATAAGTACCAGCCCCGCAGACAATACGAATGATTTTTTGAACCAAGTATTCATGTTCATAACTCCTTTATTTGTTTGGTTTTTCAGAATACGAACTGTTTCATTCACTGGCGTGCTGCATTCTTCTGCCGGGAAGCCTGCTGCTTACCCAGTTTGCGGACTAGCTTTTGAATACCGATTCCCACGATCAGGAATAATAACAGCACCATGGCAATCGTCCCCCCTGGGGGTGTACTCAGTTCATACGACGCCGTTAAACCCGAAAATACCCCGATCAATGCGGTCACCATAGATATCCAGATGGCTGCGGCAAAGCTCGGTGCAATTCGAATCGCCAATGCAGCCGGTAACACGATCAGTGAGGAGACAAGCAACACACCGACAATCGGCATTGCAGCAGCTACAATCATCCCTGTCAAAATGCTAAACGCAAATGAAATAGATTTGACAGGAAGGCCGTTTGTCTTCGCCGTTTCTTCATCAAAGGTAATCTGATACAAAGGACGCCGAAATACGAAAAAGAAAATACCCCCGATCACAGCGACTGCGATCATCAACATCAGCTCTGTCTGATTGACCGCCACCACTGAACCGAACAAATAAGCGGAAAAGCCTTTATTAATACTCTGATTCAGGTTCATTAGAATCACAGCCGTCGACAGGCCGCCTACCATAATAATTGCCACAGAAATCTCGCTGTACGTTTTATAAGACCTGCGGACGTATTCAACGATAATCGCTCCGATTATAGCTACAATAAAACCGGTTATTGTCGGATTAATGCCCAAATAGGCACCCGCTGCCACCCCTGCCAGTGATACATGCGATAGCATGTCCGCCATCAGAGCCTGACGCCGCAGCATCAGGTACACTCCAAGCACCGAGGCCAGCAGTGCAATTACCCCACCGGCACAAAATGCCCGCTGCATGAAGTCGTAGTGCAGCATTTCCATCCGCCATCTTCCTTCCTCTCAAGTTCAATAATACGATCCAGATAATGTTGCACTTCCGATAGTCCATGGGTAACCATGACTACGGTTCTTCCATATTCCTTAACCTGCTGATTCATCAGATCGTAGAAGTGATGGCGGCTTTCCTGATCCATCCCGGTCGTGGGCTCATCCAAAATGAGCAAATCCGATTCCTGAGCGAGCGCTCGTGCCACACAGATGCGCTGCTTCTGTCCACCGGACAGCTCGCCGATTTTACGATGACGCAAATCCCACATGCCTACCTGACGAAGCGCCTGCTCTGTCAGATCATGATCCTCGGGCCGCATACGGCGCAACCACGAGCCATGAGTGTATCTTCCTGAACGGACAAATTCCAGGATGGTACTTGGAAATCCACCATTAAAAGCAGCAATTTGCTGTGATACGAATCCAACAACAAGCTTCTTGCCCTCACCTGTGCGGTCGGACATAAACACCTTGCCCTTCCAAGGTTGAAGCAAACCGAGCAACAATTTGAGCATTGTCGATTTGGAAGCCCCATTTGGCCCGGTAATGGCCACAAATTCGCCAGAAAAAATTTCAACATTGGCATCCACCAGGTTAGGAACGTCCCCGTAGCCAAATGTAACTTGTTCCAGTGAGGCTAATAACATGACGCAAATCTCCCTTTCCTTTAAAAAGCCTGGAGCCATCTGAACGATATACCTCCGCGCAGATTCTCCAGGTCGTTTATTCTCATCAAACCATCTACCGTAATCATTACGATTAGATAATAAAAAAACAAGCGTTTGATAAACGTAACCTTTACGCATTAGCAAGTTTAACAGTTTAGGAAAGGTTCGTCAATGTTTTGCAGATCTTTTACTCGTTTATTTTACTTTGTCCGGATACAGGCCAGAAGCCAAGGTTTTCAGCGCAATCGGCGCACGCACGCCTTCAGCCGCTGCTGAGAGAGGCAGAACTACGAATCTTTTGTTTTTGATCGCTTCTACACCAGCCAGCGCCGGCTTGCTCAGCAGCAGCTTCTCTTTATCCGCCAGCGAGGTATCTCCATAATCCAGAATCACAATGACGTCAGGATTGCGCTTCACGACTTCTTCCCAGCTTACCTCGGCAAAGCTTTTGTCCACATCATCAAAAATATTTTTGGCCTTTTCTAAAGTACCGAAAGCAGGCTTTCCAGCTACGTTAGCGCGAGAATTATGTTTTGACGGATAAATGCCGCTAGTTCCTGGGGTCATAAACCAGTCAATGGCTTTTCGGCCGCTTCCAGCTTTCTCAACCGTTCTTCAATCTCGGAAGCAGAGAAATTTTCGCCCATGACGACGGCTACATCATTCACCGGCTTTTGCGGGCGAATCGGAATGATTTCCAGCTCCCGGTAGGCAAACTGGAACATCATCTGACCCTCTGATTCCAGAAAACGCACAATTCCTTTGGCTCGGTAAATTTCAGCTGGCAAACTGCGAAACAACTGTTCAAACTCGGAGCGTGGCACAGGTTGTCCAAAGAAATGCGTGTGAACGACTACATGGTCGTAGGAATGATAATGCTCCCCATGTTCGTGTTCGTGGTCATGCTCATGGTGCTGGTGGTCATGATGGTGATGGTCTCCATGATCATGAGCGTGTAGATGATTTTCCGAATGATGGTGATCATTCCCGCTATCGGCTATGGATTCCTTTTGCCCCGAAACGTCCATACGTTCCTCTCCTTGAATGGAGAAAAAAGTATCCACGTCCACGTCGCTTCGTTGCGTGCTCACAGTCAGCGCGTATGGATTTAATTCTTTTACGAGTGCCTGTACCTCCTGTAGCTCGCCCGTAGCCAATAAATCAATTTTGTTAATAATCAGCTTGGAAGCGCATCGAAGCTGATCCTGCATCAGGCGATGTGACTTGTTTCTCTCGTGACCTGAGGCAAAATCCAGAAATTGACGCGCATCCACCACCGTAATAACGGATTGTAAAATCATTGAGGAATAGATGGAGGCATCTGTCACCGCATCTACAATTTCCATCGGATTAGCCACTCCGGTACATTCAACGATAATCACGTCCGGCTTATATTCCTCGGCAAGGTTCATCAGCTCCACGCCCAAATCTCCGCGAATGGTACAGCATATGCAGCCACTAAGCATTTCCTTCATGGGAGCCTGGCCGTTCACAAGACTGCCGTCCAAATTAACATCGCCCAACTCATTCATCAAAATAGCCGGCTTGAGTCCCTGCCCTTTATAGTAAGCCAGCGCATGCTGAAGAAGAGTTGTTTTACCGCTGCCCAGAAATCCGGATAAAACAACAATCGGTATCATAAAATCCTCCTTGTCTTTACAACGTTTTAATAAGGATCGTACCGTAAAAATTTCCTTCTTGCAATCGTTTGTTGAAGTTTAATTGTAATATTTACGAATTAATACAGGCATATTGTCCAATTAAAGAACACAATTATATAGATGACCACGCTTGAACTTGTCCATAAAGGAGTACTCCAGACGCTACCAGCGGGCATGTTTGTCCCATGACAGGCATAGGATGTAGATAAGAACCCTTATTTCCAAGGAGCCGTGGAATGAAAACCAGTACGCTGTTGAAGATGCTGCCTTTTATGATTCCGTTTGCCTTTCTCATCCCTGTGCTTGTTACGCTATCTCCCCGATGGCTTCGTTCGTTAGATATGAGTCAACTGCAACCGTTAAAAACGGTATTTATGGGCATCTTTCTGGAAGCTGTCCCGTTTCTCCTTATTGGTGTACTCGTCTCATCCCTTTTGCAATGGCTCGTACCGGAAACATGGATTCGCAAAATAGCGCCTGCGCATCCTGTGCCGGGTGTCCTGCTGGCCTCTTTGCTGGGTCTGCTGTTTCCCATCTGTGAATGCGGTATGATCCCTGTCGTCCGCCAATTGATGCTCAAGGGAATGCCTGCCTATATGGGCATCACCTTTATTTTAAGCGGGCCGATTCTCAATCCTGTGGTGCTGGCTGCGACGATGATGGCGTTTCCTTCCCATCCCGAGGTCACTGCCGTTCGAATGGGGCTGGCCTTTGTCGTTTCTGCGATCATCGGGCTGATCGTGTATGCCTTTGTGCGTGTGCATCCGCTCAAACGGTCGTTGCTCTCTTTTAACCAGCCAAAGCAGAACAACCAGACTCATCGCCACAATCGCACATGGCGGGGCTTTTTTGTACATGCTGGCGACGAGTTTTTGGACATGAGTAAATATCTCATTATCGGCGCGTTGCTGACAGCCTCCATCCAGACCTTCATCCCACGGGATGAAATGCTTTCGTTAAGCGGTGAAACGGCTGGCTCGTACGCCTTTATGATGGGTTTTGCCTACGTACTGTCCCTGTGTTCCACCTCCGATGCCTTCGTCGCTACTGCTTTTTCGCATACCTTTACACTGGGTCCGCTGGCATCCTTTCTTGTGCTCGGCCCGATGCTGGATTTCAAAGGCACGCTCATGCTGCTAAGCACCTTCCGCACCAAATTTGTCGCCGTCCTGTGCTTGCTCATTGTTTCGCTTGTCCTGGTGGGCTCTATAGCTGCTGAATGGTTATTGGGGAGGTGAATACGAACGTGAATTCAACCTTTAGCATCCGCTGGCAGTATGGCATGCGCTCCTTGCTCATGATTGGATTGGCTGTGTATATCATCACATTGAGTCAATCGAATTCCCTTCATTACTACTTGGCTCCGCAAATGCAAAAGCTGCTCCTGCTCTGCCCCGTACCCCTGCTGTTCATCGCCTTGGCTATGGCGTGGCACGGCATAGCCGGGGAGCGAGAAGGTGAGGATTTATGTGATTGCGAGCATCCGTTGCCGCAAAGCTGGTTCAAAAAAACGCTCGTATATGGAATGCTGCTCATTCCGCTGCTATTCGGTTCGCTGCTGCCCAATCAGGCGCTTGGCAGTGATATGGCAGCCAAAAAAGGCATGTCCTTCACGTATCCCAACCCGGAGATCCGGCGCAAAACAGATATACAGACCACGAAAGCACCGACCTCCTCCATTTTATCGACCGCCTCTCCCGCGCCAGCTTCGCCCCCTCCAGGGGGAAAATGGAGTCAGGAAACACTGGATCAGCTGTTCGTTCCGCCTGATAAGTACAACGTAGAATTTGCCGAGCTGGCGAAACGTCTATATCAGCAGCCGATCATACAAATCAAACCGGAGATTTTTTCCGAAACCATTGGAGCCATCGAATTGTATAAGCACGCTTTTGAAGGAAAAAAGGTGCAGGTGACTGGCTTTGTCTACAAAGACGGCAGCCTGCCGGGCAAAGGTCTATTTGCGGTGGGAAGGTTCCTTGTCATGTGCTGTACTGCCGATGCCATGCCATTCGGAATCATCGTCCAATCCAAGAAGGTCCCGTCCTTTGACAAGGATACGTGGGTGACCATTGAAGGCACATTACATGCCACACAGAAAGGCAATACTCCCGTACTCGAAATTCGATCCGAGAAAATAACCACTGTGGCACAGCCGGAATCCCCTTATGTTTATACCCAGGCAGATTCGGTAGCCACCTTTGATCGCTTGAATGCAACACACTAACCCTAACAAGGAGGAATAATGATGAACAAGGTTCCTGTGATATTAATCAGCGGTTTTCTTGGCAGCGGCAAAACGACACTGCTTCTGCGCTTGCTGGCCCATACCCGCCAACTTCCGCTCCGTCCCGCTGTATTAATGAACGAAATGGGTGAATACGATGTAGACGGTGCCATTATTTCTGAAGAAATGCCCGACGTATCGGTGGAAGGACTGCTGGAGGGCTGCATTTGTTGCAGCAAAAGAAATGAGTTGGCAGGCGCTCTGCACACCCTGCTCAGTCAGGAGCCGGATCTGATCTTCATGGAAACCACAGGGGTAGCCAACCCTGAGCAAGTGCTGGAAGAGCTTCGCTCCCCGCTGCTGGCGGATCGGCTTTATCTGGTTCACAGCATCAGTGTTGTGGACGCTAAGCTTTTTCATGAATACAACAGCCGCTTCACCGCTGACAAAGAGCTGGTTCGAACCCTGCACGGGCAACTTCGCAACGCAGACTTCATTGTGGTGAACAAGACAGATGCGGCTAGTACCCGTGAAGTAACGAAGGTCATCAAGAGTATTCGCAAGCTCAACGATACGGCCAAGCTGCAAACCGCTGAATATAGTCGGGTTGACCTTGAACCACTGCTAGAGCCTGTTCTGGCTTCCGTATCCGTTGCCGCAAAACCTGTACAGGTACCTCAACCTGAATCAGCACAGGCTCAGCGAACCGATGCAGCCCCATCGTCCGCCCCTATTTCCGCCAAAAGTATCGGACGACCTGGCAGTATCTCCAGAAGTACGGCATTTAAAGTCATTTCTGCGCACAGTCATAGCCATAACCACGATGCCAACCAGCCCCATTCGTTTTCCCGTCTGGAGAGCTTAACGCTGCATCAATATTCTCCACAGCCATTGGAAAAGCAACGATTGGAAAGCTTCCTGACCGGGCTCGGTTCCTCGCTGCTTCGGGCGAAAGGCTATTGCGTGCTTCCACACGAAGGTACAATGCTTTTGCAATATTCAGGAAGTCATTTGGAGTGGCAACCCACTGCACTCCCCGTGAGTCAGGGGTACGTCACGCTCATTGGGGAGCATCTGGACAAAGCATCCATTGCTGATCAATGGGAGCAGTGCTTCATTTCGCTTTAACAGACAAATCTGGTTTGATATAAAAAAGAACCCTCCACTTCTGTCGGAGGGTTCACTCATTAAGACTTCTTGCGCAATTGATCCGTACAACGGTCACAATAACCATGAATCTCATCCAAAACACCATGTGTAAAATGATTTGTTGTTCTCATTTGCGTATGTATCTATCTGTAGATAATAAAAAAAGCGATGTTCACGAATTATTTGTATAATCCGTGAACATAACGCTCGTCTTGTTCTAAAGGTTATATTTTTTGTTAAAGCGATCCACACGTCCACCGATATCCACGTTTCTTTGTTTACCAGTGAAGAACGGGTGAGAAGCGGAGCTGGTATCTACACGGATAACCGGGTATGTGTTGCCGTCTTCCCATTCCATCGTTTCTTGGGAATACTTAGTGGAAGCACTCAGGAAAGAGAATCCACAGCTAGGGTCCAAAAAGATAACTTTGTTCAATGTTGGATGAAGATCTTTTTTCATATTATTCACCTAAGCTTTCATATCATTTTTTTGGTTCAAACTCAAACGTACTGGCGCAATACTCCATCAGTTGGCAAAAGGAACGGTTATGTCCCAGAAAAAAAGACGACAGATCGTAACGGTTGCGCTCAGGTTCGTAAACGACAAGCAAACGATGCCGCATATATCGCATCGCCCATTGCATGAACGCTCCGGATCTTTCGTCAGCCTTCATCGTTATATAAGCATATAGTGAATGGTCCTCCGGCTCGTCCCAAATGCTGACACCAGCACAGGAGAACTCGGTTGCCACGTGCTTTCGATTCAAAAGGCAAAGCGTACCATGCAGCTCCGCATCTATCGTACAGCCATGAAAAAAAGCTATTCGCTTAGGCGTAAGCTTTATCTTTGGACGCTCTATCCACTGGACTAATTCAAGTTTTCGCCGGTTCCATAACGCAGGCTTTTGCAAACTTAACACGATTTCTTCATCATGAAGTGGAGAGACCATGCCATGGCTCCTTTCATGAAGCCCTACATTCATTAGATTTCAGGCTTCGTTCAGGACGCAAAACAATTCAGGTTGCTATGTAGCAAACCTACATTATCTAGTTTCACGATGAATCGTATACTTTTTCAGACGCGGAGAGTATTTTTTCATTTCAAGACGCTCCGGATGATTTCTTTTGTTCTTGGTTGTTGTATAGTTGCGGTCACCAGATTCGGTGCATGCCAAGGTAACAATTACGCGCATTTCTCTTCCTCCTTAAATGGAATACATGGTATACAATTACAATAGTAATTTTTACGATTAGTTCTATTCTATAATTCATGGTGCTCTTTGTCAACCTTTGACTGACGGTTTATCGCTTCTACTACTGTATTCCAGCGATTACGGTACTGTGCCAGCTTCGGATGAAGTTCTAATGGTTCGGTCGAAAGCACCAATCTGACGTTTCTGATCCATTCATCAAACGATGCATAGGATGCACACAAATTTGCAGTTTCAGGACTCATATACAGAAAAAGCGGGGGAGTATATTTTTCTGCCAGAAAACGGATTGCTGCTTCAATCGGCGTATACTTTTTGCGTTTACCTTCCCAGCTCTCGATTACGACAGCACTCAAAGCCTGCTCCCGCTGCCACTCCCCAAGGTCGTCCACCCGCTTGTAATACGAGCGAACCGGCTGCTTCCACATTCTTCTGACTGTTTCCTCATGTAACGGGTATAGTACCAGCTTTTTAAAGGATAACGCAGCTCCCGTTTCAGCGAAAATATCCAGCTCTCCAGCTGTAATCTGCTCAAACGTATCATAATAGATCATAGTCCCTTTATGCGTCTCGACTGGAGGCTCATAGCCATAGGGTACATATTGAAGGTTTCTTGTCATGCCGGACACTCCATCCTTCCGTAGATGAACTTTTCCTTCTATATTATACCCTTGTTTTGGCATGAGTTTGCATAAAATGTTTATCCTTGCTGGGCAGCAGTCGTATTGCGGCGAGGGCCCCGGCGAAACTGCAAGGCGTAAAGTACCATGGTCGCGAGCGAAATCAGCGCAAGAACCGTAAATATATTGCTGAAATTGAACACCTGCACGTTGGATACGACAGGATTCAGGTGAAAGGTAGACGAGGTATCTAGCGTTTTACCCAAAATACTTGTCGTCACTGCACCGGAAATAAAATTCAGCAGAGACAGCAGCCCCATTCCAACACCAATCTGATCCCTCGACAAGGTACGGGAAATCGTGTTAGACATGGCAATCTGCATAAAGGTTTGACCTACGTTGCCGAAAATGAGCAAAAATAAAATGAGATACGGAGACGCGCCCACAAAGGTAGACAAGCTGATAAAGCAGATAAACATAAGCGTAACTGCCATGTAGACTAGAAATGAATTTCCTTTGCTATCGGCCAAACGCCCACCGCTTTTACCAAGCAAAGCCGACGCAATGGCAGCCGGAAACATAATCAATCCAATTGTTGCAGGCGTAAGCTGATTGAGACTGTTCAGAAACTGCGGAGCCAGGTACGGCAGCCCAAAGCTAACCCCTGCTCCCAAGAAGGCTATAAACAATCCGTAAGAATATTGCTTGTTACGGAACAGCTTGGGCTGAATGAATGGATCTTTAGCGGTAGTGATCCGCCATATAAACAGAGCAAACAGCACAATACCGACCAGAAAAAATATAATATTGCTTTGCGAAATGGAAAGCAGTAAGAAGGCTACCGTTCCGCCCAGCAGCAATCCACCGAGAAAATCAAATTTCTGATTCTCTCCACGCTGGTTGTCCAAATATTTGCGAAAGAATGGCAAGGCGATAAGCGGCAGCATGGAAATAACGAACAGAAAACGCCAGCTTGCAAAGCCTGTAATCAAACCGGAAATAATCGGAGCCAGCGCCGTACCCAGTGCCAATCCGATTGCAGTAATGCCCAAGGCGCGTCCTCTTTTTTCAGCAGAGAAATAGCGGACAGGAATGATCATAGCTGTCGCCGGAATAACAGCAGCCCCTGCGGCCTGAAGCAGACGGGCTATAATCAGCATCCAAAATTGATTGGCCAACAGACCAATAAGCGAACCTAGTGCAAAAAAGATAATCCCAAACGTCAGTAAATCCTTGAGACGGTATTTATCCGCCAGCTTACCGTAGGTCACCGAGCCAACCGCATACACAATCATATAACCGGTCAACAGCCAGCTCACATCGGAAGAACTAATATGAAACTCCTCGCGAATCACAGGCATGACTACATTAAACATAAAGGCGTTCATCACTGAAAAAACGAGTGTGAAGGCCAACACACGCATAAGCTTATCCGCATTGGGATAAGTTTGTTCTTTTATCATCTGGTCTCTCCCTCTCCTGTAAAAACTATCTATGCTGCAAGAAGTCAGCTTTTGAGTCCCCCTATCCGGGCATATCCGTTCAAACGCGGGCGCTCGCAGGATGGTAATTGTGAAGTATTTTTTTCAACAGACCTCGAAGAGCCTCTAACTCCCCCACAGATAACATTTCGCCTACCGAGCTTTTAATCTGCTCAACTGTATGCTCAGCTACCTTGTGAATTTTCAAGCCTTCCTCAGTCAAATAAATCTGCTTCATACGCGCATCTTGCGGGTGACTTTTGCGTACTGCCCAATTTTTCTTAACGATCCCGTTCACCAGGCTGGTGACGCTTGATTTATCTATAAGCAGCAGCTTTTCCAAATCCGTATTGGTCACTCCAGGCGACATTGCCAGTATATAAAGCGTCTGCGATTGCGGGGAGGTAAGCCCTAAAGGACGCAACGCCGTCTCAATCTCGCGCCGGACTGTTGTAAAAATCCATTTAATTAAATACATCGTGCTCTCTTCCTCCCAGGGGAGACAAACGGGATACACCTCGCTTCCCATGTCGTTACTAACCTCCACAATCTTTGGATTTTAATAGTTTGAATTCCAACTAATTTTAAACAGTCGCCTATCTAGTGTCAATACTTTAGTCGTTTTTAAGTACATTTCTAGTTAAACTTATTTAAAATCTTATGTATAGCAAAAAGACGAGTCCAGTAAGGGAAGCCCGTCTCTTTGCTTGTTGGTTCATGTATAATTGCTTGTACATGAGAAACCATTGGAATACGGCTTAGTCTGCGGTTTTCACTTGAACCAGCGGGTACTCTTTTCCATCCACCGTTACTGTACTGGCATCGTCTAGCTCCAGCCGTTGCCAAATGGTCAGCAGTGTGCGATAAGGATACTGCTTCAAGTCATACTCGGTTGACGCGTTAAAATCGGTCCCGGTTCCATTGACTGAACCTGTACCCTGATTAGATGTTGTTCCTGTAGCACCACCTGACGTTGTGCTGCTGCCTGTGGTTCCATCGGTTGCTGTGCCGCTCCCCCCTGTAGGAGTCCCCGATGTCGTGCCTGCGCCCGATTGGCCTGTCACCGTTCCGGCCTGATCAGCGCTGTTTCTGCTGGATGTACCCCCGCCAACCGTTGAGCCAGTAGCCCCCCCTGCTGTCGTGCTTCCTGTAGTGGCACTTCCGGTTTTCGCGTCACCGGACTGACCAGTGTTAGCTTTACTGGCTGCTTCCTTGTCGTTCTGCTCAGTAAGCGTAAAATTTTCGTATGAATACTCCTGTTGATCCGCACCGACAATGTCGAGCTTTTTAGGCTTAAACGCCGCCTGCTCCGCCGATGTTTGAAAAGCAAACAGCAGCTTGACCATTTTCGTAGTCGCCTTGGTGTTGGGCACATGAGTCACAATCGCCGTGGGCTCTTCCTTTACGGGTACTGCAGGCTCCACTACAGGCGGCTGCACTGGCTTGGGTGTAGTGACAGGTGCTGGCGTGGCTTCCGAGCCGATTACCCCCGCTGCTTTCAGGCCGCCTAGCGTGCCTGCAATGACGACAAGCACGATCCCGGAAATCACCCCACCCTTGCGGAAGCGACGAAGCGTTTTGACTAAAGGTGTATCCGTCTCACGCCTCGCTGTCAGATAGAAATTTTTAAAAACAGGCTTGGCAGGCTCAAAATATTCACGCCACAGCGTTTTTTTATGCAGCCCTTCGCGTCCTTCCTTCTGGAAGAACAACAGCAACGCACGTCGATAGGCTGGTTCAAAACCGCCTCGTGGCGTAGCAAATTCGGCATGTCCCTCCGACCAGCGGATAAAACGGTACATCGTATCGTTATCCTTCGCCCATTTGCGGATCGAGCTAACCAATCGAGCAAAATCCAGTATTCCTTCGCCCGTGCCATCGGAACGATAAAAGGCGGGCAGCAGACGGGCAAAATGGCCCTCCGCAAGCTGCTGGGGCAGCCAACTGTAAGCCCAGTCCTGCACCTTTTCCACCTCGCCCGGCTCCAGACCGTCCAGCACTGACGGTTCCGGGTTCTCCGTGCTAAACCAATCGTAAGCCGCAATCAAGCGCACCGCTTGTCCCTTGAGCGGAGCCGGTAGCTTCCCGACCCACTGCACCAAGTCAGGCCGAGTAAAGAACGGAATCTGTACGACCTGATCAGGTGAGATTTCCTTTAGCTCCACTTCGGTAAGCAAATACCGATCCGACGCTTCCTGCAAGCGTTCCGTTAACCCGGATTGCTCCAGTGGAGAGAGCTTGCCCCCCGTAGAGCTACTTTTCCATTGCTGCAACCGTTGATGAATAGCAGCCACAGCCTCTACCGGTTTTCTTTCGGCACGCAGTCTGCCCATCAATGCGGACTCAGCTAAAAGCTGAAAATCAGCATTCGACGATACTTCAATATATCGACTGCCCCATTCATGCACGACAGCCAGCAAACCCTTCACATCTGGTGTTCTTTTCATCTGACTGTCCATGTAGGGAATGAACAGCATCTTCGTGAGCGCCGGATTACCCAGCACCTTCGTAAAATACGACTTGCCCAATGAAGGATTTTCTTCAATCGTATGATAAATATAAGTGACAGCTTCCGTATTTCTGGCGGTATAGGCGTTATTCAGCGAGCGGATCAAATATTCCACCAACCGATTCTCGCTGCTACGCGCGTGAACTTTATAGTAATCCTTGAAGCAGTCGACCAGACCCACGTCAGGAATATATCCATCCTTCACCCGATCAAATTCATGATCAAAAAACGACAGAAATAAGTCATTCAGCCGCATTTTACGGGGCAACGCATCGGGAGAAGATAAATAGTCGGTCAAGCTTCTCAGCACGGAAATCCGCCGTTCGTTATATAGCCCGCGCTCTCCCTGCTCTATTCTGTACAGTGTAATGAGCTCGTGATAGCTGGATAGCGTCAGATCGCGCCCGGCCTCCATGCCAGTCAGCATTTGCTCGGCAAATTTGAAAAAATCGTCCGGCGTCTCGCCATTCAGTAGCGTATGGGCAATCCAGTCAAAATACGGCTGTCTCACCTGCTCTGCATCCACATTGAGTACCCGACCACTGTTAGTCAGGTCAAATACAAAATCCTTTTCCACATTCCGATCCCCGGGACGCAAACTGAAAGGCTCAACAAACATCAAATGAATGCCTTTTCTGCTGTGTGGCTCCTTCGCATATGTAAGAAATCCGAGCCTGTTGCGAAATGCATAAGGCAGCGCCGCATACAACACACCCAGCAGCAGCTTGGCTGAAGATGCCACCGCTTCTACTGGAACGTTCAGTGCTATATATACCTTTTTACGGCCAGTAGCCGACATCATGACTGCATATAGAAGCTGCTTGAACATTTCTTCACCGAGCTGCAATTGAGACAGCACCCCAGACGGATCAACAGATGGAAATACGCTCCCACCCGGCAGACGCTCCAGTTCCGGCAATTCCGTTCCTTGCTCAATATCGTAAGTATCGACAAAAGATGTGTTCAGCCACTGCTTGTAATCAGACGGAGATTCACCCTGCCCGGCTGGAATCACATAATTGTGCGTAAAAAAGGCGCTCCGCAGCCCGGTAAAATCCGCTGCCTTGTAGATACTGCGTCCCAGCACCACATCCCCTGACTCCGTCCGTACCAGATGCATGGCTTCCGGGTAGACGCTCTCCTGCTTCTCACCACGCGCTGTTAAAGCAGCAGGCGCATCATACACACACAAGGGATGCAGCACCTTTTTAATAAAGGTAGTGTCCAGCCCCTTGGAATTGGCCACCGTATCGAAGCCTTCCGTTGAACGGAAAATACCACGCCGTTCCCGTGTGTACATCTGCTGCTGTATCAAATGAGAGGTAGAATTACTCACTGTGATTCTCTCCC
>NZ_JTHP01000034.1 GCF_000943545.1 Paenibacillus terrae
AAAAGTAAAAATAACCATGATCTCTTTGAGATTGTGGTTATTTTTTTATGTTTTTGCTATAACCATCTGTTCCTGAGGTTGACAGAGAACCAAGGCTTTGCGACACTCTAAGGGTGTGATCTTTTTGCGGAAGTCCAAGTATACGAGCGAGGTGACGAACTTATGGAAATCAGACAATTACAACGTGAGGAATTTGAAGCTGCTATTGAGTTGTCTCAATATGCTTTTCAGTTTACAATGTCCCCGGAGGATCTGGAGAAATCCAAAAAGAAATTCAAACCAGAACAAACTTGGGGGATTTTCGACGGAAATGACTTGAATGCAAAGCTGACTTTGTTACCGCTACAGGTATACATACAAGGTCAGGTTTTTGACATGGGGGGCATCGCTGGTGTGGCAACGTGGCCGGAAAAACGGCGCGGGGGTCTGGTTTCGCGCCTTTTAACGCATGCGCTTGAAGAGATGAAGGATGCGGGGCAGAGTCTTTCTTTTTTACATCCTTTCTCCTTTGCCTTCTATCGTAAATTTGGATGGGAAACGTATATTGAATACAAAAAGTATATTATTCCGATCGATAAGTTCCCTGCCAAGCTTAAAACCGAAGGAACGGTCAAACGGGATGTGAAGGATATTTCTGATCTGGACCAAGTGTATCAAGCCTATGCTTTGCGTTATAATGGTACACTGGTACGAAACAAGGAATGGTGGCAAGAGCGGACATTAAATAAGAACTACCGGACCGCAGTGTATTACTCTGAAGCAGGCGATCCTCAGGGATATGCACTATACAAAATTGAAGATAAGCAGCTGAATTGCGACGAACTGGTATATATTAATGAGACGGCACGGCGGGCGTTGTGGACGTATTTTGCCAATCATGATTCGATGATAACCCAGGGTAAATTCATTTACATTCCGGCCGATGACAATCTGCCATTTCTGCTAGATGATCCGCGAATTCAGCAGGAAACAGTGCCTTATTTTATGGGCCGTATTGTAGATGCAGCTGCTTTTGTGGAGAAATATCCTTTTGAGGCAATTGGAGAGGAAACACGTTTGACCTTACATCTGACAGATCATTATGCTCCATGGAATGAAGGAATATGGACATTGACGGTCAACGCGGAAGGGCAAGGACATTTGGACAGAGTGGATTCAAGCAGTTCTTCCGAGGACGGTATAGAAGCTGACTTGAGCTTGGGAATCCAGTCGCTGACCACCCTGATGCTTGGCTATCAGCGGCCTAATGATCTGTATAAGTGGAGTCGTATTACAGGGCGAGGTGAGTCTGTGTCTGCATTAGAACGTGTAATACCGGTAAAACAAACATTTTTGCTGGATTTTTTCTAATTGTAATGCTCTTAAATGCTCTTGAGGCTTCATTCTTTAGGGAGTCTGGCTTAAATACCTTGCATGAGGTGTGGATGATTTTAACGACATTTTTTTCAGAACTCTTTCCGTAAAGGGAAGAGTTTTTCTTATATTGTATAAAACATAACTAGATTGCGAAAAATGATATTGACCCCTTGGCAAAAATATATTTTGTGCTATAATGTGAATATAGTCAAAGAAAGTCAAAGTCAATGGAGCCTGTAGTGCTTCATTAGAATGGTGTGAATACGCTGAGTTTTTAGCCGTATATAATACATTGACACCAACACAGCATGAAAGACAGACCTGATCTGTAGATAAACGTCACTGTAATCTCATGAGCATGAGGGAAGGTGTATGATTTATTACGAATAAAGGTCACACTAGAAACTAAGCGGGATTTCTAAGTGAGGTAGGAGGGCTAATTAGCCTCGATACTGGCTTAGATTCATGACTTTACCGTTCGGTTAAGTTCAATATACGGCGGACTCTGTGGAGCGTGAAATGTACTGAATATTTGCGTTTCCGTTAGTGGAGGATGATGAAATGCGCAATGTTTCCGATATTATTGAACAATATTTGAAGAGCATATTGCTGGAAAGTTCCAAAGGTTTAGTGGAAATTCAGCGTAATGATTTGGCTGATCGCTTTTCCTGCGTGCCGTCGCAAATTAATTATGTAATCAGTACTCGCTTTACGCTGGAAAAAGGCTATGTGGTGGAAAGTAAGCGCGGTGGTGGGGGATACATTCGCATTCAGCGAATTCAACTGCCCGCACAGCATGCGATCCATACCCATCTCCATCAAAGCATTGGAGAGGAAATTAGTCAATCGGCAGCGGAAGGGCTGATTTATCAGCTGGAAGAAGCACATTTTTTAAGCAAAAGGGAAGCTGGTTTAATGAAGGCCGCTTTATCAAGGGACACATTATTGCTGAAGCTTCCCTATCGTGACCAGCTACGGGCAAGGCTGCTTAAGGCTATGCTGATTTCGTTGCTGGTGGCCAGATAGCGTGTGATTCAAGTTTTAGATGTAGGGATTTGCAAAAATCCTGACGCTGAAGGAGGTGCTTTTATGCTGTGCCAAGAATGTAATAAACGGCCGGCAACTTTGCATTTCACCAAAATTGTGAATGGCGAAAAGACAGAGTTTCATATTTGTGAGACGTGTGCGAAGGAAAAAGGGGAGATGATCCCTGGTACACCTAACGGCTTTTCAATTCATAGCTTGTTGTCGGGTATGCTGGATTTTGAATCCAGCACAAAGAGCCAGTCGCCAGGCCATAGCGGTCCGCAAAATCTGCAATGCAAGGATTGCGGCATGACTTATGCACAGTTCAGTAAGCTGGGGCGCTTTGGATGCCCGTCGTGCTATCAATATTTTGACAGCCGTCTAGACCCTTTGTTCAAGCGTGTGCATGGCAGTACGAGCCATGTGGGCAAGGTTCCGGTTCGCACCGGAGGCCGATTGAAGGTTAAACGGCAAATTGATGATCTGAAAAAAGAGATGCAACAGCATATTGTACAGGAAGAATTCGAATCAGCCGCTGAGCTTAGGGATCAAATCAGAAAGCTTGAAAAAGAAATGACTGAAGAGTAAAGTTTGTGAAGAGTAGGAGGGGATGCGTAATGCCTAATATCCGGTTTACGGAAAAGCCGCTAAGTGATTGGATGCGTGGTGATGCTGCGGATTCAGAGATTGTCATTAGCAGCCGGGTGAGAATTGCGCGTAACTTGCAGCATCTGCCTTTTCCCATGCTTGCTACCAACCAGCAGTCGGAAGAAGCACTTCAACGTTTGACGGATATCCTTCAGTATGATGATTTAGGCCGCTTTGGTACCTTTCATACCCTGAAAATATCCGAGTTGGATGAGATCGACAAGCAGGTACTGGTTGAGAAGCATTTGATTAGCCCTAATTTGGCGAACGAATCTCGTAACGGTGCTGTTTTGATTAGCGATGATGAATCGGTTAGTGTTATGATAAACGAAGAGGATCATCTGCGTATCCAGTGCTTATATCCGGGATGTCAGGTTAGAGAAGCTTGGGAACGTGCTACGGTTATTGATGATGCATTTGAGGCGCATGTCGATTATGCATTTGATGATCGTAGAGGCTTTCTGACCAGTTGTCCGACGAATGTCGGCACAGGGATGAGAGCTTCGGTGATGATGCATCTGCCCGCATTGGTCATGACTCATCAGATTAATCGAATTTTGTCCGCTGTTTCACAGGTAGGTCTTACCGTTCGCGGTATTTATGGTGAAGGAAGCGAAGCGGTCGGCAATCTGTTTCAGGTATCCAATCAGATTACACTGGGACAGACTGAAGCGGAAATTATCGAAAATCTGCATGGCGTTGTACTGCAAATTATAGAGCATGAACGTTCCGCCAGAGAACGACTGATGAATGAGTCCATGCTGCGGATTACAGATCGGGTGATGCGTTCATTCGGTATTTTGTCATATGCAGCGGTACTGGAATCCAAGGAGGCCGCACAGCGGTTGTCTGATGTTCGTCTTGGCGTGGACTTGGGGATTTTGGAGCGTCCATCCACCGCAGCGATGAATGAGCTGAATGTGATGACGCAACCCGGATTTCTGCAAAAAAGCTTTGGTGATAAAATGAATACCGGTGAGCGCGATATGTACCGGGCGAAGTTGATCCGGCAAAAATTAAGCACAACCCTTTAATATATAGAATGATCTGAAATACACACTGTGGAGGTGCAGGATATATGATGTTTGGAAGATTTACGGAACGCGCACAAAAAGTGCTTGCCTTGGCTCAGGAAGAAGCTGTTCGATTGGGACACAACAACATTGGCACGGAGCACATTTTGCTCGGCCTTATTCGTGAAGGTGAAGGAATTGCAGCGAAAGCCTTGATTGGTTTAGGGCTGGGACTGGAAAAAATTCAGGATGAAGTGGAAACGCTGATTGGACGCGGTCAAGAACAACCGACGAACATTGCCTATACTCCACGCGCCAAAAAGGTCATCGAGCTGTCTATGGATGAAGCTCGTAAGTTGGGCCATACCTATGTAGGTACGGAGCATATTTTGCTCGGTCTTATCCGTGAAGGCGAAGGTGTAGCAGCCCGTGTACTGAATAACCTGGGTATCAGCCTGAATAAAGCACGTCAGCAAGTGCTTCAATTGCTCGGCAGCAGTGAGGCTGTTTCCAGCCATCATGGTGCTCCAGCTAATGTCAGCACACCAACGCTGGACAGCTTGGCACGTGATTTGACGGCATCTGCGAAGGAAAACAACCTGGACCCTGTCATTGGGCGCAGTAAGGAAATTGAACGTGTAATTCAGGTGCTCAGCCGCCGTACAAAGAACAATCCGGTTCTGATCGGTGAGCCAGGGGTAGGTAAAACAGCAATTGCCGAAGGATTGGCGCAAAAAATTATTGCCAATGAGATTCCCGAAACGTTGCGCGACAAGCGCGTAATGACACTCGATATGGGCTCTGTGGTAGCAGGCACCAAATATCGTGGTGAATTTGAGGATCGTTTGAAAAAGATTATGGACGAGATTCGTCAAGCAGGAAACATCGTATTGTTCATTGATGAGCTGCATACGCTGATTGGTGCTGGTGGAGCTGAAGGTGCAATTGATGCCTCCAACATTTTAAAGCCTGCTCTGGCACGTGGCGAGCTGCAATGCATCGGTGCGACAACGCTGGACGAATACCGCAAATATATTGAAAAGGACGCTGCTTTGGAACGTCGCTTCCAGCCGATTACGGTAGATCAGCCTTCTCCAGAAGAAGCTGTTCAAATTCTGTACGGCCTGCGTGACCGTTATGAAGCGCATCACCGTGTGAAAATTACGGATGAAGCCATTGAAGCGGCAGTAAAATTGTCAGATCGTTATATCACCGACCGCTTCCTGCCGGATAAAGCAATTGACCTTATTGATGAAGCAGGTTCCAAGGTAAGGCTGAATTCCTATACGGTACCGCCAAACTTGAAACAGCTGGAAAACCGTCTGGAAGATATTCGTAAGGAAAAGGATTCGGCTGTACAAAGCCAAGAGTTCGAAAAGGCGGCTGCATTGCGTGATACAGAGCAGAAAATTCGTGAAGAGCTGGATGTTACGAAAAACCAATGGAAAGAGCAACAGGGACGTACAGATTCCGAAGTAACACCGGAGGATATTGCTCAGGTCGTTGCGATTTGGACAGGTGTTCCGGTTAGCAAGCTGAAAGAGGAAGAAACGCATCGCTTGTTGAATATGGAAGAATTGCTGCATGAGCGGGTAATTGGGCAGGATGAAGCAGTTAAGGCAGTTAGCCGGGCTATTCGCCGGGCACGTGCCGGACTGAAAGATCCGAAACGTCCAATCGGCTCCTTTATTTTCCTCGGTCCAACCGGGGTTGGTAAAACTGAGCTGGCACGCGCGTTGGCTGAATCCATGTTCGGAGATGAAAATGCGGTTATCCGAATCGATATGTCCGAATACATGGAGAAGCATTCCACGTCCCGTCTGGTAGGAGCGCCTCCAGGATATGTTGGATATGAAGAAGGCGGTCAATTGACTGAGAAGGTGCGTCGTAAACCTTACTCCGTCGTACTGCTGGATGAGATTGAAAAAGCACATCCAGAAGTGTTCAACATTCTTCTGCAAGTGCTGGAAGATGGACGTCTGACGGATTCCAAAGGCCGTGTTGTCGATTTCCGCAACACACTCATCATCCTGACATCCAATGTGGGTGCACAGGCGATCAAACGTAACTCCACGCTCGGCTTTACAGCTGTTGTGGACGCTGGAGCGGATTATGATAACATGAAGGGCAAAGTGATGGATGAACTGAAGAAAAGCTTCCGTCCCGAGTTCTTGAACCGGATTGATGAAATTATCGTTTTCCATTCTCTCGAAGAAAAACACATTGCCGAAATCGTGTCCCTTATGTCCGAAGAGCTGCGTAAGCGTCTGAATGAGTACGAGGTGGACTTTGAGTTGACAGACAAGGCTAAGGCATTCCTTGCGAAGGAAGGCTTTGATCCGGCGTATGGTGCGCGTCCATTGCGTCGTGCAATCCAGAAGCATATCGAGGACCGTCTGTCTGAGGAGTTGCTGTCGGGTAATATCACTAAAGGTGATTCTCTCTTTATTGATGAAGAGAACGGTGCGTTGACCGTTACGAAAAAGGATAACGTATCCGCGAAGTCCTGAGCAGGCAATAAAAGTTAACGATAATCATCGGCTTTTGCCCAAAAAGGACAGAGGTACGATAGATTAGCACAATAAAAGTGGTCAGAAAGGGTGTCTCGCAGGCTGAAAAGCTGTGGCGAGGGCGCCCTTTTTGTGTATAAAGCACTGTGGAGCGGTCGGATAAGAGCTTTGGAAAAGTTTGTGATATCGCTTTACGTCCGCCAAGCTTCAATGGTAAACTTTTATTGTTACAGCTCTTTCCGGGCTGTGTGAAGATAAATCCGACATTGATCGTTGTCATATAAGGAGCCAAGGAACAAAGTATGGCTAAAGTGAAAACTAAATTTTCCTGTACGGAGTGCGGTTATGAATCGCCCAAATGGTATGGAAAATGTCCCGGATGCCAGGCATGGAATTCCATGGTGGAGGAAACGGAAAGCGTTGTTAAAACTCAAGGAATGGGTTCTTCCCTTCTTACTCATAGCACAAAAGATAAACCGCTCCCTATTATCGAAGTGGAGAGCGGCAAAGAAACACGAATTTTGACGGGAATAGGCGAATTGAATCGCGTGCTCGGGGGAGGTGTGGTGCCGGGTTCACTCGTTCTGGTGGGCGGTGATCCGGGGATTGGAAAATCTACGCTTATGCTACAGACATCGAATGAGCTGGCTTTAACCGGTTTAAAGGTGCTGTACGTGTCAGGTGAGGAATCGGTCCGTCAGACGAAGCTGCGTGCAGACCGTCTCGGTGCCCTGTCCCCCAATTTATACGTATTATGTGAGACGAATTTGGAGACGATTGAAGAAGCGGTGGACAGCTTGAAACCGGAGTTTCTGGTGATTGACTCTATCCAGACCGTATATTTACCTGAAGTAACGAGTGCGCCGGGGAGTGTAGCACAGGTGCGGGAGTGTACTTCACGTTTTATGCGGATTGCCAAGGGATTAGGTATTGCAACGGTGCTGGTAGGACATGTGACCAAGGAAGGGGCCATTGCAGGCCCGCGTCTGTTGGAACATATGGTCGATTGCGTACTTTATTTTGAAGGAGAGCGTCATCATACGTATCGGCTATTGCGTGCAGTTAAAAACCGCTTTGGTTCTACGAATGAAATTGGTATTTTTGAAATGGCTGAAAGCGGCTTGCGTGAGGTGTCGAATCCTTCGGAGCTGTTTCTGTCCGAACGACCGCTGGGGGTGGCTGGTTCGACTGTTGTCGCCAGTATGGAAGGAACACGACCTGTATTGGTTGAGCTGCAGGCGCTGATTGCGACCACGCATTTTCCTTCTCCACGCCGAATGGGTACAGGGGTTGACCATCACCGAATGGGATTGATTATAGCCGTGTTGGAAAAGCGGATGGGTATGTTTTTGCAAAATCAGGATGCGTATCTAAATGTGGCCGGGGGCGTAAAACTGGATGAACCAGCGGTGGACCTGGCAATAGCGGTGAGTATTGCTTCCAGTTTTCGAGATGCGCCTACCAAGCCGTACGATGTGATTTTTGGCGAGGTGGGGCTGACGGGTGAGGTGCGTGCTGTATCCAGAGCGGAGCAGCGTGTGCGGGAAGCGGAGAAGCTGGGTTTTAAACGGGTGATTATGCCGGAGAAGAGCCTGAAGGGCTGGACGCATCCGAAAGGGATACAAATTGTAGGAGTAGGAACGGTGGCAGATGCATTGGCAGCCGCATTAGATTAGGGGGCAATGAGAATGAAAGAAGCGAGCCAACTGGATAAAATGAATGATTTGCTGCGGCTTGTGGCACCGGGAACTCCCTTTCGCGACGGACTGGAAAACGTGTTGCGCGCCAAAACGGGCGCTCTTCTGGTCGTTGGCTATAGCCCGGAGGTAATGGAGGTCGTGGACGGCGGCTTCTCGATTAACTGTGATTTTTCGCCGAACTATTTGTATGAACTGGCTAAGATGGACGGCGCAATCATACTGAGTGAGGATTTGAAACGGATATTATACGCAAACACGCAACTGATTCCCGACTCTTCCATCTCATCGATTGAAACGGGAATTCGGCACCGGACAGCGGAGCGGGTTGCCAAGCAAACTGGCAAGTTAGTCGTGTCCATTTCTCAGCGGCGTAATATTATTACTTTATACCAGGGAACGTTGCGATATGCGCTCAAGGAAATCGGGGTTATTTTAACGAAAGCTAATCAGGCCATTCAGACGCTGGAAAAGTATAGATCCGTGTTGGGGCAAGCCTCAACGAATTTGACAGCATCTGAATTTGAAGAGTTGGTGACCATGCCCGAGGTCATAAATGTTATCCAACGGATTGAAATGGTGCTGCGCATCAAAATGGAAATCAAACGATTTATCAACGAGCTTGGGAATGAGGGCCGTTTGATTAGCATGCAGATGGATGAGCTTGTCAGTAATATCGAGGAAGAGGCTTGGCTACTGTATAAGGATTATGCCAAAGACGATAGCGATGAGAAAATTCGTGGCATTATATTGGGTCTCAAGCGTTCCACGGACGATGAGCTGCTGGATGCAAATCATATTGTGCGTTTGCTGGGATACCCGTCTTCGGCTGCGACATCAGAAGAATATATCGTGGCGCGCGGTTATCGGGTGCTGAACAAGATACCACGTCTACCGAATGTGATCATTCACAATCTGGTGGAGCGGTTTGGACGTTTTCCGCATGTTATGACAGCGACGATTGAAGAATTGGATGAAGTAGATGGCATTGGAGAAGTCCGTGCGCGTACCATTAAAGAGGGACTCAAACGATTGCAGGAACAAGTTTTCATTGACAGACAAATGTAAATGTAATACAGTGAAAGGATTATAATGGAACAATTCATACATTGAGGTGAAGAGATGATTACCAAATCAATTCCGAACATGTGTACCTTAGGTAACTTGTTTCTCGGAATGATCGCCATTTTATTGGCCGTAGACGGAAAATACAGTCTTGCCGCTATTATGGTTATTGTCGCCATGTTGTTGGACGGACTGGATGGACGAATGGCCCGGGCGCTAAATGCCCAGAGCGAATTCGGTAAAGAACTGGACTCCTTATCAGATATGATATCTTTTGGTGTAGCTCCCGCAGTTATTATGTACATGGTTGCTTTTCATGATGCTAATTCGGCTTTGGCCTGGACGGTTACGGCTATTTTTCCGATGTGCGGAGCGTTACGTTTGGCTCGTTTTAATGTACGTCCCGGTGTACCGGGTTATTTTACAGGCTTGCCGATTCCGGCAGCAGGTGGTGTGTTAGCCACTTTGTCTTTATTCCATAACGATATTTCCCTGTTATACATGTCGATTGCGATGCTGCTTGTCTCTTATTTGATGGTCAGCTCGATGAAATATCCGAACTTAAAAAAGGTGGGCCTTCCGAAGAAAGCGATCTGGATCGCTCCATGGGTTGTAATTGCTGCCGTTGTACTGGCGGTTAAATTCCCGGATCAATTATCGAAGCTGATTTTCGTGCCGTTGGTGCTGTATGCATTGTATGGCATGAAACTCAATATCCGTAAGCTGTCACGTAGACGTGGACGCGGTCGGGGACGTTCCACTCAGGAAGAACAGGATGATCAATATCGTCATTCACAGCATTAGTATTAAGCGAGAAAACAATTAAGCATTTATTTCCTTGGATCACTTCAGGGAGATAAATGTTTTTTTTATGCATAAAAAATCAAATACATAGGGTTAGTTGGGTGGAAATTGGATCATACTGGTAAGGAAAGTGGTGTATATCCAATAAATACAGGGTGTATGAACAGAAAACAAAGGAGGTATAGAGACTCGATGTGGAGAAAGGCTATTTTAACTTTTACAGGATTGTGCGGAGCGTGGTTCGGCTATACGTTATATCATCGGGTAGGAGGTATCGTATCATGGTTGCCCGATTGGTTGAGTGATGGTTCTTTAACGGGAATGGCTGTTTGGATGGTTGCGGGAGCTGTGTTGTTTATGGCTGGATGCTCACTTGCCGGAACAGCTGTGGCCAATCGATTACAACAGGGAATCGAAGGTTTGGTACGGATTCCGATGAACGAGATGATGGCAGGTGCGATTGGATTAGCGGTGGGCTTGATCCTTTCCTTAGCGGTTTACCCGCTCTTGTCATGGCTGGGGGCACCAGGTCAACTGATTCAAACGGCCGTTACCATCGTATGCGGATATGTGGGATTGATGGTCGGACTGGAAAAGCGGGACGAGCTGTCCTCATTTTGGAGTTCGGGTTTTTTTGGTCGAGGTACGGGCGTGGAAGAACGCAAGCTGGAGGAACATAAAATTTTGGACACCAGTGTTATTATAGACGGGCGTATTGCGGATATTTGCAAGACTGGTTTTATCGAAGGAACGATTGTTATTCCCGAATTTGTACTGGAGGAGCTTCAGCATATTGCAGATTCGTCGGATTTGCTCAAGCGTAACCGCGGGCGGCGAGGTCTGGATATTTTGAATAAAATCCAAAAAGAGTTGGATGTAAATGTATTGATTTACGAAGGCGATTTTGAGGAGATTTCAGAGGTTGACAGCAAATTGGTCAAGCTGGCAAAGGTGCTACAGGGTAAGGTGGTAACGAACGATTTTAACCTGAATAAGGTGTGTGAGCTTCAAGGTGTATCGGTGCTGAATATTAACGACCTGGCAAATGCAGTGAAGCCTGTAGTGCTGCCCGGTGAGGAAATTATGGTGCAGATTATCAAAGATGGCAAGGAGCATGGGCAAGGTGTGGCCTATCTGGATGATGGTACAATGATCGTTGTGGAAGGCGGTCGTGACTACATCGGTTCTCTGATGGAGGTGTTGGTTACGAGTGTACTTCAGACCTCTGCAGGCCGTATGATTTTTGCCAAACCGAAATTATTGGAAAAAGCTCAATAAACGCGGTATGATGAAGTAGATGTGTAATCATACGGATCGTCCAAGTGCGATCAAGGCAGGAGTCATTTCAATGAACAATCGGGTAGGAGTCGTCATTGTGGCGGCTGGGCGCGGCTCCCGTATGGGAACGCCGGAAAGTAAGCAGTTTTTGCTTTTGCGGGACAAGCCCATCTTCATACATACACTTGAGATATTCGCAGCCATGCCCGAAGTGGATGAAATGGTGATGGTGACGGGGGCAGAAGATGTCGAGCGCTGTCAAGAATGGATTCGTCAATACCGAATCGGCAAGGACGTACGGGTGGTGGCTGGAGGCAGTGAACGTCAGCATTCGGTATATCGCGGTCTGAGCCACCTGCAAGCAGATTGGGTGATGGTGCATGATGGTGTGCGCCCGCTCATTCAGCCTGAGCTTGTACGTTCATGTCTGGAGACAGCTATGCGTACCGGTGCTTCTGTAGCGGCGGTGCCTGTAAAGGATACAGTCAAGCAAGTGAACGGGGATGGTATCATTACAGCAACGCCTGATCGCCGAAGTCTGTGGAGTATTCAAACGCCACAGACTTTTCGTCTTTCCGATCTGCTGCGGGCCTATGAGAAAGCGGACCAGGAGGGATTTTTGGGGACAGACGATTCGATGCTGGTGGAGCGATTAGGTATTCCGGTCACTGTCGTTCAGGGCAGCTACAAAAATATCAAAATTACCACGCCTGAGGACTTGGATATGGCGGAGTTATGGGTAAAGACAGAGGGAGAGGATATCAGATGATCAGAGTGGGACAAGGGTTTGACGTTCATCAGCTGGTGGAAGGAAGGCCGTGCATTATCGGGGGCGTGAATATTCCTTATGAAAAGGGATTGCTGGGTCATTCCGATGCTGACGTGCTGCTGCATGCGGTTAGCGACGCTATTCTGGGCGCGCTCGGTCTGGGTGACATCGGGAAGCACTTTCCGGATAACGATCCCGAATTCAAGGATGCCGACAGTCTCAAGTTGCTGGAGCATATATGGAGTTTGGCCAAAGAGCGGGGATACCGCTTGGGGAATATTGATTCTACGATTATTGCGCAAAAGCCCAAAATGGCATCTTACATCCCGCAGATGAATGAAGTTATCGCTCGTGCGTTGGAAGCAGAAGATCCTTCCCAAGTAAACGTTAAGGCAACTACGACGGAGCAGCTTGGCTTTGCCGGGCGGGGTGAAGGAATCGCGGCTCAATCGGTTGTCTGTCTTGTAAAGGGTATGCTATCATCTTGAGAACTTAGATTTGGAGGAGATTTTATGAGCACGGAAGTTCGTGTACGTTATGCCCCAAGCCCAACAGGGCATCTGCATATTGGAAATGCCAGAACGGCATTATTTAATTATTTGTATGCTCGGAACCAAGGTGGCAAATTTATTATTCGTATTGAAGATACAGATGTGAAACGCAACATTGCAGGCGGGGAAGAAAGCCAACTTAAATATCTGAAATGGTTGGGTATGGATTGGGATGAAAGCGTGGATGTCGGAGGCGAGTATGGACCTTACCGTCAGACTGAACGTTTGGATATATACAAAACCTATTGGCAGGATCTGCTGGATCGTGGCCTGGCTTACCGCTGTTACTGCACCGAAGAAGAACTGGAACGCGAACGTGAAGAACAGACGGAACGTGGGGAGACACCACGCTACTCCGGGAAACACCGTGATCTGACGGAGGAACAGTGTCAGGCATTCGAAGCGGAGGGTCGTGTACCAAGTATCCGTTTCCGCGTACCAGAAGATCACGAATATACGTTTAATGATATGGTCAAAGGCCAAATTACGTTTAATTCGAAGGAAAGCGGCGATTTTGTTATCGTCAAAAAAGACGGTATTCCGACATATAACTTCGCTGTAGCAGTAGACGATCATTTGATGAAAATATCACATGTGCTGCGGGGCGAGGATCATGTCTCCAATACACCGCGACAATTGATGATCTTTGAAGCGCTTGGCTGGGAGCCTCCAATCTTTGGTCATATGACACTGATCGTGGGCGATGATCACAAGAAGCTTAGCAAACGCAACGAGTCCATTATTCAGTTTATGGAGCAGTACGACAAGTTGGGCTACTTGCCAGAAGCTATATTCAATTTTATAGCGCTGTTGGGCTGGTCCCCGGAAGGCGAAGAAGAAATTTATGACCGAGAACAATTGATTTCGATTTTCGATCCCAACCGTTTGTCCAAAAGTCCGGCTGTCTTTGATACCAACAAGCTGGCTTACCTGAACAATCATTATATTAAAAAAGCCGATCCTGAGCGGATTGCCGGTATGGCGATTCCTCATTTGCAAGCAGCGGGGCTGTTACCGAATGAATTATCTGCGGAGCAGCAGGACTGGGCCAAGGCTCTTGTTCGCTTGTATCAGGAACAAATGAACTCTGCGTCCGACATTGTGGCTTTGTCTGAGTTGTTTTTTCGTTCGCATCTGGAGCTTGATACGGAAGCTGCGGCTGTGCTGGCTGAAGAGCAGGTTCCTGAGGTGCTTAAAGCCTTTGCTGGCAAGGTGGAAGCGAGTGAGGAATTTACGGCTCTACAAATGGCCAAGCTGATCAAGGAAGTTCAAAAGGAAACCGGCTTTAAAGGGAAACAATTGTTTATGCCGATTCGTGTGGCCCTTACAGGTCAAACTCATGGACGAGATTTGAATGAAACGATCTTTTTGCTCGGACGTGACAAGGTGCTGGACCGTCTCAGGGCACAAATTAAAGGCTGATATTTCTTGTCAATTTGTTGTCTTTTCGCTATAATGACTCCATTGATACGGATTGATATTTACGTGTAAAGGCTGAGAACAGGAGAAGTACACTGCATAAGGGCATTTGCCAGAGAGGACGGCCGAGGGGAACCCCAGGGCTGGAAGCCGTCCAGATGACCTGCGGAGGAAATGCACCTGGGAGCCGTGCGCCCGAACCCTAATTAGCGTCGACTGCTGATATGGCAAGGGTGTGCCGAATCGTTCTCGTTACCGGACGCCAAAGACGGGCTTCTCTGCTTATATGCAGCAGGTATGCCTGAAGCAGAGTGGGACCACGTTCATGCGTCTCTGCAGCTTAGGCTGCGGAGGCGCTTTTTCATTTTTTTCAGACTCAAGCTCGTTAAAGGTGAAAAATGTCGAAGTGTGCTGACGAATTGCGAAAATTGGCGAAACATGGAGTTGTGTGAAGATGCGGCAAGGAAATGGGGGAAATAGGAGGGCGACATGTTCAGACATATCAAATCCGACATTCAAACTGTTTTGGATAATGATCCGGCCGCCCGGAGTAAGCTGGAGGTTATTTTTACGTATTCCGGCGTTCATGCCCTTTGGGCACACCGAATCGCACATTGGTTTTATTTGCGAAAGTGGTGTACTCTAGCCCGTTTTATATCTCAGGTATCGCGGTTTATGACAGGGATTGAAATCCATCCCGGCGCTCGTATCGGAGATCGGCTGTTCATTGACCATGGCATGGGAGTGGTCATCGGTGAAACCTGTGAGATCGGCGACGATGTTGTGTTATACCAGGGGGTCACTCTTGGAGGGACGGGGAAAGAGAAGGGGAAGCGCCATCCCACCATTGGGAATAATGTTGTTATAGGCTCCGGCGCAAAGATATTGGGCTCTTTTACAATTGGGGCGCAGTCCAACATTGGCTCCAACTCGGTTGTGCTAAAAGAGGTACCGCCAAACAGTACGGTGGTGGGTATCCCGGGACGGGTTGTTAGACAGGACGGTAGACGTCCAGATCGACTTAGTCACCAGTTACCCGATCCGGTCGTGGATTCTATGCGGGAGCTTCAACTGGAAATAGAACGATTGCGTGCAGAAATATCTGATTTGAAGGATGGACGATCCGCTCAGAAACATCAGGTGGCCCAAGAGAATAAAATAGAAAAATGATTTTCATGAGGGAGGAACATAACAATGCCGCTTCAAATTTATAATACAATGACGAGGAGTCGGGAGCCTTTTGTGCCACTGGAGCCTGGAAAGGTTAAAATGTATGTATGCGGACCTACCGTGTATGATTACATTCATATTGGCAATGCACGTCCTGTAATTGTATTTGACGTGGTGCGCAGCTACCTGGAGTACTCGGGCTATGATGTAAACTATGTGGTGAATTTTACGGATGTCGATGATAAATTAATCCGCAAAGCTCGGGAACTGGATATGGATGTTTCGGCAGTTGCCGAGAAATTTATTGCAGCCTACCATGAGGATCTGGCAGGATTGAATGTTCCTGCTGCCAGCATGAACCCTCGTGTAACAGAGAGCATGGACCTGATTATTGATTTTATTAAGGAATTGGTAGACAAAGACTATGCCTATGAGAATGATGGCGATGTGTTCTATCGGACCAAAAAGTTCAAAAATTACGGACAACTATCAGGTCAAAATCTGGAAGAGCTTCAGTTCGGAATTCGCATTAATGTGGATGGACGTAAGGAAAATGCCGAGGATTTTGTACTCTGGAAGGCTGCCAAGCCAGGAGAAATTTATTGGTCAAGTCCTTGGGGCGACGGCCGCCCGGGCTGGCATATCGAATGCTCTGCCATGGCCCGCCACTATCTGGGGGATACGCTGGATATTCACGGGGGCGGACAGGATTTACAATTCCCACATCATGAATGCGAATGCGCACAATCCGAGGTGATTACGGGTAAGCCATTGGCCCGTTACTGGATGCACAACGGATATATTCGCATTGATAATGAAAAAATGTCGAAATCACTCGGTAATGGTATTTTGGTTAAAGATCTGCGTGCTCGTCACAAGCCCGAGGCTTTACGTTATTTTATGCTGTCGACGCATTACCGGAATCCGTTAAACTATAATCATGAGACGATGAGTCAGGCGGAGAACAGTGTCGAACGGATTGCCAATGCAGTGGCCAACGTGCAGCATCGTTTAGCTAATGCGTTGAAAGGTAATGAAGAAGTATCGGCCGAGCTGCAAACGAAGCTTGACGGAATTTTGCAGCAGTTTGTCGAAAAAATGGATGATGATTTCAATACGCCTGATGCGATTACTGCTGTATTTGAATGGGTTAGCGAAGCCAACCATTTGTTGCAGCGTGACGTTGTCAATCAGGCAGAATTGCAGGCGGTGCTGCATACCTTTCATTCGATGAATAATGTACTTCGCATATATTCGGAACCAAAAGAAGAACTGCTGGATGATGAAATTGAGCAATTAATTGCAGAACGTGTCGAAGCTCGTAAAACCAAGAACTGGGGCAGAGCCGATGAAATTCGCGATCTGCTCGCTGTCAAAGGAATCGTGCTTGAGGATACAGCGCAGGGTATGCGGTGGCGGCGAAAATGAGTGATAAGCCATTGAACACGGGGGCTTCGGAAGGTGCGGGAAACTGGTTCCCGTATCCTGCGTCCAAGCCCGCCCGCCTGATGCCGCCGATTGCACTGGCTTACATTGGCGATGCCGTGTATGAGGTCGCGGTGCGGCAATATTTGCTGGCGCAGCCCAATCTGCGCCCGAACCATTTACATCGGCGGGCCACAGGGCTGGTCTCTGCCAAGGCGCAGAGCCGTATGCTCGTGCTGCTGGAGACGGTGCTGACGGAGGAAGAACGTGATATTGTCAGACAAGGCAGAAATGCCAAGTCAGGAAGCCTGCCCAAAAATGCGGATGTACTTGAGTATCGTCATGCTACTGCGCTGGAGGGATTGTTTGGCTTTCTTTATTGTGACGGACGTTTGGACAGAATGAGAGAATTGATTACGTATGGTATTGCACAAATGGAAAATACAGAAAAATCTTAATTGGGAACGTCGGATCAAATGCGTCAAACATCCGCCGTTTCCCGGGAGGAAGCTAGATATGGAAGAAGAATGGATTGCCGGTAAGCATTCGGTAACGGAGGCGCTTCGCTCAGGCAGAACGATAAATAAAATATGGATTGCGGATAATGCACAAAAGCATCTGACATTGCCCATTACGGCTGAGGCTAAAAAAGCGGGGATCATTGTTTTACAGGTGGATAAGCGTAAGCTTGATCAAATGGTTCCGGGAATACAGCATCAGGGAGTGGTTGCACAGGCTGCACCTTTTGCCTACGTTGAAGTGGAAGAACTGCTCGCAACTGCCCGTAGTAAGGGAGAGGAGCCGTTTTTGATCCTATTGGATGAGATTGAAGATCCACATAATCTGGGGTCTATCCTTCGGACAGCGGACTGCACAGGGGCACATGGCGTAATCGTGCCCAAAAGACGTTCGGCGGCAGTGACTGTAACGGTGTCCAAAACATCGGCGGGGGCGGTTGAGTACGTTCCAGTGGCGCGTGTGAACAATTTGGGGCAAACGATCGACCGCCTCAAAGAGGAAGGCGTATGGGTAGTTGGCACAGATGTGACAGCTACGGACCCGGTTTTTGGAAATGGTGTATTCACAGGGCCAGTTGCTATCGTCATTGGTAACGAAAATAAAGGGCTGGGCCGTTTGATCCGCGAGAAATGTGACGTACTCGTTAAGCTGCCGATGGCTGGGCAAATCAATTCCCTGAATGCTTCTGTAGCCGCAGGTGTCGTGATGTACGAAGTGTTGCGCGGACGACAGGCACGGGGCTAATGATATGGCTGACACGCGGGATGTTCTGCTTGTGGACGGCTACAATATGATTGGAGCCTGGCCCGAACTTTCCGCACTGGTACAATCTGGTATGCAGGAAGCGAGGGACAGACTGCTTGAACGACTCGCGGATCATCAGGCGTATTCCGGCAGAAGAGTCATCGTCGTTTTTGATGCTTACCGGGTGCCAGGATTGGGTAAAACGTATTCCCAGAGTAAAGTACAGATTTATTTTACCAAAGAAAAAGAGACCGCTGACGAGTGCATCGAGCGATTGGTTCGGGAGCTAAGCAGCCGGAGAAGAAGCATTTATGTGGCAACAAGTGATCAGGTGGAACAACATGTCGCTTTTGGGCAAGGAGCGCTTAGGGTGTCGGCGCGTGAGCTTCTGATCGAGATTGAGGAATCTGAAAAGGAAGTGAAAAAGCGGATAGAGCAGGATAGCGCTAAGTTGTCCCGCAATTCGCTGGATGCCAAGCTGAGCCCGGAAATTCGAAAGCTGTTTGAGCGCTGGAGAAGAGAATAGTCCAGAGAAAGAAAATCCATTAATTGGAGACTCCCCCATTTTGAAACCATTGACAATTTTGTTAGCGCTCTTCTTTTTTAGGCTGTTGTGGTTGACGGTATCAGGTTACATCGCGTATACTTGTCGTATATTTGAGAGAGTAACGGGTATCTTGCGTTGCAGCCGGAGGGATTGTTAGTGAGTGTGGACCTCAAGGATATCATGTTGTCAAAGTTTGATTACAAAAATGATGAAGACATTGTCGGAGCAGTCCATGAAGGTGATGGGGAGGCACTGGAGTTTCTGATTAATAAATATCGGAACTTCGTGCGGGCCAAGGCCAGATCCTACTTCCTGATCGGTGCTGATCGCGAGGATATTATTCAGGAGGGCATGATTGGTCTCTACAAATCTATTCGTGATTTTAAGGGAGACAAGTTTGCTTCGTTCAAGGGCTTTGCCGAGCTGTGCATTACAAGACAGATTATTACGGCAATCAAGACGGCCACACGACAAAAGCATATTCCTCTGAATTCCTACGTATCTCTGGACAAGCCCATTTATGATGAAGAGTCGGATCGAACGTTACTGGACGTGATTTGCGGAACACAGGTAAGTGATCCTGAAGAGCTGATTATCAATCAGGAAGAGTTTGTGGGCCTTGAGGACAAGATGTCCGAGATTCTGAGCGAGCTGGAACGGAAGGTACTTATGTTGTATCTGGACGGGCGTTCATATCAGGAAATTGCCGAGGATCTTGACCGCCACGTGAAATCTATTGATAATGCGCTGCAACGGGTCAAGCGCAAACTTGAAAAGTATTTGGAAGTAAGGGATAGCTGAAAGTAGAGGCTGGCAGGGAAAAGGCTCGAGTCTGAGTCTTTTTTTATTCGTTAAGGGCAGGATATGCAGGTTTATATGTGTTAAGAATGATTTATACTGAAAAAGATAAATAATAGATATCGCATGGATCTTGGAGAGGTTTTTCAGAGATGACTTTTAAAGGATGAACAGATGTTAAAATGCACCACAGCCGGGACCGCGAAATGTATACAAACATTCGTTGACATGCAAAACCGCGTGTGATAAAGTGTTTTAGGTAGGCCTAAATTCGCGGTTTTTTTTAGGATCAATTATGAGACTTCCGGTGTTGGATGTCTTCGGGAGGTGCACATCATGCGGGTAATTATTACTTTGGCTTGTACAACATGCAAACAAAGAAATTACACAACGACGAAAAACAAGCGTAATCACCCCGACCGCATGGAGATGAAGAAATTCTGTAAGTCCTGTAACGAACAGACTTCTCATCGGGAAACTAGATAGTTTTTGGAGGTGTAGTCGGCGTGAAACGCAGTTTCAAGTCTCTGTTTTCCTTTTTCTCTGAAAGCTGGGCTGAACTCAAGAAGGTTCGCTGGCCCAATCGTAAAGAACTGACCAACTATACGCTGATTGTCATTGGGACAATTGCGTTTGTCACGATTTATTTTTGGGTTCTCGATATCGGCATTTCCGCTGCGATCGAAGCGATTATCTAGGAAGGGTTCCAGGTGGCTTGATATGGAAAAAAGATGGTACGTCGTTCATACCTATTCAGGGTATGAGAACAAAGTCAAAGCCAATTTGGAGAAACGCGTTGAGTCCATGGGCATGGAGGACAAGATTTTCCGCGTTCTTGTTCCAATGGAAGAAGAACTGGTAACCAAGGACGGTAAGAAAAAGACCGTTATGCGTAAAGTTTACCCTGGTTATGTCTTGGTCGAAATGGTTCAAACTGATGACTCTTGGTATGTTGTGCGCAACACACCAGGTGTTACGGGATTTGTAGGATCAACAGGCTCGGGTTCCAAACCGACAGCTTTGCTTCCAGAAGAAGTTGAACAGATTCTGAAGCATATGGGCATGGTAGAGCCGAAACCGAAGATCGAATTCGATGTTAAGGAATCCGTGCGAATTAAAGTTGGTCCTTTTGCGAATTTTGTGGGCTCCGTGGAAGAAATTTTGGTTGAGAAGAGCAAGCTTAAGGTTCACGTCAACATGTTTGGACGGGAAACCCCGCTTGAGTTGGATTATACTCAGGTGGAGAAAATATAGATTTTTCTTACAGGTTTCTTGTGGGAGGATCATTAGGTCCGTCTACCACTATTGAGTCAAGGAGGTGTCATCCGTGGCAAAAAAGGTAATCAAAATGGTAAAACTGCAGATCCCTGCAGGTAAAGCTAATCCAGCGCCTCCAGTAGGTCCAGCTTTGGGTCAAGCAGGTGTCAACATCATGGCATTCTGTAAAGAGTTCAATGCTCGTACTGCTGATCAAGCAGGCCTGATCATCCCGGTTGAAATTTCGGTGTTTGAAGATCGTTCTTTTACGTTCATCACCAAAACTCCACCGGCTGCTGTGCTGTTGAAAGTTGCTGCTAAAATCGAAAAAGGTTCCGGTGAACCGAACAAAACGAAAGTTGCAACTGTAAATCGCGCTACCGTTCGTCAAATTGCTGAGCAAAAAATGCCTGATCTTAACGCAGCTTCCGTAGAATCGGCAATGCGTATGGTTGAAGGTACTGCTCGCAGCATGGGTATCACCATCGTAGACTAATTTTTATTAGTCTTCGTGTGCCGGCAGTTTGACTGTCCGGCAAGTGTGGGAGGAATATCCGCTAATACCACATAAGGAGGAAAAGATTATGGCTAAACATGGTAAGAAGTACTTGGAAGCCGCTAAGCTGATCGACAGCGAAGCGACTTATGAGCCTTTGGAAGCCGTTGAATTGGTGAAAAAAGGCGCAACTGCTAAATTTGACGAAACTGTTGAAGCAGCAGTCCGTCTGGGCGTAGATTCCCGTAAACAAGACCAGGCTGTTCGTGGTGTTGTTGTCCTGCCGCATGGTACGGGTAAAACACAACGTGTTCTGGTATTTGCAAAAGGTGACAAAGTGAAAGAAGCCGAAGCAGCTGGCGCTGATTTTGTTGGCGATCAAGATATGATCAACAAAATTCAACAAGGCTGGTTCGAATTCGACGTCTGCGTTGCGACGCCTGATATGATGAGTGAGGTTGGTAAACTGGGGCGTTTGCTCGGTGGTAAAGGCTTAATGCCAAACCCTAAAGCAGGCACAGTTACTTTCGACGTTGCCAAGGCTGTTCAAGAAATTAAAGCCGGTAAAATCGAATACCGTCTCGACAAAGCGGGTCAAATTCATGCGCCAATCGGCAAAGCTTCCTTCAGTGCTGAACAACTGAACGAGAATCTTAAAGCTTTGATCGAAGCCTTGAACCGTGCGAAGCCAGCGGCTGCTAAAGGTGTATACCTGAAAAACATCGCTATTTCTTCGACTATGGGACCAAGTGCTCGTGTGAACGCATCTGTTTACAAATAATATTTTGATTGACACGTTCAATTGATTTTGTTATTCTGTAAAAGTTGTGAGTCCGTGTGACTGACCATTAAAGTTGAATATGCTTACCGTAGACAGTAGGTGCCTTCGGGCTTAATTTCCTACCGAGGTGTTATGATAGAACGTTTCATGTGACGGGCTTGTCCCGTCCATGTAGATTTATCAAGCCTTCGTACTCTACGGAGGCTTTTTTCATGCTCATGAAGATAGCTTTGGACGACCACCGGATAGGTTGGTCGAGCAGAGCGGATAAATTGATCAGGAGGTGTACAGTTTGGCAAATGCAAAAGTGATTCAAGCAAAACAAGAAGCTGTTGAAGTTGTAGCTGCAAAATTGCGCGAGAGCGTAACGACTGTGGTTGCTGACTATCGCGGTCTGAATGTTGCCCAAGTAACTGAGCTGCGTAAGCAGCTTCGCGAAGCCGGAATCGAATTTCAAGTGCTGAAAAACACGCTGCTCCGTCGTGCAACTGCGGCAGCAGAATTGACTGAACTGGACGCAGTATTGACAGGTCCTACTGCAATCGCGTTCGGCAAAGATGATGCAGTGTCTGCAGCTAAAATCTTGAATGATTTCGCTAAGAAAAACACTGCGCTGGAACTGAAAGGTGCAGTTGTAGAAGGCCGTGTTATCGGTGTTGAGGAAATTAAAGCGCTGGCAGAACTGCCATCCCGCGAAGGTCTCCTTTCCATGCTCCTCAGCGTGCTTCAAGCTCCTATGCGCAACTTCGCGCTTGCAGTTAAAGCTGTTGCAGAAAAAGAAGAGCAAAGCGCATAAGTTAAGGATTAAAGCTGCTGTATAGCAGATTGAAAACAAAAAAATAAGAATTTAAATGGAGGTTCAACCATGAGTAAAGAGCAAATCTTGGAAGCAATTAAAGGTATGTCCGTATTGGAACTGAACGATCTCGTGAAAGCAATCGAAGAAGAATTCGGCGTAACTGCAGCAGCTCCAGTAGCTGTAGCAGGCGGCGCAGCAGGTGGCGCAGCAGAAGCTGAGCAATCCGAGTTCGACGTAATTTTGACAAGCGCTGGCGCTTCCAAAATCAACGTTATCAAAGCAGTTCGCGAAATCACAGGTCTTGGCCTGAAAGAAGCAAAAGAACTGGTTGACAACGCTCCAAAACCACTGAAAGAAAAAATCGCGAAAGAAGAAGCTGATTCCTTGAAAGCAAAATTGGAAGAAGCAGGCGCTTCCGTAGAAGTGAAATAATTGACTGCTATTTAGCAGACAATGCACTAAAACAAACCCCTTGAGGTGATCTTCAAGGGGTTTGTTGCTGTAAATCGGCAGTACAAGCATGTCTGAAACGTAATAGTGAAGGCTATGATGGTATTACAACCAAGGAGGTGGTCATGAATGTCTGATCATTATTACTCCAAACGGCCAGAGACGGCGCACGAACGGCGGAGCCTGGAAACAGTGCTGCGGGGGCGGACATACCGTTTTGCCAGCGATTCAGGCGTTTTCTCGAAGCAGGGAATTGATTACGGTAGCCGTGTGTTGATTGAGGCGATGCAGCTTCCTGCGCAGGCTTCAGTGCTGGATGTAGGGTGTGGCTATGGACCGATTGGTTTGACGGCAGCTACGCTTGTACCGCATGGTCACGTTACAATGGTGGATATTAACGAGCGAGCCGTTCAACTGGCAATAGAGAATGCGGAACGGAATGGGATTACCAATGTGACCATAAAGCAAAGCGATCTGTTTGAGCAAGTGAAAGATGATCGTTTTGACGTGATTCTAACGAATCCACCTATACGTGCGGGTAAGGAAACGGTGCATACCATTTTCGAGCTTGCCTATGAACATTTAAATGAAGGTGGAACTTTGTGGGTGGTTATACAGAAAAAGCAGGGTGCCCCTTCGGCAAGCACTAAAATCGAGAGCCTTTTCGGACGTGTGGAGGAAGTTACGAAGGATAAAGGTTATCGTATTTTGAAGGCGAAAAAAAGTTTTAGAAAAATGCAATAGGACCATTGACTTGAGTCCTGGTCTGTGATATTATTATAAAATGTCAGTATTAGGATGCCCTCCATGGCTTTAGTTTGTTGAAATGTCAATAGATTTATGCGTAGAAGGGTATAGTATTTATACCTATTACGTATAATACAATCATTTTGGGCAAATCTACAAGTGATGAAGATCTTCCGGTAAGAGGATTCTGCAGATACGTCGCTCTTTTTTCGAATGCATTCGAGTAAGGGCTTTTCTGTATTTGTGGATTGAATCTTCTGTCTGTGTCTTATTATAAGGTCACAAACAAAGGTTCGCAATGAATTTTTAAAGTGAGTAGACATGAGGGGTGAGTTTAAGTTGGCAGGACATCTTGTTCAATATGGTCGACGCACTCGGCGCAGTTATGCACGTATTAACGAGGTACTCGAGGTTCCGAACCTGATTGAGATCCAGCAAAAATCCTATGATTGGTTTTTGGAGGAAGGATTGCGGGAAATGTTTCGGGATATTTCGCCAATTCAGGATTTCACAGGAAATCTGATTTTGGAGTTTATCGATTATTCTCTCGGAGAACCCAAATATACCGTTGACGACGCAAAGGAACGCGACGTAACGTATGCAGCACCGCTTCGGGTAAAAGTCCGGCTTATTAATAAAGAGACCGGGGAAGTGAAAGAGCAGGAAGTATTCATGGGAGACTTCCCGCTGATGACTGATACGGGTACGTTTATTATTAACGGTGCGGAACGGGTTATTGTCAGCCAGTTGGTTCGCTCTCCCAGCGTCTATTTCAGCACAAAAGTCGACAAGAATGCGAAAACAACATACACCGCAACGGTAATTCCTAACCGGGGGGCTTGGCTCGAACTGGAGATGGATGCGAAGGACATTATCTATGTCCGGATTGACCGTACCCGTAAAATTCCGGTTACGGTGTTGCTGCGTGCGCTTGGCTTTGGCACTGATGCTGAGATTCTGGATTTGCTCGGCAATGACGAATATATCCGTAATACTCTTGATAAAGACAACACGGACTCTACGGAAAAAGCGCTGATTGAGATTTATGAGCGTCTTCGTCCGGGTGAGCCACCTACACTGGATAATGCAAAGAGCTTGCTCGTTGCACGCTTCTTTGATCCAAAACGTTATGATCTGGCCAACGTAGGCCGTTACAAAATCAATAAAAAGCTTCACATCAAAAACCGTCTGTTTAATCAACGACTTGCTGAGACTTTGATTGATACGACAACCGGTGAAATCATCGCTGAAGCAGGACAAATGGTGGATCGCCGCCTGTTGGACGAGATTTTGGCCCAGCTTGAGGAATCGGTAGGACACCGTACGTATCATGTTGCTACTGGCGTGCTGGAAAGCAACGATATTCCTCTTCAAACGATCGATATATTCTCGCCGATTGAGGATGGTAAAGTTGTAAAGCTGATTGCCAACGGAAATATTGATAAATCGGTTAAAAATATTACGCCTGCCGATATTATTTCCTCCATCAGTTATTTTATTAACTTACTTCACGGAATCGGAAGCACGGACGATATTGACCATTTGGGCAACCGTCGTTTGCGCTCTGTCGGTGAATTGCTCCAGAACCAGTTCCGTATCGGTTTATCCCGTATGGAACGCGTGGTGCGCGAAAGAATGTCGATTCAGGATGCTAATGTGATTACGCCACAGGCACTGATTAACATACGTCCGGTAATTGCTTCGATCAAGGAGTTCTTTGGTAGCTCCCAGCTGTCCCAGTTTATGGATCAGACGAATCCACTTGCTGAATTGACACACAAACGCCGTTTGTCCGCACTCGGACCCGGCGGTTTGACACGTGAACGCGCAGGCATGGAAGTACGTGACGTCCATCCGAGTCACTACGGTCGTATGTGTCCTATCGAGACACCAGAGGGACCAAACATTGGTTTGATCAACTCCTTGTCTACCTTCGCACGTATCAACGAGTACGGATTTATCGAAGCTCCTTATCGTTGGGTAGATCCGAAAACCGGAAAAGTTACAGACCAAATTGATTACCTGACGGCTGATGAAGAAGATAACTACATCGTAGCCCAGGCAAATGAGGAACTGACAGAGGACAGCACTTTTAAGGAAGAAGTTGTCATTGTCCGTTACAACAAGCAGTCTGATAACATCATTCCAATGGCAAGTAGCCGTGTTGACTATATGGACGTTTCGCCTAAGCAGGTCGTGTCAGTGGCAACTGCACTGATTCCGTTCTTGGAGAACGATGACTCGAACCGTGCGTTGATGGGTTCCAATATGCAACGGCAGGCCGTTCCTTTGTTGATTCCGAAGTCTCCTTTGGTCGGAACAGGAATGGAGCATAAGGCTGCGAAAGATTCCGGGGTATGTATTGTATCCAAATACGACGGTGTAATCGAACGTTCTTCAGCTAACGAAATTTGGCTGCGTCGCATCGAAACAGTAGATGGTTCTGAAGTGAAGGGCGACATAATTAAGTATAAATTACACAAATTTATGCGTTCAAACCAAGGAACATGCATTAACCAACGTCCAATCGTCAATAGAGGCGATGTGGTGAAAGCTGGCGATATTCTCGCAGATGGTCCTTCCACAGAGATGGGCGAGCTGGCATTGGGACGTAACGTTGTCGTTGCCTTCATGACTTGGGAAGGTTACAACTACGAGGATGCGATCCTGCTGAGTGAGAAGCTGGTAAAGGAAGACGTATACACCTCCATCCATATTGAGGAATACGAATCCGAAGCCCGCGACACGAAGCTTGGACCGGAAGAAATCACCCGTGATATTCCGAATGTCGGTGAAGAAGCGCTCCGTAATCTGGATGAGCGTGGAATTATCCGCATTGGTGCCGAAATCGGCGCAGGTGACATTCTCGTTGGTAAAGTAACACCTAAGGGTGTAACGGAGCTGACAGCCGAAGAGCGCCTCTTGCATGCGATCTTTGGTGAGAAGGCACGCGAGGTTCGCGACACTTCTTTGAGAGTTCCTCACGGAACAGACGGGATTGTTGTGGACGTAAAAGTATTTACACGTGAGAATGGCGACGAACTGCCACCAGGCGTAAACCAACTGGTTCGTGTATATATTGCTCAAAAACGTAAAATCTCCGAAGGCGATAAAATGGCCGGACGTCACGGTAACAAGGGTGTCGTTGCCCGTATTTTGCCTGAAGAAGATATGCCGTTCCTTCCGGACGGTACACCAGTACAAGTCGTTCTGAATCCGCTGGGTGTACCTTCACGGATGAACATCGGACAGGTGCTTGAAATTCATCTGGGTATGGCTGCAATGCGTCTTGGTATTCATGTAGCAACGCCTGTATTCGATGGTGCCAAGGAGTATGACGTGTTCGATACGATGGAAGAGGCAGGCATGCAGCGCAATGGTAAGACGGTGTTGTATGACGGACGTACCGGTGATCGTTTTGAACGTGAAGTTACTGTCGGTGTCATGCACATGATCAAACTGGCGCACATGGTTGACGATAAAATCCATGCTCGTTCTACAGGTCCTTACTCTCTCGTTACGCAACAGCCGTTGGGTGGTAAAGCTCAATTCGGTGGTCAGCGCTTCGGGGAGATGGAAGTATGGGCACTGGAAGCCTACGGCGCGGCTTACACGCTTCAGGAAATTTTGACTGTCAAATCCGATGATGTGGTTGGACGTGTTAAAACATACGAATCCATCGTCAAAGGTGAAAATGTACCTGAACCGGGTGTGCCTGAATCATTCAAGGTCTTGATCAAAGAGCTGCAAAGCTTGGGTATGGACGTGAAGATTCTGTCCGGAGACGAACAAGAGATCGAAATGAGAGAGCTTGATGATGAAGATGATACAACCAGCGACAAGCTGAGTTTGAATCTGGAAGGCTCTGAGGTTGGCGTAGAGTAGTCTGTCTGCTGACTGAATCATATCAGCTTTGTTATATGCCTCGATCCATTTTCTACAGGATGGATCGGGCTTCTTGATACCGCCCGGTGCTGCCGGGCGGTATCAAACCTAAAAACTCAGGATTTGGTTAAGGAGGGTTGCTCCTTGTTGGACGTTAACAATTTCGAATATATGAAAATCGGGCTTGCTTCCCCCGAAAAGATTCGTTCTTGGTCCCGCGGAGAAGTCAAAAAACCGGAGACGATTAACTATCGTACGCTTAAACCGGAAAAAGAAGGACTATTTTGCGAGAAAATTTTCGGACCTACGAAAGACTGGGAATGTCATTGCGGTAAGTACAAGCGCGTGCGCTATAAAGGTGTTGTCTGTGACCGTTGTGGTGTAGAGGTTACCCGCGCTAAGGTTCGTCGTGAGCGTATGGGTCACATCGAGCTGGCTGCCCCTGTATCGCATATTTGGTACTTTAAAGGCATTCCGAGCCGTATGGGTCTTGCTCTTGATATGTCTCCAAGATCTCTGGAAGAGATCATTTACTTCGCATCTTATGTTGTAACTGATCCAGGAGATACGCCATTGGAGAAAAAGCAACTCCTGTCCGAGAAAGAATACCGCAGCTACCGTGAAAAGTACGGCTACGGATTCCAGGCAGGTATGGGTGCTGAAGCGGTTAAGAAGCTCCTTCAAGATTTGGATATAGACAAAGAACTGGAATTCCTGAAAGAAGAGCTGCGTACAGCTCAAGGACAACGCCGCAACCGTGCGATCAAGCGTCTTGAAGTGATTGAGGCGTTCCGTAACTCCGGCAACCAGCCGGACTGGATGATCATGGACGTGCTGCCTGTTATTCCTCCGGAGCTTCGTCCGATGGTACAGCTGGATGGTGGACGTTTTGCTACCTCTGACCTGAATGACTTGTACCGCCGTGTTATTAACCGTAACAACCGTCTGAAACGCCTGCTAGATCTGGGTGCTCCGGATATTATCGTACAAAATGAAAAACGGATGCTGCAGGAAGCTGTTGACGCCCTGATCGATAATGGTCGTCGTGGCCGCCCTGTTACAGGTCCGGGTAACCGTCCTTTGAAATCCCTCAGCCATATGCTGAAAGGTAAACAAGGACGCTTCCGTCAAAACTTGCTCGGAAAACGTGTTGACTACTCCGGTCGTTCCGTTATCGTTGTAGGTCCGTACTTGAAAATGTACCAATGCGGTTTGCCGAAAGAAATGGCATTGGAACTGTTCAAACCTTTTGTTATGAAAGAACTTGTGAACAAAGGTCTTGCACACAACATTAAGAGCGCGAAACGTAAAGTAGAGCGCGTGAGCGCAGAAGTATGGGATGTGCTCGAAGAAGTAATCAGGGAGCATCCGGTTCTTCTGAACCGTGCCCCTACGCTGCATAGACTCGGTATTCAGGCGTTTGAACCGATTTTGGTTGAAGGTCGTGCAATCCGTTTGCATCCGCTCGTATGTACGGCATATAATGCCGACTTTGACGGTGACCAAATGGCGGTTCACGTTCCATTGTCTGCGGAAGCCCAAGCAGAAGCTCGTTTGCTCATGCTGGCATCCGGTAACATTTTGAATCCGAAAGACGGCAAACCTGTTGTTACTCCTTCCCAGGATATGGTCCTTGGTTCTTTCTATCTGACTATGGATAACAAAGAAGAAGAAGGCAGCAACATGATCCTTCGCAATATGAACGAGGCTATATCGGCTTACCAGCGCGGTACAGCGGGTCTTCATGCTCGTGTAGCTATTCCGGTTAAAGCTTTGAATAAAACGAGCTTTACGGAAAAACAACAGGATGCAATGCTGATCACCACGGTTGGTAAAATTATCTTTAATGAAATTTTCCCGGCCAGCTTCCCGTACATCAATGATGCTACCCGTGCCAACCTGCTTTATGGTACTGCTGAGGAGTTCTTTGTTTACGAAAAGGGTGTAAACCTTACAGAAGCGATTCAAAATGCTCCGCAAGCTAACGGGGTAGGTAAGGATTACCTTGGTAACATTATTGCCCGTTGCTTTGAAACTTACCATACAACAGAAACAGCTGTGATTTTGGATAAAATCAAACAGCTTGGCTTTACGTATTCTACTCGTTCAGGTGTAACTGTTGCTGTATCGGACGTTATCGTGCCGGTGGAAAAACAAGGAATTCTTAAAGGTTCTGAGGACAAAGCGCAAGTCGTAACGAATCAATACCGTCGTGGTTTGATTACGAACGAGGAACGCTATGACCGGATTATTGATATTTGGTCCAAAGCGAAAGATGATATTACCGAAGTGCTGATGAAGTCCATGGATCGCTACAACTCCATCATGATGATGGTAGACTCCAAAGCGCGGGGTAACAAATCACAGATTACCCAGCTCGGCGGTATGCGTGGTCTGATGGCGAATCCATCCGGTCGTATTATCGAGCTCCCAATTAAATCGAACTTCCGTGAAGGTTTGACAGTACTCGAGTACTTCATCTCCACTCACGGAGCGCGTAAAGGTTTGGCGGATACAGCGCTTCGTACGGCTGACTCAGGTTACCTGACTCGTCGTCTTGTCGATGTGGCGCAGGATGTTATCGTGCGTGAAGAAGATTGCGGAACGGACAAAGGCTTTACAGTAAGCCGTATTCAGGACGGTAAAGAAGTTATTGAGGATCTGTATGACCGTCTGGAAGGTCGCTATTGCTTTGAAACGGTACGTCATCCGGAGACTGGCGAGATTTTGGCTGGCCGTAACGAATTGATCGATTCCGACAAAGCGGAAGCAATTGTTAAAGCTGGTGTACAAAAGCTTCAAATTCGTTCAGTACTGAGCTGTCGTGCCAAACATGGCGTCTGCAAGAAATGCTACGGTCGCAATCTGGCTACTGGCAAACACGTTGAGATTGGTGAAGCAGTTGGTATTATCGCGGCACAATCCATCGGTGAACCAGGAACCCAGCTTACAATGCGTACATTCCACACAGGCGGTGTAGCGGGCGACGATATTACACAAGGTTTGCCGCGTATTCAGGAGCTTTTCGAAGCACGTAATCCTAAAGGTCAGGCAACCATCAGTGAAATTGACGGTACAGTTAAAGAAATTCGTGAAGGTAAAGATCGCCGTGAGATCGATATTCAGGGTGAAGCTGAAACGAAAACTTATTCGGTTACGTATGGTTCTCGTCTGCGCGTAAGCGAAGGCATGACTGTTGAAGCCGGGGATGAACTGACAGACGGTTCAATCGACCCTAAAGAAATGCTGCGCATTAAAGGTATTCGCGGGGTACAGAACTATATCCTTCAGGAAGTTCAACGCGTATATCGGAATCAGGGCGTAGAAATCAATGATAAGCACGTGGAAGTTATGATTCGTCAAATGTTGCGTAAAATCCGTATCCTTGATGCGGGGAATACCACGCTGCTTCCAGGCTCCTTTGTTGATGTGCACGAGTATGAAAATGCGAACAAGACAGCAATTCTCAGTGGCCAAGAGCCAGCGGTAGCCAAACCGGTTCTGCTTGGTATCACCAAGGCATCTCTGGAAACTGACTCCTTCTTGTCAGCAGCTTCCTTCCAAGAGACCACTCGCGTGCTGACCGATGCGGCTATAAAAGGCAAAGTCGATCAGTTGCTTGGTCTGAAGGAGAACGTTATTATTGGTAAGTTGATCCCTGCGGGTACAGGTATGAACCGTTACCGCAGTGTGAAATTTGCCCAACCGGAAGGGGAGCAATCCTCTTCCGAAGAACTCGAACCGATTTCGGCCGAGTAATATAACATTAACAAATGGCATGATGGGCCCGGAACATTCGTTCTCTGATGGAGCTTTTAGATTATGCTCTATCAGACGGTGTTCCGGCGCTTTTTTCTCGAAATGAAATATATTGCTTTGTTAAGTAGACTATAGTCGATAATTTTCTTGACATTGCTTATAGTCAATGCTAATATAGCAAAGGTGCGTGAGCAGCCTATATGCTATTGTGTCTTTTCGGAGGAATGAGATATGTCTAAAGAACAGGGACTGCAAGATGCTCATGTCAAAATCGGTACCAAACAAACCATACGTATGGTCGAATTGGGCTTCGCCTCTGAAGTATATGTGGCAGAAGACGCAGATCCACGTCTCACTTCCAACATCATTGCTTTGTGCAACAGGCAAGGAGTCAAAGTGACTCTTGTAGATACAATGAAAAATCTCGGAGCTGCATGTGGGATTGAAGTGGGAGCCGCTATGGCTGCTATCGTAAAACAATAGGGTAAGGAACGTTTTTGTCTAAGAGAATGAATTCTTGGCGGCAAAGACTTTTCATTTGTTCTTTTATGAACCGCCTGGGTCTGTGGGCTTAGAAATGGTTTGTGAAGCAACAGGAAAAATTGAGGAAGGGGGTGGCAACCACAATGCCAACTATTAACCAACTGGTTCGTAAAGGACGTCAAGCCAAAATCGAGAAATCGAAATCACCGGCTTTGCAAAAAGGTTTTAACGCCTTGAAACGTGAAGCTACCAACATCAGTGCCCCGCAAAAACGCGGAGTATGCACTCGTGTAGGTACTATGACTCCAAAAAAACCAAACTCCGCACTTCGTAAATATGCTCGTGTTCGTTTGACGAACCGTGTAGAGGTGACTGCTTACATTCCGGGTATCGGACACAACCTGCAAGAACACAGCGTAGTGCTGATTCGCGGGGGTCGTGTAAAAGATCTTCCAGGTGTACGTTACCATATCGTTCGCGGTGCTTTGGATACTGCAGGCGTAAACAACCGCATGCAAGCTCGTTCCAAATATGGCGCAAAACGCCCTAAAGCTAAAAAATCCTAATGAATATAAACCGAATAAATCGGTTTAACATGTAAGAAAGGGGGATATCCATGCCACGCAAAGGTCCAGTTACCAAAAGAGACGTGTTGCCAGATCCGGTATATAACAGCAAGTTGGTTACCCGCCTGATCAACCGCATCATGCTCGACGGAAAACGAGGCGTTGCTCAAAGCATTCTGTACAATGCGTTCAAGCTTATCCAAGAACGTACGGGGAATGACCCGATGGAAGTTTTTGAAGCAGCTATTAAGAATATCATGCCAGTCCTGGAAGTTAAAGCACGCCGTGTCGGCGGTGCCAACTACCAAGTACCAATCGAGGTAAAACCAGAAAGACGTACTTCCCTGGGTTTACGTTGGCTCGTAAACTACTCCCGCAACCGCGGCGAGAAAACTATGGAAGAGCGTTTGGCAGCTGAGATTATCGACGCTTCCAACAACACAGGCGCTTCCGTGAAGAAACGCGAAGATACGCACAAAATGGCTGAAGCGAACAAAGCGTTTGCTCACTATCGTTGGTAGGATTCAGTTCGAAAAAATAACTTCAATTTTGAAGGGAGACCCATTTCATGGCAAGAGAGTTCTCCTTGACGAATACACGTAATATCGGGATCATGGCTCATATTGACGCGGGTAAAACCACAACAACAGAGCGGATCTTGTTCTACACAGGACGTACGCACAAAATCGGTGAAGTTCACGAAGGCGCTGCGACAATGGACTGGATGGAACAAGAACAAGAGCGCGGAATCACGATTACTTCCGCTGCGACGACCGCTGCCTGGAAAGGTCACCGCGTCAATATCATCGACACCCCGGGGCACGTTGACTTCACTGTTGAAGTTGAACGTTCCCTTCGTGTATTGGACGGAGCAGTTGGTGTTTTCAGTGCGAAAGAAGGCGTTGAGCCTCAGTCCGAAACCGTATGGAGACAGGCTGATCGCTACGGCGTTCCACGGATCGCATATGTGAACAAAATGGATATCATTGGTGCCGACTTCCTGAATGTTGTCTCTGACATGCGTGATCGCCTTCAAGCGAACGCAGTTGCGATTCAATTGCCAATCGGTGCAGAAAATGATTTTATTGGTATCATCGATATCGTTGAACAAAAAGCTCATATGTACAAAGATGATCTTGGTCAAGATATCGAAGAAGTCGAAATTCCTGCGGAATTCAAAGATCAAGTTGAAGAACTTCGCAATGAATTGATCGAGAAGGTTGCTGAACTGGACGAAGAATTGACAATGAAATACCTGGAAGGTGAAGAAATTTCGGTTGCCGAAATTAAAGCCGCTCTCCGTAAAGGTGTTGTAGAAGTTAAAATCTTCCCAGTTATCTGTGGATCTTCTTACCGTAACAAAGGTGTTCAGCTGATGTTGGATGCTGTTCTCGACTACTTGCCGGCTCCTACTGACGTGCCAAGTATTCAAGGGCATTTGGAAGACGGTACGGAAGTTGAACGTCACTCTTCCGATGAAGAGCCATTCTCCGCATTGGCCTTCAAAATCATGACGGACCCTTACGTTGGTAAGCTGACATTCTTCCGCGTATACTCCGGTGTTCTTCAATCCGGTTCATACGTATTGAATGCAACAAAAGGCAAACGCGAACGTATCGGACGTATTCTTCAAATGCATGCGAACAGCCGTCAAGAAATCACTGTAGTTTACTCCGGTGATATTGCGGCAGCCGTAGGTTTGAAAGATACAGGTACAGGTGATACACTGTGTGATGAGAAGGATCCTGTTATTCTCGAGTCCATGAATTTCCCTGATCCGGTTATCGAAATCGCGGTTGAGCCTAAAACCAAAGCTGACCAAGATAAAATGTCTGTTGCCCTCGGTAAATTGACCGAAGAAGATCCAACTCTTCGTGCTCATACTAACGAAGAAACAGGCCAAACCATCTTGGCAGGTATGGGTGAGCTTCATCTGGATATCATCATTGACCGTATGCGTCGTGAGTTTAAGGTGGAAACCAATGTGGGCAAACCACAGGTTGCTTACCGTGAAACGTTCCGTGCTCCAGCACGTGTCGAAGGTAAATTCGTTCGTCAGTCCGGTGGTCGTGGTCAATACGGTCACGTATGGGTTGAGTTCGAACCGCTCGAGCCAGGTACTGGTAGTCAATTCGTAAGTAAGGTAGTCGGCGGCTCTGTTCCTAGAGAGTACATTGCTCCTGCACTTGCTGGTATTGAGGAACAAATGAAAAACGGCGTTATCGCAGGCTTCCCGCTTGTGGACGTTAAAGCTACAATCGTGGACGGATCATACCATGATGTCGATTCCAATGAAATGGCGTTTAAAATTGCCGGTTCAATGGCGCTGAAAGCAGCGAAAGACAAATGTAAACCGGTATTGCTTGAGCCGATTATGAAAGTTGAAGTAACGGCTCCTGAGGAATACATGGGTGACGTAATGGGTATGTTGAACTCCCGTCGTGGTCGGATTGAAGGTATGGATTCCCGTAGTGGAGCTCAAATCATTCGTGCGAAGGTCCCTTTGTCCGAAATGTTCGGATACTCGACTACACTTCGTTCCGGTACACAAGGACGCGGTGTGTTCTCCATGGAGCTTTCTCATTATGAAGAAGTTCCGAAGAGCATCGCTGAAGAGATCGTTGCCAAAACCAAAGGCGGCGAGTAATACAATGTATCAGCTGACTGGTATAATCAAGGTTTTTCCAAGAGGAAGCCGCCAGCCTAAAAATAAAACAAGTTATTGAGGAGGAATTGTTCAAATGGCAAAGGCTAAGTTTGAACGTAACAAACCGCACGTTAACATCGGTACTATTGGTCACGTCGATCATGGTAAAACTACTTTGACTGCTGCAATCACAACTGTATTGTCCAAAACTTATGGTGGTGCTGCTGTAGCATTCGACCAAATCGATAAAGCTCCAGAAGAGCGCGAACGCGGTATCACAATCTCCACAGCACACGTGGAATACGAAACACCTAACCGTCACTATGCACACGTTGACTGCCCAGGTCACGCCGACTATGTTAAAAACATGATCACTGGCGCTGCACAAATGGACGGAGCGATTCTGGTTGTATCCGCAGCTGACGGCCCAATGCCGCAAACTCGCGAACACATCCTGTTGTCCCGTCAAGTAGGCGTTCCTTACATCGTTGTATTCCTGAACAAATGTGACATGGTTGAAGACGAAGAGCTATTGGAACTGGTTGAAATGGAAGTTCGTGACTTGCTGAGCGAATATGACTTCCCAGGCGACGACACTCCAATCATTCGCGGTTCCGCTCGTGAAGCTCTGCAAAACCCAGAGGGCGACTATGCTAAGAAAATCGTTGAAATGTTCGAAATAATCGACACTTACGTCCCAACTCCAGAACGCGACACTGACAAGCCTTTCCTTATGCCTGTCGAGGACGTATTCTCCATCACAGGTCGTGGTACAGTTGCTACAGGCCGTGTAGAGCGTGGTACTGTTAAAGTGGGCGAAGAAATCGAAATCATCGGTATTCAAGAAGAGTCCCGTAAATCCGTAGTAACAGGCGTAGAAATGTTCCGCAAATTGCTTGACTCCGCTCAAGCTGGCGATAACATCGGCGCATTGCTTCGTGGTGTAGATCGTGCGCAAATCGAGCGTGGCCAAGTATTGGCTAAACCAGGTTCTGTTAAACCTCATACAGAATTCTCTGCTCAAATCTACGTTTTGACTAAAGAAGAGGGTGGACGTCACAAACCTTTCTTCACTGGTTACCGTCCACAGTTCTACTTCCGTACAACTGACGTAACTGGTATCATCACTTTGCCAGAAGGTTCCGAAATGGTAATGCCTGGTGACAACATCACAGTTACTGTTCAACTGATCAACCCAATCGCTATCGAAGAAGGAACTAAGTTCTCTATTCGTGAAGGTGGACGTACAGTTGGCGCTGGTGCGGTAGCAACAATCACCAAATAAGAGGCTTTGGCCTTTAAATAAAGCAACATTGTACTGGAACGAGTAACATTGTATTGGAACGGAGCTAAAAGAAGCCCCCGCCCTGGTGCGGGGGCTTTTCTCTTGAATAAATCGCGAGCCGCGAGTGCAATTGTATCTTTTCAAAATAAGATACATTGTTTTTTCGTTTTTGCTTGCAATAGGCAGAACTATTAGATATAATAACTAATGTTGTTTGTGACTGTGCGATGATGTGAGAGGTTACTGACACACCCGGCCCCTTTGCCATGGGAGGGATGTCGGAAAATTTTCACGGAGTATGTCCGATACCAAATTGGGCGATAGAAGGAGGGACTAAAATGGCAAAGCAAAAGATTCGTATTCGTTTGAAAGCTTACGACCACAGAATTCTTGATCAATCCGCTGAGAAAATTGTTGAAACAGCTAAACGTTCGGGCGCAGGTGTATCCGGACCAATTCCGCTGCCAACTGAAAAACAAATCATTACTATTCTCCGTGCGGTACACAAGTACAAGGATTCCCGGGAACAGTTCGAAATGCGCACACATAAGCGTCTGATCGACATTGTTAACCCGACTCCACAAACTGTGGATGCCTTGATGCGCTTGGACCTGCCGTCCGGTGTAGATATCGAAATTAAATTGTAATTTGTGATTAGGAAAAGAAAAGAGGTGTCAACATGAAAGGTATCTTAGGAAAAAAACTCGGAATGACTCAAGTGTTTACCCCTGAAGGTAACGTACTTGCTGTTACGGTTATCGAAGCGGGCCCTTGTGTTGTTCTGCAAAAGAAAGATCTGGAAAACGATGGATACGAAGCTATTCAACTCGGTTTCTCTGATAAAAAAGAAAAAAGATCCAATAAACCTGAAGCAGGACATGCGAAAAAGGCAAATACTGCACCTAAGCGCTACGTTCGTGAACTTCGTGGCATCGACCTTGCTGCGTACGAGGTTGGCCAAGAACTGAAGGCTGATGTCTTCACAGAAGGCGAATTCGTTGACGTAACAGGTATTTCTAAAGGTAAAGGTTTTGCCGGCGTTATCAAACGTTGGGGACAAAGCCGCGGACCAATGGCACACGGCTCGCGTTACCACAGAGGTCCAGGTTCGATGGGCTCCATTCAAGCTAATCGCGTTCCTAAAGGTAAACACCTGCCAGGACACATGGGGCATGAAACGGTAACGATCCAACGCCTTGAAGTTGTTAAGATCGATACAGAACGTAATGTATTGCTCGTGAAGGGCTCCATTCCAGGACCTAAAAACAGCTTCGTTAAAGTACTAGAAACGGTGAAAAAATAAACAACTGAAGAAAGGAGGAACACAAAATGCCAAAAGTAGCACTTTTTAATATTAGCGGCAGCCAAGTTGGCGAAATTGAATTGAACGACGCAGTATTCGGTATCGAACCGAATAAACACGTTCTTCATGACGCTGTTGTTATGCAATTGGCTTCCCTGCGTCAAGGTACTCACAAAGTAAAAGGACGTTCTGAAGTACGTGGTGGCGGACGTAAACCTTGGAAACAAAAAGGTACTGGCCGCGCTCGTCAAGGTTCGATCCGTGCACCGCAATGGGTTGGTGGCGGTACTGTATTTGGTCCGACTCCACGCAGCTATGCTTACAAATTGCCTAAAAAGGTTCGTCGCTTGGCGATCAAATCGGCTTTGTCTTCCAAAGTGATTGAGAATGAAATCATCGTATTGGACGCTCTTACACTGAACGGACCTAAAACGAAAGAATTCGCAGCCATTTTGAACAACCTTAAAGCTGACCGTAAAGCATTGGTCGTAGCTCCTAGCTATGATGATAATGTGGCTCTGTCCGCTCGTAATATTCCTGGTGTGAAGTTTGTATCCGCAGACGGCATTAATGTTCTTGACGTGCTTGGACACGACAAACTGATCATTACGAAGGAAGCAGTTCAGAAGGTAGAGGAGGTGCTCGCGTAATGAAGGATCCTCGTGATATTATCAAACGTCCGGTAATCACCGAACGTACGGCTGGTATGATGAATGACTTGAAATACGTTTTCGAGGTAGACATTCGTTCCAATAAAGTCGAAGTTAAAAAAGCAATCGAAGCGATCTTTAACGTGAAAGTAAGTAACGTAAACACGCTTCGTGTTCCTGCAAAACCAAAACGCTACGGCCGTCATTCCGGCTATACGAGCGAGTGGAAAAAAGCGTTCGTAACGCTGAGCAAAGACAGTAAGCCGCTTGAGTTTTTTGAAACGGTATAATTGAAACTGTAAAGTAAGGAGGGAAACTCAGTGCCAATTAAAAAGTATAAACCGACGTCCCCAGCCAGACGTGCTATGTCTGTATCTACTTTCGAGGAGATCACAACTAATCAGCCCGAGAAATCGTTGCTGGCGCCTCTGAGCAAGCAAGCTGGACGTAATAACCAAGGTAAAATTACGGTTCGTCATCATGGCGGTGGACACAAACGTAAATACCGTATTATCGACTTCAAACGTAACAAAGATGGAATACCGGGCCGCGTTGCTACGATCGAATATGATCCGAACCGTACGTCCAACATCGCACTTATCCACTATGTGGATGGTGAAAAACGTTATATCATCGCTCCTAAAGGTTTGAAAGTAGGGGACGAAGTGGTTTCCGGCGTAGGTTCCGATATCAAAATCGGTAACTGTTTACCTTTGGAGAACATTCCAGTAGGTACGGTTATCCACAACATCGAATTGAAACCGGGCAAAGGTGGTCAACTCGTTCGCGCTGCCGGTACGGAAGCCCAACTTCTTGGTAAAGAAGAGAAGTATGTAACAATTCGTTTGACTTCTGGTGAAGTTCGTCGCGTTCTGAAAGTTTGCCGCGCTACAATCGGTTCTGTTGGTAACGAAGACCATGAATTGGTGAAGATCGGTAAAGCCGGACGTAGCCGTTGGTTGGGACAACGTCCTGAAGTTCGTGGTGTTGTTATGAACCCTAATGATCACCCACACGGTGGTGGTGAAGGTCGCGCTCCAATCGGACGTAAATCTCCAATGTCTCCTTGGGGTAAACCAACCCTTGGTTACAAAACACGTAAAAAAGGCAAAGCATCTGATAAATACATCGTTCGTCGTCGTACTAAGTAATAAGACGTGCGCTTAAGTCGCACGTTAACATATTAAGGAACGACAACGTTTTAACGAAGGGAGGATTCATACATGGGTCGCAGTCTCAAAAAAGGACCATTCATTGATGGTTACTTGCTGAAAAAAGTAGAGGTTTTGAACGAATCGGACAAAAAAGTCGTGATCAAAACTTGGTCCCGTCGCTCTACAATTTTCCCACAATTTATCGGACATACGTTTGGTGTATACGATGGTCGTAAACACGTGCCAGTATACGTAACGGAAGATATGGTCGGACACAAATTGGGCGAATTCGCTCCAACACGTACCTATAAAGGCCATTCGGATGACGATAAAAAAACAAGAAGATAATCAACACAGCGTAGTGTTTGAGAGGAGGTAAACTCAATGGAAGCAAAAGCACATGCTAAATCCGTACGGATTTCCGCTCGTAAAGTTAAACTCGTTATCGATTTGATTCGCGGCAAGCAGGTTGGTGAGGCGATCGCAATTCTTCGCCATACTCCGAAATCCGCTTCTCCAGTCGTTGAGAAGCTGTTGAACTCTGCTATTGCAAATGCAGACCACAACTACTCTTTGGACGTGAACAAGTTGGTTGTATCGCAAGTTTTTGTGAACCAAGGTCCTACAATGAAACGGTTCCGCCCGCGTGCAATGGGACGTGCAAGCCGCATCAATAAACGCACCAGTCATATTACTTTGGTGGTATCTGAAAAATAAGGAGGGAAAACGTGTGGGCCAAAAGGTAAATCCAATCGGACTCCGAATCGGTATTATCCGTGATTGGGAATCCAAATGGTATGCAGGCAAAGATTTCGGTGATCTTTTGCTAGAAGACGTTAGAATTCGTGAACATCTGAAAAAAAGATTGAAAGATTCCGCTGTATCCCGTGTTGAAATCGAGAGAGCAGCTAACCGCGTCAACGTAACGATTCACACTGCGAAACCTGGTATGGTTATCGGTAAGGGTGGTTCCGAAGTTGAAAACTTGCGTAATGAAATTACTAAAATCGCAGGCGGTAAAAAGGTACACATCAATATCTCTGAAATTAAAAATCCTGAGCTGGATGCAATCTTGGTTGCTGAGAGCATTGCACAACAATTGGAACGTCGCGTTTCTTTCCGTCGTGCTTTGAAACAAGCGATTCAAAGAACTATGCGTTCTGGAGCAAAAGGAATTAAAACTCAAGTAGGCGGACGTCTTGGCGGTGCCGAAATCGCTCGTTCCGAAGGGTACAGCGAAGGAACAGTTCCACTGCATACGCTTCGTGCCGACATTGACTACGGTACAGCGGAAGCTCATACAACTTACGGCCGTATTGGCGTAAAGGTATGGATCTATCGTGGAGAGGTTCTTCCTCCAGCTAAGAAACAAGCTCCTCAGGAAGGAGGCAACTAATCATGTTGGTACCAAAACGCGTAAAACATCGTAAGCAACAACGTGGTCATATGAAGGGTCGTGCAAAAGGCGGCACTACACTGAACTTTGGTGAGTATGGTTTACAAGCTACTGAACCTGCATGGATTACTAACCGTCAGATCGAAGCTGCTCGTATTGCGATGACTCGTTACATCAAACGTGGTGGTAAGGTTTGGATTAAAATTTTCCCTGACAAACCAATTACTCAGAAGCCTCTTGAGGTTCGTATGGGTAGTGGTAAAGGTAACGTAGAAAAATGGGTTGCAGTAGTGAAGCCAGGTAAGATCATGTTCGAACTTGCTGGTGTTCCGGAAGAGATTGCTCGTGAAGCAATGCGTCTTGCCGCTCACAAACTGCCAATCAAAACTAAGTTTGTGAAACGTGAAGAATTGGGTGGTGAAGCAAATGAAGGCTAGTGAATTTCGCAACCTAACCACTGCTGAAATTGAACAAAAGATCTCTGGGTTCAAAGAAGAACTCTTTAACCTTCGTTTTCAACTCGCTACCGGTCAGCTTGATAACCCGACTCGGATCGGCGATGTACGTAAGGAAATTGCTCGTGCTAAAACCGTGATCCGTGAAAGAGAACTTGGGATTAGCTAAGATATCAGACTGGGTGGAGATTCCGCCTGTAATTAGGAAGGAGGCCAACAATGAGCGAACGTAATGCCCGTAAAGTGTTAGTCGGTAAAGTAGTCAGCGATAAAATGGACAAAACGATTGTGATTGCTGTAGAAACTTACAAAAAACATGATCTCTACCATAAACGCATTAAAGTAACAAAGAAATTCAAAGCTCATGATGAAAACAACACCGCACAAATCGGTGATACTGTTAAAATCATGGAAACTCGCCCTTTGTCCAAAGACAAAAACTGGAGACTGGTCGAAATCGTTGAAAAAGCTGTTATAATCTAATGTAGTGTAGTTTTTCCGAAAGGAGGATAAATAAATGATTCAACCATTTACACGTTTGACTGTAGCTGACAATTCCGGCGCGAAGGAACTGATGTGTATCCGTGTGCTCGGTGGTACGGGACGTCGTACGGCTCAAATTGGTGACCTGATCGTTTGTTCCGTAAAACAAGCAACACCAGGCGGCGTTGTCAAAAAGGGTGATGTAGTAAGAGCGGTTGTCGTTCGTACTAAACGTTCTATCCGCCGTAAAGACGGTTCCTACATCGGATTTGACGAGAACGCAGCAGTGGTCGTTAAAGAAGACAAGAGCCCACGTGGTACTCGTATTTTCGGACCAGTTGCTCGCGAGCTTCGTGACAAGGACTTCATGAAAATCGTTTCCTTGGCTCCGGAAGTGATCTAAATTCACCTTAAAATGTGCCCGTAGGAGGTGTACGAAATGCCAAAAGTGAAAAAAGTTCTGGAATCCCATAACAACAAGCTGCACGTCAAAAAAGACGATACTGTTCTGGTGATTACAGGTAAAGATAAAGGTAAAAAAGGTCGCGTTATCGCTGCTTACCCTCGTCAAAACCGTGTGCTTGTGGAAGGTGTTAACATGATTAAAAAACACCAAAAGCCTAATCAGCTGAATCCACAAGGCGGCATCATCGAGAAAGAAGCTCCGATTCACGTTTCCAACGTTATGCACATTGATCCGAAGAGCGGAAAAGTAACTCGTGTTGGTTACAAAGTATTGGACAACGGAAAAAAAGTGCGCATTGCAAAACGTTCTGGCGAAGTGATCGACTAATTAATTTTCAAAGAAAGGAGGTCTATGATTCATGGCAACAACAAGAATGAAAGAGCGTTTCTTGAAAGAAATCACTCCTGCCTTGATGCAGAAGTTTAGCTATACATCAGTAATGCAAGTGCCTAAAATCGAGAAAGTTGTAATCAACATGGGTGTTGGCGACGCAGTCCAAAACTCCAAAGTGCTCGATTCGGCTGTGAGCGACATGCAGTTGATCGCTGGTCAAAAACCAGTAATCACTCGCGCAAAAAAATCTATTGCAGGTTTTAAATTGCGTGAAAACATGCCGATCGGTGTTAAGGTAACACTTCGTGGCGAGCGTATGTATTATTTCTTGGACAAATTGTTCAATATCACGCTTCCTCGCGTACGTGACTTCCATGGTGTTTCAACAAAAGCTTTCGACGGACGTGGTAACTACACGCTTGGTCTGAAAGAACAATTGATCTTTCCGGAAATCGAGTACGATCAAGTTGATAAAGTTCGTGGTATGGACATCGTTATCGTAACGACTGCCAAAACTGACGAAGAGTCCCGTGAGCTTCTGACTCAACTGGGCATGCCTTTCGCAAAGTAATGTTGGCATAACGTTTTGGGCGTCTGATATAAGAGACACCCTGTTCTCCGAAACTATTTAGGAGGTGTCAGGCTAAGTGGCAAAAACTTCAATGAAAGTCAAACAACAACGCACACCAAAGTTTAAAGTTCGTGCTTATACTCGTTGCGAGCGTTGTGGTCGTCCACATTCGGTACTGCAAAAGTTTAAGATCTGCAGAATTTGCTTCCGTGAATTAGCTTATAAAGGCCAGATTCCTGGCGTGAAAAAAGCAAGCTGGTAAAAAGTCCTGTTTGGGAAGGAGGTTTATACACAATGACTATGTCTGATCCAATTGCAGATATGCTTACTCGTATTCGTAACGCGAACACAGTTCGTCACGAAACAGTAGAAATGCCTGCATCTACAATGAAAAAACAAATCGCTGACATCCTGAAACGTGAAGGATTCATTCGTGATGCGGAATTTGTTGAAGATAGCAAACAAGGGATCATCCGTGTTTTCTTGAAATACGGTGCAAACAACGAACGTGTTATTACAGGTTTGAAAAGAATCAGTAAACCAGGTCTTCGTGTTTACACGAAGAGCAACGAAATTCCACGCGTTCTGGGTGGACTCGGGATCGCAATCATTTCGACATCCAAAGGTATCATGACCGACAAAGAAGCGCGTCAGTCTAAAGCCGGCGGAGAAGTGGTTTGCTACGTTTGGTAAGATAACGTTTAAAAGATAGGAGGTGCAACAGATATGTCCCGTATTGGTCGTAAGCCAATCACAGTACCAAGTGGTGTTGACGTAACTTTGAACAACACAGCGATCACAGTTAAAGGTCCTAAAGGAACATTGACTCGTGAGCTTCATAAAGACATGTCCGTTACTGTGGAAAACAATGAAATCAACGTAATTCGTCCTTCGGACAACAAACTTCACCGCTCTTTGCATGGAACAACCCGCAGCGTTGTCAACAACATGGTAAGTGGTGTAACTGAAGGATTTTCAAAATCTCTGGAGCTGGTTGGGGTCGGATATCGTGCAAGCAAATCCGGAGATAAAATCGTTCTGAACGTTGGATACTCTCACCCGGTTGAAATCACACCGGAAGCGGGCATCGAATTCGAAGTTCCTTCGAACACTAAAATCATCGTTCGCGGAATTGATAAAGAGCGTGTAGGTGCCTATGCTGCTAAAATTCGTTCCGTTCGTGAACCTGAGCCGTACAAAGGTAAAGGGATTAAATACGAAGGCGAGCGCATCATTCGTAAAGAAGGTAAAGCCGGTAAGAAGAAATAAGTTTCTTACCGACTTTGTGCGGTCTTTCTGCCGGAAAGACTTCGTACTTCTTTTTTACCCAGTGCGTCTTAGTATAAAGATTTAAAAGGCAAACTGAAGGGAGTGAAAACTTAAGATGATTACAAAACAAGATAAAAATAAAGCACGTGTCAGAAGACATCTGCGTGTACGTAAGAAAATCGAAGGTACGGCTCTGCGTCCTCGTTTGAACGTATTCCGTTCTTCCAAACATATCTACGCACAATTGATTGATGATGTAGCTGGTGTAACATTGGTATCTGCATCCACTATGGATAAAGAACTGAGCAGTGAGATCAAAAACGGTGGTAGCGTAGAGGCAGCTAGTAAGGTTGGCGAACTCGTTGCTAAACGTGCAAAAGAAAAAGGTCATGCTAACATCGTATTTGACCGTGGTGGATACTTGTATCATGGACGGATTCAGGCTTTGGCTGATGCAGCTCGCGAAGCAGGCCTTGAATTCTAAGACATTTCTCAAAAGGAGGTTAACGACTTGCGTGTAGATCCGAACACTTTGGAACTGACTGAAAGAGTAGTAAATATTAATCGTGTAGCTAAAGTTGTCAAAGGCGGACGCCGTTTCAGCTTTAGTGCTCTGGTAGTAGTAGGCGACGGTAACGGCTGGGTAGGCGCCGGAATCGGTAAAGCTGGCGAAGTACCTGATGCGATTCGCAAAGGTATTGAAGATGCTAAGAAAAACTTGGTTCACGTTCCGCTTGTAGGAACAACTATTCCTCACCTTGTTACAGGTAAGTTCGGTGCTGGCCGGGTTCTGTTGAAACCGGCATCGGAAGGTACTGGAGTTATCGCTGGCGGTCCGGTTCGTGCTGTACTGGAACTTGCTGGTGTAGGTGATATCTTGACAAAATCTCTGGGTTCTTCGAATTCCATGAACATGGTCAATGCGACATTGGAAGGTTTGTCCCGCTTGAAACGCGCTGAAGAAGTTGCAAAATTGCGCGGCAAATCCATCGAAGAGCTGCTGGGCTAAGGAGGGAATGTCATGGCGAAATTAGAAATTACCCTCGTTCGTTCGTTGATCGGTCGTCCTGGTACTCAAAGAACGACTGTTAAAACGCTCGGCTTGCGTAAAATCAACCATAAAGTAATTCAACCCGACAATCCAGCGATTCGCGGGATGATCAATCAAGTTAGCCATTTGGTTTCTGTTAAAGAAATCGAGGCATAGGAAATAAAGCATTTTAACAATAATCAAGGAGGTGCAACGAACGATGAAGTTACATGAGCTTTCCCCAGCTCCAGGCTCCCGCAAAGAACGTAAACGTTTGGGTCGTGGTCCTAGTAGCGGTACGGGTAAAACTTCTGGTCGTGGTCATAAGGGTCAAAACGCTCGTTCCGGCGGTGGTGTACGTCCGGGCTTCGAGGGTGGTCAAAACCCACTGTATCGTCGCTTGCCTAAACGCGGTTTCGTAAATCCTACTCGTAAAGAGTATGCGGTTTTGAATATCGAAGATTTGAACAGTTTTGCAGCGGGTACAGAAGTAAGCCCTGAGTTTTTGCTGAACAATGGCATTGTGAAAAACGCGAAATCCGGAATTAAAATTCTGGGTAACGGTGAAATCACTGTAAAATTGACAGTTAAAGCGAACAAGTTCTCTCAATCTGCGGTAGAGAAAATTGAAGCTGCCGGCGGTAAAACCGAGGTGATCTAATGTTCAAGACCCTGAAAAATATATGGCGGGTTGAGGATCTTAGAACCCGAATCCTGTTTACCCTGTTTATACTGTTGGTATATCGTATTGGCTCCTTCGTGCCGGTTCCCGGCGTGAACAAGCAAGTCTTTACTTCTCAGGATCAGGCAGGAAGCGAGTTGTTTGGACTCCTTAACACCTTCTCAGGGGGCGCTTTGTATCAATTCTCGATCTTCGCCCTCGGGATTATGCCATATATTACAGCGTCCATCATTGTACAGTTGCTGTCAATGGACGTTATTCCGAAACTTGCGGAATGGGCTAAACAAGGAGAGCATGGTAAAAAGAAGTTGGCTCAACTTACACGGTATGGTACGGTAATACTGGGCTTGATTCAAGCATTCGGAACGTCGATCGGCTTTAACCGACTGTATGGTGCAGCGATGATTCCAGGAGCGACTTTTGCAGATTATCTGGTAATAGCTATTGTACTTACAGCAGGAACTACGTTCCTTATGTGGCTAGGTGAGCAAATTACCGAAAAGGGAATCGGCAACGGTATCTCTATCGTTATCTTTGCAGGGATCGCGGCAGGTATTCCAAGACATATTCGGACGGTTGTAGAATCCCAGTTTATTCAGGCAGATCAATTGTTTATGAATATTCTGAAGGCAATTATTATTGCCTTGGTGATTATTCTGATTATTGTGGGTGTTATCTACATCCAGCAAGGTATTCGGAAAATCCCGGTACAATACGCTAAACGTGTAGTTGGTAACAAAATGTACGGTGGCCAGAATACGCATATTCCGATGAAAATTAATGCGGCAGGCGTTATTCCGGTAATCTTTGCGGTATCATTGCTGCAATTCCCGACAATTATTGCGAGTTTTTGGGCAGATCATGCTTGGGCGAAGTGGGTTACCACTTACTTGTATTATGACAAGCCGCTGGGTATGGTTTTGTATGTCGTAATGATTATCGGTTTCACATTCTTCTATACCTTTGTACAGATGAATCCGCAGCAAATGGCCGACAATATGAAGAAAAACGGCGGTTATATTCCGGGAATTCGCCCGGGTAAAGCCACGGAGAAATACCTGACACGAGTAATGTCACGTTTGACAATGACAGGAGCTTTGTTCCTGGCAGTCATATCCGTATTGCCGGTATTCTTCGGTTCGCTTTCGGGCTTGCCTCGTTCCGTGCAAATTGGCGGTACTTCATTGCTCATCATTATCGGTGTAGCATTGGATACGATGAAGCAGATCGAAAGCCAACTGATCAAACGCCATTACAAAGGCTTCATCAACAAATAGGCAACAGGTTCCGGCTTAGGATGTTCGCATACTTACCGGCACCTTTTGTGCTGTTTCTTGTGTAGGGGTCGTCTTGAGGAGTGACAGATTGTGAATATTTTAATCATGGGCCCTCCGGGGGCTGGTAAAGGTACACAAGCAGATGTCATTGTGAAGGAATTCGGCATTCCTCATATCTCGACAGGTGACGCGTTTCGCCTGGCGATGAAACAGGGAACACCTATTGGCATTAAAGCCAAGGAATATATCGACAAGGGTGAACTTGTTCCGGATGACGTAACGATTGGTATCGTTGAAGAACGGCTGCAACAGCCGGACTGTAAGAAAGGTTTCTTGCTGGACGGTTTTCCTAGAACTTTAGCTCAGGCTGAAGCCTTGGATCAAATTTTGGGGCGTTTAAATACGAAGCTTGATGACGTCATCAACCTGAAAGTGGATCGTGACAAATTGTTGGTACGAATCACGGGACGGCGGGTTTGCAAAACCTGTGGATCTAGCTATCATGTTGTCTTTAATCCTCCTAAGGTTGAAGGCATTTGCGATAAAGACGGCGGGGAGCTCTACCAGCGCCCTGACGACAACGAAGATAGCGTAAGAACACGGCTTGACGAATATAGTAATAAAACAGCACCACTCCTCACGTTTTATGAGAACCAGAATCTTCTGCGTCATATTGACGGAGAACAGGATATTGATGTGGTTTCCCAAAATATCGTGTCCTTGTTGCGGGGTTAGCTGTAATGATCATTTGCAAGTCGGGGACGGAATTAAGCTTTATGAGGAAAGCTGAGAGAGTGGATTCGGAAACGGATCATTTCTTGGCGGAACACATCGAGCCCAGTATTACGACCGGTGAACTTGATCATTTAGCTGATCGGTATATTCGCAGTCAAGGAGCTGTGCCGTCTTTTAAAGGTTATAACGGTTTTCCTGCCAGCATTTGCGCTTCAGTCAACGAACAACTGGTGCACGGATTTCCCGGCAAACGCAAGTTAAACAAAGGCGATATCATCGCAAAGACTCGCCAGTTTACAATGTCGCATGCCATTCGGCAATATATTGAGAATCCAAACCGTGGTATTCCCGAACAGGGGCCGAGGCTGAAAACCGGCATGGTGCTGGCTATTGAACTCATGGTTCATATAGGTTCTCGCCATGTGGGGGCGCTGGAAGACAACTGGACGGTCGTAACGGTGAACGTGGCCTCTCGTGCTCGTAACGAGCAAGCGGTGGCGGTCACAACGGACGGCATGGACATTTTCACGAAACTGAGTGCGTAGGTGATTTGAATGATTCAGCAAGGAAACCTGCAAATCGGTCAGCTGGTGAAGATTCTGAAAGGCAGAGATGTCGGACAGATTGCGGTTGTCGTTTCTATAGCGGATAGCAGGTTTGTATATATTGCGGATGGGGACAAACGAAAGTTTGATCAGGCGAAGAAGAAAAACGTTCTTCATCTGATGCCTCAACCCAAGATTAGTAGCGAGGTTGTAAACAGTTTAAACGAAAGCGGTCGGGTGACAAACGGAAAGCTGCGTCATGCAGTGAAGACTTTCCTGGAGTCGTCCGAATACCAAGCTGAAGAGAAAGGAGACTGACTTTGGCCAAAGAAGATGTCATTGAGGTTGAAGGTACGGTAATCGAGCCACTGCCGAACGCTACGTTCAAGGTAGAGCTGGAGAACGGTCATCAAATTCTTGCTCATGTTTCCGGAAAGCTGCGGATGCACTTTATCCGTATTTTGACAGGCGACAAGGTGGTTGTACAGTTATCGCCTTACGATTTAACTAAAGGCCGTATTACGTACCGCAAGTAATTCATGTAGGTTTAATTAAACGTATGTCATTTAAAAAAACTTGTTTTGCTCGGCAAAACGATGTGAATGTTCACGAAGCGAGTTTTACCAGGGTAAAGCTTGGAGGAGGTAATCAACATGAAGGTAAGACCTTCTGTAAAACCTATTTGCGAGAAATGCAAAGTCATTCGCCGTAAAGGGAATGTAATGGTTATTTGCGAAAATCCGAAACACAAACAAAAACAAGGTTAATAGAAGGGGGTGTAGCGTAAAATGGCTCGTATAGCTGGTGTGGATTTGCCACGTGACAAACGCGTTGAGATCGCCTTGACTTACATTTTCGGAATCGGTAAAACGACTTCTCAGAAAATTTTGAAGGAAACAGGCATCAGTGCAAACACGCGTGTTCGTGATTTGACTGAAGATGAAGTGAGCAAATTACGTGAAACGATCGACAAAGAAGTTAAAGTAGAAGGCGATCTGCGTCGTGAAATTTCCTTGAATATTAAACGTCTGACTGAGATTGGCTGCTACCGTGGTGTTCGTCACCGTCGTGGATTGCCTGTTCGCGGACAACGTACCAAAACTAATGCTCGTACCCGTAAAGGTCCTCGTCGGACTGTAGCGAACAAAAAGAAATAAGAAGGGAGGATAACATTCAATGGCTAAACCGAAAAAAGTTGTACGTACAAAACGCCGTGACCGTAAAAATATCGAGACTGGCGTGGCACACATCCGTTCCACGTTCAACAACACGATCGTTACGATCACAGATCCACACGGTAACGCAATCTCTTGGGCCAGCTCAGGCGGCATGGGATTCCGTGGTTCCCGTAAATCTACTCCATTCGCAGCTCAAATGGCCGCAGAAACAGCTGCTAAAGCTGCAATGGAACACGGCATGAAGACTGTCGAAGTCATGGTTAAAGGACCAGGCGCAGGACGCGAAGCAGCAATCCGCTCTTTGCAAGCAGCTGGACTGGAAGTTAACCTGATTAAAGACGTAACTCCGGTACCTCATAACGGATGCCGTCCTCCAAAACGTCGTCGCGTCTAATGAGATTTCTCCTCTGCGTGTAGTATAAATCCGGCACAAACTGCCAAGAATGGATGTTTAGGCATACTGCATGATAGACTATGGATAAGGTGAATGTTTCATATAGGAGCGACGTTTTGAAGGAGGGATATTGCAGTGATAGAAATCGAAAAGCCGAAAATTGAGACGGTAGACGTCAATGATGATGGCACCTATGGAAAATTCGTAGTAGAACCGCTGGAACGCGGGTACGGTACGACGCTAGGAAACTCGCTTCGCCGTATTCTGTTATCCTCGTTACCTGGGGCAGCAGTCACATCGGTTCAGATCGATGGAGTTTTGCACGAATTTGCAACGGTTCCCGGTGTGAAGGAAGACGTAACGGAGATCATACTGAACCTGAAAGCTTTATCGCTTAAAATCCACTCGGATGAAGAGAAGGTACTCGAAATCGATGCGGAAGGCGAAGGAGTTGTAACGGCAGGAGATATCCGTGCGGACAGTGATGTGGAAATTCTTAATCCGGATCTTCACATTGCTACGCTCGGACCGGGTTCGAGACTTCACATGCGTATTTTCGCCAATCGCGGTCGCGGTTACGTTAAGCAGGATCGGAATAAACGTGATGACCAGCCGATCGGCGTCATTCCCGTCGACTCCATCTACACTCCGATTTCACGCGTGAACTATGGCATAGAAAATACGCGTGTCGGCCAGGTTACGAATTATGACAAGCTGACACTTGAGGTTTGGACTGACGGAAGTATCCGCCCTGAGGAAGCAGTAAGCCTTGGAGCAAAAATTTTGACCGAGCATGTGATGTTGTTCGTAGGTCTAACCGACGAAGCAAAAGATGCGGAAATTATGGTCGAAAAAGAAGAAGACAAGAAAGAAAAAGTTCTTGAAATGACGATCGAAGAGCTGGATCTCTCCGTCCGTTCCTATAACTGCCTTAAGCGCGCTGGTATCAATACGGTACAAGAACTCACTACTAAATCTGAAGAAGATATGATGAAGGTCCGCAACCTGGGCCGCAAATCTTTGGAAGAAGTACAAGAGAAGCTCGAGGAACTTGGTTTAGGACTTCGTACGGAAGAATAGTACAGCAACGTTTTTGTGAAGGAGGGGAAACTACATGGCATACCAAAAATTGGGCCGTAACTCCAGTGCCCGTAAAGCTTTGTTTCGTGATTTGGTAACCGATTTGTTCTTGTACGAGCGTATCCAAACTACTGAGGCTAAAGCGAAAGAAGTTCGTTCTATTGCTGAAAAACTGATCACCAAAGCGAAAAAAGGAGATCTGCACGCACGCCGTCAAGTGGCTGCGTTCGTTCGCCGTGAAACTTTGGATGGTGAGCAGGATGCAATCCAAAAGCTGTTTAGCGAATTGGCTACACGTTACACCGAGCGTCCAGGTGGATACACTCGTATCCTGAAATTGGGACCTCGTCGTGGCGATGCCGCTCCAATGGTATATCTGGAACTGGTTGACCGCGCGTAAACAGGCGAAGATGAGGGAAGGGTGGACAGAATCAGCTTGATTCTGAACAACCCTTTTTTTCTCTTGGAGGAGTCCTTGAGGGGCTTCTCCTTTGTTATGTACGGTTATTCCTTATAAGGCCAGTGAATACCCCGCAAAGGTGTGAGAGACATGCGGAACTTGTGCATGAAGGTGAACTATGACGGAACCCGCTATGATGGCTTTCAGACGCAGCCCAGTGGTAATACCATTCAGGACTATCTTGAAAATGCTATTTACTCATTGACGGGCGAACGTCTAAAAATCACAGGCTCAGGCCGCACAGACGCAGGTGTACATGCATATGGACAGGTATTCAATTTTCATACTGAATCACCGATCCCGATACAGCGCTGGTGTCTGGCACTCAATGCCTGGCTGCCTCGTGATATCATCGTTACGGATGCGAAAGAGGTGCCGTTGTCCTTTCATGCACGCCGTATGGCGAAGCGGAAGACGTATCGGTACAGCATTAATGCGAACCGATTTCCGGACATCTTTCACCGTCGTACACAGGCACATCACCCGACGAGTTTGGATATACGAGCGATGGAGGAAGGGCTGGCCCATTTGATCGGCACTTTTGACTATACATCGTTCGCATCCCGACGTTCCCAGAAAACGAACCATGTCCGTACAATTTACGAAGCTTACATGACGGTAGACCATTCCTTTTCACGTCCGGGTTCGGATGATCAGGGAATTATCCATACCTATATTACAGGCAGCGGATTTTTACAGCACATGGTTCGGATCATTATGGGAACTTTGCTGGAAGTGGGAGAAGGCAAAAAATCGCCGGATGATATTCCTTCCATTTTAGAAGCCAAGAATCGCTCAAAGGCCGGTCCTACGGCTGTTGGACATGCTTTAACCCTCTGGAATGTGGAGTACGACGAAAACATCAAAAAACATTGATTTTACCCTTGCAGAATTGATGGTTATCCTGTAATATAAAAGTTGTGTTTTCTTAATGGCTTTCCCACAGCCCCAATTAAGACGATCACTTTCAAACAACATCTAATCCATCAATAATGCAGCAACTTAACGAACGAAGATAAATGATGATTTCTGTTAACGAACTTAAGGAGGAAACTTTTCATGCGTACTACGTATATGGCGAAGCCAAATGAAGTTGAGCGCAACTGGCACATCATTGATGCCGAAGGCAAAACGCTCGGCCGTCTGGCAAGCGAAGCGGCTGCGTTGATTCGCGGCAAACACAAGCCACAGTTTACACCACATGTGGACACAGGTGATTTTGTTGTTGTAATCAATGCGGAGAAAATCGTATTGACTGGTAAAAAAATGGAGAAGAAGAAATACTACCGTCACTCCCTGCATCCGGGTGGTCTGAAAGTAACGGTTGCACAAGACATGGTTAAGAACAAACCTGAGCGTATGCTGGAACTGGCTGTTCACGGTATGCTTCCTAAAACTCGTCAAGGCGAGAAAATGAAGCTGAGACTTAAAGCTTACAAAGGCGCAGAGCATCCACATGCAGCACAAAAACCTGAAGTTTACGAACTTCGCGGATAATTAAAAGGGAGGACAGTTTCATGGCACAAGTACAATACTATGGGACAGGTCGTCGTAAACATTCGGTAGCTCGTGTTCGTCTCGTACCGGGTGAAGGACGCATTGTCATCAACAAGCGTGATATTAATGAATATTTCGGTTTGGAAACACTCAAATTGATCGTAAAACAACCATTGAACCTGACTGAAACAGTGGGTAGCTATGACGTACTCGTTATCGCTCATGGTGGTGGTATCTCTGGTCAAGCGGGCGCAATCCGCCACGGTATTTCCCGTGCTCTGCTGAAAGCAGATCCGGAATTCCGTCCAGCTTTGAAAAAAGCAGGCTTCCTGACTCGTGACCCACGTATGAAAGAACGTAAAAAATACGGTCTCAAAGCCGCTCGTCGTGCTCCACAGTTCTCGAAACGTTAATATTTCGAATACAGAAGAACCTTTTCCTTATGGAAAGGGTTCTTTTTTTGCTGTTATAAATATTTTTTTGAAAATATCCACATGTGGATAAGTGCTACAGCTATCCTAACTAGAACGTTTGATTCATCCTCAACCCTTCATGTAACCAGATAGTAAAGTGTAGGAGTGAATTATAAAGCCGTATGGGTACAAAATAACCGCCTTGATTGCAAGGAACACTCGAAGTTGTCCACGTTGTATCAAAGGCAGTTATGTTATGCACAATCGTATTTGTTTATTTCAAATTCAGTTATCCCGTTGTGTTCATAACCTGTGACTAAATATGATAAGAAGTGAATACTCAACATACTTCCGTATAATCGTCTTAGCTTAGCGCAGTTACACGTCTATAGTTCGGTTTCCACATGAGTTCACGAAGCGACTGCTCTGTATGATCTAGTTGGACACTGGCTACAGCATTTGCAGCGGCAGTAAACATACTTCCAGTGATCGCCTTGGCCTGTACTGCAATCGCGCCAAGCCCCAATCCTGGGAACACAAATGCATTGTTCGATTGTCCAAGCTCATAAACCGTCCCGTCATTGATGATAGGCTCAAAGGGGCTTCTAGTAGCGATAAGCGCCCTACCTTGTGTCCAGCAGATCAGATCCTCTGGAATTGCCTCTGCGAACGCTGTAGGGTTAGACATAGGCATAATGATAGGCCGTTCAACGTGGTTAGCCATTTCTTTTATAATTTTCTCTGAGAAAGCCCCGTGGACACCTGAGGTGCCGATCAGTATAATAGGCTTAATCTGACGAATGACCTCAAGCGGAGTAATTTTACCGTCATCGGACCGTGCCCATGAACGTACTTCGTCTTCGGAACGTAGATAGGGCTTTTGAAAATCCAATATATTCTCCATCCCCTCGGTTAACAGCCCTCGGTAATCATAAGTCCAAAAACGTTGGCTACTTTCCTTCTCAGATAGTCCTTGCTTCATCATAGCATCTCGAATTTGGTCGGTATTTCCAATTCCTGCAGCACCGGGACCAAAAATAAGAATACGTTGCTTCTGCAACGGAATTCCCGTCACCTTTAACGCCGAAATAACAGCTGCTAATGTAACCGCACCCGTTCCTTGTATGTCATCATTAAACGTAAAAATATGTTCTCCGTACTTTTCCATAATATTGCGAGCATTAACATTGCCCATATCTTCCCAATAAAGAAGTGCCTTTGGGAACTGTCTCAATGTATGCTGTACAAACGCATCAATAAAACGGTCATACTGCACTCCACGCACCCGCTGTTGTCGATTACCGATGTAGAGAGGGTCCTGTAGCAGTTTTTCATTGTTCGTTCCGACATCTAAGACGACAGGCAGCACACGCCCCGGATTAATACTAGCTGCCGCTGTATACACCGCTAACTTACCTATGGCGATGTTAATGCCTCCCACACCCTAATCCCCGATGCCCAGTATGCTTTCGGAGTCAGTAACCACGATTAAGTCTACATCGTCAGCGCTCAATTGCGTGTTGGCAAAAGCCTGTGCGATGCCGTCCACATTATTAATGGAAAGATATACCCCACCGGGACGGTGATACTCATGGCTGTATTCCTGAATAGCCTGACCTACGGTTGGTGTATAGACGATCGGAAGCATTTCGCTAAAGGTGATCGTATGCAGACGATAGTATAAGACCACATTCCGATGATACAAGTCATTTAGCGAAGCATTCTTACGTAGCATGGTTGGTTAAGCGAGAAACTGCTTTTACGCACGTTCGGCCTGCTCTTCCAAAGTCAGGACCGTCGGAGGCAGTATACCTTCAAGCCCCAACTCCTTCCGTTCATTCGGTGTAAAGGCGACACCCTTGTTTAAAAGCGGATTGGCGAGTACATCTTTTCCTTTGAGCGGAGTAGCGAGCGAACCGTCTTCGTTGACGTAAAAAGCTTCCATTCAAGCAAACCTTCTTTCTTTGACTAATTACTTTTAGTTGCCAAGTAACTTTAGGATCATTCCCAAATGAACTGTATAAGAATATTTTATATAAAGTCAATGAACCTGGTCGGATACGAAGGATAGGGTTATAGAATGCTGACAGAACAACGATCCTGCTAATTTCAGGCTTGAAAATGGTTATCTCAGGCCCACATACTGTGGATTGACAATGAATATGAAAGTTTTATACTTTATTTATTCTTATTAGTTTAGTCGGCTTTTGGAATATGGTACTTATTTATGAATTTTCAGACGGAGGCGTATTAATAATGAACTTATTGGAGAAAGAAGCATTGATTAAGGTCAAGGCAATTGAGCTGGAAGAGGCTACGCCCGAGGAAATTATCCAGTATGCTGTTCATACATTCCCCAATCTAACCTTTGCTTGTAGCTTTGGGGCGGAGGATGTAGTGCTTGTAGATATGCTGCAAAAAATTAGTCCCTCCAGTGATGTTTTTTATTTGGACACTGACTTTCATTTTCAAGAAACGTACGATACGCGTGATCAGATGAAGGAAAAATACAACATGGATTTTGTGCGGGTATCTCCCTTAATTACTCCAGAAGAGCAAGCGGCCAAGCATGGAGAAGAGCTTTGGAAATCAGATCCCAACACATGCTGTGGTATACGTAAAGTAGAGCCGCTTACACGTATTTTATCGCAATACGATGCATGGATTACTGGCATTCGCCGAGATCAGGCTCCTACCCGTGCAAATGCAAAAAAGATTGAGTATGACGAAAAGTTCGGTCTCGTTAAATTCAATCCTTTGGCAAGCTGGACATCAGAGGACGTGTGGAACTATATTCATACGCATGAAGTGCTGTATAATCCGCTACATGATCGTAACTATCCCAGCGTCGGTTGTGAGCAGTGCACGCGTGAAGTCCTTCCGGGCGAAGATCCTCGTGCTGGACGCTGGTCAGGTAATGAGAAAACGGAGTGTGGACTCCATCAATAACGATACACAATTAGCTGTGAATGGAATTTATGAACAGAAAGGAAGTGCATTATGACTGCAATTCTCCCGCATGGTGGAACGCTTATAGATAGAATCATTACAGGTTCAGAGCAAAAAACACTTTTGCAGGCCGCCCGTGAATTGTTTCCTATCCGTGTAAATTCGTGGACTATTTCCGATCTGGATTTGATTGGAGTGGGGGCATTTTCTCCGCTGACAGGGTTTATGAACGAAGCCGACTATCGGTCAGTGGTAGCGGATATGCGTCTTGCCGATGGTACAGTCTGGAGTATCCCCATTACGCTTGCGGTTACGGAGAGCATAGCCGGGGAACTGACATTAGGGCAACAGGTCGCTCTAGTGGGCGAAACGGACGGTACCATTTATGCTGTACTTGATATTGAGAGTATATATCAGGTTGATCAGGCAGAGGAGGCCAGACGTGTATTCAAGACGAATGATCCGGCGCATCCTGGTGTCAAAAAACTTTTGGAGCGACCAACTACTTATGTAGGGGGATCTGTACAGGTATTGAATCGGCCAGAACCCGCGCAATTTGGTGAGTTTTATTACACACCGGCGCAGACGCGCAATCATTTTGCTGAAAAAGGCTGGAAAACAGTAGTAGGATTCCAAACGCGTAATCCCGTACACCGGGCGCATGAGTATATCCAAAAAAGCGCGATGGAGATTGTAGATGCGTTATTTCTGAATCCGCTCGTTGGTGAAACCAAGTCAGATGACGTTCCAGCAGATGTGCGGATGAAGAGCTATCTGGTGCTGCTGGACAACTATTATCCGGCTGACCGTACTTTTCTGGGTGTGTTTCCTGCTGCCATGCGATATGCTGGTCCGAGAGAGGCCATTTTTCATGCGATTGTGCGGAAGAACTACGGTTGTACCCATTTTATTGTAGGAAGGGACCATGCGGGTGTAGGAGACTATTACGGCACATACGAAGCACAGGACATTTTCAGAAACTTCACACCTGAGGAACTGGAGATCGCCCCGTTGTTCTTCGAACACAGCTTTTATTGCACCCGATGTGGAAATATGGCCTCTAGCAAAACATGCCCTCATCCCAAGGAACATCATTTGACGCTTTCAGGCACCAAAGTTCGGGAATTGTTACGTTCGGGGGTTTGTCCGCCGCCTGAATTTACACGACCGGAAGTCGCCCAAGTGTTGATTGAAGGTATGAAAGAATTTGTTCATTCCTGAGTTGTACTATTTACACGCCTCGTCCCATATAGATCATTAGTATCTGTATAGGGACGGAGGCGTTTTGTTATGCAAAAAAACAATCGTAAACACCAGGTTACACTGTGGATTCGTTATAGGACGCTGAAAAAAATATTGCTGGGCTGTTGTCTCGCCGTTCTGTTTATCACGCTGGCTCTATATGAGATACCTGCTTCGAGAGCCTGGACCCATTGGAGTCTTCCGCTTACCGGTAAAGTAATTGCCATAGATGCAGGACATGGAGGGCCCGATGGAGGGGCTGTCAGCAAAGAAGGTGTCATTGAGAAGGACATTAATCTGGCGATTGCCTTTTTTTTGCGAGATTATTTGCAGCAGGCAGGAGCCGTTGTCGTCATGACTCGGGAGGCTGACCGTGATCTGGCACAGCAAGAAACCAGGGGCTATGCGAGAAGAAAAACGGAGGACCTGAAGCAGCGTGTACGCATGATTGAGGAGCATAAAGCGGATCTCTTTTTAAGTATTCACATGAACAGCATCCCGTCGAGCCGCTGGAGTGGAGCCCAAACCTTTTACGTCCCTAATCATGCGGATAACGAAAATTTGGCCTCCCTCATTCAGGAGGAGATTAAACGCAACCTGGAGAACACAAACAGAGTGGCCAAGACGGTGAATACGGTATATTTGCTCAAGGCCCTCAAAATGCCATCAGCCCTCGTAGAAGTCGGCTTCTTATCCCATCCAGAGGAAGCCAGACGACTGAGTGACGAGACCTATCAGAGACAGGTGGCGGCAGCAATATACAAGGGAGTGTTGCGTTATAGCGCTGGGGAAAAGAGGTCATCGTCAGCATCTGAGGTCAGATAGTGGTATACTGTAAGTGTTTACAACTACGTAAATTCATTGAAGCAGAGGTGCTGATTATTCATGCAATCCAGAGAGCAAGTTATAGAGCTACTTCAACAGGTACGAGAGCCTCACACGGGTCATCGTTTGGTCGATCTTCATTTTATTCGGGATGTTGTTATTAAAGAGGATCGTGTATCCTTGACCGCGATTAGTCTGAACCCAGAGGAAGGGGCGAGGGTAGAGCTGGAGAGGGAAATCAGACAGACGTTGGAAGGAGCGGGGCTGAACCATATTCATATTCGTATCCGTGAAGCGTCTGAGCATGAAAGATCCGCCATTCAGACTGGAGAGAATGCGGAGGAAGTGGCTGACCCGGTTTTGACCAAGGGACATGCTGTTGGTATGGAAGAACATGAGCTGCTGGATCCGGCATCTGGCGTACGATTTATTGCGATTGCCAGCGGAAAAGGCGGTGTCGGTAAATCGACGGTGGCTGTAAATTTAGCGGCTGCTTTGGCTAGACAGGGCAAACGTGTGGGTTTGATTGATGCCGACATTTATGGATTTAGCGTACCGGATATGATCGGAGTCGAGGACGTTCCTACCGTAGAAGACGGTATTATTCAGCCGGTGGAGCGATTTGGCATCAAGATTATGTCTATGGGCTTTTTTGTCAGGGAGAACAACCCCGTGATTTGGAGAGGTCCCATGCTGGGAAGAATGCTCAGACAGTTTTTTAGCGATGTGGAATGGGGCAAGCTGGATTATATGATTCTTGATTTACCACCGGGAACCGGGGATGTAGCGCTTGATGTACACCAGATGATCCCTCAGAGTGAAGAAATTATTGTGACTACCCCTCATGCCACGGCAGCCTTTGTCGCCGCACGTGCAGGAGCAATGGCGCTCCAAACGGATCATAAGGTCATTGGCGTTGTGGAGAACATGTCCTATTATGTATCCTCTACCGGAGAGAAGGACTATGTTTTCGGCCGTGGAGGTGGGGCAATGCTGGCGGACACCCTTCATACAAAGCTGCTGGCGCAAATTCCGCTGGGTATTCCAGATAACCATCCGTCAGAGGCGGATTTCTCACCATCTGTATATAAATCCGAATCGGCAACGGGAGCGATCTATAACGATATCGCCACTCAAATTACGACGCTACACGCCGAATCTGAATAAGAAAAAAAGGCTGGTTGCTGAACCAGCCTTTTTATTATTGACCTCCTTGTCCGCCGCTGCTATCACCACTACCGCCACCTTGTTTTTCACCGCTTGATCCGTCTTGACCACCACTTTTTTTCTCAACCTTGGGTTGAAGCTCTTCTTGTACGACAGTTTTGAGTAAATTCATGACCTCAAGTCGGAAAATAGGATTCTGCATCGCATCGTGCATAACCGTCATAGATTGTTTGCGGTATTCAGGGGTTTTAGTTAAATCCATATACATTTTGGTCAGTTCTGGAGATTTGAGCATCGCCTCAATAGATTTTTGATAAGAAGGGTCTTTAATAAGTTGCATATGAAGTTGCTTACTTTGGCTGTTGATGGCCTTGGCAAATTCACCGGCAAAGCGCGGATCAGTCATAATTTTTTCGATTTCCTTTTTGTATTCCGGAGAAACCAAGGTATCCTTGACTGCGATTTTCATCTGTTCTGCTGACTGTGTGGGCATAATCATTTTCATCCCCATACTGCCGCCGCCGGAACCTCCCCCAGATCCACCGCTTTCGCTGCCTTGACCGGATTGCCCTTCTTTGGAGGAACTGCTTTCTCCCGTCAAAGCCTCCTCCACTGCTTTTTTCCCGTCATCGCTTTTTAAAATATCGACAACCATCGTTTTCATTTCTTTATAGCTGTTCTGGGGAGGCGCGGAGCTCTGGTCCGAACCACAGCCGGTCAGCGCAACGCCCAGTACGCATATCATGCTGACTAATCGCAAACGAGTCCAATTCATGGCCGTATTCCTCCTTCATCATGAATGTGGATAGTATGCGAATGGATAAGGTGAAATATGTCGCCTGACTTTTGGTTTTTTGTTGAGAACGTTGTAAAATAACTCCTTAAAGCCCCAGGGCCTGATCACGAACCTCTTTGCCTTTTACTGTGCCCTGTTGAAGCAACTCGGATACAGTTACGAATTCATAACCTTGCGCACGCAATTTGTCGATAATGGCGGGTAGCGCTTCATGAGTTTGTTTACAAGAATCACTGGCATGCAGAAGAACAATGTCGCCGGGATGTGCTTTCTTCACAACACGGTCAATAATGACCTGAGTACCTGGGTTTTTCCAATCTAAAGAATCCGTGTCCCACTGGATTGTTTTGTAGCCTAAAGTGCTAGCAATCTGAAGGACCCTTTTGTCGAAATCACCATTAGGCATACGGATCAGTTTGGGGGGCTGTCCCGTCAGCTCAGTCAACGTGGTGTGAGCTGTTGAAATCTGCTTACGAATGTCCTCATCGCTTAGACTGCTGTAATTTTCATGTTTATGTCCATGGCTGCCGATCTCATATCCGCTGTCTTTAATCCGATTCACAAGCTCCGGATGCGTTTTACTCCATGGGGAAGAAAGAAAGAAGGTGGACTTGGTCACTTTTTTGTCCTTGAGAACCTTTAGGATGGGTTCAGTACGCTTATCTCCCCAACTAATGTCAAAGGTAAGAGCGATCAGCTTTTTGTCTGTGGGTACACTATAAATGGCCGCTGGTGCTTCCTCGGAAAAAACGGTAACATTATCGGTTTCAACATAAATAACCCCAATAGCGAAAATGGCCGCCGCCGCTACGATAAAGAACCGTTTAATTTTTTTGCCGTTCAGTACATAGAAAAAAGAATTCATGGTTAATAACGCCCCTTTCATCATAGAAGTGCTTGTTTACTTAAAGCTATGCCTGGGGTTGTCAATTATGCCATTGGACTAACAGGAGGGATTGATCTGATGGGATTAAAAGCATTTCTTCACGATTTACACACGACAAGACGGTTGATTTTAGTTTCCGCATTTCTGTTTTGCATAAGTATTGTGGTGGGTTGGTTAAGTACAGGCGCTATTCAATCCATATTGGCTCAACAAATGGCAGGGTTGGGGGAAGTGGCTCAGCGTTTACAACAGTCTGAACATCCTCAATGGAGCTTTTTTGTGTTCATCTTTTTCAATAATGCGATCAAGTGTGTGCTGGTTATATTTATCGGGGCTTTATTTGGAATCGTACCGATTGTATTTTTGATTATGAATGGGATGGTTTTGGGGTTTGTCGTACACTTACAGGCGGATATGGGCAGAAGCTTATATGAGGTTATTGTAAAAGGACTTCTTCCGCACGGGGTGATTGAATTACCTGTTTTAATTATCGCCTGTGCTTTCGGTTTGAAGTTTGGGGGGCAAGTAATGTCCTCGATCGGTGTAGGCATAGGTTTGAAACGAAAAGGGCTTGCCCAAACGTGGGAGCTCTTTATGAAACAGACGTTGAGGGTGTCTATATGGTCCGTTGTTCTGCTGCTTATTGCAGCTGCAATCGAGAGTGGAATAACATATCGTTTAATGTCACATTAAAATATTATGGTCGGTTATTTATATTTTTCCTGAAAATTGAACATAACAAAGGGGAGAGCCAAAGAGAAAACATGGAATTAAATCCGAATAAGTTTGAAACCTTAGCAGTTGAGTTTAAAAACAGGTAAAGACTGGAACAATAGTTGAACGAATATAAGCACTATATAATAAGCTGATAAGGGAGTATGATCATATGCTGGGAATGCTGTTTAACGAAAAAGAATGCAAGGAACTGGATTATGTTCTTCGTAAGGAACTTGATGAAATGCTGCTTGATATGAGCGATACCCGATTGGATCAGGATATTCGTTATGCGATAGCGCTTCGGTATAAAACAGTTTTCCGCATGTATGCCCGCTTTGCACCCGCCAAGGAACTATCCAAATATGCCCGTAGAGGGCGCGTCCCGCAAACCAAACAATAAAAGATATAAGAACCAACTTATAAATCCAGAGATATCAGGAAGTAAACTCTTAAGAAGTTTATACTTTCTGATATCAAAATAAGTATTGACTCTATTTAGGATTCATGGTAAATTAATTTTCGTTCCTTTTTGAGGAATTTGCTCGAAAAAAGAAATTTAAAAAAACTCTTGCAAATCTCAAAAAGTAATGATATATTATAAAGGTCGCCACTGAGACGCGGTGATGAAAGAGAGTAAGAACGAAAACAAGAGAACAA
>NZ_JTHP01000035.1 GCF_000943545.1 Paenibacillus terrae
ATGCAAACGTGTGTCATTTTCAGAAAAAAGGGGTAATATAGAATTATGGACTTGTTTGATTTTGCCAGCTTGCTGGCTTATACCTTGTAGTGCGACTGGTGAACAGGCAAGATTCTTGAGGAATAATCATTTGTAAGGTAACCTGAAGGAGGTTGTATATCATGAGTTCTAATGGAGGAAGTATTCAACTGACCGCCCAGCCGAGAACAGAGAAGAAGGGTTCGGCACTTCGTGGATTGAGGTTAAAAGGACGGATTCCAGCTGTGGTTTACGGCTCTGAGCTTGAAGGAACCCCTGTACATGTCGATGCCAAAGAATTTAATAAAGTAGTCAGAACCGGACGTTCCGAGGTGTTCAACCTCACAGTAGAGGGTGGAGAAGCCATTCCGGTCATCATTAAGGATTATCAGCAGCGTGACAACCAGTGGTTGCATGCCGATTTTTTGAAAATTTCCAAAAACAAGCCGCTTCGCGTGCGTGTTTCTATTGATTATCAGGGTACACCTGTAGGTACAAAAACGGGCGGTATTCTGCAAATTCAGGAAACCGAAGTCGAAGTTGAGGGTCTTCCTGCTGACCTGCCATCTACCATTGAGGTGGATGTATCCGCACTGGATGTCGGTGACAAGCTGAGCGCGAGCGACCTGAAACTTCCTAAAGGAGTAACGTTGCACGTTCCTGAGGAAGAGTTGCTTGCTTCCATTATCGTTCCGCGTGCGGTTGAGGTGGAAAATGCTGCTATAGCAGGCGATGCAGCTGCAACAGAAGGTACTGTGGCTTCCGAAAACAAGGAATCCTGATGCTGGAGGTCATCGAATAGATGAGTGCCTTCCTGCTGGAGACGGCTATTTAAAGATAAATCTAAAATCGCTCCCTGATCAGGGGGGCGATTTTTTGCGTTTAAATATGTCCCGGCACTATCTAATCCCTCGATGTGTGTGTCTAATGGAGTAGGTTTTGTCGTTGCAGCAGTTATGACGATTTTGAATATTAAAAGCTTCATCATCAGGCTAATGAGCCGGGGAATATCGCTATCAAGCGGTAATCCCCGGTTTTTTACTGCTGTATGAAGGAGAGGGGAAATGGAGAGCGTATTTCTAAAAGCTATAATTTGATGGAAGTTGATGGTATAATTTGTGGCAGTTTAAATGCTTCGTATATAGGGGGGAATGACCATGATCATAGGAAAGCAAGCGCCCAAACTAAAGGCTGGAGACGAGATACGCATTCTTTCGCCGTCCAGAAGTTTGTCTATCGTTTCCGAGAAAAATCGCCTGATCGCCCAGCAAAAGCTGGAGCAACTCGGGTTTGCGGTGAGCTTTTCGCAACATGTGCTGGAAAGCGATGATTTTACATCTTCTTCAATAGAGTCCAGAGTAGCAGATTTGCACGAAGCTTTTGCCGATCCAAAGGTGAAGGGCATTTTGACTGCCATTGGCGGGTATAATGCTAATCAGCTCCTTGCCCACCTTGACTATGAACTGATTGGTTCTCATCCTAAACGGTTATGCGGTTTTTCGGATATCACTGCTTTAAGTCATGCCATATATGCGAAAACAGGGCTTATCACGTATGCAGGTCCCCATTTTTTGACATTTGGCATGCAGCAAGGGAATGAATACACGACAGCATATTTTCAAAGGATGATGTTGGAAGAGGGTAGTATTAAAATCCAGTCTTCGCCAGAGTGGAGTGACGATACATGGTATTTGGATCAGGATCAACGAATCTTTCACCGCAATGTCGGGCCTTATGCGATTCTCGAAGGAGAAGCACACGGTACGATTGTGGGTGGAAACCTGTGTACCCTGAATTTGTTGCAGGGAACGCCATATATGCCGAGTCTGGAGGGAACGATTCTATTCGTTGAGGATGATTATGAAAGCTCTCCTGCTACGTTTGATCGAGATTTGCAATCATTGCTGCACCAGCCGGGGTTCGATCAGGTGAGAGGAATCATCATCGGACGTTTTCAGCAGGCTTCTCATATGACGGAAAAGTTGCTGCGGCAAATCATTAGCTCGAAAAAGGAACTGGCTTCTATTCCGGTGATCGCAGATGCGGATTTCGGACACACCACACCGCAATTTACATATCCGATTGGCGGGAAGGCGAGTATTCGTGCCCGAAATGACATGATTGATCTTGAAATATGTGAATAGTGAGAGTGGTACAAGGCTTGATGAATGGGTTTATATTTGGGAGGAACGCATGTGAACGGCTTTTTGGAAACGCTGATGCAGCTATTTGAACGCGCAGCGTTGTTGCTAATTTGTCTATTTTTTATTACCCGCATTCCCCGTTTTAAGGAAACCTTGCAAAAGAACAGCCATTCCCCGGCAGAGCTGACGCTATTAACGATGATTTTTTGCATGTTTGCGCTGTTTGGCACGTATACCGGGATCGAAGTGGAAGGATCGCTCGTCAATGTCCGGATTATTGCGATTATGGCGGGAGGCATCTTATTTGGACCGTGGGTCGGGATTATTACGGGCATTGTATCGGGTATTCACCGTTATCTGATTGATATCGGGGGAGTGACCTCGATTCCGTGTCTGATTACGAGTATTCTGGCAGGTGTGGTATCGGGATATATCGGGCGCCGGGTCGACCGCTCCAAGAGGTGGCTGGTCGGTATTGCCGCCGGGATGATCTGCGAAACATTGACGATGCTGCTCATTCTGGTGATGGCACAACCGTATGAGCTTGGTTTGGACATCGTTTCAAAGATCGGTCTGCCCATGATTATCGGGCAAGTCAGCGTCGGTCTGATCGTTCTGCTGATTCAGAGTGTCGAGGGGGAAAAGGAAAATATCGCGGCCAGACAGGCCAAGCTGGCTCTAGATATTGCCAACAAGACGTTGCCTTATTTTCGCTCCATTAATGCTGAGTCGTTGCATACGATTTGCTCGATCATTAAGGAGGATATCAAGGCGGACGCGGTGGCGATTACGGATACTAGAGATGTACTGGCCTACGTTGGTTTTGGCGAGGAGCGTTATCATATCGGCGACGAGATCATTAGCGATGTGACCAAATCGACGATCCGCAGCGGTAAAATCACGATTCGCAACCATATTGCCGACGATAAAACACCCCAAATCCAGTCTCTGCTCATTATCCCACTGGAGGAACGGGGAGAGGTGACCGGAACCCTGAAAATTTACTACCGCAAAGCTTATAAAATCACGTATCCGTTGCAAACAATGGCGATTGGCTTGTCCCAAATTATTTCCACATTAATGGAAGTATCGCGGGTGGAACAAATTAAGGAAGCGGCGAATAAAGCCGAGTTGAAGGCGCTCCAGACTAAAATCAATCCGCATTTTCTGTTCAACGCGCTGAACGCCATTGCCTCTACGACGCGCACCAAGCCGGATAAGGCACGAGAGCTGATCATTAATTTGTCGGGATATCTGCGTTATAATTTGGAGCTGAATGATGATTTGATCGAAATTCATAAGGAGCTTCAGCAGGTGTCTGATTACGTGGAAATTGAAAAAGCCCGCTTCGGCAACCGGCTTCAGGTGGTGTATGTGATGGACGAGGTATCCGTGCGCATTCCAAGCCTTATCATTCAGCCGCTGGTTGAGAATGCGATTAATCATGGGATCCTCAAGAAAAAGGGACCGGGTACAGTGACCATTTCTGTAAAGGATCGAGGAGAAAAGGTGCGGATTTCTGTGGCAGATACAGGAGTAGGCATACGGGATGATGTCGTGGATAACCTGTATCATGATCGGGTTCCAGCCAAACAAATTGGCTTGTATAATGTGCATAGACGACTCAAGCTCATGTATGGAGAAGGGGTTATTATTCTCAAGCATGAGCAAGGCACCGAAGTTTATTTTGACATACCAAAGGAGCAGTCATGAAGGCCATCATTGTAGAAGATGAAATTCCGGCGCGTGAAGAGCTGGAGTATCTTATTCAGACCCACAGCCATATTGAAGTGACGGACAGCTTTGAGGACGGGCTGGACGTGTTCCGTTTTTTGCAGGACCATGAGACGGACGCTATTTTTCTCGATATTAACATTCCTTCTCTGGACGGGATGCTGCTGGCGCAGAACATTAGCAAATTTGCCAAAAAGCCTTATATTATTTTTACGACCGCCTATAAAGAGCATGCCGCGCAGGCTTTCGAACTGGAGGCATTTGATTACATCCTCAAGCCGTATGATGAAAAACGGATCGCCGCCATGCTGCGCAAGCTGGAAAATGCATACGAGCAGCGGAACGTTCAGGTACAGGAGAATGCCCAGCCTGCGCAGCCCCGACCTGCTGAAACCAGCATCGTTAGCGCCCCGGGCCGTATCAATCTGCTGAAAAACGACAAAATCATTGTAACGGATGCCAACGATATTTATTATGCGTGCGCACAGGAAAAGGTCACCCTTGTCTTTACAAGACATGAGGAATACACGATGCCGATGAGCATTTCGGAATTTCATGCCCGACTGCCGCAGCAGGACTTTTTCCGCTGTCACCGATCCTACACGGTTAATCTGTCGCAGATCCGTGAAATTGTACCTTGGTTCAATCATACGTACCTCCTGCGCTTGCGCGGTCTGGACGCGGAAATTCCGGTAAGCCGCAGCAAGGCCAAGGAATTTCGGCAAATTATGCGGCTATAAAGGCATTTCATTCCGCTATAGGTGCATTTCATTCCTCAAACGATTTCTGGCTAACATGCAGCGTTATAATGATCCATGTAGAGAGAATCCTTACAGACTTGCTTCTCCCGAGGCGCAAAGCGTACTGGATTCCCGGTCATCATGATAACGAATTGAAGCTATAGAGCCGGAATGAAAAGAGGAGATTCATATGAAAACAAACAGCGGAAACCGTTGGCTGGTCGTGCTTGGAACGATCATCGTCCAAATGGGATTAGGAACGATTTACACATGGAGTTTATTCAATCAACCGCTGGTGGACCGCTTTGGCTGGAATCTCAGCTCGGTTGCCATTACATTTTCAATTACCAGCTTTGCGCTGGCGTTTGCTACATTGTTCGCAGGTAAGCTACAGGATAAATGGGGATTACGTCGTCTGATTTTGTGCGCGGGCGTTGTGTTGGGCGCAGGACTTATGCTCAGCTCACAGGTAACTTCCCTGTCCCTGTTGTACATTTTGGCGGGTATTGTTGTAGGATTTGCGGATGGTACGGCTTATATTACATCACTGTCGAATCTGATCAAATGGTTCCCCGAGAGAAAAGGACTCATTTCCGGTATCTCGGTTGGGGCATACGGAACAGGCAGTCTTATATTTAAGTATATCAATGGTTCGTTAATTCAGTCCGTTGGCGTATCGCAGGCGTTTCTGTATTGGGGAATGATCGTGCTGATCATGATTGTGGGCGGTTCCTTCCTGGTACGGGAAGCAGCAGTCGTGAACAAGCCTTCGGTACAAAATGGAGTTGTGCAGCGTGATTACACTGTAAAAGAAATGCTGCGCACCAAGCAGGCTTATCTGTTATTCGTCATGTTCTTTACGGCTTGTATGAGTGGCTTGTATCTGATTGGAGTTGTAAAGGATATCGGCGTACGGATGGCGGGGCTGGATGTAGCTACAGCCGCCAATGCGGTTGCTATGGTCGCTATTTTCAACACGGCGGGTCGGATCATATTAGGTGCGCTGTCGGATAAAGTCGGCCGTCTGAAAGTAGTAGCAGGTGCGCTGCTAACAACAGCGTTCGCAGTTACAGTGCTGAGTCTGGTACCGCTGAATTACAGTTTGTTCTTTGCCTGTGTAGCAGGGATTGCCTTTTGCTTCGGCGGTAATATCACGGTCTTTCCTGCCATCATGGCGGATTTCTTCGGTCTGAAAAATCAAAGCAAAAACTACGGTATCGTGTATCAGGGCTTTGGCCTTGGTGCGCTGGCGGGATCCTTTATCGCAGCCTTGCTCGGCGGATTCATCCCTACCTTTACCACGATTGCTGTGCTGTGTGTCGTATCGTTCCTGATTGCACTCACCATCCGTACCCCGGATCAAGGCAATTTGCGCAGCCAACGGAAGAAAAATACCAACAGCATGCGCAGCATGAAGCCTGAAACGAAACTGGGTTAAAAGGGATTAGGAACAAAGTACCAGATGAATGCCAAAAGACCTGTCATCATTTCTCTGAGGGAGATTATGGCAGGTTATTTGTTTTTCCATTATTCGATTATACGGTATAATGAAAAGATATGTAATAAGCCGATATATACAAAAGACATAAGCTAAGAACCTGACAGGAGGACGAGTCATGATCGTGGATACAAGCGGGAGCCTGCTTGCCCGCAATACGAAGCTGCGAAATACATATCAAATTCGAAGCGCCTTGTCCCGCAGTGAGCTGGCCATCGTGTATACGGCAAGGCTGTTGGATAATCGAGAAAAGGTCATTGTTAAGGAGTTTTTTCCGAATGCGCTCGCTTTACGGGGATCGGATCGAAAAACGGTGACTTGCAGTGCATCTATGCAATTCAAATATGTGGAGTTTATGCATTATTTCTTGCGTGAAGGGCAGATGCTCAAGGAATTAAGCCATCCGGGTATTGTCGGTTATATAGATCACTTTGAAGAAAATGGAACCGCTTATCTGGTCATGGAATACTGTGCCGGCAAGACGCTGGACCTGGTGTTGAAGGAAGAGGATGCTCCAACGTCCGATCCTGCTTTTTTATATCATTCACTGCTGCCTTTAATTGATGCCATGGAGTATATTCACGACAAAGGCATTATTCATCGGGATATAAAGCCAGGCAACATTATGATCGGGGAGAATGGCAACATCAAGCTGCTTGATTTTGGATCGGCTGTGCATTTTGAAGGCAAAGAGCATCCGATCTTCACCACAGCGGGCTACTCTCCGCTGGAGTTCTACTCTAACCGCTCGCAGCAAGGACCCGTGTCGGATATCTACAGTCTGGCCGCCACGCTGTATTATTGCCGAAAAGGATCACCTCCACCGGATGTGCCGGGCAGATTGTTTGCAGATCAGGCTGACCGGATTCAGATCGAAAATGCAGGTCTTTCCCTGCTGCCGTATGTGATTCGGCGTGGTCTGGAGGTACAGGCTAACAAGCGTTGCCGCTCGCTCAGATGGTTTAAAGCCGCACTGCGTGCGGAATATTGGATAAAAAAAGGGAAGCGCCCAACTCTTACGGTTCGTTAATCGTAAGAGACGGCGCTTCCCTTTTTTGTTTCCGACGGACGTTATCCTGTCGGCGCTTGAATATGATCGGTGTACACGGAGGTATTGGGCTTGATCGCCTTGTACCGCAGCTCGATTTCAGTTACACCGTCCTCGAACGTAATGTAGAGCTTGTCGCTGTACTCCAGCACAGCCTTTTTATTGCGGCCAATTCTAACTTTCCCGTGCTGCAAGGCGCAGCGTGTATCATGTTTGACCACCAGAGTCCCTTTTTTACCCGCGGAAAAGACAATCCGCTCCGCTTCCGGCAGCGGTTCGTGAACGTCAAGCGTACGGAACAACTCCTGCAAGCTGACTTTCCGTCCTGGAAAGGAGGTAAGCGGCCAGGATTTTACCGGAATCTCCTGTCCACTTGCTGTCGCGAGGAAATATCCTTCGATTCTTCCCGCAAACTGTGGTTTTGGCCGCAAGAACCAGTACAGAAGTGCCGCTACTACGACACTAACAGCTACCGTCCATTTGATGGCTGTATACCGGGACTGTACGGAAACGGTCAGCGTAGCGCTACTGGATGCTCCTTCCGAATCGGTAGCGGTAATTTTCAGCTCGGAGTCGCCCGTGTGAAGCCCGGATAACAGCAGATCTGTGTCGTTAATCTCAGCATTCGCCGCATCCCCGGAGGCTCCTGAATCCAACTTATAGGTGAGCTTGTCATGATTCGGATCAGCAAAAAATTCGCTTAAACTCCGGCGGGCATTCCCGTCTTCCTTCACCAGACGAATCGTCAGGTCCTTTAAAGCCTGCGGTGCTGCATTCGCCGCATGGACGGTATGGACTGCTCCCTTGCGATACCATTGCGGGCTGTCCAAAGACAACTGCCACGTATAATCTCCCGTTAGAGGGAACGCGTATTCGGCCTGAAAGAATCCCAACTTGTAGGTCATAGGTACCTTTTTGCTTGTACCACCCTTTACGGGTGTAACCATGATATTGGCTTGAAGCGATTTGTATACGGCTTCGTCTGTAAGCCTTTGACCATCTGGCAGCAACAACTGAGCTTTGAACGGTATGGCTTGTCCTTTAAGTAGCTGCACGGGTTTGTTTCCATTGGTTTGTGTTTCCTTATTTCCTGTCATGGTGGCCTCGGCTTCCAGTCGATAGCTGCCAAGCAAATTGATTTTGACCAAATCTCCGCGTATGCCCCTCAGTTTCAGCTTGACTTTGCCTGCCTGTGGATGCTCAATTTTTAAAATCGCATATCGACTCGATTTGTACCTGCGGACATTTTCTGAATTGGAGTAGAGCTGTGTTTCCTGAAGAGGATGCTCCGATAAAAGCACCAGATTGGCTTCTTCCATACTGGAGTCCGGTATATCCACGGTTAATTCCTGCATTTCGCCGGTGGTCGTAATCGCCGCGACTGGAACGAGCTTGGAACGAATCTGGCTGGCAAAAATACGGTTCAAAATTTCCGGCAGATCCTCGGCGCTGCTCGTTATAAAAGAAGCTCCCCCCGTTTGCGAAGCGATTCGCTCCAGTTCCTGACGGTTCACCGTGCCGTCATGATTCAGACCAATCGTATACACAGGGTATCCTTTGGTCTGTGCAGATTTAATGACGGAGGACACGTCATTACTTGAGTCCCCTTTGGATCGGTAACCGGAAGAGGCTCCAAAATCAGTCTCTCCATCGGATAACAGGATCATAAAAGGCTGACGTCCTTTGGAAGTCCCTGCGGCAAGCAGTTCCGAGCCTTTACGCAATCCAAGTCCCAAATCTGTATAACCGGAACGGTTCAGCGTTCTGATTTCCTGCTGAATTTGTGATTTTTGCGCTGCTACCGCAATAGAAGTCAGCGACTTCGAGGCGACTACATGATGGTTGTAAGCGACGAATCCGACGCGTGTACGGTCTGCATCACTCAAATCCATAAACATATTGATAACTTCGGCCGCAATGCCCTCGGGATCGGTATCCCTCATGGAATAGCTGGTATCCAATACAAAAACGGCATCATAACCCTCGACCGGAACAGTTCCCAAAGATGCGGCATTGGCCTGATTTACAGTCCAAATGACCCCGTTTGAGCCAATTTGAAAAAATAGTACAAAAGTCATAAAAGCAATGATTCCCAATTTCCTCATTCTGAACATAAGCCCCTCCATCGACGAGGCCAATGCGGGCGCGCCCACTCTCCTAATCCTTGGTATATAAGGGATAAAGGATAAAAACAGACTGTTAACCCTCACATTAGCCATGAATTTGATACTTTTACGCTTAACAGAAATATCCAATGGATTTCTATCGGCAATTGAGTTCCATTTGTGAATAATTCCCTGAATAAACAGGTCTAACATATCATGAAAATTACGTATTTACGCATAAAATGAGTCGAATTGCCCTGTTTCAATCTGGGGCTACAGAAATTGACAAAACTAACGGGTACTTTGTATGATAGCTCTCGTATCAACGGCAAAAAATGGGATAGCAGTAGGATCACGGAATAACAGAATCGCAATTTTCCTTGTTACCTGAACGATATATCTCCGTTTGTTAATTTTGCCATTAAAAGTTAAACGAACGCTTCGGACTGATTTTCGAGGTTACATGCCTGTACTGCGTATAGCAGTATGAGCCGAATCCTTTGGCCAATTTGAATGTTATGTAGGGGGGAGGAGGCAAAAGAACTAAGCGTGGAAACCCGATTGCTCTAAATTGGACATACGGTGTCCGCGTATGGGGCTTTCGACGTATATCCATACTTTAAATTCGTTTGCCGACAGCGATGGAAATCATTTATCAAACAAACCGGACAATGCTTTTTGAAGAAATCAACCCGGAAAAGCTGGACCTGATCACAATTGTAGGTGATGTGAAGGGCATTGACAGCTTGAGTGATGAGAAAATCAAGGAAATTAACCAGCACCTTCTGGTGCGCAGCTTCGACGAATTTTTGGATAAATTTTCGCCGACTGTGTATTCGTTTTTTAACGCGGCTAATCAAAAAGTGGTCTATACCCTCAAAAAGCCGGAAGGGATTGATGAGGACAGCATTTCTGAAATTCGTGTGAACCAAAGTAATGATTTTCTGAAAATGTTGTTTACGCTCATTGACACCAAGCGTAGTCAAGGAATCACAAACGTAGATTTCAAGTTTGAAAATCTGCTGGACATGATTTCTCCGAAAAAGGTTATGGACGATATTCGCCAAGTCCGCAAAGAAATTCACTATATGTATGGTGAATATGACAAGCTGGATGATGGCGATCCGAAGAAACTCGACATGGGCGACAAGCTGAATGGCATGTTCGAGGAAGCAAGCCAGAACTATAACAACGTTATGGCGATGCTGCCATTGGCGATTGAGGATATCAAAACCCGCCTTTTGCTCGGTGGTGCCCAGGAGGAAAACTCCGGTGAGCTGATCCAGGTGGGTATGCTTTCTATTGGGGAAAGCGGCGAGCTGAAAATTATTGAAGCACCGAAGAGTGACAGCACCGAGCTGATGCTGCTGGACGAGAACAGCACGGGCGATTTGTCACAGGTGTTCGAGGAAGATTACAACTCGATTACCGATACGCCTTCCGACTATGTGAAGGATTTGGTGGTTCGCACATTTGTGCCGCTGCCGGCTGTTCAGACCAAGGTTGATACAGCAGTTGAAGTTCAGAACTACAACACGTATCTGGAGTTCTATAAAAATGCCAAGGATGATTTCGTAAAGGCGGTTAAGCCGCTTGTGGAAAAAATCCTCGGTGTAAAAATGTTCTTCGATCAATATGCAACGAAGAGCAAGGGTATGCTGCCGACCATGCTGGTGGCCAATAACAAGCTGGACATGCTGGTGAAAAGCAGCAATATCCCGCGTCTGGAAACATACCTGAACACCGTGAATGCCAAAAATGAATTCAGCGACACGATCTGGTTCGGTATCGTTCCATCTGTCGAGCTGGAAGCAGCCGGTAAGGTGAAGGTTTCACGTGAACGCTTTAAGGGCAACGAGAAGGTCGTTAAGCAGGGCGGAAATTCTATGGAATCGCTCTCGATGCTGCTGCAAGTTGTGAAGGATTACAAAATTCAAATGTTCTTTAATTTTGAATCCGGTGAAGAAACGACTTTCAACAGTATGGCGACTGCAGGTATCGACAAATATGTCGACAAATGCGCCAGTCTCGTTCGCAGAGACTACAGCGAATTTGCGATTCCTTGCGTACCGAACTTCACGATTATTCCGAAGGACAAATCGGGTGTCATTATCGACAGCAAAATGCTACAGACCGAAAGCGGTGTGCAGCTCTCCAAGGAGAAAGAGGATATTCTCAAGCTGTGGATCGAAGGCGTTTATGTGGGTGCAGCCTACGTTGCCGCTGGTTTGGTCGCTTCTTATCAGTGTCCTGAATACCTGCGTGAGACGTTCAAAACGGTCAACAAAAACTTCCCTGGCGTACGCTTTGACATTGAAGCGGGAGACAACAGTCTGCGCACGGTGACGACGATGGCCAAGGAAATCACCGGGTTCACCAACACGATCAAGGATGCCATCAACCGTAAAAACTTCGGCTTTGTATTCTCGTCCGAGAATGCTCAGATTCAGGATAAGGATATCCGCCGGATTACCGTCTACAAGGCGAGAAGCATGGCGATGTCTGAGGACGGCTTTGACTCCATCTACAAGACGCTGGTCAGCACGTACATTGAACGTATTTTGCGCTACCAGACAGGAGACTTCAAGCACGAAAATATCGTCCGCTTCTTCAGTAACAATCCGAGCAGCCAAAAGAGTAAGTGGCTGGGCAGCAGAGGATCTGTGAACTCGATCATTCAGGACGGAGACGATATGAGCTTCATTATTGATGAGAAAAGCAATATGTGCCATATCGATCTGGTCTTCAACGGCAATGTGAAGAACCTGGAAGTCATGATTACTAAAGGAACCAGCTCGGTCAAATCATGATCCGAGCGCTACGAAAGATGTTAGAGGCGATTCTATCCAGAACCGCTTTTATACATAAATTGCGGAGAAGCCCTGCTTCTCCCGCCATCATATTACCTAATTTCAAGGAGGCAACACACATGGGATTCAGACTGAAAGTTGAAGGACAAGAAACAATCGAGCTGGGCTTGGATAACATCCAAACGGTTATTTATGACACCGATACACCGGACGACTCCAATGCACGTTCCACTGACGTAGGCTCCACGCTGCGCATCAGCGGTAAAATTATCACAGCCGTAGACGGCGACAGCGCGGATGACACGCTGAAACTGGCTTTGTGGTCCCTGGTTCCTGCTGAAAAAGCAGACAGCTACCGTAAAGTAACACTGGAAGTTATCGCAGCTGACCAAGTTGTGCGTAAAATCCACTTCCCGAACGCATTCGTTGTAGATTACAACGAGCATTTCGGTGACACAGAAGGTGTAGGTGCATTTACACTCTACATCAAACAAAAGAAAGACAAAACCGAGCTGGCTACCATCGACGGCGGATATCCGGTTTAAGCTTGACGTCCTGACGTTAAGCGCAGCTTGAACACACACTCACTCCACGTGCAAGCGTAGGGTGGATCAATATTAAGAGGCCCCCGGGTCTCTTAATATTTGTTTTTTTCGGAGAGGGGAACATCACACAATGACCAACTATTATGAGCTGCTCGGTGTCAGCCGGGATGCTTCGGAAACAGAGATTAAGCAGGCTTACCGCAAACTGGCCAAAAAGTATCATCCGGATACCAACCAGGGAAGCGAGGAGGCAACGCGCAAGTTCAAGCTGATTCACGAGGCTTACAATACCTTGCGTGACGAAGCATTGCGGCAGGCATACGATGCCGAGCTCATCCGAAAAACAGAGGGAGCTGGCGGACCGCAGCAAGAGAGAGGAAGAGGGTCAGCGTCTTCCAGCGGTGCGCGCACGGCAGCCAAAGGGTTTAATCCGGCTGATATAGGAACTGATTTTGAGCAATTTTTCGGTTTTCATCCGAAAACGAAGGAAGGCTCACCGGGGAAAAAAACGAAAAAATCCGGTGATCCGACGGATACCTCGGCGATGTTTAATCAGTTTTTCGGTATTCGTAAAAAGTGATGATTTCAGGATAGAAACGGGGGAAGCAAGCAGTGAAAACGGCGCAGAACAGATGGGTTTTCATCATAGATGTTGCCATGTTCGGGCTGATGCTGGCGATCGCCTTTTATATGTTTAGTCGTACAGGCTATAGCGGTTTGAAAACCGTGGTCGTGATAGGTATCGGAATCGGCGTGCTTGTATACATATTGCGTAATCTGGTGTCAGTTGAACGTGTGGTGAAGCCAAAGACACAGCGCAATCGGATTGCCAAGCTGATACTGATGGATGAAGAGGGTGAGTCCATTAAAGAATGGTATATCGAAGGCGAAACTTCGCTCCTGATCGGCAAAACAACGGGTCGCTCCGAGGCGGATATTGATTTGGCAGGCACAGATTATGCATCTCTTGTAAGCGTGGAGCATGCGGTGCTCAACCGGGTGAACAGCGACTGGTTTGTGGAGGATGTGGATTCCGGTAACGGTACCGGGCTGCGACCTGCAAATGAAAGTGTAACCAAGAAGCTGGAAAGCGGTGAGCCATACCGGATTTACACAGGTGATTTATTATATATCGCCAATACGAGACTGCTCGTGAAATAGCTGAAAAGACAATCATGACAATGGGGGAAGGAACCGATTATGAGTTTGACAAGATGCCCGAACGGACACATGTTCAGTACACGAAAGCACGGAAATACGTGTCCTTATTGTAATACGGTGGTAAATGTAGCCGCACCCAAAAGTGTTGAACCAACGGCAAAAACTAACGGTGCGGGAGACGATGACAGAACGATGCCGTATTTGGGCGAAACCACGGGGATTCACCCGGTAACCGGATGGCTGGTATGCATCGAAGGTGCGCAGGTGGGTCAGGACTACCGCATTATGGCTGAGAAAAACTTTATTGGACGCGCCGAGGAAATGCATGTCCGTATTATTGGTGATAACACGATTTCCCGCAGAAATCATGCGGTCATTGTGTATGATCCGAAGAAGCGTAATTTCTACTTGCTGCCGGGGGATTCGTCAGGTTTGGCGTACCACAATAACGAGGCGGTATATTCACCAGCGGAGCTGGCTGCTTATGACGTGATTCAGCTGGGACATAGCAAATTTATCTTTATCCCGCTGTGCGGCGCCCATTTTGAGTGGGATAACGAAAACTAGGACGGAAGTGGCATGGTGCAGGGAGGTAACGAAATGCAGCCTTATTTTGTTGTATGCGGAGCTGCGGTGCTATTCGCTGTTCTTCTCATGATCCGCATGCGGCTGACGCGAAGTCCCGGCAGCCGTACCGTGAGTGGAATTGAGATCGGAAATGGTCAAACGATCGGGAGCCGAAGCGAGCAGGACGATTATTTTGCAAGTATGACAACACCTGTCGGTACGCTGGCGGTTGTCGCAGACGGCATCAGCGGGCTGGCTAATGGACGCATGTCCAGTACATTGGCGGTGACGACCTTTACGAAGGCGTTCGCCAAGCTGGAGGATGCGTCGAACCTGAACGGATATTTTGCAGAAACGGCAACTCAGAGCAATCGCGGTATTTTGCAAAATTTGAATGGGCAGGGTGGAGGAACGACGCTGGCATCGGTTATCATTTGCGGCTATCAGTTGTATTACGGAGCGGTGGGCGATAGCCTGATTACGATTTACCGTAACGGTCATTTTCAGAGCGTCAATTCCAAGCATACGGCGGAAACCTTGCTGGAGGAACGGGTGCTGGCTGGGCAAATGACCTCGGAAGAGGCCAAAACGAGTCCGGTTCGCAATCAATTGGTCAATTATTTGGGCTATGAGGGCTTTGAGAGCATGGAGCTTGGTGCGGCGCCGATTCGCCTGTACGCAGGCGATCATGTTCTGTTGTGCAGCGATGGAATTCAGGAGGCACTGACGGAGATTGAGCTGGAAGAGATCATGCGCAAGGGTGGAACACCGCAGGAAATGGCGGAAGCGATGATCGATACGATTAATGATAAAGGCTTTAAAAGTCAGGATAACGCGACAGTGGTTATGTTGGCGATAGGATGAAACCAGAAAGACGGGGGTAGCGATGCGCAAGGACAACAGCGATTTTAGTACCGCCTTTGTGTCGGAAGCGGGCTCTTACATAGACAACCGGGACTATTTTGCATTCATGGAGACGGACGACATGGCCTGTTATGTCCTCGCAGACGGTCTGGATTCAGATCAAGAGCTGCGCAGCGCAGAAATGGTTGTCAAAACGGTGCTGGAAAACTTCATGGAGAAGCCTTCCATGTCCAAGCGTCGCCTGATGAGAGACCTGCGTGAAGCGCAGGAATGGCTGCAATTCGAAAGCCGCCGTGTGCGGCTCAAGGCCAGTCTGCTGATGGTGGTGACCAACTACAACAAAATGGTATACGTTTCGTGCGGTAATGTGCGGCTGTATCATTTTCGCAATGGACGGCTTAATTTTCGCAGTAAGGATCATAGCCTGGCTCAGTCATTGGCGGATGACGGACGTATTCCCGACGAAGCGACCAGCACGCACGAGGAACGGGGCAATCTGCTGGAATACCTGGGAAATCCGAATGGAGTTCATGCCCATGTTGCCAAAAAGACGCAGCTTGCAGATGGAGATGTAATGCTGCTTGCCACATCCGGGATGTGGGAAGATGTTGAGCTGGCGGAAATGCTCGGTGCGCTGGAGGAAGCAAAGGACCCGGTCATGCTGACGGATACGCTGGAAGAGGTTCTGCTGAGCAAGCAGCGCCGGGCGGTGAACAATTATACGGCTGCCGCCATCTATGTGAACAAAATTTTTCAGGAAAAACCTAAAAACCGTCGCAAGCTGATCAAACGGATTTTGATAGCGTTGCTCGCCTTTGTGATCGTAGGTGGAGGAGCGTGGATTACCCTGGCCCGTATGGCTGCGAACAAGGCTGCTGCGCTGGAAACGATGGTCGAATCGGCTCAGGCCGCGGATGATTACGCCAGGGCAGGAGATTATGCGAAGGCGCTCAAGTCCTACAGTGAAGCGAAAAACGCGGCAGTTAAAATTAACGATAAGATTCACAAGCGACTGTATACGGCAGAGCAGAAAGTATCTCAACTCATGGTTGACGGGGACGGATATGTGGAAAAAGCAGACTTTACCAAAGCCGAAGCCAGCTACGATAAAGCGCGGAAAAGTGCCGGTCTGTACCCGCCGTTTAATGTGAAGGATATTGAGAAAAAAATCGACCAGCTGGACAGCTATGCCGAAACGGCTAGCTGGATGAAGGATGGGGATCTGAAATTTCAGGGCGGCGATTACACGAGTGCGCTCAAGCTGTATACGAAGGCGAATAAAGCTGCGATGGAATCCGGCTATACATCTGCGCAAAAAGAGCTGGAGAAAAAGATTACCGAGACCAATGATAAAATGACGGCCATCCAGCAGCAGCTCAAGGAAATTCAGGCTGGCAAGCTACAGGCCAGAGGGGATCGGCTGACGAAGGATCTCGATTATGAAGGAGCCATTGACGCTTATAGCGGAGCACAGGAGATTTATCAGGAAATCGGTAAGCTTGAAAGCGTACTGGCATTGGAGCGGAGTATTGCGAAGGCAGAGGAGAAACAGAGCGCGGATCAGCAGAAAAATGGTCAGCTTGCTGCTGGAGCGGGACTATCTGACGGAGCGCTGAACGATACAGGCACCGGGGACGTAGCGGACGAAGCTGCTACTGCTGTGCCCCCTGCTACAGCATCGCAAACCAAGGCTGCGGCAGCTACGGGTAATGCTGCAACAATGAAATCAGCGGATACAGCAGCCGCGAAGAAGGAAGCTTCTTCAACTGCCAAGAGCGGCAGTACGAGTGATGGGAATGCCTCTTCGACGAAGGCACCCGCCAGCAAGGAGCAAGGAACTGCTGATTCCGCTTCCAAAGAAGCGGGTGCGTCTGATTCAGGCAGTCAGAATCAGGCGGCTGCGAACGGAAGTTAAGGTTTTCATGTTCAATGAATGCTGGAGCCGGGAAGGAGTGAGACGTCGTGAAAGAGCTGGTGCAGGACCGTTTGAGCAAGATGGACGATTTGGAGCAGAGACGTTTGCTTAAAAATATGATGGCGGGGGTGTTTATGAACCTCGTCGAATATCAGGAAGAAATGACCCGCCAGCTGGAACGGCGGGTATTTGAGGAAATTGAGAATACGGAAGAGAAGTTTGACGTGTACGTGTCATTGACATCACGTGAGGATTATGATCCGATTCATGAATTTTTATATCCGGTGTTGCCGTCAGATACCAAGGACAAGGTGATGGATATCAGCCGTGTGGCAGAGGTCGTTCGGGAAGGCGGAGCGTTGCCGCTTTTCACCCTTTTTCTGGAGATGGAGACCGAGCAGATCACCGCGCTTGTACGCAGCAAACGGGTTTTCGGAGGAACATTGGTAACGGAAACCGGAAGCTATCCGATTCGTTTTCGTCTGGAGCACAACCGTTCTTATATTTTAGAGATTGAGAAGCTATATCTTATGTTCATGCAAAATGGCATGCCGTGGAAGACCATTAATCATCCGTATGCTTATAAATTCGTCGATTGTGTACTGGTTGGAGGAGAAGGCGAGCCTGACGCTGATGAGGAAATTCACGAAATTACGATCTCATTGGAGGAATTCGACGTTTTTAAGAAGGTGGATGTTTTTCCACTTTGGAACATTGAACGACTGTCTCTGAAAAACAGTGGTTTCCCAATACCGGCTATAGATCATGTGAACTATGAGCATGTGCTTCCTTTAAGTAAAACAGGACCTGAGCACGGCTACCTGATTGACGGAGTGGAAGGCGATATCCGGTATATCAAGCGCACAGAAGAGGAACTGACAATTGTCACGCCACGTGATAAGTCCGGCGAATGGAATGTGTTGAAGGTTACGAAGCCCGTCCCAACGCGGCTTAGTCGTCAGACCTATCCGGTGTTGTCCAATCGGCGGCAGGACAGCTTTTTGGGCCGCTATACAGGTAAACAGGCTGTGATCGTCCGGGCCAAAGCCGAAATTACACGCATTGTACATTCTTTTGAAGCTGCACAGGGATTGGAATTGGAGCGTGTGGACATTTGGGGAGGCACAGGCAGAAATGATGTGAGCAAGCTTTTATCCAAAACTCAGACGTATCCGTTAAATCCGTTTGTCAGTGACAACGTGCGGACGGAGGAAGGCAAGCAGATCATGCGATTGGGGTTCAGACACGGTTCTGCGGATGCTTCGCCAACATTTCCCGCTTATATTTTATCCGACTTGATGAGCTTTCTGGTGTCGGAAGTGCAGATGTATTTCCCGGAATACAAATGTGAAGGAGAATGGCTGTGAATTACGTCTGGGATTTGCTTATGCGCGCGAGGGAACAGGAGTTAGATGTGAATAGTTTCCGGTTTGTACCCGCTGTTAGCTACTCCCCGTATATGGAGCTGAGTCTGACCGAGCTGAATACATCCGAGCTGGAGCAGGTGGTGGAAATCAATCCATACTACCGCTTTTATTCTATTTTTCGGGACCTGTTTCCGCCGGATGCTGAGGAGTACCTAGAGCTGAGAGAATCGCTGTTCGATATTATGATACATTTTCTGGCAGAAACTGATTTGTATCAAGGCATGAATCGGCGGGAGTACCATATCCGGTTTGTTCAGCGTGATATCGAGAACGGCATTTTTGGCCCGAAGGTGAGCGAAAGCTTTGCACAGTTAAACCGTGATGAGCAGGATGCGATTGCCGAAGGATTGCTTCGGCTGTATGAGACGGGGGAAGCTGTACATCTGCTAAAAGAAACGATGCGCCGCGTTTTTCACCGCTCGATCATTTATACCAATTGTGAGGAAAAGGACGAATTGCTCATCTATATCGGTCAGGAGGAAACGCAGTTATCACGGATCAAAGCGGATTTAATTCTGGATCTGTTTCTTCCGGCGCGTTTTACGATTGAGCTGTATTGGACACGTCATTTCGGTATTTTGGAGGCAGACCCGACGATGAAAATAGACGCTATTGCTCTCTATTAAGGCCAAATGGCAGAGAAAGGACATGTGAACGATGAACGGACCCTATACATACAGGCTGCTTGACCCGCTCACCGATCGAAAAGGCATTCGCTTCACGGCGAAATACACGCGGGCGGAGCTAGAGCAAATGACGACCTTTCAGTTGCGCGGAATATGCGATAAGGAGCGGCTGGTCGAGGGCTTTGCTAATCGTCTGGCACGTGAGGAACTGATCCGCGTGATTCTGCGGTTTCGGAGTGCAGAGGAGCATCTGCTCATCACACGGCCCAACCCCGGCGGCTTCGAGCGCATTGAATCGGCACTGCGGCGAAATTGGAATGATCGACGGCAGGAGAGCGGCGGTATCCGGGTTCCCGCCAAAATCACGCTGTATCAGGGTGTGCGTACAGGTCGAATGGACAATTACCGGATTGAATCCGACTTGCCCTGGCTGAATGCGTCTAATGTGCTACTGGTGAATGCGGTAGGCGACCTGTGCGGTATTTTGAATTTGGTGAAGGACGAGGGACGGACAGGCGTATATTACCTTTCCCGCCATCTCGACGCTGAACTGCGGGAGACGGCCAACCATAATTACAGTCTGCTGTTTTTGCGAAGACAGGAATCGGAATATTTTTATAACCTCTACTATGGAGATAAGCCGATGCTGCCATTGAAGCTTCAAGGCCAACGTATTCCGGTGGCAGAGCTGATCATTCGCGGTACTGAAACGACAGATGCAGTATTGGCGGTTGATTTTGGCACCTCGAACACCACGGCAGGCGCATATCTGGATAGTTCCTATGTTACTGCCCCGGATGCGGGCATGAGCAGTACGGTACGGCTGAATGCGATTAATTATGTGTCCTTCCCCGGCCCGGAGGGAGCAGAGGGGGATTGGATCGAAGTGTTGCCGACCGCCATTCGTGTCGCGGACTGCTCTAACCCGGAGCATATCGTATACGTATTCGGAGAGGAAGCACTGCGTGGAACGGACGTAGCGGGCAGCCGGGCGACGGTACTGCGGGGCATCAAGCGCTGGGTCAATGACTATAAGCGAACTGAGGAATTAATGGATGCCGAGGGGAATACGGCGACCGCTTCCCGCAGCGAAATTTTGGCGGCTTTTATCCGCTATGTGATTGCGACAGCCGAACAGCAATTCAAGTGCCGGTTTCGTAACCTGCATTTTTCGGCACCCGTCAAGCTACAGCCGCAGTTTATCGAGATGTTTAGCGATATTTTACCGGATTACCGGATTGAAGCAGAGGACGCGCTGGATGAAGGGCTGGCTGTGCTGTACAACACGCTGGCAGACCAGATGGAACGAGGGACGTTTGCGGACGGTGAGGAATATCAGGCCCTTGTTATTGATTGCGGTGGAGGTACAACGGATTTGTCATCCTGTCGATTCCGTATTGAGGATGGACGCATTGCCTATAAGCTTGATATTCACACCACATATGAAAATGGGGATACCAATTTTGGCGGAAACAATCTGACGTATCGGATTATGCAGTTCATGAAAATTGTGTTTGCAGGCTATTATGCAGCGGAAACGCGATTGCCTGACACCGATATTGATGCCTTGATTGGCATTCCTTCAGGGGATTTGTACCGCCATGTGGATGAGTTTGGCGTAGATGCTGTGTATGCGGGACTGGAGGAACGTTATCGAGAGGCAGAGGCCATCTTGCCTACGGCGTTCAAACAGTATGAGCATGCCACACGAGATGAATATCAGCGGGTGCTGAGCAATTTTCATCTATTGTGGAGCGCGGCGGAAAATATGAAAAAGGAATTTTTCTTACGTACAGGTATCCTGCGCAGCCGCTTCGAATCGGAGCAGGTATTTTCAGCCGAAAGTGACCTGAACATTGCGGTGATGGATCGTTGGCTGGTTTCAGTCATCGAAAATGGACGTTTTCGTGACGAATACGGTTTGCCTGATGTGGTGTTCAATATCCGTGAAATACAGCAGCTTCTCAAGGGGGATATCTATAATATTGTACGAAAGTTTCTGGATGATTTTTATCAGGAGGGGCGCTTGCAGGATTATTCGATTATCAAGCTGACCGGGCAGTCCTGCCGAATTGACGTATTTCGCGAGGCGCTCAAGGAATTTGTACCGGGGCGCAGCATTGAGTTCCGCCAGAAGGCGGAAGACCTGAGCCGGGTGCCCGAGCTGAAAATGGCCTGTCTGCGCGGCGCTATCCGTTATCTGAACGCCAAAAAAATGGGCACGATTGAGCCTGTCATTACCAATCATATTCCGGCCATTCCGTATACCGTCAGCGCATGGACGCATACGGGGCGCGAGAAGGAACTGATTGCGAGCTTGGAAAGCAACCGCGTGCGCGGCTCTATTTCCAGGCCGTCCCATGCGGCCGAGGTGGAATTTTTCCTGACGGCGAACGGTGGCAAGCTGCGTCAGCGCCATGTGTACCGCAGTCGGCCAGAAGCCTTTGAGCCGATGCCGTATGAGGAAATCGCCGTGCTGTACGGGCGGGATATTCCGCAGGATGATACCGACTCTATTCGCAACGGTGAGACGAAATATTTTGTTTTTGCAGGCGACAGCCGTTGGGGCTTTTATGTGGTGCCGATTACCCGCCGGGATGAATTGCTGCATCTGGGACCCAAACGCTTTTTTGCCTTCGAAAACGATCTCTCCGAGCTGGATTTCTTTGACGGCACGAAGTAGGACAGGCCAACAGAGACAGCACACAGCGCGATACGAAGACACTATGAAGTGCGAAATACCAGGAGACACCGTGGAATAAAAATACAATATATGGAGGATGTAGTATGTTATACGCAGGTTTTTGGAAACGGGTTTTGGCGAGTATTATCGACAATCTGCTGTTATGGTTCGTATTTATGATTCTGGGTCTGATCTGGTTTGTGATTCAAGCCATTGGGGACTGGGGGTCTTCTTTGGTGGAAAACTCTTTACTCACAGACGGATCGTCCCCTATTTTTACCATGAAGATGGTTGGACAGACTTTGCTTAATTGGGGTGCGATGTGGCTGTATCACGCGATTATGGAATCTTCCAAATGCAAAGCCTCCGTGGGCAAACTGGCTCTCGGGATCGTCGTGGTAGATGAGTTTAACCAGAGGCTCAGCTTTGGACGTGCCAGTGCCCGCCATTGGAGTAAGTTTATATCCGCTATCATTCTGTGCATCGGCTTTATCATGACAGCCTTTACAGCTAGAAAACAAGCCCTTCACGATCTGATCGCTCGTACCTACGTCGTGGATAAACGCGAGTTGAATCATATCCTGCGTGAGCAGGCCGAGCGGGGAGCCGGGATGTAAAGGTAGATAAATAGATCTTAAAATCCTAATGAATCGCAGTTTTCAATCAGGGGGAGCACGATGGATATACGCAGATTTTTAGAAAAGAATTTTCGCCTGTTTACTGGATTACTCGGAGGAAGTAAAGCTCAGCCCACCGATGATGGAGTTACTGTTCCGCCTCCTGCGCCCGGTGTGAATCGGCTGTCTGTTCCCCTGAATAAAGAAGAATTGTGAAAGGAGGGAAACCATGTTAACCCATATCGTTCCGAAGTTTGAGAAAGGCCGTATTCTTAAAACCGAGATGCTGGAAAATCTGCGAGATTATCCTCGCAGTTTTCTGGATATCCGGTATCAGGATTATTCGGATGGCATTATTACCGGGATGAACGTCACTGTCGGGGAGCATACGCTGACCATTGGCAGAGGCATTGTAAAGCACAAGGGCAGGCTGTACCTGCTGGAGCAAGAGGAGGAAGTGCCATATAAGGCTATGGGGCGGCTGTCGGTGTTGAAGCTGCTATTTATGGAACAAACGGATCGACCGGATTTCACTGTTCATCATGCGGATATTGTGCTGGAGGATGAGCCAGAGATGGGTCTGGATGAGCTGGAGCTGGGCAGGTTTAAGCTCAAAGATGGAGCCGTGCTTCGCTCGGATTATCAGGATTTTGCTGATATGGCTACCGAATTCAATACATGGAGCGATATCCATGCTCCCTTTGCAGGCTTGCATCAAAGTACATTGCGCCCGGAAACGATGCGGTATTTTGCATCCGAGCTGCTTAAAAGTGGCGCAACCGATCCGATGGATTGTATGTTTGCGCTCATGTGCCTGAACCTGGAAGCTGTGGACAGAGAATCTATCCAGCATTACATTGCAAACCGAAGCGGTGCGGAATACAGAGACTATTCCCAGGTACAGCTACACAGACAGTTAGTTCTTATTCTAGAAGGCGCTGGACGAGGGAAACGTACAGCAGGTCGCTGGCAAGGCGGCGGAGCCGGACGGATGATTGTGGATTAGTCTCAAAATTCGACAAGCCCCCAATATGGAAGTAGGATGCTTTAATGTATTATTTTAAACAAAAATTTACATATGTCCAAAATTAGGAATAAAGTCACTGAGACTATAGACACTCGTTTGATGAATTGAAACTTCCTTTATTTGCGAAAAATCGACATTCATTTTGACAGAGGTAGATGTGTTGAAGGGAGTTATAAGTAAATGGAGTTGCCGTATCAACGAACTAGGCCCCGTGAATCAGCTGTTTTTTGTTTATTTTACTTGTTACAATAAAACCATTAAACGACCGTATCCTTTTGATATGTAATTCCGTCTACCTCAATGAAACACTCAAACTCAAATGGACTGAACAAAGGGGGGCCCCATATATGGCCTTTGTGATATCCGAACGGATGAAAAATGAATCTTCCCACTCTAAGGGAAATGAACCATTCCAAAAAGTACTTCCTGCGTTGTATCGCTACTGTCTTTCGTTGACAGGCTCCACATGTGATGCGGAGGATTTGGCGCAGGCGACTTTGCTGCATATGCTGCAATCTGAGAAAAAACTGCATGATCTGGAAAATGGCGAGGCGTATTTAATCCGTTCCGCGCGGAATCGTTGGATTGATGATATTCGCAGGCAAAATGCTCAAAAGCGTCTGCCTGCGCCTGGTGAAGGAGATTATACGCGAAAGTATGATGAGCCTTCTCATTGTTATGAAGAAAATTACACACCAGATTTGGAACTGGCGCTTCAATATTTAATGACACATGTATCAACATGGCAGCGGACCATCTTGGTGCTGCGGGATGTATGGGGCTATACGGCGTCAGAAACGGCAGAGATGCTGAATACGACGGAGGGTGCGGTAAAAGCGGCCTTAAGCCGGGCCCGCGCTTTGCTTGCCCAGAAGCACAAAGAGGGAAATGGGCTGGAGTCTGTAACCCTACCTGAGCATGAAAAGGAGCGGGAATGGCTTAAGGCTTATTTGGCGGCCTTTCGTGCAGGAGACGCACAACGCTGGATTGCGCTTGGCTTGAACGATATGGCTGAGCCAATAGCGATTGCCGGATCTGTGCTGTATCAGAGCTTTTATTCTTCCGGCGCTCAAATGAACTCTAATCCTTCCCATGACATGCAGGCTAGGATGGCCGCTTAACAAGAGGGGAGTTTTGGCAAATGAGCACCATTCCTTATGTAATTGAGCAAACGAGTCGCGGAGAGCGAAGCTATGATATTTATTCCCGGCTATTAAAGGATCGCATCATTATGGTATCGGGCGAGATTGAGGATCATATGGCAAATGTCATTGTAGCGCAACTGCTGCATCTTACCGCCGAGGACTCCGAGAAGGACATACAGATGTATATTAACAGTCCGGGCGGGTCCATTTCAGCGGGGTTTGCCATTTATGATACGATGCAATTTGTGAAAAATGATATATCTACCATATGCACAGGCATGGCAGCGAGCTTTGGTACGATTTTGCTGACCGGAGGCACGAAGGGCAAGCGGATGGCGCTGCCCAACAGTGAGATTATGATTCACCAGCCGTTGGGCGGAGCCAAGGGCCAAGCATCGGATGTGCTGATTTACGCCGAGCGTCTGATCAAGAGCCGGAAACAGTTGAACCGTATTTTGGCAGATCATACCGGGCAACCGCTGAAGCGTGTGGAAAAAGATACCGATAGAGATCACTTCCTTACGGCTGAGGAAGCGGTAGCATATGGCTTGGTGGATCAAATCGTTACTCGGATCTAGCCTTTATTGAAAATTTTATGCAATCCCTCGCTAATTCTGCAATAATTCAAGGTTTGTTCATTGCAATTTCAAAACAATAGGTTTATAATTTCAAACGGATTCAAAGGGGCTTATCCCGGAATCCATGGGAATTCATCCTATCTGAGCTTGCGTGTGCATGCTCAAATAAGAATTAAGCGAGGGATTTACAATGAAAACCTGCTGCACCATCCAGGTAGACGAAGACAGTTTAGTTATTGATTTGCCGGAAGAAGGAACCACGCTGGACTCCCTGCTCGGTGATATTGAGAGCTGTGGTGGAAGTGAAGAGCCTTGGCTGCAACTGATCGACAAGGTAATGGGCAACTCATCTGAGACTATACTGACAGGTCAAGTGACGGATGGCGGCGATACGAAGGAAGATCAGACGATCAAAAAACCTCAGGCAACCGCTCAGGGGGAATAGGCAGATCATACGTTAATACGATATTTTTAACACGATCCGATTCACATACATGATCATGTATAAGACTGCTATACCGGGCCGAAGGGCATGGGGGAGCAGTCTTTTTTTTAGGCTTTTTAGAAGTTTTAGGATCCTTTTTCGTAGTGGCAAAATTCGTCAAATTTCGCAATTTTCAGGTGGGTCTTTTGTCCCGAAACCGTGACTTCCTGTTCATTTTCCACCATAAAGTCGAAATATAACATGGAACTAACTATAATAGTAGTAACATCCATATACAGGTAAGTGACACCTAATGTTGGACCTGATCCTCTTGCTGTATAAAGGAGGGGAGCAAAAAGGCGGAGAACAACGTACTGATAAGCTTATCCACTTTATTAAAAGGAAGGAATGTGTAAATGATGAATGGGCAATGGGTCCTGCCAAGGATCGCAAAAAGAGTAGCGGTGATGTTAACGGCGGTATTACTGTTGACGTTAACGAACGGATTTAACTGGAATGCGCAGACCGCAGAGGCTGCCGGGACAACTCCCGTGGAGCGTTACGGACAACTTTCAGTGAAGAATGGTAAGCTGGTGGATAAAACCGGGAAGCCTGTGCAGCTCAAAGGGATCAGCTCTCATGGTGTCCAATGGTTTGGGGATCTGGTGAATGAGGACTCGATGAAATGGCTGCGGGACGACTGGGGCATTTCCGTGTTCCGGGTTGCGCTATACACCGAGGAAGATGGTTATATTGCCAATCCTTCATTAAAAAATAAAGTGAAGGAAGCCATTGAAGCAGCACAGAAGCTGGGATTATACGTTATTATTGACTGGCACATTCTCTCGGATGGTGATCCGAACATTCATAAAAATGAAGCCAAGGCTTTCTTTAATGAATTTGCAACTCAGTATGGGAATTTGCCAAACGTGATCTACGAGCTTGCCAACGAACCGAACGGGAACGTGAACTGGAACAACCAAATTCGTCCTTATGCGTTGGAGGTATCCCAGGTTATTCGAGCCAAGGACCCGGACAATATTATTATTGCAGGTACAGGCATGTGGAGTCAGGATGTACACGATGCAGCAGATAACCCACTTCCAGACAAAAATACGCTGTACACCGTGCATTTCTATGCGGGTACGCACGGACAATACCTGCGGGATCGCGTCGATTACGCGCTGAACAAGGGCGTGGGCATATTTGCTACGGAATGGGGAACCAGTGATGCTTCGGGTAACGGGGGGCCGTTCCTGAATGAGTCTAAGGTATGGACAGATTTCCTGGCTAGTCGTGGAATCAGTTGGGCAAACTGGTCGTTGGCCGATAAAAATGAAACCTCTGCTGCGCTTTTACCTGGCGCTAACCGTAAAGGGGGATGGCCTGATTCACAATTGTCAGCTTCTGGTAAATTCGTAAAACAAGCCATTCTGGAAGGCTCCAACAACAATAATGGAGGCGGAAACAATGGTGGTGACAGTGGCGAAGATGGTAACAATGGTGGGAATAACAGTGGTGGAAACAACGGCGGCGATAACGGCAACGGAGGAAGCACACCAGGCGGAGACGATCAAGGGATTGTGCTTCAATATCGCACCGGAGACACGAATACCAAGGATAACGCAATCCGTCCTGAATTTAATATCAAAAACACAGGGAAAACAGCTGTCAAGCTGAGTGATTTGAAAATTCGCTACTATTACACAGATGAAAGCAAACAGGGTCAGCAATTTTTTGTAGACTGGGCCAAGGTTGGAAATGAAAAGGTAAAAGCGACTTTTGTAACATTGCCAGAGCCGAAGGCCAAGGCTGATAAATATGTGGAAATTTCATTTAATGATGGAACAGGTACTATTCAGCCCGGCGGGGAAAGCGGAGAAATTCAACCCCGTATCCATGCTGGGAACTGGAGCAATTTTGATGAAACCAACGATTATTCGTATGGTGCCAGCCAAACTGCTTTCGCAAACTGGGACCGTGCAACCGTTTATCAACAGGGCAAGCTGGTATGGGGTATAGAGCCTTAAGGCACAACAGGGATCATGCCCGGAATGAGTAAAGAACATGGGACTTTTGGGTCCATACTTTTCAATATTGGATTATAGAGTATGCGCCTTTGGTATATGGGTACTGGAACTTTAGGAGGGCGATTTCAGAACTTTGGTTCCGGTGTTCATACTACTAAAGTACCATATTATATTCGACTTTAGTGGTGCTTGAACTACTTCCATAGCACAGAGGGCTTGGTCCTAATGGACCGCCCCTTAACAAAGAACCCCCGTGTTTGCCATTACAGGCAGGCGGGGGTTCTTTGCGTTTTCAAATATCGGTGTTTCTAGGTTCAATCGTGTTTAAGCCAAATCAAAAGCTTTGGCCAGCAGACGATAGGACTGAACACGCTTATCAAAGTCATGAATGGAGGAAACAACCAGCAGCTCATCGGTACGATACTGTTCAGCCAAGCGTAGCAATTGCTCCTTACACTGATCGGGTGTACCGACAACGCGCCATGATGCTGACTGACGCAGCCGCTCACGATCAAACTCCGTGTACGGATAGGATAGCGCTGTTTTCACTGATGGCAGTGAAGTCATTTCTTTGCCTTGCATAAGCAACAGGAAAAACAGGCTGGCGCTGGAAGCCAACTGTTCGGCTTCTTCTGTAGTCTCAGCGCATGATACAGTAACTGCCGCCATGGAGCGGGGCTTATCCCCAAGAATGGAAGGCTGATACTGATCGTGGTAACGTGCGGTAGCTTCTACCCCGCCCGGTGTGCCGAAAAATTGGGCAAAAGCATAGGATGCACCCATCATCGCGGCTAATCTCGCGCTTTCTCCACTGGAACCGAGCAGCCACAGCTCAGGAATGGTCGAAATCGTCGGTGCCGCATGAAGTCCAGCAAACCGATGGTCGGCAGGCACGGAATCATGGAAATAATCAATTAAATCGAGAATCTGTTGTGGATATTGCTCGACGGATTGGTACTTACCTTCCTGCAAGGCACGTGTAGCCAGCGGCAAACCGCCGGGAGCACGTCCCAGCCCCAGATCAATTCGGCCTGGATGAAGCGCCTCCAGCAGCCGGAAATTCTCAGCGACTTTATATGCGCTGTAGTGGGGCAGCATAATACCGCCTGAGCCGACGCGAATACGTGATGTATTCGCAGCCAAATGTGCGATCAGCACCTCAGGGCTGGAGTGTGCAAGCATTTTGGACGCATGATGCTCGGACACCCAATAACGGCTATACCCCAGCTTGTCGGCTTCACGCGCTAACGCAGTTGTATGGGATAAGGCATCCTGAGCAGTACCGCCTTCAGGAATATGAGACTGGTCCAGTATACCCAGTTTAAGCATTTTGCAATCACCTCTTACACAACTGTATCAGACACAACTCATTTGGTCAAAACTTGAATTTGGATTATTTGGTGTTAAAGTTGAATCGGTTGGAGTTTAGGAACCTTTTCGTTATAATGAAGGAAGTGCAGGATGAGAGAACATCCTTGCTTTTGGAAAGGGGAACGAATTTGTGTTAAGAACACCTTTGGGGCGTGTCCGACTCATGCTCTGGATTCAAGGTATAGCGTATTTGGCAATACTATTCGCCCATCAGCCGCTGCAAGCTGCGGGCATGACCCAGACAGTCATGGTGATCGGTAACATATACCGGATCAGCTTTTTGCTGCTCCTTGTCGCTTTGATCTATGGCAAAACAGCACTGAATTGGTCCCTCCGGCGGCCTTTATTCATTATGTTTGCGTCCTTCATTCCTTTTGGTCTGATCATTATGGATTGGATTTGGGTGAAAAAATGGACAGGAGATTCGGCAGCAGAACAGCGAGCCGCATCGTAATATTTTAGTATAGGTCGAGTGTGATTTCGAGGATTTGCTCCTTAAACCCCACAAGCGGGACTAGCCCTGGTGCAGCAGAGAAGAGAGCATTGCGCAGTTTGACGCGTGGTGTTCTTTTTTTGTGCACCGGAAGCTAATTTAATTGAATGCGTTCATTAAAAACTCAGCAGTTTTACGTCTTTGAAAGCCTTCCACCCAATGACCGGTAAATGGATAAATTTCAATCGTTTTGGGCGATTCAATGCGATTATATGCGGCAAAAATCGTTTCTGGCATACATACGGTATCCTTGAGTCCCACCGATACCATGACAGGAATATGAATGCGATGAGCAAGATTCATCATGTCAAAATAACTTAATGTATGTAGCACCTGCTCCAAATGCTCTGGAAATCGGTTTGCGAATTCGGCAGCTTCTGTCAGCGAGCTGGTAGAATTCATCACACCAAAATCCATATGGCACATATTGGGAATGTCAGCCACCGTAACAGCAGCTTTATCACTGAGTGCAGCTACCATTAATGCAAGTCCACCACCCTGGCTAGCCCCAGAAATTGCAATTTTGCTCGCATCCACATCCGGCTGCTCTGCCACCCAATCTACAGCTCTGAGGGCATCTGTCGTTATCGTTTTGTAGTAGCAGGTATCCTTATCCAGGATTCCTTTCGTTACCCAGCCTTTAACCGTACCATAAGGATCATCCAGACGATCTCCTGTTTCACCACCCTGACCGCGTACATCTACGGCAAATACAGCAAAGCCAAGCATCAGCCAGGACGAGTAATCCTCAGGATAGCCCTTACCACCTGTGTAGCCATGGAAAAGGACAATACACGGCAGCTTTTGATTTCCGGAAAATTGGGGGCGTATATACCATGCATGCAGCGGCGTATCGTCTACACCTTCAAAGGTAATCCGTGAGGCATGAATATGAGGATACGGCGTTTCCACTGGTGTTTTGAACGCACGCACGGGCTTAGCCTGTACATCTTCCAGTGTTTTGTCCCAGAACAGCTCGATGTCCTTCGGGGCAGTCAGATCCGGTTGATACTGCTTCAATTCGGCAATTCTTTTTTCAATGATATTCATAGTGAAAAAATCCTCCTTCATATATAGAACGAGTATCTACTCAAGCTTTACCCGGTAGAGTAGACTCTTCAAGTTCTCTAAGCAGCTCAAATGCTTCTTCGTTTGTGCTTCCGCACGTATCTTCATCAGCATGAAATCCACTGCATACGGCTGGCCGCTCAGGCTTGCCAAATAATCGGCAACGGTTATCCGAAGTGAGCTGTGGGCAAGGGACACCAGCCGGTTTTCCATCAGGCATGCCGGGAATAGGGGATGAAATCGTAATAGCAATACAGCACGCAGCGCATCCGACACGACACTCCAGTTGGGGTCACTCCTTAACATCTGTTATTTTTGAAATGTATGCATGAAGCGACTTCAATGAAGCCATAATGTGAGGATGGCACAAAAAAAGCAGGAACACAAGGATAACTGTATTTTATACACACTTTGCACACAAGGGTTATAAATAGGGAGGTAGGCACGTAGGATGGTATCAAGCTCCTAAGTCATTGTTCTGTTCATTAGGTAATATTAACCATTTGTGCTCAGTGTGTTCAAAAGGAGTTCGAGTGGTTAATAATAGAACACAACGATAAAAAACTTAAACGAGGTGAAGTAAAATGAGTTGGTTATGGGCATTGATTGTTGGAGGTATTATTGGTTGGTTGGCAGGAATTATCGCAGGTCGTGATGTTCCGGGTGGCGTGATTGGTAACATCATCGCTGGTTTTATCGGTGCATGGTTGGGAAGCTTGATTCTGGGGAACTGGGGTCCTGAAATCGGATCGTTCTACATTGTACCTGCATTAATTGGTGCGATTGTGCTGGTTGTTATCGTAAGCTTGATCTTCCGTTCCGTTGGACGGAGCAGGGGTTAACACATAAAACATCGATTCCACTAGCCCTTATAGGGCATAAGGGTATCAAATGAAAAGAAGCTGCTTCAGCAAGGTTCACAAATGAACCTGCAGGAGCAGCTTTTTTTATTGAAACCGCCTGATATGAGGCACATATAAAACGCCCAACACGATGCACATGCCAATGGTTGAAAACAGGCCGATGGTGAAGATGCCGCCAAGCTTGTCCGCCATCGCACCCACAGCCAGATAGCCTACAGGCAGCAGGGCAAAAGAAAACATCAGATCCAGACTGGCTACACGGCCAAAGGATTCAGCGGGCACCATTTCCTGAAGGCTTGTTTCCCAAATGATCGCAAATATCATAATGCCAAACCCTTCAAGCATCATACTCATAATCAGCCCTGGCATCCAGGTGACTACAGCCAACAATAGTAAAGCAAGCCCGCTGACAAAAGCCCCGAGGTAAGCGAGCAGACCGCGATGCTTCCAGTGCTTGCGCGACCCGTATACAAAGGCACCCAGCATAGCGCCGACGCCGCTACTTGCCATCGCAACGCCATACACGACTGGACTGTAGCTATGATGAACCTTGAACAGCCACGGAATGAGTACTGCAATAATGCCTGAGTAACAAATATTAATGAAGGAAAAAGCCAGAATCGTAATCCACAGCCACGGATGACTTTTAAGAATCGTAAAGCCCGCAATAAAATCTTTGAGAAAATGCTGACCTTCCTGATCCTGTTGTTCTGCATTTGCCTGGCGCTTACCGATGAGCGAGGCCAAATGACTGCTCAGCATCCAGAAGCAGGCAAAAGATATCAGATAGGCGATAGAATCCAGCCCAAAGCCGACTCCTGCTGAAGTAAAGGATACAATGAAGCCGCCCAGTGGAGGGCCGAGCAGACGGACGGCTTGAATACTAATCTGACTGAGCGCGTTAGCCGCATTGCGAATGTCCGGCGTAAACACCTGTGCGCGCAGGGCAGAATAAGCCGGATTAAAGATCCCGTCCATCAATCCGTATAAGGCAAGGCCAACGAACAGATACGGCAGTTTCATCCCATCGGTAAACATAAGCACCGCCGCAGCGAACATCAGCCCAAAGCGGGCAATGTTGGTGAACAGAAGCAGACGGATTCGGTCGATCCGATCTACAATCATCCCCGCAAAGGGCAGAATAAGCACGTTAGGCAGCATATAGACAGTCATCGCCAGACCCATGATTGTAGTCGAGCCGGTCAGGGAATAGATAACCAGTGGCAAAATGACGGTGGTAACCGAGGTTCCCAGCATAGCGATCCAATGTCCAAGCCACAGTAGAGTGAACGCTTTGGATTGCCTTAAAGGCGAAGTGAAGGTGGCCCAAGCTGAACGTCTTCCTTCGGGTGAAGCAGAGGATAGGGTTGAATTTTGGGTTTCCATAATGCCTTCCTTTCATTCAAAGACGAGGTAAATATTACTAATCTTCATATAGAAAACTATTATACGAGATCTCTGACATAAAGGTACAGAAAAAAGTTACTGTGAGGATAGATACAATGAATAGTCTGTCTATGAATGAGTCAACCTAGGATAACTTTGAGCCCAGAAATGCTATAGCTTACCTTTTGCATAGGGATTATTGGATAAAAGCATTGACGTGTAAAAATGAATGATGTACTATTCAATGAGCCAGCTACGTGCTAGGTTATCAAGAAAAAGGAAAAGAGTGTGGTTAACATGAAAAGATTTAGATTTTTACCAGTCGTACTGATCGTAATGGCTTTGCTGGTTTCGGCCTGCGGCAACAACGACAAAGGTGCTAATTCAAATAATGCTTCTACCGGGGATGCCGGGTCTACTAATGGAAAAGCAGATACAACCGCCACAGCTAGTTTGGAATCTGTAAAAGCGAGCGGCAAGCTGCGAATCGGTACGGAAGGTACCTATGCTCCATTTACCTACCATGATGCTGCTGGTAAGCTGACAGGCTTCGACGTCGATATTGCAACTGAAGTAAGTAAGCGTCTGGGCGTACAGCCGGAGTTTATCGAGACGCAATGGGATGGTATATTCGCGGGATTGAACTCCAAACGGTTCGACACGGTGTTCAATGAAGTGTCCATTACCGATGAGCGCAAGCAAAAATACGATTTCTCCGATCCGTACATTGTCTCCAAGGCAGTGCTGATCGTAAGCGAAGATAATAATGACATCAAAAAATTTGCTGATCTGAAAGGTAAAAAGGCCGGGCAATCCCTGACCAGCAACCTGACTCAAATTGCGAAGAGCAATGGCGCGGAAATTGTGGCAACGGACGGATTCAATCAGGCGATTGATCTCCTGACATCCAAACGAGTGGATGCGACCGTCAATGATGGCTTGTCCTATCTTGATTTGAAGAAGCAAAAGCCTGACGCTCCCATTAAAAAGGTAGATGAATCTCCAGATGCTTCACACAGCGCGGCTGTTTTTAACAAAGGCAGTGAAGACTTGATCAAGGAAGTCAACAAAGCGCTGGCTGACATGAAGGCTGACGGTACGTACCTGAAAATTTCCGAGAAATATTTTGGAGCCGACGTATCCAAATAACACACGAATAACCGGAGTCTCGCCATGTCGAACCGGACTTTCGCAAACTTATCTTTTTAAAGGATGTCTGCACAATGGATGATCGCCAGATACAAATTATTATCGATTCATTACTGCCTCTGCTGAAAGCAGGGGTTTCTTTTACGATTCCGCTCACACTCATCTCCTTTGCTCTGGGCTTGATACTGGCGCTGGTTACGGCGTTGGCTCGATTGTCCAAATGGAAAATACTCAAGCTGATTTCCGGCTTCTATGTGTGGGTGATTCGGGGAACACCGTTGCTGGTGCAATTGTATATTATTTTCTACGGCTTGCCTTCAGTTGGCATTACGCTGGACCCTTTCATTGCTTCAGTGATCGGCTTTACGCTCAGCGTGGGGGCTTATGGCTCCGAAATTATGCGTGCGGCTATCATATCCATTCAGGAAGGACAGTGGGAGGCGGGATATTCCTTGGGGATGACACGCTGGCAAGTGCTGCGGCGTATCGTGCTTCCGCAAGCAGCCCGTGTGTCCGTACCGCCGTTAGCGAATTCTTTCATCAGTTTGGTAAAGGATACTTCGCTGGCTGCGACGATCACCTATGTGGAAATGTTCAGAACAGCTAACCAGATTGTAGCCACCACGTATGAGCCGTTATTGGTGTATACCGAGGCGGGGGTTATTTATCTGCTGTTTAGCACCGTATTGACCGTGCTGCAAAATTACCTGGAGAAGCGGCTGAGCCGTTTTTCCGTCAGATAAAGGAGATTGTACCGGTGATCCAAACTCGGAATATACACAAATCGTTCGGCTCGCTGGAAGTGCTGAAGGGTGTTAATGTGACGTTGGATAAAGGGAAGGTGCTGGTGATCATCGGCCCGTCCGGCTCTGGTAAAACAACGCTTTTGCGCTGTCTGAATTTGCTGGAGGTTCCCGATCAGGGTGAGATTCAGGTGGGGGATATTGCACTGAATTTTGCCAAAGGAACGAAGCTGCGGCAGGAAAGCATCTTGGCGCTGCGCAAGCGAACGGGTATGGTGTTTCAATCCTACAACCTGTTCCCGCATATGACGGCAGTTCAAAACGTAATGGAGGGCCAAGTCACCGTTCAAAAGAAAAACAAGGACGAGGCACGCAAACGCGCATTGGAGCTGCTTAAAAAGGTGGGACTGGCGGACAAAGCGGAATCCTATCCCCATCAGTTGTCGGGCGGACAGCAGCAACGTGTCGGTATTGCCCGGGCAATGGCGGTGGAGCCTGAGGTGCTGTTATTCGATGAGCCGACCTCCGCTCTTGATCCCGAGTTGGTAGGCGAGGTGCTCAAGGTCATGAAGCAACTGGCTGCCGAAGGCATGACCATGGTCATTGTCACCCATGAAATGAAGTTTGCCGCTGAGGTGGCGGACCATGTGATTTTGATGGATCAGGGTGTGATCGTTGAACAGGGGACGCCACATGAGGTTCTGGAGCAGCCCACCAGTTCACGAGCTATTCAGTTTTTAAATCGGTTGAGCGGGGAAACAGAATAAAGAAAAGGCAGCTACAGCCGGGTACTGAAAAAAAAGTCCCGTACTAGGGCGTGTCTTCAAACTAACGAAAATATTCGCTAAGCTCTTGGGCGTGACCGCTTGGCGCTTTTTCTTACTCCACGAGCAAGTTACAATAAAATGAACATGAATTAGACAGACCTAAGTGTCTAATTCATGTTCGACTAAATTTTGGAAAATTTAATTACAGGTGGATCAATGAATCTTTGGAGGTTCAGAATTCATCATATCGTTAAGCTGGGTCACAAAAACACCTTCGTTCGGCCCAGAGTTATTTCGAAACATTTTCGCTTCTTCCACCAGAACTTCGTCTGTATCCGTGCCAAGTACCTTTATCGTTGCATCAATGAATGACGCAAGTGGCATCGCACGCGGTTCATCGTTGTTGCTTTGAACCCATGGTGGCACAATTTCTATTACTTTTACCGATGTGTCTTTAAGCATGTACCTTTGGGACAGCGTATAGGTATGAAGTGCTGCCTTCGTCGCGGAGTATACAGCAGTTGTCGCTAACGGTACAAATCCAAGTATCGAAGTCGTGTTGATGACAACCGCTTCTTCTTTGGACTTCAAATGCTCAATGAATGCAGAAGTCAACCGAATTGGACCTAGCAAGTTTGTGGTGACAGTCGAAACCAAAACATCCTCATCAATCACGCCCGCCGCGTCATCGGACTGTATGATGCCGGCGTTGTTAATCAAGACATTTAAATCCGGGTATTCTTCGATTAACTGTTTGGCGGCCGCCTCTATGCTGGCAGGATCTTGTACATTCAATTCCACTGCGGACATGCCGAGATTCGCTTTGATCGTCTCCTCCAGACGCTCTTTACGTCGACCAGAGATAATAACTTTGTTTCCAAGATTGTGGAGAGCTTCTGCTAACGCACGTCCAATTCCCGAACCGCCGCCTGTAATAAAAATCGTGTTTCCTGTAAGTTTCAATTTTTAAACCCTCCTGATTTAATGTAAATTAAATTATTTCAAATATTGTAAAAAATAGATTTTATGATTATACCTCCTCTATAATTGAACATATGTTGAATTATCAACATAAATTTTATATAGTGAATGTATCAGAGCAATAAATGGTGTTCAATGGTTAAAACAAGCTCGGTTGTTGATTTTTCAACAGAGGGCTTCGAAGTGATCATTTTTTTTGGATGGTATAAAGGGGGGAAGGATATGGACAGGCGTATTCAAAAATCGAGGCAAGCAATTATTGATGCTTTTATGAGGCTGATGTCAGAAAAGGAATTCGAGAGCATAACGATCAATCAAATTGCGGAGGAAGCGAATGTCAATCGCGGAACGGTGTATTTGCATTTCGCTGACAAGTACGATCTGCGCGATCAATGCATGGAAGCTCAAATTAACGAGTTACTACGCAATTGTATGTCTGAAAATGACTTGTTTCATCTCCCTTCCAAAATCGCACTACTGCGCACGTTTGAATATTTGGAGCAACATGCTTCTTTCTATTCCATAATGCTGACGAGCAAGGGAAGTAGGGTTTTTCGGAACCAAATGGAGACAATGTTCCGGCAAAGTCTGAGCGAGCATCTGGATTCGATCAACCTTGATCAGGAAATGAACAGGGACATTACGGTGCAATTTTTAATTTCAGCGGCAGTGGGAGTATTGGAATGGTGGATTACCCGTTCGATGCCATATCCGGCATCAGTCATGGTTGAACAATTTTGGAATTTGCTGAACCGTGGTGTCGAGGGACACGAACATGCGTCTAATCCCGATTAGATATTGCCTAAACTTAATGGTATGAGAACGTGCCTAAAAATAAAGCTTATTGTATTTGGTCATGTAACATTCGCTAATACGGAGGCTATAAGTTTGAACTTCTTCAACTGTTGGCTAGCGATTAAACGCCGATATTGATGGTTATTTTGCGCAGATATTGAAGATAAACTCGATGCTTTGCCCCCTTTTGCGCCCGATCCATGCTGATGAACTCGCACAATCGTGGCATCAATCATCACGCTTTCCTCATCGGAATCCAGCGAAACGTGTTTTAACACTTCATCCCAAATCCCTGCTTTCTGCCAGCGTCGAAAGCGGGTGTAGACAGATTTCCAATTGGGAAAGAAATCGGGCAAATCACGCCAAGGGGCGCCTGAACGGGCCACCCATACATGGCATTCAACATGATTCGATTGTCCACTGCAGGACGTCCTCCTTGTGGTTTTCGTTCAGGTGGAAAAAGATCTTGAATCTGCCGCCATTGTTGATCTTGAATTTCATATCGTGTGCTCATTTAATGGTTTTAACCAATATATTCCTACTTAAACACTTTGAAGACACGCCCTAGTAGCTGCCTTTTATTCATCAGTTATCCTCTTTTATTTCAATTTTAACGTAATCAAAAAAGTAATCCAGAGAATACAACAGCCTGCTATGAATGGAGCGAATATATTTGCATCAAATAAAAATCCAGCTAGAGTGGGACCCAGGATATTCCCAATACTCATATAGGCATTATTCATACCAGCAACATAACCTTGTTCACTCCCTGCCATCTTCGATAATTGTGTATTAAGGGCTGGACGAAGCATTGCAGTGGCAAAGAAAATACCGGAGGTTACAAGGAGGATACTCCAAAAATCTTTAGCAAATAGAAATAAAATATACGCAAATGAAGTAAAAAGAAGCGATCCTTTGATCACCCTTTTTTCACCAAATATATGGATGACTTTAGCAACCAATAATGCCTGCATACTGACTCCGATCACAGCACCTACGGTCAGTATGATTGAAATATGTTCCGGTGAGAATTGGAAGCGATTCGTTACATATAATCCAAGAACAGATTCAAAATTAGCGAGTCCAAAGGTCATCACCAGAACAAGTACAAAGAGCATCGCATATTTTGATTTCAACGATCTCACATATTGTTTGAAAATAGATTCCCTCTGAATCACCCTTGCCCGCGCTGCTTTCATTTGTTCTTTCGATAAACTTTCAGGTAAACAAATCATTGGAAAAATAACTGCAACAATAGCGGCACCCGTCGCTGTATACAACGGCACCCTCGTTCCATACCCTGCAAGAAAACCACCAAGTCCAGGTCCAATGACAAATCCGAATGACATGGCTGCGGCAAGCAGACTATTTCCTTTGGCGCGTTCTTCGGTTGTTGTAATATCAGCTACATATGCCATCATTGGCGGAACAATCAAGGCTGCTGCCACTCCTTCCAGAAGTCTTGAGGTATAGAGCATCCATAGCTCATCTCCAATAGCAAAGATCAATTTAGCTACAGCAAAAACAATGACACCTACGATGATGAATGCTTTTCTTCCATACCGATCAGACAGTTGTCCAGTCATTGGAGATAGCAGGAACTGTGTCATACCATAAGCTGCTACTAATAACCCTATCGACTGCCCACTGGCTCCAAATTCGATGATGAGTTTCGGCAGGATAGGAGTAATTAAACCAACGCCTATCATAACAATGAATATATTAATCATCATAATTGCGAGTATTTTTTTAATACAAAAAACCTCCTTATCCATTGGTTTCTGGATAGGAGGCAGACGTACGAAAACAAGAAGATACACTGCTCCTGTCAAAGAAGCACTGCTCTTATCGTTAATCCCAAAAGCCTACACTAATCCTATCCAGAAAATTCGTAAGATTACGATTTTTTCTTTGGTGGAATAGGATTAGTAGATCATTAGCTTAAGGTCACCCTTTCGATACTTTATTGATTATTATCGTAACATTAATGTCTTGATAAGGCAATGAATGGATAAGTCAGAAGAATCCAACGCGTCCTTCGGCCACATTTTTTAACCAGTCCTGCTTACGGCTCTTATCCAGCTCGCCTCGCATACCTTTAATAATCAACTCAATATCTGTTTTTCCACTCTCATGCCATTCCAGAGCAGTGCTGACATACAGCTCGCCGAGCTGAGCCAGGGAGAAGCCGTCAGTCATCGCTGCCGCATTCTGTGTACCTGTCTCTCCTGCAAAAACAAGGAAGTTGCGCAGCTTGAGATACGCTAATCGCAGCGCTTCGTCAGGCAAACTGATTTCATAGGCGCGATCGAAACGACCTGCCCGGTTCATCAGACCCGGGTCAATTTTTTCGGGATAGTTGGTCGTTCCGATCAGGAAGATACCCTCCTTGGAAGTAGCGCCATCCAGCGTATTCAGGAAAAAGGAACGAACCTCCTGCGGCATGGAATCAATATCCTCAATGACCAGTACCATAGGAGCCAGACGGGTAGCCGCTTCGAACACCTCTTTGACCGATTCACTGGTTGTATACTCCGTAATTTGCCAGTAGGCGGCCGGGCCCGGTACGCTGCTCGCAATAGATTTAACAAGCGTCGTTTTCCCGTTGCCCGGATGGCCATACAGCAGAATACCGCGTTTGTATGGAATATTATAAGTCTGATAGAAGGTACGATCTGCTTCAAAAAACTGATCGAGTGAACGGAAAATATCGCGCTTGATTTCCGCTTTCAAAATAACGTCATCCCGCGTAATGGCACGGGTAATCGGCTCCGCCTGCCGGGATAATCCGCGGCTTGTGTCCGTAAAGACGGTGACCCGCTTCATGTTCTGCTTGCGTTCACGCCCACGTACCCCCGCGAGGAAGCCTTGCAGTTCCTGATCGCCTGTCGCAAATACGTAATCTTCATTGTATACGCCATTCTCACGAAAAAAGGGAACCCGCGCCAGCGCGATGCCCCACTTGGGATAGGCGAATACATTATTACGCATCGACAGGTGCACGCCGTACTCTGGAGTCGGCCCGTCATCGTCATATTGGATGGTGCGTTCCTCCAGGCGATCAAAGACCCGTGCCACATGCTCCAGATCCGGGCTGCCTGAACGAATGTCCTCCTCCAGCAAGTCCCAATACTCAATATTGGGATCGTCGCTGGCATACAGCTCATATTTTACGCCATAGCGATTATATAGGGCTTCACTGATGCCGTCGATCAGACGGGCATAAGCGGCATAGCCCGTAATGCGCCCATCCGTATGTTCATCAAATTTATAAATAGCCGGTGTATCTATACTCAAATTATTTGGCTCCTTTCAGGGCGGCTAGCGGCTTACATTTGGCTACAACGGCTGCGAGTCCTGCCCCGGTGACACTTTCAATAATATCATCTACATTTTTGTAGGCTTGGGGAGATTCGTCGAGAATGCTTTCCAGCGATGACTGATTGACCACAATCTCGTCGTCTGTCCCTACACCAAGTGCTCCGGCAAAATCGTCCACACTTACGAGCCGTTTGGTCGCAGAGCGTGAACGGATACGGCCCGCTCCATGGCAAATGGAGTGGAAGTTATCCTGCCCGCCCGGCAGACCGACCATAATATAGGAGGACATCCCCATAGAGCCGGGAATCAAGGCCGGATGTCCTGTTTCCCGGTAAGGTTTTGGATTGTCGGGATGTTCGGCTGGAAGGGCGCGGGTAGCCCCTTTACGATGCACAAACACGTTACCGTGATCCGGGTGGGATTCCTCCCAACCATAATTGTGCATCAGATCGTACAAGGTGCGCAACTCGCACTTTGTACCAAAGACATCACGGAAGGCTTCACGCACGGAAAAAGCGATCAAATGTCGGTTCACCACCGCATAGTTCAGCGCCGAGTACATCATATTGATGTAATGTGCAGCTTCGGGATGCTCCAGGGGGGCAAATACCAACCTTGGATCAGAGGTTCCAAGCCCAAGGCGACCCATTGCTTTGGCAATGGCAGACGAGCTGGTTTGGCTGACCGCTCCACCCCAGGCACGTGATCCGGAGTGGACCATAACGGCAACCTGACCGTCGAACATCCCCCAGGCTTCGGCTATTTCACGGTTGTGCTCGGCAATCTCAATCGCCTGAATTTCAACGAAATGATTGCCTCCACCCAGCGTGCCGAGCTGTCGGTGAGCCCGGTGCCACGTGCGATCTTCGACAAGATTGAGTACCTCTTCATCAAATGAGAACTTACTGTGTTCTACATGGGTGAGTGAGGTGGATTTTTTAGGCGTGTAGCTGTCCGGAATATATTTATTAGGTAATCCATGCAGACCCTTACGTACAATATGCTCCAGCCGGATATCTGAATAATGTCCGCGCTGGTGGGCTTCCATCGGCAAATATTTATCAATGGTCTTGACCAGCTTGCGGCGCAGCTTGGTTTCCTTCAAGGCATCCTTGTGCAAATTCGTCAGGTGTACGCGCATGCCGCAGCCGATATCGCTGCCGACGATGGAGGGAGATACATAGCCGTCCTCCATTCCCCATACCGCTGTCGTGCCGATGCAGGTTCCGACGCCTACATGCACATCCGGAGTATAGCCCATATAGCGGATACCGGGAATTTGTAAATTGTTATTAGCCATCTCGAACACCTTGTAATCCAGCGAGGAGAAAAGCTGCTGAGAAGCATATACGGTCAAATCGCCAGCCGGAAGCTTCATAAGATGGCTGTAAGGTCCCTTTTCTAAGAACGAGTCTGTTGTGTGTTGTATATTCATATGGTTGGATAGTTCCCTTCTTCATGTAAATAAGGATTTTGCAAAATCCTGAAATCTAAAATTACTTACAAATTAAGCTTTAAAAAAGAAAATAAAAAAAGCCGCAGACTTGTCGTCTACGGCTTCCTGCACCGAAAGTGTCATTACACGTCATGATCTATACATCATTAATACGTAAAATAACCTGTTCTTCCAATAGCATTAAATACAGAAAAAAGCCTGGTTAATCACGCCGTCAGACAGCGCGATGTCACCCATCATGTCGCCCGAACGGGGCCGATGAGACGAAAATTCATATATATGGTTTTGTCATGCTGCCTGTCTGTCACCATCATGTAAAGCTCAGTCATGTCTGTCGGCCCCCTTTTCCTAAAGTTAATTGCTATGTTAATGGAAACCTGTGGAAGCTGTCAACCCTGAAAACAGGGAGAATGGAAAGATGTGACTTTAATCATAGTGAAGTGTGAGCTAGATCATAGTTCAAATGACCCAAACCTGTTATTGTCTAAATATTCAAATATTCAGAGATTGTTGATGGTTTACAGGACAATTTTTGTGAGGGGGACGGAGCAAGCATGGAAGGGGATCTCCAGAAGTTTAAGGCCGACTTTTTCAAAGCATTGGCTCACCCTCTGCGCATCCGCATTCTGGAGGTGTTGAGTGAAGGGGAGCGGAACGTAAATGAGCTACAGACTGCGCTCGGTTCCGAAGGCTCTGCCGTATCGCAGCAGTTGGCCGTGTTGCGCGCCAAAAATTTGGTGAGCAGCATCAAGGAAGGCACGACGGTCGTTTACTCGTTGCGGGACCCGCTCTTGACGGAACTGCTTGCGGTGGCGCGGCAAATTTTTGACAATCATCTGGTCGAAGCGATCTCGTTGCTGGAGGGTATACGGAACGAGAAGTAATGCTACTACAGAAAAGAAGGGTTACAGAGGATGAAGTGGATGGGAAGGTTCGAGGGATATAACGCAGGAGCTTTGCGAAAGGACCTGATTTCCGGAAGTATCGTGGCAATTGTGGCCATTCCGCTGGGTATGGCGTTTGCCATTGCATCAGGAGTAAAGCCGGAATACGGGCTGTACACGACCATTGTGGCAGGAGTTTTGGTTTCACTGTTAGGAGGGTCCAAATTTCAGATTGGCGGACCTACGGGCGCTTTTATTCCGATTTTGCTGGCTATTGTCATGCAGTACGGTTATGAGAATTTGCTCATAGCCGGTTTTATGGCGGGGATTATGCTCATCTTAATGGGCGTGCTGAGGCTAGGCGCGTTAATTAAGTTCATCCCCAAGCCAGTAACGATTGGCTTTACGGCGGGCATTGCCGTGACGATTTTCAGCGGTCAGATTGCTAACTTTCTCGGCTTGCGCGGAGTAGAGCGGCATGAAACGTTTCTGCCTTCTATGGCAGAGCTGATCCATCGCCTGCCTTCACTGAATGTGTACAGTATTCTGACGGCGGGTATCTGTCTTGCCGCCCTCATTCTGGTGCCTAAAAAATGGCCCAAGGTACCCGGTTCACTCGTGGGCCTGCTCTTATCCACGCTGGTGGCAGTCTGGCTTTTTCCAGGTCAGGTGGCAACGATCGGCTCCGCATACGGCGCAATTCCGGCATCTCTGCCTGAGCTGCATGTTCCAGGCGTGACCTGGGACCTAATTGTGAAGCTGCTGCCGCCCGCACTTGTCATCGCAATGCTGGGAGCTATCGAATCCCTGCTTTCGGCGGTGGTTGCGGACGGCATGACGGGAGCCCGGCATAACAGCAATCGTGAGCTGGTTGGACAGGGTATTGCCAACTTGCTTACACCGCTATTTGGCGGCATTCCTGCGACGGGGGCGATTGCGCGCACAGCCACAAATATCCGCAGTGGTGCCGTGTCTCCCATGTCGGGTATTGTACACGGCTTGGTTGTGCTGCTTATTCTGGTGGTTTTTGCTCCGTATGCATCCAATATTCCGTTGGCGAGTATGGCTCCGGTGTTGATGGTGGTCGCCTGGAATATGAGCGAGCGCAAACATTTTGCACACATTCTCAAGACGCGGACAGCGGACTCTATCGTACTGGTTGTCACCTTTTTACTGACAGTATTTACGACGCTGACCACGGCTGTTGAAGTAGGTCTGATTCTGGCCGTTGTGCTGTTCGTCAAGCGTATGAGCAGTGCACTTTCAGTGGATAAGGTACTACCCGATCCTTCCGTTAAGCATGAAAAAGTCGGTGCCCATATGGTTACAGAGCAGCATGATTGCCCACAGGTGGCGATTTATAGTGTGGAAGGCCCTCTATTTTTTGGTGCCGCTTCGGCATTGGAAAATTCGGGGATGGGAGGTCAGGCTGGTCATAAGCAAGGGATTTTATTGTTGCGTATGGGTAAGGTTCCCTTTATGGATATAACAGGAGAGTCTAACTTTACCGCATTGATTCAGAAATATCGTAAATCCGGTGGAACGGTGCTTGTTTCTGGCCTACAGCCGCAGCCGCAGACATTACTTCACAAAACCGGATGCTACGACATGATCGGACACGAGCATTTTTTCGAGCATACAGGAGAAGCCCTCACGGCAGCCATAGCACTGGTGGATCGGGATACATGTCGCGGGTGCAGGCAGATGGCTTTTCGGGAATGTACCGCCCTATGTGGCAGATCGCAAGCACTATCAAAACCATCCATTTCGGATGGAGCGGTTCCGGTTCCCATGCCTGTAAATAGCGGCAGATAGCTCTCTCTGAACTCTTCTATTGGAGTGCAGAACGACTGCCGAAAAATCTCTTTTATTTTTACGATTAGCAGGGCACTATCAAGAATAGCACCTGCTCGTAAAAACGGAAGAGGTTTTTTGTTTTCGAAGAAAAAGGGAAAAAATTCAAAAAAATGCTTGTATATCTGTTTTTATGACATTATACTAGATTCAAAAGATACCATTTGTATCATTCTTTTGTTTTAATTTGGCTTTTAATGCACAGATATTAAACTCCTCGATAACTTCTGGCTTCCTACCCTACTTTTTTCTTCACGTTTTTCTCTTACTTTTTCCAAAGCGATATAAGCTGAATTTTGAAAATTTACATGGGGACGGACATAGTAGGTAGATGGGTGCTGTACAAGTGCCAGCGATGCCTTTGTCCCAACAGTGTACTGTTTCTCTCGGTCCTGCACCCTTGGTTGTTCACCACAGAATCATGACCTATGGATTCCATGCTAGAATCTATATTTTTGAAGGAGGTGAGGGCCAAAGGCTATTTTGTGAGCTTTTCACGCGGCTGTCGGCAGGTTGTTCTTGAGAACCACAAAACCAAGTAAAGGGAGATGGAAAGTATTGATTAAGTCGAAAAATATCAAAAAGACGCTATCGGCTAGTTTTACTGCTATTCTTGCTTTTTCTCTGATTTCTCCGGTGTACGGAGATGCGAGCACAACCACCGCGGCAGGAGCTTCGACCATTTCCGCCAAGGTTTCAGCCAAACTGAACCAGCAATTCAGTGACAGCGAGTACGTCACCTATCTTGTCAAATTAAAAGATCAGGTTGATACAGAGTCGGTTGCCAAGCATGCTTTCCAAAAGGCTTCCGCAGACCAGATTTCTCCGGCTGCCGCTAAGCTTTCTGTACGTACAACGGTTGTGAACTCTCTCATTGAAACTGCTGAAAAATCTCAACAGCCTGTGGAAGAATACTTAAAGAAGGAAGTCAATAACGGAGGTGTCAAAAAGTACAAGAGCTACTTTATTGTGAACGCACTTGCGGTAACGAGTACCAAGGAGGTACTGGACAATCTGGCCACACTTCCTGAGGTAGACAAAATTTTACCGGATGAAACGCGGGAGCTGCAAAAGGTTGAAATAGATAAGGATGCCCAGCCAGCAGTCGAGGAAGCGACAGCCGAACAAGCTGCTGTAGACACGGCTGTAACGGAAGAGAATGCACAAAAATCCGTGGAGGAATCCGTATATAAGGATGCTGTAACGCCGAGCCGAGCCGAATGGAATATTTCCAAAATCAAAGCACCACAGGTTTGGGCCAAAGGCATTGACGGCAAAGGGGTTGTCGTTGCCAATCTCGATACAGGCGTAGAGTACACTCATCCGGCGCTGAAAAGAAAATGGCGCGGCTTGAATGCTTCCGGTCAAGTCGTGAATCCAGAGCTGAGCTGGTATGATGCGGTTAACGGAGCATCACTGCCAACAGATTCAAATGGACATGGTACACATACGATGGGGACGAGTGTTGGCTCGGACAGTAACGGTACGAATGAAATCGGGGTTGCTCCCGGTGCCAAATGGATTGCCGTACGGGTATTCAACCCGTCAACGACAGACTCCATCCTGCTGGACGGAGGCCAATGGTTGCTGGCTCCAGTAGACAAAAATGGTAAGAAGCATCCTGAGCTTGCACCGGATGTGGTGAATAACTCATGGGGTGGCGGACCTGGGCTGGATGAATGGTATCGTCCTGTCACCAAAGCGTGGAGAGCGGCTCAGATTTTCCCTGAGTTCTCCGCAGGCAACACGACACTATCAAATCCGGGCGGTCCTGGATCGGTAGCGAATCCGGCGAACCTGCCGGAAGCCTATGCCACAGGAGCGACTGATGTTAACAATAAGCTGGCCAGCTTCTCGCTGCGTGGTCCTTCGCCATATGGAGAAGTGAAGCCTGAGATATCGGCCCCTGGCGTAAACATCCGTTCCTCTGTTCCTGGCGGAGTTTATGAGGGTGGCTGGAACGGTACATCCATGGCAGGCCCGCATACGGCCGGATTAGCGGCATTGCTGCTCCAGGCCAAGCCATCCTTGACAGTGGATCAACTGGAGGATGTTATTTCGAAAACAGCGACGCCGCTGACAGACAGCCAATATAAAACTTCACCGAATAACGGCTATGGATATGGCCTGATCGACGCGTTGGCTGCGGTCAATTCGGTACTTAACTAGAATGGTCTGATCGTGTTTTAGAAAGACTTCGGAAATCCCTTGAAGCGGCTCGTCCAGAGATTTGCATACACCTGCTAACCGTGTAATGCAACATTAACGCAGCCGTTACAAAGGGGTTTTCGTACATAGAAAATACAAAAATTATAAATTTCAAGGAAATTGCAAAAAAATCACTTGTATATCTGTTTTGATAACTTTATACTATCCATAATATATGTTTTTATATCAATTTTTAATATAAAATGTAACGATATAACATGTCGTGTTATAGCATGTTCTCTCTTCGACATTCTCCTGCTTGTTCTCCTTGGTATCTGCTGAATTTCATCGCTTTCTATTTTTGGATTCGCAAACTCACCTATGAAATACATTCACCTATGAAATAAACTCACCTAAGAAAATTCAAATCGTTTTATACCTGAGCATTTGCAACAATCCCAAGAGCGATTTCAAATTGTACTTTCGAGCGTTGGGGATCGAATGATGCAAAATGATGACCTCTATATTCTATGAAGGAGGTGGTTGCCAACCATATCATGTTGTGCAGCCCGTAGATTTGATGTGAAGGCAAGAAGGCATGAGGTCGTACTCTCGTACAGGTTATACCAGAAATATTAAACCCAGTAAAAGGAGTGGAGAAGTAATTGATTAAACCTAAACGATTTAAGAAACCACTATCTATCGGACTATCTTTGCTTATGGCCTTTTCTTTTGTTCAACCCGCTTTGGCGAATAACACACCGGATGGCTCCAAGCTGGAGTTGAAATCAGCTGCGCACAAGGTAACGACCGCGAAGGTATCCCCTAAACTGACCAAACAGTTTGAGGAGAACAACTATGTAACCTATCTGGTCAAATTAAAAGAACAGGTAGACACGAACAAGGTTTCCAAAAATGCTCTCCAAAAGGCCTCGCTTGAGAAAATAACACCCTCTGCCGCCAAAATGGCTGTCCGCAGCAATGTGATCAGCTCTCTGCGTGAAACCGCTTCAAGAACCCAATACGGGCTTGAAAATTATTTGGATAAACAATCAGAGAGCGGCGGAGTGAAGGAATATAAAAGCTACTTTATTGTCAATGCCCTGGCAGTCACAAGCACCAAGGAGGTGCTGGACCATATTTCACAGCTGCCAGAGGTAGACAAAATTTTGCCGAACGAAACACGTTATCTACAAAAGGTGACAGTTGACAAGCAGGCAGAGGGAACAGCCGCCAAAACTGCTGAAACAGCGACAGCAGACACGGCAAAATCTGCAACGGCAGAGAAAGCGGTAGAGCTGGAAAAGGACGATAGTAAAGCATCGGCGAAGCCAGGCAATGCAGGTAAGAACGCTGTAGACCCATCTACCGTGGAATGGAATATATCACATATTAATGCACCCCAAGTATGGGAACAAGGAATCGACGGAACCGGAATCGTCGTGGCCAATCTCGATACAGGCGTAGACTATACTCATCCGGCCCTGCATCGTAAATGGCGCGGTCTGGACGCGGCAGGCAATGTCGTGAATCCCGAGCTGAGCTGGTACGATCCGCATAGTCATGCGACCCTTCCGGTCGATCAGGAAGCGGATTCCCACGGTACGCATACGATGGGAACGATGGTCGGCTCCGAGGAAAATGGAACGAACCGGGTCGGCGTTGCGCCTGGCGCGAAGTGGATTGCGGTTCGGATTTTTAATCCGGAAACGACGGATGCAATTATACTCGACGGCGGCCAATGGCTGCTTGCGCCAAGGGATGCCCAAGGCAATCTTCATCCCGAGCTTGCACCGGACGTGGTGAACAATTCGTGGGGCGGCGGACCCGGCCTCGATGAATGGTTCCGACCTGTGGTTCAAGCATGGCGGGATGCACAGATATTCCCCGAGTTCTCCGCAGGTAATACATCTCTTTCGAATCCGGGCGGTCCTGGATCGGTAGCGAATCCGGCTAACTACCCGGAATCCTTTGCCACTGGAGCAACCGATCTTAATGACAAACTGGCCAGCTTCTCACTGCTGGGACCGTCGCCATATGGCGAAGTGAAGCCCGAGGTTTCTGCACCGGGTGTAAATATTCGATCATCCGTTGCTGGCGGTGCTTATAAAGGCGGATATAACGGAACTTCCATGGCGGGCCCTCATGTAGCGGGACTTGCGGCTCTGTTGCTGCAAGCGAATCATTCGCTTACCGTGGATCAACTGGAAGAAATTCTGGAAAATACAGCTACACCACGCACGGATAGCACATATCCGACCTCTCCGAACAATGGCTACGGACATGGTGTCATTAATGCATTGGATGCAGTCGGCTCTGTCGTCCAGGGCTTGGGCTCCGTATCTGGTAAAGTCGTAACAGGTGGAGATGATCTGGAAGCACCTGTTCTGGAGCATACACCGTCTGCTGTGGCATTCGAGGGCATTGATATACCTCTGACTGCTCATGTAACGGATAATGTCGGGGTGACAGCGGTTGAGGCCTTTGCCAAAACAGCGGGTACGTCAAACTATGTATATATTCCGCTGGAACGGACCTCCGGCGACAGCAAAGACGGTACATATCAAGCGTCCATCCCGACTTTCTTGGTGGATAGCGCCGGTCTGGAATACTATATTCGCGTGAATGATTACGGCAATAATGGTTTTGAAACCGAAGTGTACAAGGTTAATGTCTCCAAAGGCGTCAAACCTGGCTACACACAGGATTTTGAAAAGGATATTGCCGGTATCAATGTCGGTGGACAGGGTAGTGTCTGGAAATGGGGAACCCCGGTAAGCGGCCCTGGTAGTGCACACTCGGGAACGAAGGTCCTGGCGACCAATCTCGAAGGCCAATACCAGACCAATTCCAACAGTTATTTCCTCGCTCCTCCGATTGATCTGACCAATAGTCCCAAAGGGGCGTTGCTTAGCTTCAAGCATTGGTACGATCTTGAAAACAATTCTGATTTCGGCAAAGTGTATGTGGCAACCCAAAATAATCAGAATGCATTTGAGCAGGTATTATCATTTACAGGCACCAGCAATGGCTGGAAAACACAATATCTCGATCTGCGAGCATTTGCAGGTCAGAAGGTATACCTTCTGTTCAACTTTACAAGTGATAATACGGTTGTAAAAGATGGCTGGTATATCGACGATCTGTCGATTCAGGAGCCGGATACCGTTGCACCTGCCGCGCCAAGTAATCTGACTGCCGAAGCGGATACAGTCGGCAACGTCTCGCTGGCCTGGAATGCTTCATCCGATGAAGACGTGAAGCAGTATAAGGTGTATCGCTCCACCCAATCGGGCAAAAATTATACTTCGTTGGGTACAACCTCTGGACTGACCTTCACCGATACGATCACGGTCAGCGGCTCGACCTATCATTATGCAGTGGCGGCCGAGGATTACAGTGGTAACGAGGGAGCTAAGTCGAATGAGGCTTCACTGAGAGTAGAAGTGCCGGATACGCTGTATAGCGATTCATTTGACGGCAACTCGGATAACGGCTGGACTCATTCTGGTACCAAGGATGAATGGGAACGTGGCATCCCCAAAGAAGTGGGACCAGAAAGTGCAGTATCCAGACCAAACGTATGGGCAACCGATCTCGATAGTAACTATGAGAGCGGAGCTGACTTTTCGCTGGTTTCTCCAAAAATGAATTTGAATGGTGTGCGGAACGCAACACTTACCTTCAACCACTGGTTTGAAATTGAGTCCGGCTATGACTTCGGTTATGTGGAAGTGTCCAAAAATAATGGCGACACCTGGACCGAGCTGGGCAAATTCTCTCATAACACCAATGGGAAAAAATGGACTCCAGTTTACTACAATCTGGATAGCTATACCGGCAATGAGATTCAAATTCGCTTCCGCTTGAAATCGGATAACAGTGTGAACAAAAACGGTTGGTACATTGACGATTTCCGTGTGCTGGGCATTCCAGCTTCGACAGTGACCAAGGATGTAGTACCTGAGTCGAATATCAAACTGGAAAAAGCGGAAGAACAATTCCCGCTGTACAAAATTACAAGCACCGAAAAGAGTGAATTCCAGGAAAAAGTGAAGCCGAAGGAAACAACGGTGGACAGTGGACGTGTCGGTCTCGAAAGTCTTCCTGCCAGCGCCACAGTTACCGTACTGGAAACCGGACGTTCGGTGAAAACCGATCCGACCACAGGTAAATACAGCTTCATTCACGTAGCAGGCGATTATACGCTGAAGGCTGAAGCCTATGGGTATGTACCACAAACGAAACAGGTCACCATTGAAAATAATAAAGTGGTGAGAGCGAACTTTAGTCTCCAAGCGGTACCTCATGGCACGATTCACGGAGTCATTACCGATAAGCAATCCGGTGAACCGATCCGAAAAGCGAAAGTGCTTGTGCTGGAGGATGCACGCATTGCTCCGGTAGAAACCAATGAGGCTGGAGAATTTACGCTGGATGTGCTGGAAGGGACATATACATTATCCATTGCAGCAGAAAATTATTACAGCGACAGTGTCACGGTCACAGCACCTCCGAACGGCAGTGTGGAAGCGAATGTCACATTGAAGCCATTTATCGGCTTCCAGGGGGGCATCGCTTACGATGACGGTACCGGAGAAAATGCCAGAGCCTTTAACGCGGCAGGCAACTCCTGGGCAGTCAGAATGACACCTGAATCAGAGGTGGCTCAAGTGACAGGAGCGTCGCTTCTGTTCTGGAATTCAGCCTTCCCGAATCCGGGAGGAACGGCGTTCAAATACTCCGTCTATGATGCCTCTGGTGCGGCAGGCGCACCGGGACGTCTGCTGGCTGGTCCATTTGACGGCACAGCCGTTCGGGATGAAACACAGTGGACGACCGTACAATTCCCTGAACCCGTAACGGTTCAAGGCGACTTCTATATCGTCTATACGCAGCCAAGCGCAGGCACGCAAGCTCCGGGTCTTGCTACAGACGAGAGTGGACCCAATGCGCTTCGTAGCTGGCAAGGTGTAAGCGGCGCATGGAGCCAATCACCGGAGGATGAGGGCAATTACATGATCCGGGCGATCGTCAGATATCCGGTTAATGCGCCAACGATTACAACACCGACCAAGGCAACGTATACGAAGGAAGAGACAATCACAGTTACAGGTACTTCCCCGGCAGACGGGGCGGACATCCAGCTCTTTAACGGTAATGAACTGGCTGGCACAACCAAGGTGAAGGATCGCCAGTTCAGTCTGGCGGTCGATCTTCAGCCGGGTGCCAATCCACTGAGTGTTCAGGCAGCGGTATACGGCAAAGTAACAGATCGTTCCGAACCTGTGGTCGTCATACTTGACCAGACTAAACCGGGTCTGATCTTGACTTCGCCAGATGAAGGAGCCCGTACAAATGCGGGTGTCGTCAGTGTAACCGGTACGGTGTACGACGAGTTCCTCACCGACTTGACGATTAACGGTGAACCAGCCGAATTTGGAAGTGACGGCAGCTTTAACAAGCGTCTGCTTATCAATGAAGGGGAAAATCAAATTACGGTAACGGCCAAGGATCTTGCCGAGAACGTAACTACGGTTACCCGTTCAGTGTATGTCGATACAGCTCTGCCGAAGCTGGAAAATATCCGTCCTGCTGAGGATGTGCGTATCACACCAGGGCAGCCGGTGCGGGTATCCTTCGACAGTGCGTCCGGATTGGAGGCATCCTTCCGTGTGGAATTGCCTTTCAATCTGACCACCTTGGCCCGAAACGAAATTCCGTTAAACGAAACTTCGTCAGGTCATTATGAAGGAACTTACTTCACTTCCTCTTCTCTGAGCCTGGAAGGCGGAGTCATCGTGATCCGGGTAAGGGATGCAGCAGGAAATGAAGTGGAGACGGAAGCACCGGGAAGATTGTATGTAACGAAGGGTGGAGGACAGGACCCTGATCCGAATCCACCGACCTCTAACGAGAAACCAGTTGCGATCATTCAGGCGAATGATTCAGCCAAGAAGAACAAGAACGTTCAGTTTAACGGAAAAGCTTCACGTGATGTAGACGGCGAAATCGTCAGCTATAGCTGGAACTTCGGCGATGGCGATACAGCGTCCGGTTCCAAGGTAAAGCATAAATTTACCACAGCCGGAACGTATACCGTGGAGTTGACGGTGACAGATAATAATGGCGCAAGCGGAAAAGCTGCGCATACCATCACGATCCGTTAATAAGGTGCATGGAATGTTTCTTTTAAAATAACAACAGAAGACCCACAGCAAGCCACCATTTACGGAGGTCTGCTGTGGGTCATTTTTGAATTGTGGAACAGGTCTGGAAGAGATAGAATGAATAGAAACATATAAAGTGAATCTATTCACAATATTATTTTTTTAAGGTGGGAGAGAATCGTATGATTCATTTGCAAAAAGAAAGCGGGCGTATCCGCCTTGTGCTGGATGCCTATTTTATGGGAGAGGACATAGTCGTACTTATTTCCGGCGGCGATCAGCCCCATCTGGGAACGATTACAGCAGGCGCCAGACTGGAGCCGATCCAAACCGTTCAATTGCAAGCCCACAAGGAATTTTATATTACCGAAGAAATTGCCGTTTGTTTGCGAAAAGAGTTTGCGGGTAACTTTGCAATTTGCTGCGGGGCGCATATGGACCATGTAACGAAGGACGAAATCCGAATGTTGACGGACATGGCTATACAATTGGGTAAAGAGCTGATCGATCAACTCAAGCAAAAACGTCTGTAACGACTGTAGCGACCTTTTTAAGAAAACTCCTGAATGAGCAGATTTCGGTATGGATATTTACTGTAAGGATACTTAAAAAGCAAAGCAAAGCCATGATCCTCGATTTGTACGGATTTCAGTGCAGTGGATGGAATCAAGCTGCGGATCATCAGAGTAACCGCACGCTGGTCTTTCTGGTTGATGGCTTTGGCTAAAGCAGAAGCAAAGCATCGATTGCGTGCCAATTCGAGATACAGCGGAAAAACGGCTCTGGCGATGGCGCGGTGAACCCTCGGCTCAAATGTAAACTGCACCGTACCGGGTGGAATCGTCGTTCCGTTCGTATAATACAGCATTGGTGGATGGGCCAAAAAGGAGATAAAATAGCCGATACCGTTCGTGCCCAGTCCTTGCTTGGCAGCAAATGGCGCTACCGAGCAGAGGAGGGCCTTCATCCGATCCAAATTGCCATGCACTACAGCACGTGACCATTGGACGGCGAAAGAACGACGGGTGGCAATGGCCTTGTAAAATGGCAGCATAGCAGCGGATATTTTCCTGAGCATGTCAGCATTTAAGCGTTTGTGAGGCGAACCCCTTCTGCGGGATGTTGCACGATATACCATAGCTCCGACCTCCTTGGCAGGATGCTCTCATGGAGCGAATTTTATCAGTAATAGGTAAAATACTATATGCCCGATCACCTCGAAAAGTGCTCATGTACGTGAGGTGAGTCTCTATAATACAAACTGAAGTTAAAAGTTACCTATCGTGCCACTCCGCAGACGGATGGTGCTTCCCATCGCCACCGCTTCGCTTGTACAGCATCATTCCGCCTACTCCGTTTTCTATGTACAATTTGATTGATTTTTCTCCACCTCTCTGGCATTTGACTCATCTTTAAATATAACTTCTGTGTTGACTGAGGAAGGGCACTTTAGCTACGGTTTTTCAGAATTAGCATCTTTGTAAAGTTAAAGGTATGTTAAAAATAAAAAGAAGACCAAAATTGCTAAGGTCTTCTTTCTTTCGTATTAATATTATTTTGCTTTAAGAGTTTTAGAAAGTATTTTCCTTTTTCACTCGGGCGATATACATATGTCTCTGATCCCTTCACCTTTGAGTACTCGATCAAACCATATGTTTTTAATATAGGTTCGATATTTAGAAAAGCAGTGCTAATACGACTTTCGTATTCATTGTCATTTGGAAGACTATAAATTCCTGCTTTAAAATGATCTTCATACACAAGAAGAAATTCTAGTATGCTTGGATTTTCAAATCCACTGATATTCGTACCAACAGAGTCATTCATGAATATATCTCTTACTTTCAAAAAAACATCGTCCGACATTAATGGTTCTTCTTGAAGTGTTGCAAATTCCTTATTTTCTGTAGTGAATTGTAATATGTCCTGAACAAGAAAGTATTTACCTGCATTTTTCATTATAGAAGCCTGATTTAATGCGTATAGTATCTTGTCTAATGTCTCTAATTCAATACGCTTTGCTTTTCCATTGACCAAATCATTTATGGTGTTTGGGCGTACATCTGCTAATACTGCCAGTTTATTCATATTCAAATCTACCTGCTCTAGGGCTTGGGCTAGCCTGAATTCGAACATCAACCATTCCCCCGTTCACTTCTTGCTCTCATTATAATTGATAACTCTATTGCCGACAATAATTTATGTATTTTATAACTATTGGAGTTATAAAATACATTGACAATATATAACCTGTGATTTATTATAAATACATAACCTCAGAAGTTATAAAAAAATACCATTTTATGAAACTCGAAAAAGAGAGGATGATACTTTTATGACTAATAAAATCAAAGCCAATGAGCAAACCATTAAAAACATTGTTCGGATGGGAATGGTCTGGGAGCAAGAAGAAGGCGACGAAGAAGCAGAACTGCACTATTATCATATTACCGATGCCCTCAATCGTAAATGGCAGACGATCGGCATACATGTGTCAGACGCAATTCAAGTATTTGAAAACGGAAACTATAACACCTGGACACGTATTATTGAGCCAGCCCCATATAACCCTGATCTCACTGCTAATGATCTCATTAACATGCTCAATATTTCTCCCGATGCTTGGCGTATTCGCAATGAAATGCAAATTATATTAAATACAGTAGAACGGCGTAATACATTCTGTAACCGGATTGTAGATGTGAATGGAAAAAGCATGGTCCTTGTCTTGCATATGATGAAGGATGAATATCTTGAACACGATCAGCTTTCAGACGAACTTTTTATGAAACTGTATATTGAAAATCCTGTGAACGCCCTATCTATATATTTCCTTGAGCTATTGGATATCATTACGTTTTGGGAATGGGAAGCGGCTGGAGGTACATATGCAAAGGCAATTCAGTATAAGCGTGAGACACCTTCGATGACTCTAATTCAAGCCATTGAACGTGCAGAGGATGAAGAGAGAGGTATAGCATCGGGCTTTTGATTTCAACAACAGAATGGCTTAGTGGGCGGTCGGCTAGTCTCCTGAGAAGGAGGTGAGGCCTGTGGAGGTTAAGGATGCTCTGACATTGATGATGATGTTCGGTACGTTGCTAGTTACGTTAATCGGATTAATCGTCACGCTTGTTATTGCATTGAACCAAAACAAAAAGAAATAGATCGCCCCGTCGAAAGGTAAACGATCTATTTCCCCGATTGAACCTACTGCTGACCGCTCTTCAAAGCGGCTGCTGCCAAAGAGTGAGGATGTTAGCGCATCCTTGCTCTTTTTTATAATAGAGCATTTTGCATAAATCCCAAGAGAGATTTCAAATCAGCAATATATTGTACTTTTAAGCGTTGGGAATCGAATGATGCAAAATGCTGAATAAAGTAAAGGCGTATTGCGGTAAAACGTATTGTGGATTTTAATGAATAGTTGCATACGACTTTAAAAGATAAACATCATTTTTTAAAATAAGTACTGTCCTGATTTGTAAGATTGTGGTACCCTAGAACGTATATATTGTTATTTTACATATTGGAGTTGAATCAGACAAATGAGTAATTTATACAAAGACCCCCAATCGTCCGATCCTTTTCAGGAGACGAATGGTTTTAACGCCCCATTTAATCCGCCCCCACAGCTTCCGCCTACAAACAGTAAAGCTGTTGCTTCGATGGTGCTCGGTATTCTAGCTGTCGTCATTCCCTATCTGGGGTTCATTATCGGAATCGTTGGTATCATTTTGTCCAGTCTTTCCCTGAAGGAAATTAACCGTCATGGCGAACAAGGCAGGGGGATGGCTATTGCCGGATTGGTATGCAGCATTATCGGGACACTGATTTATGCGCTGATCATCATTTTCTTAATCGTTGTTTTTGTTTTAGCAGCCTCAAGTGGCGACAATCCGTTTTCCGACATTTAATGAAATCAGTGAGCTCATACACTTGTACCCTTCACGATGGGGATTCCAGATGCTATGATGAATGGAGTCCAATCAAGGAGAGTGAAAGTCATATGGCACGTACTCAAACACAAAAAGCGCTAAGCAAGGCGAAGCGCGCCGGAAACTACTGCTCTGCACAGAGCCGCAAAACAAATGGTCATTATGGCGAGATATCGCAGCATGTGCGAATGAAGCCAACCAAGCAGGAACAATTACAAAGAGTCAAGCACAAGAAGCGAATCGTTCAGAGCGACGCTTCTTTTTTTTGTCTTCTGTGTTATTATTTTATTCCAAGTTGTTAAAAAGGACTTGATAATAATTATCATTCTTGCTAAAATATAAAAAGAAAAGGAACCCGGCTAGGGGCTCCTTTAGGGTAAACTAATGCTTTACAGAAATAACCAACCTTATTTTGCTTCAAAGGTTTTGCAGTCCGTTTCTTCGGACTTGTGAGTGTCTGTAGGTCTGTTGCTTACGATATAAATGGAGCTTGCGCTACATTTATTTTCTTGAGCCCAGTGTGTACATGAGTTCACTTCACACATAACGTCTTTTGCCATGTTGTTCATCTCCTTATGAGTTGGATGTAATAGGCTAAGCAAATAAATACGGTCAGGCAAGGTAGGACTTGTCCAACTGTGATTACCCTCTTATTGGAAAGAGGGATTTTGCTATGCCTACTTGTACAATATCAAATGAATCTTAAAATTGCAATGTTCGCTTCAAACAAAAGCTGTCCTCCATGTAGAGCGGGATACCCCTCTGACGGAGAACAGCTTTTTTGCTGTCCCAACATAATAACAATAACGCATTAAAATGACTTAGCGAACGGCAGGGATATCCACGATCGGGTCAATGTCGGCCTCGTAATCCACACCCTCAAATTCAAAGCCAAACAGTTTAAAAAATTCGCGGCGATATCCTTCAAGATCAGACAGCTCGTAGATGTTGTCTGTCGTCAGCTCGTCCCATATTTTCGCTACCTCAGCCTGCACGTCTTCACGTAGCTCCCAATCATCAATGCGAATACGTCCTTCCTCATCCACAGGAGTTTCCGCAGCATAGAGACGCTCGGAAAACAGACGGTAGCTCTGCTCCACGCAGCCTTCATGTAATCCTTTTTTCTTCATTACCTTGTACAAAGCGGAAATATACAGAGGTACGACTGGTATAGCAGAGCTGGATTGAGTGACCAGTCCTTTGGTGACTGCGACGAAGGCGCGTCCGCCTGAGGCTCTCAACTGATCGTTCAGCTGTTGTGCTGTGGCTTCCAGATGATCTTTTGCACTTCCGATCGTGCCTTCTCTATAGACGGCTTGGGTAATATCTGAACCGATATACGAAAAGGAGAAGGTCGTCGCAGAATCAGCCAGCACACCGCCCTCACGCAAGGCTTCGATCCACAACTGCCAGTCTTCGCCGCCCATAACCTCTACAGTCGCCTGCACTTCTTCTTCTGTTGCAGGTTCCAGTGTAACGCTGCTCACTTCGCCAGTGTGGAAGTTGACTGTTTTATTTGTGTACGGCTTGTCAATGGGTTTGAGCACGGAATTAAACGTTTCACCTGTACGGGGATTGGTGCGGCGACCGGAAGCGACACTGTAAACCACCAAATCGACTTGCCCCAACTCTTCGCGAATGACTTCCACCGTTTTGGCTTTGATTTCATCCGAGAAGGCATCCCCTGTCACGCTAAAGGATTTAAGCCCTGCTTCCTGAGCAGCCTTTTCGAACGCAGCGGAATTGTACCAGCCTGCCGATGCTGTCCGTGTAGCTGTAGCATTACTGGGACGATATACGCCGATTGTATTGGCCCGCGCTCCGAATGCAGCCGTAATGCGGGAAGCCAGGCCATATCCGGCAGATGCCCCGATCACAAGCACATTGCGAGGTCCCTCGATAGCAGGATGGGCTTGCACATAGTTAATTTGTTCCTGAATATGTTGGGCACACCCCACCGGATGAGCAGTGGTACAGATAAAGCCGCGTGTTCTTGGTTTGATAATCATATTATTGTAATTCCTCTCTTCTTGTAGCAATCTTCACCCTTACTATTTTAACTTTTAACAATTTTTTTTCAAACGTGGATTTTATAGAGCCTTTCCTGGACAAAAGTGAATCCCGTATACAGGGTGGCAAGTGCCTAAGAGCCTGCATATGATGCCGTAACGATAAATATGAGAAGGGAGAGAGCTGCTTGAAGAACAAGAGCCGAAAGACCACCAGAAGCAAAAAGCCGCTCTATCGTGTAATTGACCCGGATATGAATGAATTAAGTATGATACAGCGCTTGAAGCCACAGCCTGCGGAGAGGGAGACAGAAGCAAGACTTCATCAGGTTGCTTCTCCGCCTCCCCCAATGGTAGAGGAGGCGGAGCTACAGACCATTGCCGAGCCTGAAGCCCCAATCGGGGACGGGACGGAGAATAAGGATGCAGGTGCAGCAGAGGAAACTCAAGTATTGATGGATGTGCCCGAAGAGCCTGAGCCTCTGTCTGAGCCTCTGTCTGAGTCTCTGTCTGAGTCTCTGTCTGAGTCTCTGTCTGAGCCCCCGTCTGAGCCATTGCCTGAGGCGATTGACGTCGAAGAAATTTTGAACAATAAAAAGGCGCCACATGTAAATAATGCTTTCATCTATACAGACGATTTAAGTGACCTGGCTGTAACCGGTGAGAAGATCGCTCCCGCCTCCATAGATTCCAGCAAGCTGAAGCAAGAGAGCGTCCAAACGGAAAATCTGGCGGATTATGCTGTTCATACCATTAAAATAGCTGATGGTGCAGTAACTTCTTCGAAAATTGCCCCGGATTCCATTACGGTGGAGCATCTGTCGGACGCATCGGTGGCAGGCAGCAAGTTGCAGGATCGTTCCATTGGCGGTGAGAAGCTTCGTGATGGCAGCATCACCCCGGAAAAGCTGGCCGATAAGATTATCAGCAGCGATCATATCGCGAATGGCTCGATTGAAAGCCGACACTTTAAGCAATGGATTGTGTCTTCAGAAATGCTTCAGGATCAGGCGATCACCTCTGATAAAATTCGCAGCGGCACAATCCAATCTAATAATTTGGCCAATGAGGCCGTCGACAGCTCCAAGCTTGGAGATCAGTCTGTGACCACGTCCAAACTGCGGGATGGGGCTGTGGATGGCTCTAAAATTCAGGCTGGCAGCATTGAAAGTGCACATTTAACGGAGCATGCCATCACTGCCCGGCATCTGGCACCCAGTTCGATTAACCGCAAACAGCTTTCCGACGGAATTGTGGGCAAGGAACAACTGGAAGAAGGAGTTGTCAGTGGGCGTCATCTGGAGTATGAGGCCGTCACCAGTGCGCATATTCAGGCTGGAGCGATTGAAAGAAAGCATCTGAGTCCCGGCTCCATTGGGGAAGAGCAGCTTGGAACGGGTCAAGTGACAGCTCGTCATTTGGCAGACCGGAGTATCCAGTCCAACAAGTTGGCGGATCAATCTGTAGGCTCGCTGCAAATTGTCGATCAATCCGTGACTTCATCCAAAATATCGGATCAAAGCATTTTACCGCACAAAATCGCCGATGAGGCGGTACTTACCAGACATATTGCCACAGCGGCTATACAAGGCCCTCAGCTTGCTCCAGAGGCGGTCTCTTCATTACATCTTCAGTCCGAAATTATTCGGGAAAATCATATTGTAACGGGTGCAGTTACGGAGCGTCATTTACAGTCCGGGGCTGTCACGAGCGAGAAATTAGGGAAGGGCGCAGTTCTGGATCATCATGTGGCGAATCAGGCGGTCAAGGAAAATCACATTGCTTCGAACGCTATTAAGCCTGACAAAATTGCTGACGAAGCGATTACGGAAAGCAAAATTGCCGCAGGGGCGGTAACCAGAAATAAAATTGCGCCTCAAGAAATTGCAGATGTACACATTGCGTCCGGGGCTATTCGTGAAAACCATCTGGCGGACAAAAGTGTGGGTGGTAAGGCATTACAGGCTGAGTCCGTTCGTTCGGCGCATTTGGCCGTGGGTTCTGTGCTGAGTGAGCATATCGGGAACGGAAGTGTGGGAACCTCGGCCTTGCAAGGGCAGTCTGTTACCGCAGACATATTGGGTGAAGGCGCTGTTCAAACAGGACATCTGGCGAGTGGAGCGGTGTACTCCCATCATTTGCAGGATCATGCGGTAACTTCGCTGAAACTGTCGCCAGAGAGCGTAGCTACGGATAAAATTAATGATCTGGCGATTACAGCTCCTAAATTGGCAGAGGGCAGCGTAACTTCCTCCAAGCTGTCCGCACGTTCCGTGCAGCCGTGGCATATCACGGATAAAGCTGTACAGAGCAATCATCTGGCTGTTGAAGCGGTGGAAGCGAATCATCTCGCTCCTGAATCCGTCACCTCCAACCATTTGCAATCTGCATCGGTCCTGACCAAGCATCTCGCCCCGGATAGCGTATCCGGTCATATACTTCAGGCGGAAAGCGTCACCTCGGAGAAGCTGGCGGCTCGGGCCGTGCAAGCGTCCAACCTGGCGGAAAGCAGCATCGGTCCTGCACATTTGGCTGCGCAAGCGGTACACACCCAGCATTTGGCGGCCGGAGCGGTACAGGAAACTGCACTGGCTCAGAACGCGGTGAAGTCCGAGCATCTTGCACCGGAATCCATCCAATCGGAGCATTTGCAAAACGGGGTCATTCAGGGAGAGCATATCGCATTCCAGGCCGTGGCGACCTCGACCTTACAGGATGAAGTGGTCACCTCTGCCAAATTGGCGGAGGAAAGCGTAACTTCTACCAAGCTGTCTGCCCATGCAGTGCAATCCGGGCACATTTCAAACGAGGCGGTACAAAGTAACCATCTGGCTGTGGCAGCTGTCGATTCGGCGCATCTGGCAGCCGGAGCGGTCACCTCGGTACATCTACAAGCCTCCACGGTGCTTACGAGACATCTGGCCCCGGATAGCGTATCCGGTCGTGCGCTCCAAGCGGAAAGCGTCACCTCGGAAAAGCTGGCGGCGCGCTCGGTACAAGGAATGAACCTCGCAGAAGGCAGCGTCGGTCCTCCGCATCTGTCTGCGCAGGCAGTGCACCCCCGGCATCTGGCAGTTGGAGCGGTACAGGACAGAGCGCTGGCAGAGGGAGCTGTGAAGTCCGTGCATATCGCACCGGAGTCCATCCAGCCGCATCATCTGCACATCGGAACCATTCAGGGAGAGCATATCGCATCACAGGCGATATCGACCGATGCTTTGCAAAGTGAGTCTGTTACGTCCGACAAACTGGCGGAGGAAAGTGTAACCTCCACCAAGCTATCTGCCCATGCAGTGCAGTCTGGGCACATTACAGATGAAGCCGTACAAAGCAGCCACCTGGCTGTGGCGGCTGTGGATTCGACACATCTGGCAGCCGGAGCGGTCACCTCGGTTCATTTACAGGCTTCCTCGGTGCTTACGAGACATCTGGCCCAGGATAGTGTGTCCGGTCGTGCGCTCCAAGCGGAAAGCATCACCTCGGAAAAGCTGGCAGCACACTCGGTGCAAGCGACGAATCTCGCGGAAGGCAGCGTCGGCCCTTCACATTTGTCTGCGCAGGCCGTACACCCCCGGCATCTGGCAGCGGGAGCGGTACAGGACAGAGCGCTGGCAGAGGGGGCA
>NZ_JTHP01000036.1 GCF_000943545.1 Paenibacillus terrae
TGCAGCTAAACCACTGGTCGTTCCTGTAGAATTGGCGCGGAAAGGGTTAAACCAGGCATGGAACTCCATCCCCCGCTTGTGCGATTCGCTAATCATAAATTTCATTGGATCATAGCCCGGATTTTTACCTTGGGTGTTCGTCAGGTACTTGCTCCATGGCACCAGATTGGACGGATACAGCGCATCACCGCTGGCCCGGACCTGAACAAAAACCGCATTAATACCCATCCCCTGCAAATCATCAAGCATTTTGGTAAATTCCTGTTTTTGCTTCTCGGTGCTGCTTCGGGCGGCGGAAGAAGGCCAATCCCCGTTAATCGTAGAAATCCAAGCCCCGCGCATGGAAGTCGAAGCTTTCACTTGCACGACATGTCCCTGCGAAGAATTGGAGCTGCCCTCATTGGTTGATGTAGACGGTGAAGTGACACTCGCCTGCTCATCATCATTGATTCCCTGATTCGTATCTACACTTCCCGGATTGTCAGATGTGGTCGTATTGGAGTTGGAGCCGCCACCGGAAGATGTTGTTCCGCCTGTGGCGGCACCCTCTTTACCACTATTTAACGTAATGACTCGCTCTGAAGCTTGCCAGTCCACTTTTAATCCCAACTCTTCCCCAACAAATCGCAGCGGCACCATGACTCTTCCGCTCGTCATACGCGCAGATGCGTCCAATCGAACTGACTTGCCATTCACCATAGCACTCTGTCCGCCGTTTTCCATAGAAATGTTCTTGTCTTGTGCTGTAATGGTTACCGTACCGGACGATGCTGACCAGTTGACCTGGGCGCCTAATCCCTCACTGATCACCCGCAAGGGTACCATCGTTACGTTGGCTCCCTGTACAATGTACGGCGACGCATCACTTTGCAGCGGTTGCCCGTCCAATATAATTTCAATCTCTCCGTTTGGAGCCGCTTGCGCTCCTGGCACAACTGCCATCTGCACCGCCAGGAGTAAACCCGCAGCCAGTGCCCATGTTTTCTTCCAATTCATATGATTACAATCCTCCGCTAACCCGTTAATTTTTAACCCCTGTCTTGTCCTGCTATATAATGGATAGACGCTAATACCCGGGTATTTGTTGCGGTAGGGACAAATAAAAAAGCATCTGTCCTTACGGACGATGCCTGTCAGGAATCACCACTCAATTCCTTGTGTATATCGTAAAGCTGGCGCAAACGATCTTCATCCCGGCGGAAATATTCGACCAATGTCTCAATGCGGGTGATGGAATCCCAGCTTAAATGGTGCTCAATACCTTCCACATCTTTATAGATCAGGTCCTTGTCGACCCCAATCATATCCAGAAATTGCTCTAGTAACTGGTGGCGATCAACCAGCCGTTTGCCGACCTTTTTCCCTTTGGGTGTTAAAATTAATCCCCGATATTTCTCATATACGAGATAGTCGTCCTTATCCAGCTTCTGGATCATCTTGGTAACGGACGAAGGATGGACCTCCAGACCCTCTGCGATATCCGAGACACGGGCGTATCCCTTCTCATCAATCAGCTGGTAAATGCGCTCCAAATAATCTTCCATGCTTGGCGTTGGCACTTGTTTCCCTCTTTTCTGTTATTGAACGGGCGCTTACCGCCTTCATTTCCTGCGTTGAACCTACATATGTAATGATACATGTTATCATTGCCTATTGGCAAGTCTCATCCCTCTGCTCACAGCTATTGCCACGATTTGTTCAATTTAAGCAGGGCACACTAATAGCGTCCCTGTATCATTCTCCTATGGCATGAGTTGGACACCCAAGCTGCTACTGGATATTTATTCCTGAAAGGAGCGTTACCCATGTCCACGCTTGAGCGTACTCCTGTCAAAACCAAAGGAACCAAACCGTTCGTGCCTGATCTGGTATTTTTCGAGCCGGACGCACTGAATTATCCCAAGGGTCAGCGTATTATGGATTGGGTCAAAGCCAAAGACATTCCGTATCGTATGACCACATCTCATAACCGGATTACCAATTTGCCGGGCGAAACCGAAGTTGAAAAGTATAGAATGGCGAAAAAAACGCTGGTCGTCGGTATTCGCAAAACGCTAACCTTTGACCAGTCCAAGCCCTCTGCTGAATATGCCATTCCCATTTCGACCGGATGTATGGGACACTGCCACTATTGTTATTTGCAAACGACATTAGGGGCAAAGCCGTATATACGTGTCTATGTCAATACGGACGATATCTTATCGGCAGCGAAAGGCTATATCGAGGAACGTGCACCCGAAATTACTCGTTTTGAAGCAGCCTGTACCTCCGACCCTGTTGGTTTGGAGCATATCAGCGGATCGCTCGGAGAATTGATTCGTTTTATGGCAGATGAAGAATTTGGTCGCCTGCGTTTTGTTACCAAATATCATCATGTCGATCCGCTACTGGATATTAAGCATAATGGTCATACCCGCATCCGGTTTAGCATTAATTCCGATTATGTTATTAAACAGTTCGAGCCTGCGACTTCACGCTTCGAAGAACGTATTGAAGCAGCGGGTAAAATCGCCCGAGCCGGTTATCCGCTAGGCTTTATTATCGCCCCGATCATCTGGTATGACGGCTGGGAAGAAGGATATGGCGAGCTGCTGCGCAAACTGGGTGAAGCCTTGCCTCAGGATGCCACAAAAGATCTGACGTTCGAATTGATCCAGCACCGTTTTACCAAAACGTCCAAGGCTGTGATCGAGAAGCGCTATCCGAAAACCAAGCTGGAAATGGACATGGAGAAACGCAAGAAAAAATGGGGCCGCTGGGGACAAAATAAATACGTTTACCCTGATGAACAGCAAAACGCCCTGCGAGAATTTATCACCGAGCGCATTTTTGAACATTTTCCATTAAGTCGTATTGAATATTTCACATAACCAGCATCCAATCCGGTGTAATCCGTTGTAAAAACAGCGTTACACCCGTCATATGATCCGTTACTAGCAAAATTCCGGTGATGATCAGCAGTATACCGCCTGTTTTTACAATAATTGACGTGTAACGTGAGGATAGACGAACAGAGCCAGCCAGTAAAGCCAATGCAAAAAATGGAATCGCAAAACCAAGCGCGTAGCCTGTGACCAGCTTGAACCAGGTATGATGCTCTACTGCCGCTAAAGCGATAATAGCTGTCAGCATGGGACCGATACAGGGAGACCAGCCTGCCGCAAATCCGATTCCGATCACAAAGGAACCGGCGTAACCGGCAGGCTTCCATGTCCAGCGAAGCTTATGTTCCCGCATTAAAATCAAGGGCCGTATCACGCCAAGAGATACCAGTCCCATCACCAAGATCCATAGCCCCGCAACTACCCTTAGCGTATCTTTATAATTGCCAAACCATTCTCCAAGCAACCCTACACTTGCACCCAAGGAATAGAATACTACGGAAAAGCCCAGCACAAAAGCTAGGGTATGTCCCATCGTACGATAACGTACCTCAGCCTTATGCCGCCCTTCGGCCAATTCACGTGCCGACATTCCCGTCATATAAGATAAATAAGAGGGGTATAGTGGTAAGCAGCAAGGTGAGAAAAAAGAAACCAGTCCCGCTATGATCGCCAACCCGGCGTTAACATCCGTCATCATCATTTCCTCCCGCCTGTCTTAAGTAAACGCGAGCAAAACAAGCTCTATTACTAAAACATACGTGAGGAAGCAGCCAAATATGTTGCAACCCAAAAAGCGTATGCCCTGGCATGAAAGCCGAAAGACATACGCTTATTACATGTTTTATTTATTTTACAATCGCGCCGTTAGGCATGCTTTCCGGTACTGTAGCCAGCGTGAGTTGATCTCCGTGCGATGCTGCCAAAATCATCCCTTGTGATAGCTCCCCACGCAGTTTCACAGGCTTAAGATTGGTCACACAAATCACCTTGCGTCCAACCATATCCTCCGGGGTGTAAAACTTGGCAATGCCCGATACAACCTGACGCTGCTCATAACCAAGATCAAGTTGGAGCTTCAACAGCTTATCGGCCTTCTTCACAGGCTCACAGGCGATAACCTGAGCCACGCGCAGTTCTACCTTGGCAAAATCCTCAATACCAATCTCTTCCTTCGTCTCGGGCGCTTCCTGACCCGCCTCAGTCGCATTCTGCGGTTGAACCTGCGCAGTAGCTTCCTCCGGCTTCTTGCCGCCCGTCATCGCTTCCACGATGAAAGCAACCTCCTGCTCTGAATCCAGACGTGGGAAGATAGGATTGCCTTTGATCAGTTGCGTTCCTTCCGGAATGCGTCCAAATTGCTTACCGCTTTCCCATGTCGTCAATTCACCTTCCTTGATGCCCAGCTGTTCCCAAATTTTATACGGAGCGCGGGTCAAGAACGGTTGGAGCAAAATGGACGCGATGCGCAAGCTTTCTACCAAATGCACCATAACAGATGCCAGCTCACAACGTTTGTCCTCATCCTTGGCCAGGTTCCATGGTTGTGTTTCGTCAATATACTTGTTGCTGCGGCTAATAAATTGACTGATCGCCGTTAGAGCCACGGAAAACTCCATGTTTTCCATCGCTTCTTCTACTTTACTGTAAGTCGCTGTTGCCATTTCCTCCAAAGCCCCGTCGAATGCTGTTACATTCGCTTCATAAGCCGGTACCTTACCTTCAAAATATTTGTCTACCATCGCTACGGTGCGGTTCAACAAATTGCCCAGATCATTCGCCAAATCAGAATTGACCCGATCAACGAAGCTTTCCGGGGTAAAGGTTCCATCCGCGCCGAAAGGCACCTCGCGCAGCAAGTAATACCGAAGTTGATCCAGACCATAGCGGTCAATCAGCGTTACAGGGTCAACGACGTTACCTTTGGATTTGGACATTTTACCGTCCTTCATGAGCAGCCAGCCATGTGCAAATACTTTTTTAGGCAACGGGAGATCCAGCGCCATCAGCATAATCGGCCAATATATCGTATGGAACCGTACAATTTCCTTCCCTACGATATGCACATTTGCAGGCCAAAATTTATCGTACAGCTCGGTATTGGAGGAACCATAGCCCAGGGCTGTAATGTAGTTGGAGAGCGCATCAATCCACACGTATACGACATGCTTCGGATCCCCCTTCACCTTAACTCCCCAGTCAAAGGTTGTACGAGATACTGCCAAATCCTCCAGACCCGGCTTGATAAAATTGTTAATCATCTCTTTTTTACGGGACTCCGGCTGGATAAACTGCGGGTTCTCCTCATAAAATTTCAGCAAACGATCAGCATACTTGCTCATACGGAAAAAGTAACACTCTTCCTTGACCAGTTCTACAGGATGCCCACTGTCCGGGCTTTTACCTCCAGCCACGTTGCCTTCCGCATCCTTCACCACGTCAACCAGTTGAGTTTCCGTGTAATAGGTCTCGTCAGGGATGCTGTACCAGCCTTCGTATTCACCCTTGTAAATGTCTCCTTGCTTGAGCAAACGATCAAATATTTCCTGTACAACGCTCTTGTGACGTTCTTCCGTTGTGCGAATAAAATCGTCATTGGAAATATCGAGCTTCCGCCATAAATCCTGAATTCCTGCCACAATATCGTCAACGAAACGTTGCGGTGTTTTGCCAGCCGCGCTCGCCTTCTGCTCAATCTTCTGTCCATGCTCATCCGTTCCTGTCAAGTAGCGCACCTCGTAGCCGCGCAGCCGCTTGTAGCGTGCCATCGCATCTCCGGCTACCGTAGTGTATGCATGACCGATATGTAGCTTGTCGCTTGGATAATAAATCGGTGTCGTAATGTAAAATGTTTTCTCATTGGACATGTGTATTGCCTCCTGTTTTGTTCATGGCAGCAAAATAAGGCATGCTCCCCTGAATTCGGTACTCCAATTCATGTTTTTCACACCAATTGGGCACAAAAAAGACCCCCGCCCCTATGGGACGAGAGTCACCTCACGCGTTACCACCCAAATTCCCCGTATCCTCGCAGACTACAGGCTTCACCAGTCACTTCTGACCGCCCATTAACGCTGGATCACGCCTTTCCCTTACGGTCGCCCCCTATAAACATTGAACTGGTGGCAAACACGCTCGGAAGAGGTTCCTCCAGGACCATATTCAGGCTTCGTTCCAGACCGGTTTGCAGCTAACCCCGGCTCTCTGTACTGGACGGCTGACCCTACTCATCCCTTCGCAGGAAAACATTATTATCCAAAATATAACCAAACCCGCATAGCTATGTCAAGTCAATCCCTTCCCGGTACGGTCAGCAAAACGATCTTCATCGGATTTATTCGCCCTCTTTTTAGCAGGAGGCACCAGATCTACACCGCCCGGATGAAAGGGATGGCACTTCGCTATACGTTTGGCTGCCAGCCAGGAACCTTTGAGCGCACCATGCACCTCCACCGCCTCAAGTGCGTACTTTGAACACGTCGGATAGAAGCGGCAGGTTGGTGGCTTTAACGGTGAAATATAGGATCGGTATACCTTAATCGGAGCTTGAACCACTCTGCGTGTGGTAATCTTCATTTCAGTAGCCTCCGTGGCTGTGAGTGTGACCGCTCGCCTGTTTGTATCCCCCATTAGAATTGGCCTCTGCTTGCCCGTTCTTCTTCTGGCATTCCTTGCAATAACCGAAAATCTCAAACTTGTGTTCAACGATTTGGAACTGATCTGTCGTATCTGTCATCTGCATCGGGCAGAAAGAGATCGGTAAAGTTTTCTGACAGCTCAGGCAAATCATATGATGGTGGTGATGATGCTCATTGCAGCTCACCTTGAACTTCATCCCATCCTCAAAAGATACCTGCTCCAGCACACCCAATTCCTGCATCACACGCAAATTACGGTAAACGGTGTCAAAGCTGAGTCCGCTGTATTTTTTACCCATATATTCATAAACGTCTTTTGGGGACAGATACCCTTCATTCTCGGAAAATAACGTGGCCAGCGTCTTGCGCTGATCCGTAATACGCAGCCCCTGAGTGGACATTGTTGCGATAATCTCATCCTTTGTCAGCATGCGTTTCACCCTCCCCTGTCTGTAGTTTCAGGTTATCTGATGCAGGCTTAGGCTTGCATCTACTTATTATACCACGATTAAAGTCAAAGTTATAAGAGATATTCGCGCGCTCTTGATAAAGAAAAAGACGTTCTCCTGTGCTTGAACCGAATCCGCAGCAGGAGAACGCCTTTATTCTGTAAGTGATCTGACTTTAAACGGTGAATGATGAGACCCTTCGGTCTAAACCGATAAACAAAACCGGATGTTCATATTAATTTTTAATAGCTGGTAATGGCATAACTACCACGGAAACTGGCAAGTTACTACCCGCCGCAGCAGTGAAATACATCTCTACACTTTCCTCGATATGACCTGTACGATACAGTACACTCATCTCATTCGGAGCCCATACGGAGCCGTTCGTCGGGATACCCACGACCTGATTATTCACCATAGCATAGCCAGAGTATTCACCACCACGCGGATTAAATGTAATCAGGGAATACGGCGCTACGCGATCCAGTTTAACCTTATACACAACACCAAAATTACCCGCATTGGAGGAAGAAGAACCGTCCAGACCGTCTGAACCAAGCAGGTTCGGGTCTACTTTATTGTCGCCAAGAACGATACGCTGAGCTGTTTTACCAACCTCTTCCGTATATTGAAGCGTAATATCCGAATTCGCATACGTTCCACGGTTATGAATTCCGTCCTTAGGCAGTTTTGCCAGAGTAGGCATTGCAGTCAACGGATCTGCATTTGCATCTAACACAACAACTGTGTATTGAATAGGTTGATCCGTATACAAGTCGGATAAGAGAGAAATGACCTGTTTTTGCTTAATTTTTTGCGCATTCAAATCCTGTAAAATAACACGGCTTTCGCCTGGATTCAGAACTGTGCTGGAACGTTTGCTTCCATCCTGCATGGATTGAAAGTACCGCTGAATCGAAATCTTACCCGCAGCCGTCGCAAACTCAGATGGGCCGGCGAAACCGGAATTTTCGACGTTCAGATTGGCAGCAGTAATATTATTGTTGGTTGCGATAACGTACATTTTTACATCTCTGCCCGTTTCATTCACATGATGGACGAGTATACGTGTGCTGCCTGATCCCATTTCCTGATACACAATACCATCCTGGAATACACGTTCCGGGCTGTTAGCACGGATCAGAAGGCGTGGTGAAGATGTACTGGTTACCGGAATGGTAGCCATGGTAGGCACCTGACTGCCGTCTACACTGTATTTATCACCAAAGGGCGTGAAGATTTTGTTGAAATCATCTTCATTGTACAGCAGTTCATTCGTAATTTTAATCGTTTGACTTACTGTACCCGTTTCGCCATGTTTGTCGGTCACGGTCAGTGTAATGGTCACATCACCTGGCTCGAAAAACGCCAACTTCTTGTTCACCCAGTCACGCTTGGTGATGGCATTCTCATCGTCCGTACTCAAGTCGGTAATGGTAATTTTTTCACCCATTTTGTATTCTTTTTTATCAGTCGTAAACAGAGCCACCGGCGGTTGGTTTGGCGGTCTTACTGTGATGGTCACGGAGTAAGGATCGCTCCAGTTCCCTGCCGAATCAAGAACGGAATATGTAACTACATATGTACCCGGCTCCTGAAATACATCCTGCTTGCCTTCCCAACGCTGGTTCACAATCGGAAGACCTGTAGGAGAAGATTCCTTCGTAAGATACGTAACTGTCGTTTGGCCTGCATAGATATCTTTTTGCTGAACCGTGAAGGAAGCTTTAGGCTTTTGATTCAAATCCATAATAACCTGTTTTGTAATATTATTTACAGTATAAGGAATATTTAAGGCCTGTGTAATAGAGGTCAACGGCACCATAAATACGTTCTTTTGCTGGAATGCCGGTCCCTTCATTTGTCGAGCCTCACCGTTAACCGTATAAATTTTGCTGTCAGTCTTGAAGCGTAGCACGTTTGTACCTTGGGTGATAACGGTTTCCTTGGTAGCAGTGTCATAACTAAACTGTAATCCGACGCGGCTGACAAGCGAACGGATAGCTACATAAGAAACACCGTCCTTGACTGTCATCGGCTGAGTCGCCGTGTACACCTGTCCGTTTTGTTCCATTTTTGCGCTGTTCAAATACAAAATCAGTTGATTTGCACTCATGGATGTTGGAGAACCACCAGGGTTGGTGATCGTTCCATCCCCACCGTATACATCATTGGATACGTTCGATCCGTTGGTTGTATCCGTCGGCAAACCGGACAATGGATCATTGGATACGCCTGTGTTATCAGGTGTCACCATGTCATTTTGTGTTCCTGTGCTATCTTGTCCCCCGATGCTATTATCAACGCCGGAATCTGTGACATTGGCCTGAGCCTGCTGTCCGCTAACCGAATCGGTGGATTGAACAGTGGATACTGCTTCTGCTCCTACAGGGGCTACTGCAGCCACCTGGGCTACCGCAAGCGCGGTGAGCATGGTCCATTTCTTGAAATTCATTCTCTGTCTCCTTCTATTACCAAATTATTATCATCCCCGTAAAAAGTCATACTATTAGACGCGGCTGTTGCCCAAAAGTTGCTGGGAATTTTGCTGAACATGAAAAAAAGGGAACTTTCTCCTGTGGCTGCAAGAAATACTACAACAAAAAACGCCGCCCCATCTGACCTGATGGGGCGGCGGCTTCATAAACAGAAAGTATTTTAACGGTCATTCAACATTATGACGGACGGACGGCGACATTTATCCCTGCAGTCTCCAGACGGCCCTCTTCAATGAGACGGTAAGCCCGTTGAACCTCTTCATCTGTAGGGGACGGAACCCCTTCCAGCGGATACGCCTTGCCGAGCATTTCCCACTTGTATACACCCATTTGATGGTAGGGTAAAATTTCGAACTTTTCGACTCCGTTCAACGTTCCGATAAACCGTCCCAAATTCAGCAGATCCTGCTCATCATCATGAATACCCGGTACAAACACGTGTCTAATCCACATCTTGCGCCCTTGTTCAGACAACCAGCGTGCCGTACTCAGCATACGGTCATTGGACTTGCCTGTAAGCTTAATATGCTTGTCGTTGTCAATATGCTTAATATCCAGCAACACCAAGTCCGTTACGTCCAGCAGTTCATGGATACGGCCTGCATCATTAAAACCGTTACTGTCCAGCGTCGTGTGCAAATTCCAGCGTTGCTTCACTTCTTTGAACAGCTCTGCTACAAAATGAGCTTGCAGTGTCGGTTCTCCACCGGATACGGTCAATCCGCCTCCCGAAGAACGGTAGTAGGCTAAATACGGTTCAATTTCAGCCAATACCTCCTGCAGTGTCATTGGATTGCCTTCATTTAAAGCCCAGGTGTCCGGATTGTGGCAATATTGACATTTTAACAAGCATCCTTGCATAAAAAGCACGAAGCGGATGCCGGGACCATCGACGGTCCCGAAGGTTTCCAATGAGTGTATGTGACCTTTCAACATGTTGCATCTTCCTTCCCGCATCCGCTATGCGTGCGTCGTTGTAATATATAATACGTAAAGCTTTGTTACATTGTACCGTGGAAAGTACGGTTAATAACATCCAGCTGTTGTTCACGAGTCAGCTTGATAAAGTTAACGGCATAACCCGATACACGAATTGTAAGCTGTGGATAGTTTTCTGGGTGATCCATCGCATCCAGCAATTGTTCACGAGCAAACACGTTAACGTTCAGATGATGCGCATGGCTTCCAAAGTAGCCGTCCATCATGGAAACGAGATTCGTTTTGCGTGTTTCTTCTTCTTTACCCAGTGCTTTAGGCACGATAGAGAAGGTATTAGAGATACCATCCAGACTGTGCTCGTAAGGCAACTTAGCTACGGAGCTAAGGGAAGCCAAAGCACCTTTTTTGTCGCGTCCGTGCATTGGGTTCGCACCTGGTGCAAACGGTTCGCCAGCTTTACGTCCATCCGGTGTTGTACCTGTTTTCTTACCGTACACCACGTTGGAAGTAATGGTCAATACAGATTGAGTAGGAATCGCATTCCGGTAAGCTTTGTGCTTGCGGATCATGCCCATGAAGGACTCTACCAGTTCTACTGCGATGTTATCTACACGATCATCGTTATTACCGTAGCAAGGGTATTCCCCTTCAATTTCAAAGTCAATGGCGATGCCTTTTTCGTTACGGATTGGTTTAACCTTCGTATGTTTAATGGCGCTCAGGGAATCGGCTGCAACGGACAGACCAGCAATACCACAAGCCATCGTACGGACAATATCACGGTCATGCAGCGCCATTTCAATCCGTTCGTAGCTGTACTTGTCATGCATGTAGTGAATAACGTTCAAAGTGTTCATGTACAGTTTTGCCAACCATTCCATCATTGGCTTGAAGCGGCTCAGCACTTCCTCGTAATCCAGCACTTCACCTGTAATTGCAGGATATTCAGGACCCACTTGAGCACCTGATTTTTCATCCACACCACCGTTGATGGCATACAACAAAGCTTTAGCCAAGTTGGCACGGGCACCAAAGAATTGCATTTGTTTACCGATTTTCATTGCCGATACACAACAAGCGATACCATAATCATCGCCATAAATCGGACGCATCAGATCATCATTTTCATACTGAATGGAGCTGGTTTCAATAGAAACTTTGGCACAATATTTTTTGAAGCCTTCAGGCAATTTTTCTGACCACAGTACAGTCAGGTTTGGCTCCGGTGCAGGTCCCAAATTGTACAGGGTGTGCAAGAAACGGAAGCTGTTTTTAGTAACCCGAGTTTCTCCAGTAATGGACATACCGCCAATGGATTCAGTTACCCATGTTGGGTCTCCGCTGAACAGTTCATTATAGTCAGGTGTGCGCAGGAATTTAACAATACGCAGTTTCATAACGAAATGATCGACCAATTCTTGTGCTTGCTCTTCTGTCATTGCGCCTTCTTCCATATCCCGTTGAGTATAAATATCAAGGAAGGAAGATACACGTCCCAAGGACATTGCTGCACCATTTTGTTCTTTGATCGCTGCAAGATAGCCAAAATACACCCATTGGAAAGCTTCTTTCGCGTTGTTAGCAGGCTTTGAGATGTCGAAACCATGCTCAGCAGCCATTTGTTTCAGCTCGTTCAAAGCGCGAATTTGCTCGGAAATTTCTTCACGCAGACGAATTACATCTTCCTCCATCGAATCCACTTCAAGGCTTTTCAGTTGAGCCTTTTTGTCTTTAATCAGGAAGTCTGCGCCGTACAGTGCTACACGACGGTAGTCACCGATAATGCGACCACGACCATATGCATCTGGCAAACCAGTGATAATACCCGCTTTACGAGCTGCTCTCATATCATCGGTATAAGCGTCGAATACACCCTGATTATGCGTTTTGCGAATATGAGTGAAGATATCAACAATGCTTTGCGGTACTTCAAAGCCATAGGCTTTGCAAGCGTCGATCATCATCCGGATTCCACCAAACGGCTGCAAAGAGCGTTTGAATGGAGCGTCTGTTTGTACACCGACAACTTGTTCTTTATCCCGGTCTAGATAGCCCGGCTTATGTGAAATAATGGTGGATGGCGTATTCACGTCTACATCAAGCACGCCGCCGTTTGCCAACTCTTTTTTGGTAAGATCGGATACAATATCCCACAGTGCAGTTGTGTTGGCAGTAGGACCAACTAGAAATTCCTCGTTACCGACATAAGGTAAGATATTGGTTTCAATAAAATCGTTGACGTTGACTTCTTTAGTCCATTTACCTTTTTTGAAACCTCTCCAGCCAGATTGTTGCTCTTGTAATTCTCTCTCAATCACCGACATGTAAATCCCTCCAAATTGTTTGGTCTTCCGGACTTGTGATTTTTTTCACATTAAAATAGTGTCTCGAGCCCGGCCTTTTCACCGATGCCTTACGCTCAGTGTCGGGACCTTTCTTACACCCTTATTGTAGAATAATGATAGAGTGTAGTATGTGACAAAAATCACAATACAGGTGACATTTATCACTTTATTTTCTTTAGCTTCACGCCCGTACTTTATCCTTGCCGTTCACCCCCCTTCCCAAACCAACAGGCCCTCTATATAGAGAGCCTGCGTTGGTATTAACGGGAAAATGCTTAGTCACAAGCCTCTTCGTACCTATATATTATTGGTCAAAACGTCCGTAGAAGGCATTGCGGTATACATCAGCCAATTCGGTAACCAGCGGCAGCTTCGGATTCGCAGTTGTACATTGATCCTCAAAAGCGCGGTCAGCCAGATAATCTACACGCGATTCAAAATCCTTCGCATCGAAGCCGATTTGCTGGAACGATTCCTCGATACCGAGTGTTTTGTTCAACTTGCGGATCGCTTCGATCAGACTGTTAACCCCTTCTTCCGTTGTACGGGCAGGCAGTCCCAGTATGCGTGCAATTTCTGCATAACGCTCATCCGCAACAAAGTGCGAATATTTAGGGAACGAAGCAAACTTCGTCGGTTTTTTCGCATTATAACGAATGACGTGTGGTAACAAAATGGCATTCGTGCGACCGTGCGCTGTATGGTATTGTCCGCCCCATTTGTGCGCAAGACTGTGGTTAATACCCAGGAATGCATTGGCAAACGCCATCCCTGCCAGTGTGGAAGCATTATGCATTTTTTCACGAGCCAGTTTGTCGCCACTCAGAGCCGATTGCTCCAGGTATTGGAATACCAGTTGAATGGCTTTAATTGCCAGACCGTCTGTGTAGTCACTAGCCATTACAGACACGTAGGCCTCGATGGCATGTGTCAGTACGTCCATACCTGTATCTGCTACAGCTGTTTTAGGCAGCGAGTATACAAACTCAGGGTCAATAATTGCCACATCAGGAGTCAGCTCATAGTCAGCCAGCGGATACTTCGTGTTGCCCTGATTTTTGTCTGTAATAACTGCGAACGACGTAACTTCCGAACCTGTACCCGAGGTTGTAGGAATGGCTACAAATTGTGCTTTCTGACCAAGACGCGGGTACTTGTAGATCCGTTTGCGGATATCCATGAATTTTTGTTTCAAGTTGTTGAAATCAGTATCTGGGTATTCATAGAACATCCACATGCCTTTAGCCGCATCCATCGGCGAACCGCCGCCCAATGCAATAATGCAATCCGGTTGGAAACGTCTCATCATTTCAGTACCACGTTCTACCGTAACTGTCGATGGATCTGGCTCTACTTCCGAGAACACTTCGATAGCTACTGGTGTTTGGCGCTGGTGTAAATAATGGATGACACGATCCACATATCCGAGTTTCACCATCATAGGGTCTGTGATAATGGCTACACGTGTGATATCAGGCATTTTAGCAAGATACTGAGTCGAATTTTTTTCAAAATAAATTTTGGAAGGTACTTTGAACCATTGCATATTCACCGTACGTTTCGCCACCCTTTTCACATTAATCAAGTTGACTGCCGATACGTTCGACGAAGTCGAGTTACGTCCGTACGAACCACAACCGAGTGTCAGCGATGGAAGGTTGGTGTTGTAGATGTCACCGATCGCACCATGTGTGGAAGGTGCATTTACAATGATACGGCCTGTTTGCAAACGGTTTGCGAACCGAGCGATAACGTCCTCATCGTTCGAATGAATAGCGGACGAGTGGCCCATACCCCCGAATTCCACGACTTCAGTAGCGCGTTGAATACCTTGTTCAGCATTTTTTACTTTATAGCAAGCCAATACAGGACTCAATTTTTCCGCAGACAATGGGAATTTTGTTCCTACTCCTTCAATCTCAGCGACCAAAATTTTAGTTCCTGCTGGTACTGTGATACCACTCATTTCAGCAATTTTCACAGCAGACTGTCCGACGATAGCTGGGTTCACTGCACATTTCTCGACATTCATAGCTCCTTGAGTGAGCTTAGCTGCTTCTTCTTTATTTACAAAGTAGCAACCGTTAGCGATCATCAATTTTTTCACTTGTTCGAAGATTGGCTCTTCGATAATAACCGCTTGCTCGGAAGCACAGATCATACCGTTATCAAAAGATTTTGAGAGGATCAGATCGGTCACAGCTTGCTTGATGTCCGCTGTCTTTTCAATGAAGCAAGGCACGTTACCAGGACCTACGCCCAGAGCAGGTTTACCGCAGCTATATGCCGCCTTAACCATGCCTGATCCACCAGTTGCCAGAATCAGCGCCACATCCGGGTGATTCATAAGTGAATTTGTCTTATCCATCGATGGAGCTTCAATCCATTGAATACAATCGGCCGGAGCACCATGTTTGACGGCTGCTTCAAGCAAGACGCGAGCTGCTTCCGCACTACACGATTGAGCGGATGGATGGAAACCAAAGATGATCGGGTTACGTGTTTTAATAGCAATCAACGCTTTGAACATTGTAGTTGAAGTCGGATTAGTCACTGGAGTGATCCCCATAATGATGCCGACGGGTTCTGCTATTTTTTGAAAACTGTCAAAGTCATTATCTTCAATGACACCGACGGTTTTTTCATTTTTGATACTATGATAGACATTTTCTGTTGCAAACATGTTTTTGGTGATTTTATCCTCGTACACACCGCGTCCTGTTTCTTCAACAGCCAGCTTCGCCAGGTGCATGTGCTTATCCATCCCTGCGAGTGCCATAGCTTGTACGATTTCGTCAATCTGCTCCTGATTCATACTCATGAAAGCCTGCTGTGCCCGGTTCCCCCGGTCAATCAGTGTTTGAATATACTGCTCAGCGCTTTGCTCTTTTTGGATAACCTCGTTTTTAACAGCCATTTCCCTCATCCTCCTGTTATCTCGTGTACTATCTCTTGTTCACGCACTGATCGTAACACAGCTTTTCAAGATATATTGTGATTTTTTTCACAATCTATTTAAAATTTTATTTTATGGAGTGAATTAAATCACAAAGTTTGGAATTCTGCCACTTTTACCCCCTCTTCTTGCCCCAAAAACGCATAGCACAGGTATATAATGAATTTGAATTGATCAAGTTGCAGATAAAAAACAAAGGAAACAAAGGGGAAATGGACGATGAGAAACCCTGCAAACGTAATGGAAGCCCGCGGCAACACCTGTTGCTTCTCGGAGGCCAGCTTCAACCGGCTGCAAGTGATGATGAAAGATCGGGTCATGCCAGAAAGCTCACATCTGTTCTGGGAAGGAGATACAGCGGATAAGCTGTTTTATATCAAGCGCGGACGCGTGAAAGTAACGAAAACAACGGATGAGGGTAAGGAACTTATACTATATATGTACCAAAGCGGCGATCTGATTGGTCAAGCTGATCCATTTTTCGGTACCAAGCACTCCTTTTCTGCCGAAGTTCTGGAGGACAGTGATATCGGTGTTGTCGATCATACGGATTTGGAGCTGCTTATTTGCCAGCACTGTGATTTTGCCATTGACTTTATGAAATGGATGGGGTCTCACCACCGTATTACTCAGACCAAATTTCGCGATCTGATGATGTACGGCAAGCCCGGTGCTCTATGCTCCACGCTAATCCGCCTGTGTAACACCTATGGAGAGCCTCATGGGGAACATATCCTTATTCATAAAAAAATCACTCATACCGACCTCTCCAATATGATCGGTGCCACCCGCGAAAGTGTGAACCGGATGCTGAGTGATTTGCGTAAAAAAAATGCAGTGGAATATGATAATGGCATGATCGTTGTAAAGGATTTGGAAATGCTGCAAGGCGTATGTCATTGTGAACTGTGCCCGCGTGAGATTTGCCGGATCTAATAATTAGTTTTTAATGTAAAAGGGAGTGTTTTGAGCCATTTTGGCTATAAAACACTCCCTTAATCTTTTTGCTATCCCCCTAAAGGCGGGCAGTAGCGGAGCGGTCCATTTGAATCTGAAGAAGCGAAGCGTTCGCCTTTGCAGCGGGATTCTCACCTCTAAATGTCTTATACAACCCAAAAGAATCCCGCTGCAACAGCGATCATAAAATCAAATGGATCGCGAAGCGGCTAACACTACGCCAACATTCTTCTCCACACTTTTAGAACTGAAAGCACAGATAACTTAAATTCCCCATCTCATAGCTCCTGTGGATGACCTTGGCCTTATTCGCCGAATCTCCACTCCCCATGGCAATAAGCAACGGTACAAAATGTTCAGCTCTCGGTACCGCTTGACGAGCATATGGGGCTTCGCTTTCATAGCGATCCAAAGCCTCCACATCTCCACTCTGTACATTTTCAATAATCCAGTCATCAAAATCAAGTGCCCAAGGCTCTGTTTTCGTTTCTCCCCATTTGACGATGCGCAGATTATGAACAGTTACACCACTGCCAATGACCAAAATATCCTGCTCACCCAACCCCCGCAGCACTTCACCAATAGCATATTGTGCTTTCGGCGATAGAAACGGATTCACGGAAATCTGGACTACCGGAATATCCGCCTCAGGATACATACGATGCAAGAGTGTCCAGGACCCATGATCCAGCCCTCGCACCCGGTCCGTTTGTACGTCAATACCCTTTTGCTCATATAATTCTTTCAACTTGGCCGCCAGCTCCACCGAACCATGCGCTGGATATTTCACCGCATACAGCTCCGGCGGGAAACCGCCAAAATCATAAATCGTATCGTAAACGTCGTCTATCGAACTAATGGTCAATGCCTGCGTCTCCCAATGGGCGGTAAAGATAACAATAGCTTTCGGGCGAATACTCTTTCCAAGCTGCTCCAGAAAAGCAGTATATTCTGTCTGTTCAATAGCAAGCATAGGTGATCCGTGGGCTAAAAACAAAGATGGCATCATGTGAAAATCCCCTTATCATTTATCAATTTATTTTTCTCAACAAGTAACTTTATGTAAGTGATAATACATAAGTAACAAGGTTATGTCAATGCAGATTTTAGCATACACTTAAAAAACGTCGCTTCCTTAAATAAAGATTGATATAGGTATAAAGTCATAGTAATATATAACTAATAAATTTAAATATTCACTATAACTCGATATAAAGGACTGGTTTCTATGGAGATACATACTGCTAATTGCCCAAAGTGTGGTTCCGTTTTCCGTAAAAATCTTAGAAACCTGTGCAATACTTGTATTCAAGAAGAAAATTTATTTTATGACCGCTGTTCTAACTATTTGTGGAAACATCCCACTACTCATACTCGCCAGCTTAGTGAAGTAACCGATACACCTATGGATTTGCTCACAGACTGGGTGAGAGCAGGCAAGTTTCCCTCCACCTATAGCCAGCTTGATTATCCTTGCGAGTCTTGCCATTCCCCAATTTATGCGGGAAGGCTTTGCCATTCCTGCCTCGGTACATTCCGTACAGCAGCGCTCGATATTCAAACCCGTGTCCCCCGTCGTACTGCGACAGGATTGTTTTCAATCGCAGGCCACGCCAAAGGCTATTAAGTATTACAAAATAAAAAAACAGCCTTTTTCCTAGGAAAAGGCTGTTTTGCTATGAAAAACGTTTATTCGGCTTGGTACTCATCTAATCCATTCCTCGGCCCAATATTGAATCTGTTCCATGACCGGCTGAAGTGCACGGCCTTTGGTTGTCAGCTCATATTCAATGCGGACAGGAGTTTCCGGGTATACATGACGTGTAAGAATTCCTTCATTCTCCAGATCCTTCATCCGCTCAGACAGCATTTTATCGCTCATTGTGGGAATCAGATTGGAAATATCCTTAAAACGCTTGGGACCGCTCATCATGGATTGAATAATGAGTCCGTTCCAACGCTTACCCAGACATGAAAAGGCACTTTCAAAACGCGGACACATTTTTGTAAGTTGCGGTTGAACCTCCATATTTTTCACCTTCTTTAGCATTTCGGTTTGATAAAGCTTTCCTTTTGTTAGTATATATCATTTTAGCATACTTTATCCCGAAAGAAAACACTTTCTTCTTAATTTAATATCAGATCCGATAAAGTTGCCATGACCAAAGCTGATTATACAACAAACCAACATAAGAGGTATATGGCAAATGCGTTAAATCAAAAACAGACGGAATCTCAAGAGATTTCCGCCTGCCAGTCTGTTCAATATCATGCTTATTGGAATAAATAAATGGAAATTATACCAATACCCCACCGAGAGGTCTAACAGGCTCGCTTTTACCATATATTGGTTTAACTATGCCTGTCGGATAAGCCCAGCGTATACTATTGGCAATGACCTTCAGAATATCGGGCTGGTAATAGGTCGGATACGTTTCATGACCCGGGCGGAAATAAAATATTTTACCACTGCCACGACGGAAGGTACAACCGGTTCTGAACACCTCTCCACCTTCAAAGTTGCTGACAAAGACCAATTCATCCGGCGCTGGAATATCAAAAAACTCACCGTACATCTCTTCGCGCTCTAACAAAATTTTGGCGTCAATTCCATTCGCAATGGGGTGGGATGGATTTACGGACCAAATAATTTCCTGTTCTCCTGCCACTCTCCATTTGAGATCACAGCTTGTGCCCATCAGGGCTTTGAACGGCTTGGAAAAATGTCCCGAGTGCAGCACGATTAAGCCCATGCCTTCCTCTACCCGCTTTACAACACGAGCTGTAACTTCATCACTCACCTGATCGTGTGCTTTATGCCCCCACCACAGCAGCACATCTGTGGAATTCAGGATTTCTTCTCCCAAACCATGTTCAGCATCATCACGTAACGTAGCTGTTCGAATTGCGAACCCTTCGCCTGAGAGGCCATCAGCCAGTGCCTTGTGTATTCCATCAGGATATACCTGTTTTGCTTCGTCATTCAGCTTCTCGTTCAAAAATTCATTCCAAATGGTGACGTTAATCATCAATACTTCCCCCTATTAGGTTAGACCCACCACATCTCGCTCAGAGGTTCTTCAATGAGGACCTGGCGAAGATTGTGGACGGCTTTAGTAAAGCCTTCCTCAACGGACATCAGACCATCCTCGTGCTCAATACTCACTACATAATCGTAACCCACCAGGCGAAGAGCACTAATAATATCCGCCCATGTTTTGATATCATGTCCATAGCCGACAGTACGGAACTGCCAAGCGCGATCCAGCATATTCGAGTAATCCTGCATATCGGTCAAACCGTATTTATTCACATTAATCGGGTCAATCGTCGTATCCTTGGCATGAAAATGGTGAATGGCTCCCTCTCGGCCCAGAATTTGAACCGCCTGTACCGGATCAATACCCTGCCACCACATATGGCTCGGATCCAGATTGGCACCAATGACCTCCCCGACCGCTTCACGCAGACGAAGCAAGGTCGCTGGCGTATGAACGGAGAAGCCACCGTGCAACTCCAGCCCAATTTTGACATGATGATCTGCTGCGAATTTTCCGGCTTCGGTCCAGTAAGGGATAATTTTATTTTCCCATTGCCATTTTAGCACTTCCTGAAAATCATTCGGCCACGGCGCAACAGGCCAGTTCGGGTACTTCGCATCCTCATGATCACCCGGACAGCCGGAAAAGGTGTTCACAACGGGAACCTCCAGCTTTTCTGCCAAACGAACCGTTTTAAGAAACGCCTCGTGATCGGCCTGTGCCAAATGCTTTTGCGGATGGAGCGGGTTGCCATGACAACTGAGTGCGCTAATGGTCAGTCCACGGGACTCTACTGCTTTTTTGAAGTTTTTGAGCGCTGTTTCGTTGTCCAGCAGTTCATCCGGCTTGCAGTGTTTATCGCCCGGGTTACCGCCTGTGCCGATTTCTACTGCATCCAGTCCTTGGGATGCTACATAGTCCAAAGCCTCTTCCAGTGAACGTCCGCCGAACAATACCATAAATACTCCAAGTTTCAAACGTATTCCCTCCCTGTATTATATGTGAAAGAAGCTGCTTATCTTATAATGATGGCCTATTCAGGATGCTTGCGGGCTTAATCAAAATAGACGGCTTTTCCTGTACGCGCCGATTCATAGATAGCTTCTAAAATTTCAGTAACTACCAGCGCCTGTTCCGGCTTCACAAGCGGCTCTTTATCGTCCAGAATGGCTTCGATCCACAGACGGGCTTCGCGATCCGCTTCGTTTTCCGTTTCTCCAGAGTAAAAGGCTACACCGCCCGCATCCAGATCAATTTTCGTATCAAACAAGCGGCTGTTCTTCTCCCCGTTAATACGCAGACCGTCCTGCATATCGGCTCCGCCCTCAGTCCCGCATAACAGTGTCTTGGCTTCGCCAAATTCTACAACGTTCAGTGCCCAACTGGATTCCAATACAATAGTGGCTCCATTTTGCATGGTAATAAAACCAAAGGCAGAATCCTCCACCTTAAATTCCTCAGGGTTCCACGGTCCAAAGGCATTCGCCGCGTTTTTACGATCTCCGAGTTTATGGAAGGTTGAGCCCAGCACGCTTTTAGGCTTGTAATTATCCATCAGCCAGAGAGTCAGGTCGAGCGCATGCGTCCCAATATCAATAAGTGGACCGCCGCCCTGCTTATCCTCATCCAGAAATACTCCCCAAGTCGGAACCGCGCGGCGACGCAGAGCGATGGCTTTGCCTAGGTAAATCTCGCCAAGCTCTCCCTGCTCGACCAATTGTTTCAGGTACAAGCTGTCGTTACGATAACGGTTTTGATACGCAATGGACAGCTTTTTACCTGTACGTTTTGCGGCATCCAGCATTTCCCTAGCCTGCTCGGCGGTTTTGGCCATCGGCTTTTCGCACAGCACATGCTTACCTGCCTCAAGCGCAGCTACCGTAATTTCCGAGTGCGAGTCGTTGGGCGTACATACATGTACGACTTCAATGTCTTTATTTTCAAGCAGCTTCCGATAATCGCTAAAAACTTGTGAACCTTCAACACCAAATTTTTCTGCCGCTTCCTCAGCCCGTTCTTGAATAATGTCACAGAAAGCGACGATCTCTGCACGTTTTTGCTTGGCAAGACTAGGCAAATGCTTGCCGTTGGCAATCCCCCCACAACCAATAATTCCGATTTTGAGTGTTTTAGACATGAATATTTCCTCCCTGAGCTGCGTATTGTTGGAGCCACTTAAAGCTGGTTTCAATGCTTTCGATTGGAGGATTTGAGCTGAAATCCTGTTCCACAACAACCCAATCCACGCCTGCCTCAATAGCGGCGTCTGTAATGGCCTGAAGCTGCACTTCTCCTTTGCCAAGCTCTACGGTAACTGCTTTTTGCTGCTCGTCACGTGCCATATCCTTTAAGTGAATGATAGGCAGGCGTCCACGATAACGTCCGATGTATTCCACAGGATCATAGCCTCCGTAGTATACCCAACAAGTATCCATTTCGACCTGCAACAAATCAGCCGAAACCGCATCATATAACGCATCAAAAACCGGACGATCACCGATTTTTTCCGTCAGTTCAAAATCATGATTATGGTAAGCCAGAACTAAGCCATGTTCTTTCACTTTTTCACCAATACGATGCAAATTGGCAAAAAGCTCATCCCACTGGCGCTGCTCCTCGGTTAAATAAGGAACGATCAGGTACTTATTCCCTAATTCTTTGTGATAAGCGATCTCCTCATCCAAATGGTCCAACAGACGGGTATATTGAACATGGGTTCCGACAACTTCCAAACCTAGCTCATCCAAAAGTGCTTTTACATCCTTGGCACTACGTCCGAAAAAGGCATGAAATTCAACCCCTTTATAGCCCAGCTCAGCTACCTTGCGCAACGTACCTTCAAAATCCTGTTCAAGTTCTTCCCTTACTGTGTACAATTGCAATCCTACTTTAGCCATTGCCCTTCACCTCTTCAATTAGGATGGATGAATCGTTATATCTGTTCCATGATACAAATCCTCGTCTGGCTCAAATGTACTTTCCAACGTAATATGCTTACCTTCCAATGAGGAGCGCTGAAAAGCGTGCATAGCCTCTAATACATGATAGGCCAGTTCCACGTTAGCACGGTGGTTCTTTTCACTGCGAATGGCTCTCACCATCTCACCCGCACCTATTCCGCGTTCGTTCTTCCCACACTCAAATAAAGGTTCCACGAGCTCTGCGGTTTCCTCTCCAGATCGGCGAAGCTTGACATCTCCGTTAAAAAAGTTCGGATCAGGCAGGATTAAGGTTCCTTCCGTACCATAAATTTCAATACGCGGCAGATCCGACGCCCCCTGAATGTCAAAGCTGGCAATGAGCGTTACAATGGCTCCGTTATGGAAATCCATCGTTCCGGCCAAATGCGTTGGTGTCTGTACCCGCAGCGGTGTGCCGCTTTTGGGACCGGAATGTATGTAACGATCAGGAATCTGAATGCCCACTGAACTGCTGATTCGCCGGACCGGACCCAGCACATGGATCAGCGACGTCAAATAGTAAGGTCCCATGTCAAACATCGGACCGCCTCCAGCGGCATAGAAAAATTCCGGATCAGTATGCCACCACTCGGGACCTCTACCCATAAAAAAAGCAGTAGCGGCTACGGGCTGCCCAATCATTCCGTTTTGTATGGCATAGCGTGCAGTCTGAATACCCGCACCAAGAAATGTATCCGGGGCACAGCCGACACGCAGTTTTTTTGCCTTGGCTAGATCCAGAACGCGTTTACCATCCTCCAAGGAAACCGCCAAAGGCTTTTCACTGTACACATGCTTGCCTGCCTCCAGTATCGCCATATCTGTCAGTGCATGGCTGCCAGGCACGGTCAGATTAAAAACAAGCTCAATCTCGGGCTGACGAAGTAATTCATCTACATTGTATGCGTTTTCAATGTTAAATTCATCGGCCCTCGCTTCGGCCCTTTCCTCCAATAAATCAGCCACGGCCACCACTTCGATAAGCGGACTGTTTTGGAGATTTTCAAGATATACCGCGCTAATGTTACCGCAGCCTATAATACCGGCCTTCATTCGTTTCACTTCGTCACCCCCCCTGGCCTCCAACATGTTCTGTATTCTGCTATAAGCCTTACAGACACAATAGTATTCTATTTCCGTTTCGTTTAAAATGAATAATATGATTAAAACATGAACAATCTGGTCAATATTTGAAGCAGCCATATGCCCAAAGGAGTCATCATCATGTCTATCGTCGAGCCTTGTCAGGTTCTTACCGCAGGCTATTCCTTCCATCGTAAGCCCTTTTATTCGAACCAGCCTGAAGGGATCAAAAATTATTTGTTTCGTCTACAAACAGACGGACGCTGCCAGGCCCGCATTAACGGGGAAATGACACGGATTGAGGCGGGTGACCTGCTGCTGTTCAATCCTACCGAGCCTTATGAGCTGGACATTCACAGTGAGTTAAATCCCATGGGGGAACAGGTCGTGGAGAGCGGAGATTATCACATTTTTTTTGGAGGCTCCTGGGTAGATGAGTGGTGGCACCATCACAAACGGCCCAACCGCATCAAGGTCCAGCTTACCGAAGCACTGCTTGGCCTATTTCGGCAGCTTGTGATGGAGCAGCGGCGTATTTCTAATCCTTATCCGGAAATATCGAGCTATTACATGCGCATTCTTTGCCTGGAGTTTGACCGTATGCTATCCGAGCATCCGACTTCCACCCATCATAATTATCTCGCTTATCAGATTAAAAATTATATTGAAGAAAATGCTTCTTCCAATTTTAAGCTGGATGACGTGTCCTCACACATCGGCATCAGCGTATCCAGAGCTGTACATTTGTTCAAGGAAACATTTAATACGAGTATTATGCAGTACACACTGGATATCAGGCTCAACATGGCGAGGGAGCGCATTATTTTCAGCCCCATGTCTTTGGAACAGGCAGCCGAATCGTCCGGTTTTGCAAACTATACGTATTTTCACCGCGTATTTCGCTCCCGCTTCGGCATGTCGCCCAAGGAATTCAGAGGGATCCACCGCGAGCAATTGTAGTATTGGTAAAAATAAAACCTTGAGAGAGCCTTTCTTGGCTCCATCAAGGTTTTGTTTTGTTCCGATTTCAAAATTATACTTCTTATTTTTTCTGAGTCTACAAAATATCTACGGTGCAATCGTCAGCATCACTACTGACATCGGTGGCAGTGTAACATCCAAGCTCTGATCTTGCTGCTGGAAGGACGTGAAAGTTTCCGTTTTCACACGCTCCGGCTGATCAAATGTATTGTGTGCCTGCATATCGTCACTGGCGAGAACAACGCCGCTGATTTGCTTAACGTTTTCCAGCCCTCTCAGCTCCAGATTCAAGGAAGCCGCCTCGCCCGGATGGACGTTGCACAAACTTACATGAATATATCCGTCCTGCGCCTTGGAAGCGGACACACTCACCTGTGGAATGGAATCACCATCATATTCATAATTGCCTACGGTTACATGGGTAGCCAGCGCTTGTGCATCCTGATGCACCTTGAACATTTCAAATACATGGTATGTCGGCGTCAGTAGCATAGCAGGTCCTTCGGTCAGGACCATAGCCTGCAAAACGTTGACCATTTGAGCAATATTCGTCATTTGTACACGTTCATGATGATCGTGGAAAATGTGCAGGTGCAGCCCGGCTACAAGCGCATCGCGCATCGTATTTTGCTGATACAGGAAGCCCGGATTTGTACCCGGCTCGGTCATGAACCAGGTCCCCCATTCATCTACAATCATTCCTACCCGTTTACCAGGATCATATTGGTCCATAATAGCAGAATGGCGTGTAATCAATTCATCCATACGTAATGATTTTTTCATCGTCTCAAACCATTCCGCTTCATCAAAACCGAGTGCTTGCCCTTTCGCTTCCCAGGTACCCGGGACCGTGTAGTTATGCAGACTCAAGCCATCCATAAGATGCCCAGCTTCACGCATCAGCACTTCGGTCCAACGATAATCGTCCACATTGGCCCCGCCCGCAATCCGGTAGATACGGTTATCACCATAGTTGCGGACATACGTCTGATAACGACGATACAGATCGGCATAATATTCCGGACGCATATTGCCACCACAGCCCCAGTTTTCGTTACCTACGCCAAAATATTTAAGCTTCCATGGCTGCTCACGCCCGTTTTCCTGCCGCCATGCGGCCATTGGGGATTCCCCATCAAAGGTCATGTACTCTACCCACTCCGACATTTCCTGCACCGTGCCACTGCCAACATTCCCGCAAATATAAGGCTCAGCCTCTAACAGCTCACACAATTGGAAAAACTCATGGGTGCCAAAATGATTATTTTCAACCACACCGCCCCAATGCGTGTTGACCATTCTTTTGCGATTTTCCTTCGGCCCGATGCCGTCCTTCCAATGATATTCATCGGCAAAACAGCCTCCTGGCCAACGCAGCACAGGAATATTTAGCTTTTTAAGCGCTTCTACCACATCATTACGAATCCCGTCCGTATTTGGAATCGGGGAATCCTGTCCAACCCACAAACCTTCATAAATACATCGTCCAAGATGCTCGGCAAATTGTCCGTAAATATTTTTATTAATAACGCCTTGCTCCCAATCTGTATGCACAACAATAGAACCCTTCATGACAAGCCCTCCTCAAAAATAGTAAAGTTCATTGGACTATACACTTTAATGATTTCGCTTTCATAAAATTAAAAAAATATGGCTTATACCTGATCTCTTTTCCATCTCAACATTTACAATCATCCAATGTAACAGCTTGGATAGTTAATATAAATATTAATAATTAAACAAAAATATTTTACATGTTTAATATATTTTATTGCCTTCTATTTGTCAATCGTTAACCCATAGCTCCACCCAAACCAAAAAGTCTGCCCTCAAGGCAGACCATGGTATGACCACTTTAGCGCGTGATCACAGAAACAGCCGCATGTTCAGTGAAGTCTGAGCCTACTTCATTTCAAGGATGTCCCTTGCCAGCGAGAACCGTTATAGCCGGGACAATTTTGATTGACTGCCAGAGCGCGTACACGGACAATACTTCCGCTGATGCTGCACGTATGCCCACCCATTAACTCATCACATTGCGAACAAGCTAACAGTCTGGCCTCGTACACATTATCGGTCACACATTCCATTCCCGGCCTCATGTTGTTTATAATTCTGGTAATTTGCTCTTCCGAAATAGCGGTGTCCCTTTCACACCCTTTACAGGTGTTTGGTGCGGTTATACCTTCCATCATCAGCTTACCCTCTCTTTCAAACAACGTCCTGAGTACATGCGGGTGGAGGACCTTATTTCCGTTCCGGCGGGAGCTGGGTAGCCGCTTCAGATACGACCATCGCCAAGTCCTCATTTCCGAACATGGACAGCACTCCTAATACTGTGTCTAGCGGAATATCTCCCGCTTCTTCACGCGATACGGTCAGCTTGCGCACTCGCAGCAAACGCTCATTGCTATCCTGCTGCGGATAAGCTGCATGATACAGTTCCTCTGGCTCCAGCCCGTGATTGATGCACCATTGCGCAAACACAAGGATCATCATATCCTCTTCCTGCTTATAATTTTCGATGATAGCCTCTTCTAACTGTTTACCGCTGTTGTGCTCTTCCATTCGTTCATTTCTCCTTCAATCTATTTCTCGATGTCTGGACTGCCTTGATGGCTGTCGTTCCTTCTGTGTTAGTCATTCAAACGGCTAATGAGTTCGTCCGCCAACATATGACTTTCCAGCACCCTGCCAGCACGCACACTGCACTCCTCTGGACGATGAATATGCTCCAGAAAATGATTTACCACTCCAGTGAATCCTCGTCTTTCCAGAATTGTGTCCCAGCTTCCAAAAGATTGTGACAATGACGGCTTATTTTTTTGCATAAAAATAGCCTGTTCCATGTTGGTCACCTCGACGGAACGACCTGCCCCATGCAGCTCCAGCCTCTCAATGTCAGCCCCTGCCTGTCTGTTCATACTGTAGCTACCAGAGGCATTTCCCAAACGTACCGACCCGAATGCAGCGTTCATATATCCTTCACTCGTCGTGTCCAGACTGCTATGCAGCAGTTCATAATCATCGCCACCCAGCCACAATAGCAGATCGAGCATATGAATCAAATCATCATAAACCGTCTGTGCCGCAAGTCTCGGATCATATCCCGTCCGATGCTTGATCGCTGCGCATTGGCTGAAGCCTCCTGCTTCCTCCAGCCACGCTTTAGCAGCTACATAATGCGGGGCAAAACGTCGGTTAAAGCCGACCGCCAGCAGCACAGCCTGTGCCTCCGCAAACGCGGTCATTTCCAAATTATGGCGCACATCATAGGACAGCGGTTTATCCACATACACCGCAACACCTTTTTCAATACACGCCATAACCAGATCAAAATGGGCTTCGGTCGCAGCATGTATGAATACAGCCTCCGGCTCCCATGCCAGCATTTCCTTCACATCCGTCGTTCCTCTCGGCAGCCTGTATTGCTCCATAATGGAACTAACCGGCTCCTGCGAACGGTTCATGACACCTACAATATCTACACCTTCGTGCGCAGTCAGCAGCGGCAAATACACTTTGCGGGCAATGCCGCCCAGACCTGCAATAACCACTCTTGTTTTCGTTTGCTTATTCATATCATACCCACCTCTGATGACTCATTTCTTCTGTTGTCTAGTTTACATGGAAGTCCGCTGACAAGCAAAGAAAAGAGGCTGCCCCCGATCCAGTTAGACCTGACGGGACAGCCTCTATGCATGAGCGTCCAGCTTCAGCTACGATGATTTCAGTGTGCTTAGCTTAGGCGTGCAGCGCTTGTTTTCTTGTTTTTTCACTTTTTATTTTTTTAACACGCATTCCAATGGCTACGACCAGAACAACGACTAGAACTTCAAATCCGTATTTGACGACCCCATTCGTGAACCAATGTGCAATCAGCGGCTCGGCCACTACCATTTTGGCAGCAGTATAGGCCAGTACAGCAGCTCCAATTGTAATGACCATCGGAAAACGTTCGGTCAGCTTCAAGATAATTGTACTGCCCCATACCATAATCGGAACAGAAATCGCCAGTCCCAAAATAACAAGCAACATATTTCCATGAGCTGCTCCCGCAACGGCAAGTACATTGTCGAGCCCCATCATGGTGTCAGCAATAATAATGGTACGAATCGCGGCCCACATTTGATTGGTTGCAGAGATTTCATGTTTTTTCTCCTCAACCAGCAGCTTGTAAGCAATGTAGATGAGCGCAAGCCCCCCGATTAAACGTAAGCCGTAAATTTCCAGTAAGTACGTGACCAGCAAAGTAGCGATAACACGAATGACAACCGCGCCGACCGTCCCCCAAATAATGACCTTTTTTTGATTGGCCTTCTCGACATTACGGGCTGCCAGACCAATCACAATCGCATTGTCACCAGCCAGCACCAAATCAATGATAATGATTGATAATAGCGCGGTTAAAAACTCGATTGACAAAAAATCCATACGTTTCTCCCACCTTCTTTATTTATTTGTTATACTGTACATAGTTCTGCGCTTTATACTAAAAAAGCGCCATTTCACGGAATCCGGAAACGGCGCTTGACCCAAATTTAGCATCAAAAAAAGACCATTTACCCGGATTCCAAAAATCCTGGCAAAGGTCTCGCTTACAACATTACGTTGCCAATAAAGCCGGGGATTTAAAAAATCCCGTAATGACGACTTTACTCGTTGAGCTACTCCCCTTTGGGAACTATTCTGTTAGTGGCAGTATAGCACACATTATTGGGAATGTGAACCCTATTTTTTTCTGTATAAGCGACAAGCCGAACAGGGATATTGAAAGAGGTATGTAAATGAAAAAATGGCTATTCGCTACGGCTTATGTTTCGCTGCTCTGCATCGCGTTTATCTACAAAGATGATTGGCTCGCCTGGGCGAACAAGCAAACCTCATTTCCAGTTCTGCTGCTGCTCGCATTTCTATTCGCGTTAATTCCATTTGTGCCTTACAAGCTGATTATCGCTTCCATTGCTTATGCAGCAGGTGCCTGGCAAGGCGCTCTGATCTGCTGGCTTGGCACTACATTCGCTGCGCTGGTCGTTTACGGCGCGGTCCGTATTCTCTTCCGTGACAAAGGACAGGCTTATCTGGAGCGAATTCAAGCGTTGGAGCGCTTGAACCGGGTCATGGAGCGAGAACCTTTTGCTGCTGTGCTGTTGGCCCGCCTGATTCCGATCATCCCGCAGGCAGCGGTGAATGTATATGCCGGGGTCGCAGGCTTTCCGTTCTGGAGCTTTATGCTGGGTACGGCGATTGGCAAGCTTCCTGCAATTGCGGTATACGCTTATGCAGGCGGGGCTATTGCCGAACGTCCGGTCACTGGCTTGCTCATTTTGCTGCTGTATACAGCACTGGTGGGCGGTGGCTTTGTGCTTTACCGCAAAAAGATTCAACGTGTTAATAAATCATAGCTTCTGTGAGCCTGCCGCTAGATCAGTAAGGATGAAGGTTGGCGGTGGCTTTTAGTCCAAAGAAATTTGCAAAGCTGGTTTGTTTCTGTCGTTCCATTGGATTTTGCGAACATGTCGTATATAATTTAATTGTAAGCTATTTAAATCAGGATTTCGCAAAATTTCGATTCCAGTCTCTCTAGTGCAATATTATATACGAACTAGACATTTCGATCTATATATTGTTCATTGAAAGTCGCTTATTGGATTTTTGCAAAATCCTCAAATAACAACTAATTGAAACTTTCTCAGAATGGAGTGACAAATATGAGCACCAACAATCCAAACACCGTGGAGAAGGCAACTTTTGCAGGCGGCTGCTTCTGGTGCATGGTTTCCCCCTTCGAGGAACTACCCGGCATTTTAAAGGTAAGATCCGGTTACACAGGAGGACATACGGAAAACCCGACCTATGAAGAGGTATGTTCCGAAACAACGGGACATGTAGAAGCAGTACAGATTACATTTGATCCGCAAATCTTCCCATATGAAAAATTATTAGAGCTGTTCTGGCAACAGATTGATCCGACGGATGAAGGTGGACAATTCCACGATAGAGGTTCATCCTACCAAACAGCTATTTTCTATCATAACGAAGAACAAAGAATCAAGGCAGAAGCTTCCAAAAAAGCGCTGGGTGAAAGCGGCCGTTTTGACAAGCCCATTGCTACACCGATTCTGCCTGCGGCAACCTTTTATGAAGCGGAAGAATACCATCAGGACTATCATAAGAAGAATCCCGCCCATTACAAGCGCTACCGTAAAGGTTCTGGACGTGAAGATTTTATTGAGCAAAATTGGTTAGGTAAAATCGATAAATCTGATTTGAAAGAGCGACTGACACCTATTCAATATGAAGTAACACAAAAGAACGCGACCGAGCGCCCTTTTCAAAATGAGTTTTGGGACCATGAGGGTGAAGGTATTTATGTGGATATCGTATCGGGAGAGCCTTTGTTCAGCTCGCTTGATAAATATGATGCAGGGTGTGGTTGGCCCAGCTTCACTCGTCCGTTACGCAGCTATAATGTCAAAGAAAAAACAGACCTCAGCCACTTTATGATTCGTACCGAGGTCCGCAGTCGCGAAGCCGACTCCCATTTGGGACACGTATTTGATGATGGCCCGGGTCCAGATAGCCTGCGCTATTGTATTAATTCCGCCGCTCTCCGTTTTGTGCCTCAGGAAGACTTGGAACGTGAAGGCTATGGAGCCTATAAGTCATTATTTGAAAAGTAAGTAGACTTCAAAAACATTTTAGGCTGGCCCAGAAATCATCTTTCGCAGATGGCTTCGGGTCAGCCTTTTTTGAATTAAACTGGTGAATTCAGTTTCCGGCTCAGCCCATAATCCATCCAAGCCAGATTGCGAGCGGCACCAATAGCAATTGTGCAAGCAAGGTACCTCCCAGACGCGAAATGATCATCCAGCCGTACATACTGTTCATACGATTTAAGGGCAGCTCCCCGCGCAGCGTTTTTTCAGACAATACCGCCAATCTGGGATCAATTAGCAAAGTTAGCAGTACCGTTGCCATACCATTGATTAGACCCGATGACATAGACATTGCTGTACCCTGAGCGGGCCACAGGAATGATGCGTATAAAGCAGACACCACTCCAGTCGTATATATCGCGGTCACAGTCATATTCAGAGTAATCAGACGCTTTGGGATCGCTCCCTTGAACAGCGAGGTGAGCATGGACCAGGTTGGGCGCTTCATGTAGTAGCCTGCATGCTTCCAGCGGTTGCGCACCATTAAATGACGCACCAATGCCGGAATAGACCCAGTATGCTCCAGATGCACAATCCATCTGGCCGACATGCGTACCACCGTCGGATACAAAATTATAGCGATCATGGTTCCAACGGTTGCTGCCAGTAGGACCCCGTGCATATACAGCTCCAGTCTAACATCAGCCCCACCCGCTCGCATGGCGGCCTTAGCCTGATCGACCATACCTCCGAGTAAAGGTCCCTGCGCCATATTAGAGGTGCGCGAAACCAACAGCAGCATGCCCGCTACGGTTAAGGCCAATCCAATTCGACGCGCTCGCAAACCGCCAAGACGTAGGGCATAGGTCAAGCTGTCTGTAGTATGTATAATGATGGTTAGCATAAAGACGAAACTCCAGGCAAGCAATTGCTCCACTCCTTTTCAGGTATTCTGCACACCATTATACGCTTTTTCACCAAATACATTTTACAATATATTCATTTCTTTGATTTCCGTTTGTTTAAGTGGACAGCGGGTAATACATACTACATCATCTGCTATAAGGAGTGTTGGGTATGCCTTGGACCAAACATGATTACCCCCCATCTATGAAAAATCTGGAGCCGCGTGTGCGGGAAAAAGCCGTTGATATTGCTAACGCACTACTTCGTGACGGCTACGAAGAAGGACGTTCCATTGCGATTGCAACCTCTCAAGCCGAGGAATGGGACGATAATCACCCAACTGAACGAGACGGGAAACAGAAAAAACATGAGCAACAACATTCAAGTAGAAACGGGAAAAACATGAATTCTGCTTCTTCGGAGCCTCAGGAGCCTATTCATGTCGTGCCACATGAGTATGGCTGGGTTATTAAGGAAGAAGGGCATGATAAACCTGCTTCCACTTTCCGGCACAAAAATGAAGCGGTGAACGAGGCTCAAAAATTAGTAAACCGCCAGCAGATTTCGGCGATTATTCATGACCAAAACGGACGCATTCATTCTACTTTAAAACCTTCCTGCTGAAGCATGGATACAGCGAAAGGGTGTCACGCAGGAAGATTTCTCTTCTAACGTAACACCCTTTCCTTATTGACGAAGGCTGTGGACGATCGGCACTGTTTTGGCAACTACCTTTTGGGCTGGAATAGCCGCAGGCAGTACCTTTTTCACAGGTCGGTGTAGTTGGAACGTTGTCGTCCATGTAATTATTTTTCCGGCGAGCCACACAGCCAGTATGGTAAACATTGTTTCCTTCACAGGCAGATACAACAGCGATAATCCTAATACGATGATGTCACTAACGATAAACACGTTACCGATTTTCCATCCACGCCACTCGCTGATCAGCAGGGATAAAATATCATCGCCCCCGGTTGCTCCACCAAATCGCAGTACGATCCCGGCTCCCAAGCCTGTAAGCACTCCGCAAAGCAGAGCCGCTACCAGCAAGTTGCCGTGCAGATCTATAACCAGCGTCGAATACTTTTCAAATCCTGCATAAAACAGGGAAAAGGCGACCGCCCCGATTAATGCCAGCAGCATGAATCTTCTGCCCTTCAGTACCCAGGCCAATAATATGACGGGGATATCAAGCAGCAGCATACTCCAAGCCGGAGACACGCCAAATGCGTAATGTCCCAGCAGAGCCAGGCCCGCAAATCCGCCTTCTGACAAATGATTTTGAGCATTGATGTGATAATACGTAAAAGCTAAAATGCATGTTCCGAGCAGCATGACAGCAATCTGCCTTAATGCTCCATTGTTCACGATAGATTCGTAAGTTTTCCTCATACAGGCTCCCTCGGTTTCTCGTAAGTTTGATGTGGATGAACCCACTCTTACGGAAGCTACCGGGTAAGATGTGCCTGGAGGACTTGGTCCTTCGCATGTACAATCCCCTCTTCCGCAGAGTTGGCTTTCGCAACTTGACGTTACTCCGCGGAAAAGCTAAGTATAAGACAGATCAAATCGTTTCCAAATCGTCCTTTGGGGAAGTATCCTTCGGGGACACATGGTATCCTGATCCTTTCTTTTGTGGAATAAAACTCCGACATTTCTGTGGTACATGTAATTCTATTATTTATTATACCACACCTTACCACCTGCTAAACAGCTTGCTTTTTATGCCGCACCATATTTTTATTTTATGCGTGAGCATGCTTTATTGTATGTGCGAATAACCGCATTATACCGAAGGTTTGGCGAATGCACATAGAATGTGTTTATAGCTTGGTTATGCAGGTTTTCAGTGATACTATCCGGCTAATTTGACTGTTCTGCGCTGGTTGGCCATAAAGACCCCTCCGAGTATGAGGATCAGCCCGGTCAGAACGTTCCAGCCGATGTGTTCATCCAGAAGCAAAAAGCCCCATACGATAGCGCTCACCGGTACAAAATAAGTCACCGAGGAGGCAAATTCCGGACTTCCCCGCAAAATCATATAATTGAACAAAATATAAGCTACTCCCGATCCCAAAACCCCCAGCCCTATAAGGGAACCCAACACACCAGGGATGAAGACGACCGACAGATCAGGTCGATCCACAATTGCCGTCATGATGCCGCCCCCTGCCGCCGCACCCAATAGTGTCGCAAAGGTTGCCTGATACATCGACAGATTGGATAAAAACCGTTTGGACAACTGCGTTCCGAAGCCATAGCAGAGAGTCGCAAGCAGCATACATCCAAAGCCGACGGGGTCGACAGAAATAATGGATACAGGATTAATACCCAGTAAAATAACGATTCCTACAAAAGCGAGTCCCATTCCAAACCACTGCATTCGATGAAAGATAGCTCCGAACAAGACAAGTCCGACCAACATGGTCCAGATTGGCGTGGTGGCATTCAATACGGAAGCCATACTGCTAGCAATTCTGGTCTCGCTAAAACTAATCAAGGCCCATGGCAAAACCATGTTCACCAGAGCTACGAGAATAACCGATTTCCATGGAATACTTCTGAATTCAAATGGCTTGCGCATAAGCAGCATCAACAAAACAATAAAAATGAGGCCAAAGCTGGAACGAAGAAATACAATAGTCCAAGGCCCTACGTGATGAAGCAATAATACCTTGATAAACAAAAAAGATCCGCCCCAAATGAGGCTTAGCATCAAAAGCGCCGCATATAACGAGCGTGACAATATGTATACCTTCTTTCTTTCCAATAATTGATGATTGCTTTGGCAAAGGAATAATTTCTATGATGAAGTATAAAAAGAACATTTGTTCTGTATGCTGATTATAATTGTATTCCTGCTATGAGTAAAGGAGATTTCTTATGAAAAAGATACTGGACAACAAGAATAAGGCCCCACTGCCTTCCGAGGAAGACGCAGGGCTGATCAAAACTTGTGTACTTCTGACCCTCGTGCTGGATGTGCTGGAGCGGGACATTCGCATTCTGAATGCCTCTGCCTTAAAAATGCCCGATCTGTACGTTCGCAGCCTGACCGGGGTGCAACAGCGTGTAGCTGTTCAATTGGCGGAGACAAAGGCGCGAATGAAAAGGCAGGGAGTTAAAATATACAAGGAAACTCGGAATCACGAAGGCGTGGAGGTTCTGTATGTATGCCGTGGCTACCAAAAGCGGTTTTTCATGCTTTCCTCCTTTGCACGCAGCGAGGTTCGACGAGAATTGGGACATTATTTAGGAATTGATGTGACCCAAAGCCACTCGACTGTGTAGTCTCGTTTACAATCCTTGTACGATGAGTTTTCCGCGTACCGTTGCTTGTGCGAGCACCTCTTTCTCGTCTATTGTTAGCAACTGTCTTCCGCGCATTAGCACACACCCATTCACAATGGTCGTATCAACATCCGCGCCGTTTACACTGTAAGCAAGCAGTGACTCTATCTGGTGTATTGGCTGTAAATGCGGCTTTTGCATATCTATCAGAATGTATCCATTATCCGGGTGCTTAACAGGAGCAATCATCCCTTTTTCCTCATAGAATCGTATCATGCGTGCAGATATATGTAATTGAGTCTCTCGTTTTCAGCCTTCTATTATAAAACATTCACGTTACGTGAGGTGAAGATGATGCGGGATATGGATAGGGCGCCAGATCATGGATAAATCCAATCCATTTGGCACACATTATGCATATCTCATCCAAAAGAAGGTGTTTTCTTGACTGGACATAACGCAGCTCCCTTTGAATTGAACAAGAATATTTCCTTTATCGAGCAAGCTCTTTTTTATACGGATGATTTAAAAAAACAGGCTATTTCTGTTGACGGGAAAGTTGGCATTCTTCTCTATATAGACTCACTCGTGGATCAGGAGATCATTCAGACGCACATTCTGGCCACATTGTATAAGAAAACCGATTCTGGCTCTCATCAAATGTTTACCACCCTGAACAGCCAAAAGGACACCGACCTCCGAAATGCAGCTGATTCGCTTATTGAGGGATACTCCATTTTAATGGTGGATGGCGCAGAAGAATTTTATATCCTTTCCTCCGAAAAAACATACGCCCGTAGTACGGATGAGCCGGAGAATGAGGGAATTATCCGCGGGCCGCACAATGGATTTATTGAGCAGCTGTCCGTCAATCTGAATCTTATTCGCAAACAAATCATCAGCACATCGCTGATTGTGCGCTACTTTTATGTCGGATCTAAAACCCGGACCAAAGTCGCTATCATGTATATGCAAGACTTGGCCAATCCTGAGCTAGTGGAGGAAGTGGAAAAAAGAATACAAGCCATCTCCTCAGATCTGGTACTGCCTCCCGGTTTTATTCAGGAATTCACGGAGGACAATCCCTTTTCCCTGTTCCCTCAGCAACTCAGCACAGAACGTCCAGATCGGGTAGCCGCTAATTTAATGGAAGGACGAGTAACTATTTTGGTCGAAGGCAGTCCTACTGCCTTAATCGTTCCCGTCTCTTTTTTTGCATTTTATCAAAGCCCGGATGATTATAACGGTCGCTGGATTATTAGTTCCTTTCTGAGAATGATCCGAATGATGAGCTTTCTGATCGCTTTTACACTGCCCGCCGTTTATATTGCAACGATTGCCTTTCACTCAGCCATTCTACCGCTAGAGCTCGCACATACGATCAAAAAATCGTTAGAAAATGTTCCATTTCCCGCCATTGTGGAGGCGATGTTGCTTGAAGTGATCTTTGAGGTGCTACGGGAAGCCGGGATTCGTCTGCCCAGCCGAGTAGGCCAAACAATAGGCATTGTTGGCGGTCTGGTTATCGGGGATGCTATCGTTCGGGCAGGTCTCGTGTCATACACGATGATTATTGTCGTTTCGTTAACAGCTATCTCTTCTTTTTTGGTACCTTCCCATGAAATGAGCTCAGCTGTCCGCATTCTCCGTTTTCCAATGATGATTGCTGCAGCCTTGTTCGGATATATTGGCATTGCCTTCGGAATGCTTATTCTCCTTATTCACCTTTGTAAGCTGGAAACATTTGGTTCACCTTATTTTGCTCCTCTGGCACCTTTCCGGCTTGGCGATATGAAGGATGTTTTTATTCGCTTTCCCATTTGGACACTCCAACAGCGGCCGCATGATTCCCGACCCCAAAAAATGAAGCAGCAGAACTACTCTAGGAGCTGGAAACGTCGTGAATAAAGAAAGTACAATTACACAGGGTCAATTGTTTTTTTTGATTATCAAGTTTGAGATTGGCGTGGATATTCTATCACTTCCTTATCAGATGCATTTGTCATCCAAGGGAGGGGGCTGGATATCCGTCATTATTGGAGGCATTTTGATCCAGCTTATCATTTTAATGTGCTGGCTCCTGTTAAGACGTTTTCCCTCCTCCTCCATTTACCAAATCCTCACTCGGATTACTGGTTCCTGGATGGGTAAAATTTTGACGGTGGCTTACATTATGTACTACTTGCTTATGGGAACTTCGGTTCTTGTGAGCGCCTATGACGTCATTAATCGCTGGATGCTGCAAAAAACCCCGCGTTGGGCTATATTGGCTCTGATTCTGTTCAGCAGCATCTATCTAGTTCGCGAAAATTTGAGGACAATTGCCCGAGTGCTTGTTTTAATCTCCTTCCTGATCGTACCGATGATGTTTTTAATCAGTTATGGAATAAAACAGGCCAATCTGCTCTATCTGCTGCCTTTGACTGAGGCTGGATGGCCTCATATTATTATAGGTTCCAAAGAAACGCTTCTAGCCATGTTCGGCTTTGAATTCATCCTCGTGGTCTTTCCCATGGTCGAGGGCAAAAGTAAGGGGAAGCTCAAGTCGCTCCTGCTAGCTGACGGGGTCGTGGTTCTGTTGTATGGTTTTACCATATTAACCTGTACAAGTGTATTTAGCCCCCAGCAGCTTGATTTGATGCCGGAGCCTGTCATTTACCTGCTCAGATCTATTCCGCTGGGAACGATGGACCGGGTTGATTTTATTTTCCTGCCCATCTGGTTAATTTCAATCTTTGGCTCCATAAGCGGTTATTATTATGCAGCGTCCTATGGACTAGGCTATTTGTTCAAGCAGAAAAATCACAAACAAGCCGTTCCTTTCGTAGTATTCGTCTCATGCATTATTGCCTGCATCCCTCAAAAAAGAGAGGATTTTGACCTCGTCGGTACAATTGCCAACAATTCGGCTTATTTTTTCCTGATTGCACTACCTCTGCTGTTGCTGATTCTATCGTATATATTCAACAAAAAGGAGGAGCCCGGAACATGAAAAAAAAGAGGAGAGCACTTGGTATGCTGGCTCTACTCATTTTTATGACTGGCTGCTGGGATCAGGACAGCTTGAAGGATGCCCGGCTGGCAAATGCTTCGGCCTACGATCTTACTCCAGAAGGCATATTGCTGCAAACACTCGAAATTGTAGACGACTCTGGAAATAACCAAGGGAAAAGCACTAATGAAATTCATTCAGGCACCGGAAATTCCGTCCGGCAAAGTACAGACAAAATCCGAGCCAAAGTAACAGGAGATATCCGTTACTTTAAATATGGGGTTACTTTGTATGGCACAAGCTTGGCCCAAAAAGATTTGTATCCATATCTGGATGTCCTGTATCGGGAGCCGGATCATCCAACCTCACATGTAAAGGTAGCTATAGTAGAAGGATCAGCTGGAGAATTAATGAACAAGAAAAGTGTAGGCAGTCTCTTAATTGGCGAATTTATAACGAAAAAAATCCGAAGCCTGGAGGAAATGTGCGTATTTCCCGAAGTGACGCTAGAAACACTGCTTCCCCCTATGCTTGATCCAGGACAGGACTTTGTTCTCCCCTATCTCTCCAAAGATGGAGAAGACATCGTAGCACGAGGGATTGCCTTGTTTCACGGACAAAGATTTACAGGAACCCTTAACGACGAGCAAGGGGTGCTTTATGTCCTGATGACCGGGAAATGGAAGGACACAGCGCGCTTTGTAAAAAGGGTTCACTCGGGACCTGCCAGTGATTTGCAAAACTTTATTACCTATCAGGCTCATATTCGGAACATCAAACGCCAGCTTATAGTGAAAGTTGGACGCGATGGTCAAATTGATGTGTACCTCAACCTGAAGCTCCCTGTCGATGTTGTTGAATACGCGCGGGATCATCTTCAGGATAAGGAAAATGTCATGCGCCTGAACCGTCAGCTTTCGGAAATCATGACCCAGGATGCGGAGGGAATTATCCGTATGCTTCAAAAAAGCGGTTGTGATGCCTTTGGCATCGGCAGACAATTGATTGCCCATCACCCGACCATGTGGAAGAGTCTGGAGTGGAATAAAGAGTACCCTAATGTTCGTTTTCACCCACAGATCACCGTCAATATTGTCGGGAACGGCATTCTGAATTAGGTCGCTCCCTTTGGTTCAGTTTTTCGGCTGATCGGGTGTTTCGGTATGAATAGTTTCGCTTGGTTTATTTTCTGGAGCTTCCTTCTGGGTTTCTGGCTCAGAAGGAGGCTCCTGCTTATTTTCAACAGATGGTTGCGAACCATCTGCTGGTGGCACATCATTAATCTCACCATTCGTATCTATTTCTGTCTCCGGATCAGAAGGTACTGTTTCTTCTGGTAGAATCTCCTTCTGATCCGTTGCAGGTTCTTGTTTCTCTGGAGCTGCTTTATCCTTCGCATCCGGTTTGGACGGCACGACAGGTGTGGACGAACGTGTTCGTTGCTCCCTCCCAACTTCCGTTGGCACGTATTTTTGGTTAAACCAGTCTGTCACAAGTTGACCGGATTGACGGGAATAACTTCCCGGCAGCTTACCTGTAAGGCTGGAGACCGTAACTTTTACAACACCTTCCGGCTGTGTAAAATGCTTGTTTTTGAAAAGCTGGGGCTGATCCTTAACCGCCTCGTTCATGATAAGCGCCCACACCGATTGTGCTCTGGAGTGCCCTTCTTGAGATAGCGTGTTAACCTGTTGACGGTAACCTGCCCAGACGCCGAGTGTAACATCCGGGGTATAGCCCATGAACCATACATCGCCAAAGTTTTGTGTCGTACCGGTCTTGCCAGCAATATCAATGGTACCATAGCTTTTAAAAGCATTTTGCATACGTTTGCCTGTACCCCTAGGGTCCGATATAACCGTTTTGAGCATATCTGTCATCAAAAACGCGGTTTGCTGGGAATATACACGCTTCGCCTGCGGTTTGAATTCATATACGATCTTGCCGTCGGCATCCGTAATTTTACTGATCAAATGGGGTTCATTGTATACTCCCATATTGGGAATCGTACCATATGCCGCTGTCAGTTCCTTGACAGATACTCCCTTACTCAGCCCACCCAGAACGCCTGTCTGAGCATGTTCATCCTGCGGCTGAATCGTTGTAATCCCAAGGGAACGCACAAAATTCCAGGCATTTGGAATTTTAACTTCATATAAAAACAATCTCAGCGCAGGAATGTTGATCGACCGATTGAGTGCTTCGCGGGCTGTCATCAATCCTTCGTACCGTCTGTTATAATTTTTAGGGATATGATAGCCTTTACGTCCGTCTTTCAATACAATTTGCGAATCATCAATAAGACCAGCAGGCTGAGTGTAGCCTTTTTCCAAAGCAGGCAAATAAGCTGCAATAGGTTTCATGGCAGAACCGGGCTGACGCGTCATCTGGGTTGCATAGTTCATTTGCTCAGTATTAAAGTCCCTGCCCTCAATCATACCGAGTATAGCCCCCGTTTTATGATCAATCATGATGGCAGCAATCTGTTCCAGTCCCTTCTGCTTACTGTATGGAGAAAAGTTTTGCGGATTGGCTGCAATCTGTCTCATATCGTTATAAACTTTCTTATTTATCGTTGTATAAATCCGATAACCGGACCGTTGCAGCTCTTCCCGTGTATTTTGAAGGAGTTCAGCATGCTCAGGTTTGGAAATCTCAGCTGTTGTAATATCCGGATTTTCCTGGAGCGCCAACAACCGAGTGGCCTCCCGCTCCGTCTCCAGCATCAAATAAGGGAATGTATTGTAGCTTTTCTCGCGATGTGGTGCAAGAGTAGCTTTAATATCAAAATGAAGTCCCTCGTTATATTCCGTTCGTGTGATTTTACCTGTTGCCAGCATTCTTCCCAGCACGACATGCTGGCGCTCGATAGCTTTGTCGAAGCCTTCTTCATCAAACTTCCCTTTACCGTCAAAAGCTGAATAAACAGATGGTAATTGTGGAAGACCAGCCAAATAAGCCGCTTGAGCAATATGAAGCTTATGTAGATCACTTACATTAAAAATCCCTAACGAAGCCGACTTGATCCCGTACAAATTGTAACCTGCGGAGCCATTGCCAAACGGCATTTTGTTTAAGTATGCCGTTAATATCTTATCCTTGCTCATAAAACGCTCCATACGCAGTGCGAGCAGCATTTCCTTTACCTTGCGGCTGTCCGTCTTATCCAGACTGAGGAAAACTCGCCGGGCTACCTGCTGTGTCAGTGTGCTGCCGCCTGTTTGGCGATTTTCGTTCAGAAGCTTCTGTTTGACGGCGCGAGCCGTCCCTTTTAGATCAACACCCTGATGCTCATAAAATTGGCTGTCTTCTGTTGAAATAAGGGCATCTACAATGGATTGGGGAACATCCTTCAGATCCACGAGCTGCCGATCCTCCTCCATGCGCATTCGTCCAACCGGGGTTACCTGGTCATTAAAAAATACAAAGCTGGTCAGAGCGTTCTCGTTTACCTTTTCATATATCAACTGGCGTGATCGTACAGGTTCATCATGAACCAGCGCTGCCACATAACCGGATATAAGACCTCCGGCAAATAGGACCCCAAGTATGCCCGCTAGCGAGAACCACTTGATATTAATCAGCAAAACTCTGCCAAAAATACGCCACCTGCTGCGTTTTTGAGATGATGGTCGACGTTTTGGGTTCATAAAAATGGTTTTCTCCCCTCAATATGCATTCATTTCCACATGCTTTCGTTCAAGATAATATGATACGCCATGTTAGGTTTTCCGTAAACTATAACGTTCCAGAAAATACATTTGGATTAAGAACACCTGTTCTGTATATAATACTACTATATGAATTTACATTCAAGAATATTTTGGAAAGACGATCAGCATACATCTGGAGAGGTGGTTGTAACATTGAACAAACGCGGAAAAAAAACTATATTTTTAGCAGACTGCCAAAGCTTTTATACCAGCATTGAAAAGGCCGACAATCCCGAATACCAGCATAAGCCGCTAGTTGTTGCTGGTGACCCTTCGCTGCGTTCAGGCATTATCTTGGCTGCGTGTCCACTTGCTAAAAAATACGGTATATCTACAGCAGAGCGTCTGGGGGAAGCGATAAAAAAATGTCCTGACCTTACCATTGTACGCCCGCACATGCAGCATTATATCGACGTCTCATTAAAAATAACAGAAATTTATAACGAGTATACCGATTTGGTTGAGGTTTTCAGTATTGATGAGCAGTTTTTAGACATAACCGGAAGCCTCTCCCTGTTCGGAGATCCGGTGAGTATCGCAAGTGAAATTCAACAAAAAGTAATGGCACAGACAGGGGTATGGATTCGCATCGGCATCAGTTCCAATAAAATGCTCGCTAAAATGGTATTTAGACAAACTAAATTTCTTGTACATAATTATAGAATCCTGTACGAACAAGATATTTAACGAATAAAGTGATGTACAGTATTCAATTGCTTTGTTTATTGTCTTCTGAAAAAAGTTTTAGATTAAAAGATTAAGTTATAGACTAGGAAAATAAAGGATTCGACTGGTCCTAGAAGGAGGGCTAACATGCCTGATAACAATTCACTAACTTTACCTCTAATTTCTAAATATTGTAGAGGTCTTTATGTTTATTAAACTGTTAGATAAGGAGTATAAATCCATTTTTTAAGTCTGTTAAAATTCAAATCAGTATCCTATTCCAGAAGGATCTAAAGTAGTTTCTAGCAACCATACAGCAAACCATGTCGTTATAGTCCATAAGCATTCAGATAGTTTGCTGCTATTCTAAAATAACGAATTTATCTAATACCATCATTATTCAGCTTACCAGCTTTAGACCAACTGCTGAACCAAGTACCATCGCAATGAACAAAATTCTCGCAGTATTACGTGGTTCACCATAAAAGATCATACCCAATATGGCCCCGCCCGAAGCTCCAATACCGGTCCAGACGGCATAGGCTGTTCCCATTGGTAGTGCTTCCATGGCCAGGTTAAGAAAGAAAAAGCTCAATCCAAAGCCTCCAAGCAAGTAGAAAATGGACAGGAAATTCCGGTCTTTATGGAGCTTATTAATCATGAGAACTCCAATCATCTCAAATACGCCTGCCAAAATTAGTAATACCCAGTTCATACGTCAGTGCACCTCTTTTCCTTGTTTCTTCTCTTTGCTCTGTATTTTGAGTCCTACAACTCCGAACAGAAGTAGCCCGATCAGCATCAATTTAGATCCCTGTACCTCAGCACCAAACAACAAAATTTCTGCCAATACAGTACCGGCCGTTCCCAAACCGACAAACACTGCATATACTGTTCCTACTGGAAGCGTATGGGAAGCCATAATCATGAGTATGAAACTTACAAAAATGGCGACTAAAGTCCCTCCCCACTCTAACCATCCACTGGCATGTTTCAGGCCGATAACCCATCCGACTTCAAATAATGCCGCAATTACAACAGATAACCATGTCTTGTTCATTCTGTGCTTCCTCCTTTTTGATAACGCTGCAAATGTAGTATGGGTTTAAAGCAGCAATTGAAAAAAAGCCTGAGATCATACTGCATACAGCAGTTTTTCTCCCAGGCTTTTATCCCTCCGTGACACAGTACGATGACTGTGAGTTTTCTCTCGGACCAGCCGATATTACATCGCGGAACCCTAGAAAACATTTTTGAATTCAATTATAGTTAATATTATACATATAAGTAAACAAATTACAATATAAAAATAATAAAGATTCGGATATTATCAGGTAGTACTTGCTAAGTAAGCTGTCGAATGTTAAAAAGGAGTAGACCCGAACCCTTGCTCAATATCACAGTTTTATTACTGGAAAGATGCATTTACTAAACCTATATCATTGTTTTGGTCATTATGAAATCAATTTGCTCTTCATCACCCATATAAAAAGAGTGTGCACCCGTTTGAACAAACCCCATCTTCTTATAAAAAGCAATAGCGTTTTCATTTTTTTCCCATACACCGAGCCAGATTTTCTTTTTATTTTGTTCCATTGCAATTTCCATAGTTTTATTTAGCAGATATTTACCAAGCCCATGTTTTTGATATTTGTTTTTTATATAAATCCTCTCAATTTCGAGTGACTCATCACCCATTTTTTCGGATTGGGCCTCATTCATATTTACCTTTAAATATCCAGCAAGTTCTTCATTGAAATAGATGAAAAAGATTTCTGAAGAGACATTGGACAATTCCTTATCCAACTGTTTAGAGTTAAATGCTCTTTCCAGATAGGTTTGCATATTTTTAGGTGAATTCTGATCTTTAAAAGTATCGTTGAATGTTTCAATACTTATTTCTTGGAGTATTTGTAAATCTTCACGGCTGCACTTTATAATTTTTACAGTCATTTCAATATATCGCTCCTTCATATAAATCAATCAATAATTTCTCTTGTTCCCCTTTTTCACAAATTCCCAGTCATTCCCTATATTTATTCTTACTCTTTGAAGAAGATTGAAAATGGTTTCTACTTCTCTTTCCGAAAATCCCTCTAATGCAACGTTATTGGAATGATCATTTTCTCTTTTTATAAATGGATAGACATGGTTTCCTTTCTCTGTTGGAAAGAGTTTTTTAATTTTTTTGTTATGTTTATCTTCTTTCTTTTCAATGAAACCATTAATTACAAGTTTTTTTATAGCACGAGATGCAGTTGTTCGATCTACTTTTATCATCTCAGCTAACTTTTCTTGAATGATTCCTGGGTTTTCACATATTCGCACAATGTACAAATACTGCCCTTTTGTAAGATCATATTCTTTAAATTCTATATTACTTATAGAATCTAATGCCCTTGCTATCATTCCAATTTCACGAAGTACTTCCTTCATAATTAACTCCTTTGCACCTATTTTGTTGCAAACGCAATAAAAATGGTATATATTAAATTTACCCTAATTTTGTTGCGTTTGCAACATTAAATTATGATAAAGAGGTCAAGTAAAGTGAAATATGTTTTTTTTGTATTAGGAATTTTTATATTATCCCTTGGTATTTCGTTCACTATACAATCAGACCTTGGGACTTCACCTTTTGATGCACTTTTGATAGGACTATCCATAAATGTGGGGCTTACTGTGGGAAGTTGGGAAATAATAATAGCTTTAATATTGATATGTTGTAATTCACTTTTAAAAAGACAAAGACCAGAATTTTTAGGGTTGTTAACAGCATTTATAACGGGTATTGGTATTGATATGTGGCTTTTTTTATTGCACAATTTGATAACACCTGAACTATGGTACAGCAAAGTTGTTTGTTTTGGAATTGGTTTAGTTTTTGTAGGATTAGGAACTGCAACATATTTACAGACAAATTTTGCACCAATTCCAGTTGACCGATTAACATTAATCATACAAGAATTAACTAGAACAAATCTATTTTTTTCGAGAACATTCATTTACCTCATATTCTTGATAATAGCAGTGATTTTAAATGGACCCATTGGCGTTGGAACTTTGTTAACCGTTTGTTTAGGGGGGCTAATACTCAATTACTTTATGCCATTTACTGAAAAGGTACTTGACCGCATACTAACACACTCTGGTACATCACCAAATCATGATAAAGATAAAAAGCATTCTATATAGAATGCTTTTTATCTTTCTTGTTCAACTAACCTGATCCGTTAAAAGATGTAATATCATAACGTTGATTTCGATACAGAATTGTATTTTGTACTTAGTTCCAGACCTACGGCCGAGGAAATTTCTTACGTATTGAACCTCATTTTTTTCCAAGTTGACACTGAAGCTTGATGCTCATATTTCTTTGTTTCGATCTTAAGTTTCTCTAGAAGAATTGGTACTGTTATTTGTCTCTCAATTGGTACTTTAATTGTGCCTAATTCATTTTTATAATGTGTTTGTATTTTGAAGGTCAATTAATAAAGGAGTGTAGCATTATGTTCTGTGGATTATCTGCTTTTCCACTCACCCCAGTTAACGAGACAGGTATTAACGAAAAAGCATTTGTAACACTGATTCAACAATTAGTTGCAGCTGGTGTAGACTCAATTGGTGCATTGGGTTCAACTGGAAATTATGCATATCTTAATCGAGAAGAACGTTTACGTGTTCTTCGACTTGCTGTCCATTCAGCTGAGGGGATTCCCGTGATGATAAGCATAAGTGCGATTCGTACTTCTGAAGTACTTCGATTAGCGGAAGATGCACAAAGAGCAGGAGCAAGCGCAGTGCTGCTAGCCCCTATCTCCTATCAAACACTAACTAATGACGAAGTATTTTTACTCTATGAACAGGTGACGAATTCACTCTCCATTCCACTTTGTGTATATGATAATCCGAGTACCTCACATTTTCATTTCAGCGATGAGTTGCACGGTCGAATTGCTGAGCTACCTAACGTTAGTTCTATCAAGATTCCTGGAGTACCTTCTGATCCTGAAGCAGCCAAGACACGCATTAGAAAACTGCGAACGGCCATTCCTCCCCATGTAACTATAGGAGTAAGTGGAGATTCATTTGCAGTCACTGGCTTGAATGCAGGCTGTGAAGCATGGTACTCAGTTCTCGGTGGTTTGTTTCCAAATGTGTGCCTAAAAATGACCCGTTTGGCCCAGGCCGGTTTTGCTGACGAAGCGAAACGACTCTCGGCACTACTTGAACCGATTTGGACGTTATTTCATCAATATGGTAGCCTTCGTGTTATTTCAGCAGCAGCAGAAATAAGTGGCTTGATCTCAAGTCCCAGTCTTCCTTTACCCTTACAACCATTGAATCAATTAGCTAGAGAACACTTGGAATTCATACTAAAGGATATTCAGACTACAGAAACATCCTGTTCCCCATTCGGCTAATACCTTTTCGAAGGGGAGACTACTAAGCACGTTTGCTGTAAAATAATAAAATAATGAATTTAATTCATAGCAAAGTCCACCTTCATTGCGTTCGATTATTTTTTTTATTAGATTTTCAGGTGTTATTTTACTCGACGAACTGTTTATAATACTTAAATTCTCAAATGGAATTGTTTTTGCTGTTTTTTTAATAATAGTATTTAAATCTTCAAGTTCTAATATTTCAAAGCAAGACACCTCTTCCGGGGGGAAATGTAGACATTGAGTCTATCATTTGCTAGCAAAGAGATGTGTTGGATATCGTACGGAATTAAAACTTCATTCGTGGTCGGTTAAAGAAAATACTATTAACGGATACGATAAAGTGTTGATTTAATTCTCCCATATGTCTTGTTCATCAACAAGTAGAGGTCCGTTCGCGACCTTAACAAAATGTCTTCTCTTACATGTGCGTATTCCTTTAACGAGAGTGCACACTTAGGAGTTTCCAGTTTTACATCCACTCTTGTAGGCATCGTCATCAACTCTTTTACGATTGTTTCTGCAATATCAAAAGACAAAGGAAGCTCCGTTTTTGGTTTATCCACTCTAGTTAAAGCTGTAAAATTCGTAATATCTTAATCCTTTTCTTCGTTAGCAACAGAACTATCTACTAAAAACTAAAAAAACAACCAGCTATAGCTATAGCTGGTTGTTATACGTTTTTTTAATTTACTTCCAAGATCAAATCCATGCTGTCCTGTGTTAAACCAAATTTGAAGATGAAACCCCAGATTCTGCAGGAATCACATGTAATAACTGTTTTGAATTTGGATCCTCCAGATTCACATGCACTTGATCATAATTAAATGAATTCGTAACAATAACCATTACCGTAGGATCATAACCCGCAGCCTTAATTTGCTCCAGATCAAACTCAACTAATTTGTCACCAATTGTAATTCTGTCATTTTCTTTAACCAAGGGTTTGAAGTGTTGTCCCTTTAATTTAACGGTATTAATGCCGATATGGATCAAAAGTTCCACACCAGAATCCGAAACAATGCCGATAGCATGTCCGGTTTTGTACACGCTGCTTATCGTTCCGTTTACCGGAGCTGTAACAATTCCGCTTATTGGAACAATTCCTGCTCCTTTACCCATCGCTTCAGAAGCAAACACCTCATCGCTTACACTGCTTAAAGGAACAATTTGGCCATCCACAGGTACCACAACGTCGTTTGGATTTGCTTGAACGCTTATGGAATTCGGCCCAGACTTATTAGATACACCGAAGAAATACGTTAAAATGACGGCTCCAAAGAATGCAATAATCAATCCGATGACTTCTCCAATAAAGCCTTGTCCTAAATACGTTGGAATTGCCAACAAGCTAGGAAATGTGAAAGTGGATGCATGTACTTCAAACGACCCAATAACAGCGCCTCCAATACCGGCAGCAATCATTGCACAGTAGAATGGACGCTTTAATTTAAGTGTTACGCCGTAAATTGCCGGTTCAGTGATTCCAAATATGGCTGTGATCGCTGCGGAACCCGATAGGCCTTTGATTTTGGCGTCCTTGCTTTTCAAAAATACGCCGAGAGCAGCACCTGCTTGAGAAAGTACAGCTGCACATACAATTGGCAACCATTGGTCGTATCCTTGATTAGCGACATTGTTTATCATCAGCGTAATCAGCGCCCAATGGACTCCAAAAATGACGATCGACTGATGGAACGCTCCTAAAACCAACCCAGCAAGTAATGGGGAGAACCCGTAGATTGCCAACAATACCATGGCGAACAGGTCACTGATCTTTGTGCCTACAGGGCCAATAGCAGCCAAAGTTAGAGGCAACATGATCACTAGCGAAAACAGAGGGGTTAACATATTACGAATCGATTCCGGAAAGAATTTGTTCAACAAAGGTTCCAAGTAAGAGAGGCCCCAAATCGACAACAGAATGGGAAACACAGACGACGTATACGTAATTGGTATGATCGGTATGCCAAAGAAATCAATCGTTTGTGAATTGGATACGATCTCTACTAAAGACGGATGAATGAGTGCACCAGCTAACGAAACGGCTACGAATTGATTGACTTTCAGCTTCTTGGCCGCAGTAAATGCCAAGAAAATCGGCAAGAAGTAGAAAATTGCATCACTTGCTGCATTCCATACTTTATACGCACCACTGTCGATCGATATCCAGCTCATTGTTGTAAATAAAGCCAGAATGCCTTTCAAAATTCCGGATCCGGCCAAGGCTCCCAGAAATGGCGTAAATACGGCCGAAACAAAATCCATCAGCTGACTGACAGGATTAAATTTTCCGGTGCTTTTTTCTGAAGCGCTTTCATTGCTGGTAGAAGCATGTACTGCCATTCCAGGTAATGATGTTAGCGCATCATAGACTTGAGCAACGGAATTACCAACAACAACCTGATACTGTCCGGCACTATTGACGACGGTAATGACCCCATCTGTGTTTTCGATCTTTTTGGTATCTGCAGTACTCGCATCATTTAATTTAAATCGCAATCTCGTGGCACAATGCCAAACCGCATTGACGTTCTCTTTCCCTCCTACGCCATCCAGAATATCCTTTGCCAACTTTTGATAACTCATAGTTGTCCCCCTATTATAAATGCCCGGACCATTTTCAACATACCGTATAACTGGCACGATACAAAATGATCCGGAGGTGCCTTAATCATTCAGTCATTCTCATCTTAATCGTTGGTATTTTTATGAAGATCCTCGCCGTTTGAATCAATAACTTGCTTATACCAGTAAAAACTATCTTTAAAATGGAATTGCCCACTTCCGTTACCTTCATCATCATAGTCCACATAAATAAAGCCATATCTTTTGCTCATTTCGGCAGTACCTGCGCTGATGATGTCGAAAGGGGCCCAGGTGCAATAGGCAAAAACATCTGCCCCTTCACGTATTGCCTCTTTCAGTGCCGCAATATGCTCCTGGTGGTATTCGATGCGATAATCGTCATGAACTTTGTTGTCCGCTGTTAAAACATCTTTGAAACCAAGACCATTCTCAGCCACCATCATGGGAACATGATACCTGTCCCAATACTTGGACATGCAGAGATATAATCCTGAAGCATTAATGGACCAGCCCCAGCGATTCGCTTTCAAATGGGGATTTTTGACGGTAGAATTAGGGTCCATCGTATTCTCGCTAGCTTTAACGGTATTGGACCAGTAATAAGAGACTGCAAGGAAATCGGCTGTATTGTTCCGAAGCAGTTCTTTCTCCGATTCCGTAATTTCCAGCTGGATGTCATGGTCTTCGAAATACGTCAATGCATATTCTGGATACTCTCCTCGGATCAGAACATCGCTGTAGAAATATTGCATTCGATTCCGTCTGAAATTCAGTTCGACATCTGCAGGTTCACATGAATAAGGGGCGGTTAACGTATCGGCCAACATCATTCCCATTTGAAGGGATGGGTTTAGCTTGTGGCCAAATTCGGTGATTTTTGCAGACGCAACGAATTGATGATGAACCGCTTGAAACTGGGCCTGCTCGTAATGGTCAACTTTATCTTTCAATATGCCTAGGGAAGCAAACGCCTCTTTGTGCACAAGATTAATCTGATTGATAATAATCCAATATTTAACGGTTTGATGATATCTTTGCAGTACGGTTTGTCCATACTTTACGAAATAATCGATTAATTTCCGATTCGTCCAACCGCCATATTGCTCAACCAGATTCAAAGGCATTTCATAATGGAAAATGGTGACGATCGGCTCAATATTTTTTTCTTTCATGTACCTAAATAGTCGATCATAAAAGGCCAAGCCCTGCTCGTTTGGGCCGGTATCATCCCCATTCGGAAAAATCCTGCTCCATGAGATGGACAACCGCAATGTTTTTACATGCATGTCCGCTAACGCATCGATATACTCACGGTATCGTTCGTAGAAATGTACTCCTTGGCGCTTAGGGAAATAGTATGTCCCATGTTTGTATTTTTCATATGTTTCTGAATCCATATTATTAAAATGTAGATCAGTAGGATCAGCCCCTGGAATAAACGGCTGAATATCAGCGGTACTTAAACCTCTTTCATCCCTGCGATGTGCACCTTCTGCTTGGTTAGCAGCAATAGCTCCTCCCCACAGAAAGTCTTTTCTTATTTTGCTCATGTACGATTCCCCCAAGCGTATTTAAAATTTTTGTACGATAAAGACTCCTGCAATAACCAAAAGAGCTCCCAATAATCGAGGAATATTCAAAGTGTGCATACTAGCACCAATTAATCCAAAATGATCAATGATCACCGACACGATTATTTGTCCAGCTAAAACGTATCCAACCGTAGCTGCTACTCCTATTCTGGGCATGAGAATGGTTGTCGCCAATACATAGAAAGCACCCAGTAGTCCTCCTGTCCACATCCACCAGGGAGCTTCAAACCATTCTTTTTTGAACAACGATCCTTTTACAAAAAAAGATATGATTATTAATGAGATGGCACCTACTGTAAAAGAAATGGCCGAAGCAACAATAGGTGATCCCACCACCGTCCTTAGCTGCGCATTAACACTAAATTGCGTAGGTAAGGCCATTCCTGCTAATAATGCGAAAATTATGAATATGATAGCCATGTATGTTCCCCTTTCTCTTACTTTGATCAATTAGCCAATCGGAAATTGAACGAAGTGCTTCAATAAATCGTTTATCCGATTTCAGAACCACGAGAAAATACCAAAAGAACGGTTTCAAGTGTGTCCATTGCAAAAGTAATCCCACCTACTATTTAGAGAGCAATGGAATAGAAATCAGAAACATTCAGTATTATCCCCTCTCAAATTCTGAAGATTGAATATCCCCTACAGATGATTCAATAATATATCTTAAATATGGGAATACTAGATTGATCACCTTCTCAATTTATCGATTAATCATTGACAACCCGAGTATAATTCACGCAGTATAATAAGTAAAATTAATAATAAGTATAGGAGGTATACTAATTACTTATATGGATATTAATTATGAGCTCTATAAGATCTTCTATATCACAGTAAAAGCTGGAAGTATGTCTAATGCGGCAAAAGAACTGTTTACATCACAATCGGCAGTTAGTCAGTCCATAAAATCACTTGAAAATAAGCTAGGTGGACAGTTGTTTCATAGAAGAGCACAAGGAGTGTCCCTTACTGTAGAAGGAGAGGCATTATTTCAATATGTAGAACAAAGCTATGAGTTATTACAGGCGGCTGAAAGAAAATTTTCGGAATTAAGGAATTTAGATGCTGGCCAACTAAGAATAGCCGTAAGCACAACAGCTTGTAGTAACTTCTTGATGCAATACCTAGAAAGATTCTCCTTGGCTTACCCTAATATCGAGATTTATATCAAAGATCAATCTACTCATTCTACAATTAAGCAGCTAGAGTCAGGCGAAGTTGACATAGGAATCATCAATCTGAACGGAAGCAGAGATTCTCTGACGGTGATTGGAAAAATAGAAATACAAGATTGTTTTGTAGTAAGTGAGAGATTTAAAGAAATATGTGATAAACCAATATTCTTAAAAGAACTAGTAGTAAATTACCCGATCATTCTAATGCAGAAAGGACTTAATACAAGAAAGTACATTGACAACTTTTTCACTTCATATGGCTTAAAAGTAATACCTAAAGTAGAGCTGAGTACCATGGAACTGTTAATTGAGTTTGCTAAAAAAGGTTTGGGCATATCATGTGTAATCGAGGATTTTGTTCGCAGCGATTTGGATCAACAACAGCTATTCAAAGTACCAATCCAAGAAACCATACCTAAAAGGTTTCTAAGTATTGCTATCAAAAAAGATTTGCCCCTTTCTTCAGCAACTCAAAGGTTTATTGAGCTTTTTCAAAGTAGTACAGGATAAATTTAATTATATAAAGAGCTTCCTTTTTTCTAGTCAACGAAGAATATGCACCTAGAATCTTAACTACAGTAACTAGAATACGATCTAATAGAGCCATCGTTCCTCTATAACAAATTTTTTGTTCAATAATCAAGCAATTTTTTAAATTCGAAATGACTTTTCAGAATATCTTGAAATATGCTTCTATCATTTTCTGCATCTGTCCATCCACCCATTTAGTGAATGAGGTATCCGATCTGTAAAAGGATCATGTGTATGTCCTTTACGGCAAAGGAGAACAAGTTCTTGTCCGAAGAAGTGGGGAGAATTCGGATTGAGGCATCCACTGCGTGCAAAGATCTATTTCACAGCTTCCAGACACGCACCGAACAAAGCTCGGTATGAATATTCAGGATGAGATCGAATACGAAATTTCTCCAACAACCACGCAATAAGGCGAAGTATACGAGCTACAATCTCTATGTCTTCGTCCTTTACAAGCAGATAAACGTAGCCGAGGTCCAGCGAACCTCGCTTCAACCGCTCCAGAATGAAGTCCGTCTGCTCCTGTGCTATAATAAATGATTAGTTTTATTTTCCTTATCTGCGAACTGTTTATTTATAATGCCCCCCGATTTTTAGGGACCTTTCCAGCGCCTGACCGGCGTTGGTCAAAGAGGAAGCTCTTACAATAGCTGCACTACCATAGCGTTCTTTAATGCTATCTGTTGCTTTTTCCAGGGAACGTGTACGCTCCTGATCTTCAAAGAAGGAGAGTTGATATGTTTGATCGTCAACCAGTTCACTTAAAGTGACACCTAGGCGTCGTATCGGCATGCCATTCCAAAAATTATAAAATATTTTTTTTGCTGCATCGTACACTTTATTCGTATTGTTAGTCGGGTCAGTAAGCTTCATTTGCCTGGAAAATCCAGTAGGGGCTTCATATGGACTGCATATACAACTGACAGTCACAACAGAACCCATATACCCTTTACGACGGCTGTCTCGACAAACCTCTTCGGTGAGTTCAAGCAAAATCGTTTCAATCTCATTCTTGTTCGAATAATCCTTGGGCAGGGTCATTGCATGGCTTATCGACTTTTGCGGGGAATCGAGCGTAGATGGGATAACAGGACTATCGTCCAAACCGTTAGCAGTTCTCCACATAATCTCAGCCTGGATGTCCGACTGTTTTCCAAAATGACTGCGGAGTTTCGTCTTAAGTTCTGGCAAAGTCATTCTGCCTATATCTCCAATAGTTGTTATGCCAAGCCGTGCAAAATGTGCTGTCATCCGCGATCCCACTCCAAACATTTTGCTGACCGGCTGTGGCCACAATAAATGTTCAACTCCTACTCTGGATAGTGTGAAAATCCCGCTTTTGTTCTTCTTGGCCCAAATGTCAGTTGCAATTTTTGCAAGTATCTTATTGAAGCTGCTTCCTATTCGAACCCAAACTCCAGTTTGTAAAAGAACATTTTGCTGAATGTCTTTTGCAATAACTAATGGATCACCAAACGTTCTTACACTACCAGAAATATCCAAGAACTGTTCATCAATACTAAACACTTCTACAAGATCAGTATACTCCTTGTATATATTCGTGATTGCTAAAGAAACATCAATATAGTATTTCATCCGTGGTCGTACAATAACAAGTTTAGGACACTTTTTCACAGCTTCTCCCAGACGCTCTGCTGTAGTTACACCAAAACTTTTTGCAATGGGGCACGCCGCTAAAATGATTCCCGACCTACGTGAAGGATCGCCAGCTACCACAAGTGGTTTATTTCTATATTCTGGGTGAGAAGCTTTTTCCACGCTAGCGTAAAAACTTTGACAATCTGCTAAAAAAATAGTTCTCTTATCTTTTTTAATCATGTTGCACCTCCAAAAAGCAAATGAATAAGAGCATATCACAAGTCAATTATATACCAAACATACGTTCTATATACAAAGTAAATACTGGAATTAAAAAAATAGTGGAGACAGCAATTAAAGAGCTATCTCCACTATTTTTGTTACTTATATCGTGTGCTAAGCATCCTGCCTTTTATAAAAAATGTATTACTAATAAAGAGCTTAAGTCTATCTAAGATGTTTAGGGATATAAAAACAATTACTCCAAAAGCATCATATCGATTAAATCTGCTGCTAAAGATTTAGATCCACTCACACCTTTTACATATTTTAAAGGACCGTCAGATGACCAATTCATTGTACTGAGCTTCTTTACTCTCTTATGCATCATATTATAATCGATTCTACCACGCTCATTTATGCACATTGTTAGAAGCTTGGACCCCGCAATAGAAAGAGCATCTAGACAAACAATATGAGTGATACGGTACTCCCCGTAGTCAATCCATTCCTTGGAGAATGTATCTTTAATTGATCGATAATAGTTTAATGCAACTTCGTATCTCTCTTCGTTGCTCGTCCCTATTAACTTTTGTTCCTTAAATAACAACTGAGTAGTTCGATACAGATTTTGGAGAGTAATGTGACGTCCGCGAGTGCGTTTACCTATTATGCTGCCAATATTGTGGAAAGGACTCTTTGGTCTAGTGATAAGTTCAGTCGCGATCCAGGGCGTTAAGATAGTGCATTGTAAACCCTCTACATCAAATCGACTCAACCTGATAATCTTATGGTATCATCAACGATGACAGAAGTATAATTTATGATAAGTATGCTTTCGATGCATTTCAGTAATGAATAATGTGAAATGAATTCAGGAAGACATGCAACCGTTGCGGGACTGGTGGGCTCAGGCCTTGGCGTATCGTTGCTTCCAGACTTACAGGGACTGGACACCCATAAGGTTGTCCAAGTCCGCCTAAATGTCCCAGAATGCCACCGATCCATAGGATTAGCATGGAGGATTGAGAGATATTTACCGCCCGCTGCTGGGAGTTTTAAAAATTTTATTATAGCCAAATTTTCTTAGGGAAATTTTACAACTGGGAACAAGATGAAAAAGATTAGAGCAGCGGGCCGATTATAAAATTCATCTCTATTGGATGCTAAAGATTAACCGATATTTCGGATGCATCTGATACGCAAATAAAATTAAAAGCATGGGAAACCTGTCTCCTCTTTAATGAACCAGTTACTACGACCTGATATTTTGGAATTGAAGTGAATAGAACTCCTATAACTTGTGGGAAATAGAGTGCGGTTTGGTCACAACATGTAAAATCACACTAAATACTGAGATATTTCAATGAGATTTTGATCCGGATCTCTAATATAAACAGATACAATAGGACCTAGCGCGCCTGTTCTGGTTACGGGTCCCTCCTCAATATTCACTCCAATGGTGTCTAGATGATTCACAATCTCTTCGATGTTTTTATCGGTAATGAAACACAAATCAGCAGACCCGGACACCGGGTTTTGGGCTTTGGGTTCGAATTCTTTTCCAGCTTCATGTAAATTTATTTTTTGATCGCCAAAACGCAATGCTTTACGATTTAAACCGAACGTTTCCTCCTTCATACCCAAAACATGGGTATAAAAATGTACGGATTCTTCAATTTTTCTAACAGTTAAAACGAGATGATCAAGCCTTTTTATCATTATTTCTCCTCCTATTTTAAAGATGGGTGGCTTCTCCAGTATCTTTTATTACAAAGGAATGTTCTCTTCGTTTGGACTGTATTAAGTACAACAAAAAAATAACAGATTATTTAGATTCTTGAATATGGAAGTCACCTAAAAACATTGTTCTAGAAGAACTCAACATAAGCTATCCCCATCTTACCTTATCATAAAATGCATAGAACCATCCTTAACTGGAACAACATTGATAGTTTCAGTCACTGGTATCCCCTCTCCCAAGGTATTATATCCCATATCTCACTTTTTAAAAATTATTAATCTCATTTTCTAATTATCTATAAATAATACAACATTTAACAATATATATACAGTTGTTAATTATGTACATTGTAATATAAAGTAAAATCACAATTAAATCTTTATAATGTAGTACATATAGAAACAATTATGTACAAATATAATATGCACACTTTTTTGCTGATACTCTGGATCACAGTCCCGTCAAGCCGGAAACATTGGATACGCCCCCAAAATCCATCGGTCATATGATGACTCTGCCCCGGGATTATGTCCAGTCTGCGGAGGTGGAGACTATCCTGCTTGAGTTGACAGAAGAGGTATGCCGGGACTCCCGCCGCAAAGGATATATGGGCTCGGTTGTGACCGTTCATTGTATATGCAGTCCGCACGAGGCACCGACCGGGTTTTCCCGCCAGATGAAGCTGCCCGATCCTACAAACCGTACCGAAAAGATAAATGAAACCGTAAAAAAAATCTTTTATACCTTTTGGAACCATATGCCTGTGAAGCGCGTGGGTATCACCTTAAGTGGCCTGATGGATGATCAGCTGTATCAATTGGACTTTTTTGAAGATCAGGAGCGATCCCGAGCTTTGGAAAAAGTAACAGACACTTTAAAGGATCGGTATGGTCAGGCGATCATCATGCGTGCATCATCGTTAACAAACGCGGGGCAGGCTCTGGAGCGATCCGTCAAAATTGGCGGTCATTATAAATAAAATCTCTCCATTAACACACAGACTATTCCCCGGGGAATTAAATACGAGCGAAGGCTACAGAATACTATGCTTAACAGAGAATAATCGAGAAATAGAGGAGCAAGCAAAAAAGGACCGCCTGACATCAGGCAATCCTTTTTCCAGCTTGGATGAGCATCTAGCATTCAGAGAGATTTTAGAGACATCCTGCGTATGCCCAGTTAACGAAACATCCCCCACAGCTTGATCAGATGGAACGTATTAGACGGATCGATTTTTTGCGCCAGCACGAAGGCCGTCAATTGTTCTTCCTGTGCAGCTGTCAGCCGCTCGTTCAAAATAGTGGAAGTGGACTTCACAAGTTGACGTACCTTGGCTTTGTTTTGCAGGTCCGCCTTGGTCACACCTTCGATCTGCTGCTTAACCCGCTCCTTGAGTGCACGATTTTTCATTTTCAACTTAATCCGCTCCACCAGTTGCGGACTGATTCCATATTGCTGATAGCTCAATGTTACCGCACCTCCCATATCATTCGGTCATTCCCAAATATATGACGGCCAGCCTGTCCATTGTGCCTATCTGTTTAAAACTATAAAAAAAACCTTATAATTCAAGGTGCATCAGTCGATAAGATCTCCCTGGAAAATCTGCTCTTTTTGCAAATACCCACGTAATGCTTCATACTGCGGAGATGTCCAAAAGGTCGAATCCGCGATCAAACCAGTCGCATCCTCACGTGCCTTTTCCAGCACCTCAAAATCCGCTACCATATCTGCTAACCGAAACTCGGGCAGCCCACTTTGCTTAGTACCAAAAAAGTCACCCGGCCCTCTCAAATCCAAGTCACGTCTAGCCACCTCAAAACCATCGTCCGTATCGGTCATAACCTTCATCCGCTCCTGACCCACCTCAGACTTGGGATCAGCGACCAGCACACAGTACGAGGCATGTGCACCCCGTCCGACACGTCCACGCAGCTGATGCAACTGGGACAAGCCAAAGCGGTCGGCATCCATAATGATCATTAGCGTCGCATTCGGCACGTCTACGCCCACCTCTACAACTGTCGTTGAAATGAGTAACTGGACTTCGTTGGCGTAGAAAGAACGCATAACCTCTTCCTTTTCAGCAGGAGTCATTCGCCCATGCAGCAGACCGACGCGGTAACGTGGAAAAGCCTGTTGCATTTGAATATGCAGATCAATGGCATTCTGTACATCCAGCTTCTCGGACTCCTCAATCAACGGGCAGATCAGATAAGCCTGCCGTCCCTGATCTACCTCACGGGAAATAAATCCGAGCACACGATCCATCAGCTCATGCTTTACCCAATACGTAGAAATCGGAATACGCCCCTTTGGCCGCTCTGACAACGTAGAAACATCCATATCGCCAAACGCAGTGATGGCCAGCGTACGAGGGATCGGTGTGGCCGTCATCGTCAGCACATCGGGATTATAGCCCTTACGGCGCAGTACACTACGCTGGTTCACTCCGAATCTATGCTGCTCATCCGTCACAACAAGCCCAAGCTGGCGAAAATATACATCCTCCTGAATAAGGGCATGCGTGCCCACCACAATATCCAGCAGACCCATCTGGAGCGAAGCCAGTAGCTCCTTACGCTTCTTCCCGGTCGTACTGCCCGTCAACAACCCCACACTAATCCCAAACGGTTCAAATAACTTGTGAAGCGACCGCATATGCTGTTCAGCCAAAATTTCCGTTGGCACCATCAGCGCCCCCTGAAAACCGGAACGCACCGTAGCAAACAAACCGATGGCGGCAACCACGGTTTTACCTGACCCAACATCCCCTTGAAGCAGACGGTTCATACAATAAGGCGAGCGCAGGTCATGCAGTATTTCAAGCTCCACTTTCTTCTGAGCATCCGTCAGCTCAAACGGCAAGGCCCTCACAAATTCGCGAACCGTGGCATTATCCACTGTATGTACAACCCCATCTGCCCGGCCGCGGTTCAACGCACGGAATGCCTGCATTTTCAACTGAAATAAAAACAGCTCTTCATACACCATCCGGCGGCGGGCCTCTTGTCCCTCTCGATTGTCCTGAGGCTGGTGTATACCTGCAATAGCCTGCTTACGCGGCATTATACTGTATTTACGCACAAGCGACTCCGGCAAAATTTCGGGAATCATTTCGCCAAACTGCTGGAGTGTCTGGTTCATCGTCTTTCGCATCCAGGTCTGCGTAATCTTACCGCCTACGGAATACACAGGCTGAAGCGTCCCCGAACGAGCGACTCCTTTATCGGGAAACTCAGAATCTGCAACAGTCATTTGCATCCGTTTGAGGTCCCATTTACCAGTCACCACAATTTCACGACCTGAGGTTAGCTGCTCCTTCATGAAATGCCGATTAAACCACGTTGCTGTAAACATCCAATCCTCGGCCATCAATTTACAAGTCAACCTTGATTTGCGCCCGTAACGCTGAAGCACCGGAATGCCCATGATTTTAGCCTGCACCGTAATTTTATCTCCGTCCTTCACTTCGCTCAGCGAACGCAGACGGTAATCCTCATACCGGAACGGATAGTATTCCAGCATGTCCTGCACGTTAGAAATGCCAAAAGCGTGAAGCTCTCCTTCTTTGAGAGCACTCACGCCATGTATTTGTTTTAAAGGTATTTGATCCAAATGCAGCATATTACCTCTCATCTCCGGCCGGCCATACAAAAATGCCAATCGTTCCTGGTCCTACATGGGTCCCAATAACAGCGCCAAGTTCAGTATATATTCGATCTCCCAGCTCAAAGTGTTCTGCCAACTGTGCCTCGAACGCTTCTGCTGCCGAACGATCTGCCGTATGGCCTACAGCAATATTAATTTTTTGGCCCTTTAAATCCCGCTCCAGCAATTCAATGATTCTTGCTGTCGCTTTTTTATGTCCTCTTGCCTTGTCTACCGAATAAATGATACCTTCCTTGTCCATCGAGAGAATCGGCTTAATATTGAGCAGGGTGCCAACCATTGCCGCTGCCTTGCCAATACGTCCACCTTTTTGCAAGTATTCCAGGGTATCCACCAGGAAATACAAACAACGGCGCTCCCCACGACGTTCCACAGCCCGACCAATATCAGCTGGGGATTGCCCGGCAGCCGCCAGCTCTGCCGCATAAACCACTAGCATGCCGTATCCGTATGAAGCTGATTTGGAATCCACCACGGTCACTCTATGTTCATGCTTCTCCAGCATGGATTTACCCAGCAGAGCGGACTGATACGTTCCACTCACGCCGGAAGACAAATGGATGGAAACGATCTGGCTCTCGGGATGTTGCTCCAACAGCGTCGTAAATGTCTCCAAAAAGCGGGCTGGTGAAGGCTGTGACGTCGTAGGTAGCTCATCAGCCCGTACCAGTTCGCTGTAAAATTGCGCGGCAGACATCTCAATGCCGTCAAGGTAAGTCGTGTTTCCAAACATCACCGTCAGCGGCACAATGACTATCCCGAGACGGTCTACCAGTTCCTGTGGAATATCAGCCGTGCTATCGGTCACAATGATGGTGTTACTCATCGATCAGACCTCCTTTTGTGGTGAGCTTCTATGGACGCTCTACAGCCCATCAAGTTTCCACCGAAAACAGGTAAGGATAAATCGGCTGACCGCCTTCATGAACTTCCACTTCAGCATCCGAATAATTTTCTTCAAGCCATGCAACGAGCAGCTCTGTATCTTCTTGCTTCGCATCCGAACCTGTGAGAATCGTAACAATCTCATCACCATTCACCAACATTTTGGTCAGCAAAAGACGAGCCGTTGCGATTAATTGCTCTTCAGTCGCTACAATTTTGGAATCCTGAATACCGATATAATGGCCGGCCGTAATGTGCAGGTCATCAAGCGTCGTATCCCGTACTGCATAGGTTACCTGCCCTGATTTCACGCGGCTGACCGCGTCCCGCATGCTGTCCTGATTGGCCTCAAAGGCTTCTTCCTCCTGAAAAGCGAATGCCGCAGCAATACCCTGAGGAATCGTCTTGCTCGGAATAACCGACACCAGGCGCTCCATCTCCAGCAGTTCACGGGCCTGCTCAGTCGTCGTGT
>NZ_JTHP01000037.1 GCF_000943545.1 Paenibacillus terrae
CCGAACTAAGCTGACGTCCAGTTCGGTCATGGCTCGATTGACGTAGTGATGAAAAATCCGCCACATGCGTGTGTCATGTTCTCGTAATTCACGCGCTGCTGCGTTGACGGGCATTTCAGCCATTAAACGCATGGCCCAGGCCTCAAAATCCAAGGTGAAATGCGACAACGGCCGGGACCACTTCACGGGAATCAACGTGATTTTATTACATTGTTTGCAGTCTGTTCGGGGAACCCGGGCATGTAAATAGGTTTTCCATTTCCAAATATCGAGATGGCGCCACTGTTTTTTCTCTGCATCGTAGGCCTTGCAAGGTGCTCCACAATACGGACAGGCAAACAGGGCTCCTCGTTCAAAATCAATAAATAAGTGCCAAGCTTCTTCTTGCGGGTCATACTCAATATCAGCTAATTTCCAGGGTTCTTCAAGGTCTAACATGAACTTGAACACATCATTCATTAGATTATCCTTTTTGCTTAATGGGGTCCACATGTTCCATCCCGTCCTCTTCCTATTATTACTAGACAGTATGGACACTTTCTCTATTAAACAGACATCTAACATTCACTTTAGCGAAGAAGCAAGAAAAGAGACGGCTATAATACAGAGAACCTGTACATTCCGATATATTCGAACAAAGAAGAGCAAAAAACATTCATTTTGGCCGGAAAGGTTGCTGGGGATTTCCCGTTCGTATGTGTCCCGAATTGAAAAGCGTGCATTAATGAAGCTGTACCATGAACTTTACAAGCAGAAGGGGTAATGGATAAAGAGATATATGAAGCCACTTGAGGCCCTTAACAGGGCCTTTTTAGGTCTTTTTCATAATTCAATTACTTGCTTCTTTTCAGTTATTCTCTCTATCCTTACTTGTATTTCAGAGTTTTTCCGCTTCAATAATAACTATTTTGCTATGTATTTTCATTTAAAACGCAAATAAAAGCCTGTAGTGGTTTTCTACACTACAGGCTAAGAATGCTTGATATTATTGGGTATTTTTACTTCGTCAGGACAAGCTCCTGCTTTAGTTGGCTCTCTTGGATTGAATTTATTTTCCTACATACTCATCCAAAAAGCGATCTACTCTTTTGAAATATTCAGTAGGGTAATGGTTGATGGCATCGATGTGCTCCGTATTTTGCGGGTACCATACTTCTGCTTTTGGGTTATCTTTTAAGGACTCGTAAATAATTTCTGTATTTTTATAACTAATTTGCTGATCTCCAGTACCATGAATGAGCATAACTGGCTTGTCTTGCATCTTTTTTACCGCATCCATAGGAGATATGGAATCAAGATCAACCTTAAAGGCCCAATTTGCCATCCATGTCGATGTATAACTGAATGGAAACGCAGGTAAACCTGAAAAGAAGGGCAAACCCTCTCTCAGAAATAGACCAGCATTACGAAAAGGACTATCCGCAATTACGGCTTTGATGTCATCACTTTCACTTGCGGCTAGCAAAGAAGTAGCAGCACCCATTGAAAAGCCGATAACTCCAATGTTATCACCCGCATGTTCTCTGGATTTTAAATAGCTTACAGCTCCTAGCAAATCGTATTTTTCATTGAGGCCCAGTGTAATCAAATCACCATCGGATTTACCTTGCGAGCTGAGGTCAAATGCCAATACATTGTAGCCTTTCGGAACGAAATGCTCTACTAACTTTGGGGTCCGCCCTTTGACTAAACGATTGCTCGTATATCCATGGACGACAATAATCGTCTTATTACTTGCTTTACCAGAAAGACCGCTTGCAGGGAAGAAGGAACCTCTAATCGTATTATCATTTTTCAAACTCTTGAACTCGACCTCTTCGTAGGGAGTTTTATCGATATTCAATTCGTAGCTGACATTAGTGTCTCTAGGATGGTGCAACAAGGTGTCTACTACTTTATAAGATATAAAAAATACAAGAGCCATCACAAGCAAAAGCACGATCCCTAGGCTCCATAAAATTTTCTTCCGTTTTTTCACACGAACGTTAAATGTCAGATCGGGTTGTAATGATGTTTGACTCATTCAGACTCCTCCAGTTTTTTTTAGGTTGTATGGGTGCGAACAAATAAAAGGCATGCCCCTTCAGATTTTCCCACTCGGGATGATGAATAATACTTTCTCCAAGAGTTAAGCCCACTCCATTAAAGAAAGAGATATAGGCACGAGAGATCATTGCTGGAGAAAAGCTTTTGTTGAATTCTCCCATTAACTGTCCCTTGGCATAGACGCATTCGATCGCATTTGTCATTACCTTTGTACTTTCAAGGACCTTCTGTGTAAGTTCAGGGAATCTTATTCGTTGTCCTAAGACAGATTGAACAAGCCGCAATTCATTTGTATATAAGTAGATATGGTTGAATTGTTCTGCCACCATGTTCTTAATCAATACGCCCGGCGTCCCCTCTTGTTGTAGACAAGCAAGCGATTTCGCCTGAATATCAGCAAGCGGCTCAAGGACAGCGGCGTAATATAAAGCTTCTTTGCTAGGGAAATATTGAAAAATGGTTCCAGGAGTCACTCCCACACTCTGCGCAATGATAGCCGTTGTGGTATTAGAATATCCACTTTCTGCGAACAGGACAACAGCTTCTTCTAGGATACGTTTACGCCGCTCCAGTCTTTTTTCTTCATTGATGGGTCTTGCCAAATGTATTCCCCTCTCTTTAAACTAAACCTTCATTAATTAAATGATCAGTTATTTAATTAATAATATATCTTAAATTACGACTTATAGCAAGAGTGAATTTACTTACGAGCAGGATGAACCTCTACATATAAAAATAAGCCGGAGTGCCGCCCAACATGCGCCTCCGGCTTGTTTATATCAGGTTATTTTGGATGAATACACGTTCCGCCTTCCTTAAATTTAATAAACCGGTGAAGATTTGGAGGACCTCATATCCATCGGTACCATCGGCCTGATCAAGGCCGCCGGAGGTGAAGAACGTACACAGCGGGAAATCGCCAGAGAGCTGGGGATTTCGTGTTCGTATGTGTCTCGCATTGAAAAGCGTGCATTAATGAAGCTGTACCATGAATTTTACAAGCAGAAGGGGTAAAACGTGTTAAGCGCAAATATATGAACTGCTTTAGGGTCCCAATAGGGGCCTTTTTCGTAATTCAGGATTTTGCAAAATTCGATTCCAGTCGCTACAAGGTACAATATATAGACGAATAAAATCATTTCGATCTATATATTGCTGATTACACGTCGCTTTGTGGATTTGTGCAAAATCCTCAATTATATCGCTTAAACTCTATCATAAAACCATTTGAACAGTTGTTCCATCTTAATGTTAGGAATACGCGGGGGTTGCTTATACTGTATGTGTCGTCATCAACAGCATTCTAGCAATAACTGTATATACAGCCTTGCGCTCATTTGCGAATTGAGGCAATCCAGTGCTATATCTAACCCGGGTTTACTTCAGTCCATTTGAAGCTATGTAGACGACAATCTCTACCTGTTGATGAGTATTGATGTGTTTTTTCTGGCAGTCGCAATATGTATTTTATATTAGGGAATACATTTATTGAGAGATTCATATGAATATAAAATGATAACTTCAACAATGAATCCATTTCATAAATGATTAAGCCGACGAAATGTATACTACATATAGACAAACTAAACCATTTTGATCTATATGCACTCTTTATTAAAGCTACTGAGGGTATTATGAAATTGATTCCAATATTAAATAATTTAACTAATGGAGGAAATCCAACATGACAAAATTTAGTCAGAATCCAAACGATTATTCTTTTTCAATTGATCCTGTCGTTATAGCAGAAGAAAATGTTTCAACTAATGGTGATACCAAAAATACTTTTCCAAAAAATATTTTAATCGATAATAATCTTTCTTGGGAGAGCAGCTTAAGCGGTAGAGGTGGAGAATTGATTTTCAAATTAGATGAAGGCAAAACGATTAATGATATCCTCTTGGCTCAGCCAACCTTTAAAGCTTTTATCCTAACGTTTTCTCTTCATGGTTCTAACGACGGAGAAAACTGGTTTAGACTAGGTGAAGTAGAAGCTGTGCCAACTACTGCAAAAACGACTTATCAATTTAGTAATGAGATTCCTTTTCAATATTATAAAATAACTGTACTTTCATCTGGTCTGAACAATACAACAACCTATTATGGTGTACGATATATTCAGTTAAGAACCGCTTTAATCAATGGCGTTCCAGCCTATAGAAATTCCAATTTAAATCCCGCTATTGCGGAATAAAAATCAATGTGAGCATACTGCATCAATTCCTATATGCACATATACAAAAGAGGGGCTGGCTAATGCCACCCCCTTCTTTTTATTGAATTTTCTGAATCATGTTATAAATCATTTCAGCCGCTTCGGCGCGTGTGATTTCCTGTTTTGCACGGAAGCTTCCATCTGGATATCCTTGTACTAAATTAATTTCGGTTAGACCAAGTACATCTTCTCTGGCCCATTCCACAATTTGAGAGGCATCTGAGTAGATATTGCTTTCTTGTTGTGGCGTAGCCTTGATAACGTTGTTCACCATTTTAGCCGCCTGCTCCCGGTTAATAACGCGATCTGGAGCAAATACCTTATTACTAAATCCACGAGCGACCTGATCTTTAATCGCTGTTTTTAGTAGATCAACATACCACGCTGATGGATTGATATCCTCGAAGCTTAAAGCCATATCCGTTTCGAGCGGTAATTTCAGGGAACGGACGAGCATCGAAGTGAACTCCATACGTGTTACAGGTCTGCTCGGCTCAAAAAGGGTTTGGGTCATACCCTTCACTACCCCCAAATCTGCAAGGGCATTAATCTTATCTTTATTAAATGCCCGCTCAATGTCACTAAAGCGATTGGGCTTCGTTTCGACTGAAGGTGCTTGAATGATTGCTGTTTCAGTCAACTCCTCTACATCGGGCTGAATCGGCTTAACAATCCCCCCACCTCCTGCTCCACCGCCTGAGGCTGAGGCTCCAGTACTCCCTGTTGTTTTACCGTTCGCTTGTTTAGCAATGGTACGCTTTCCTTGGCTGTTTTCTGCCCAAAGCTGAACAGCATACGATTGTTTCTCTTTAAGTTGACTCCAAATAAAGCTTCGATCCTTACCACGATATAATTCTGTTTGCCCTTCACTGGTGAGCACGAAAATATCATTTTTGTGTTCTGATTCCCAGTGGATCATAAACTCGCTATTAGTCGTCTCCGTTTTCGAAAACGCAAATTCTGGAGACGGTAACGTTTCTACCTCGCCTTCTGTCTGTTTACCTTCACCGCTTGTGTTAACCGGTTTGACGGTAATACGATACACCGTGGAGCTGTCCAAGCCATCTATTTTAAAATTAGAGTTGGCCGTATGACCGATAAGCAGACCATTTTGGTACACATGGTAGGTATCCGCACCAGGAGCTTCTTTCCACGTAACTACCAGATCGGTATCTGTTACATCTTTAAATGTCAGCTCATGATCTGGTATTTGGCCTGGGAGCGCACGATACGTAAATGGAGTCCACTCACCTGCGCCCGTTGTATTTACAGCTTGAATGCCGAACGAGTACATCGTACCGGGTTGGATACCTGAAAGCTTGATACTAGTATCCTTGGTATCCACGATTTCACCAGTATCTTTCCGAATTACAGCATATTGATAAGCATTTTTGGTTTCATCCCAGTTCAGCAAAATCTGGCCATTCCCTAGCTCTGTGACTTTGACGTTTTGCACTTGAGGTGGAAGCGTAAGCAGTTTTTCCCGCACAGGCTGACTGAACCCGCTACTATTACCGCTGCTCACCTGAAAATCGTATTTTTTTCCACCTTCTAATCCGGAAACGACTACACGTGGTTCAGTGCTGTAATAATCCTGGCTATTGATTGATACTTTATATTTGGTCGCCCCATCGACTGGGTCCCAAACAATCGCGGCATCATGTTCCCGAACCTCTACCGCTATAAGACGTACAACCGATGGGGGTAGTGTTAACGCGTTGATAGTCGTATCTCCGCCTATACCACTTCGATTGTAGGCCCGGATTCGAATATTTGCAGTCCTACCTGCGGGCAATCCATCAAAAGTATAGGCGTGGCTTCCTCGGGAAAGCCGCACATCTGGCTCATCATTAACATTCAAGATGTATCCGTCAGCCCCCTGAACATCTTGCCAACCTACACTGACAGAATATACATCATTCTCCACACTCGCCAGCGTGGTTACCCGATCAGGCAATGTGATGACCCTCAAATGTGTATAATCTCCAAAGCCGGTTGCATTTTCAGCGGAAATGGAATAATCATACTCCGTTCCTGCCCGAAGTCCGTGATCAGCGAATTCAGTATACACATCCTTATAAACAGATGCTTTGTCCCGCTCCAGAACATAGTATGTCGCTGTAATTACACGATTCCATTTCAAGTCGATTCCATCGTCCTTCACGGTTACATTTTGGAATCCGCTTGGGCTATCTGGCAGGCTTAAAAAAGACACATGCTTGGCCGCACCCTCTCCACTGGCATTCATAGCTGATACAGAAACATCGTAAAATTCTCCCGGTTTCATCCCCGTAATTGGATTATACACATCCTGTGTAACAGTATCCTTAAATATAACTTCGCCTGTACTAACATCCGTTGCTGTAATCTTATAGTTTTCAGCTGAAAGCACTGGCGTAAAATCAGCCATGATTTGTGCTGAAGTACGAGAAATGGTTCGTAATCGGATCTGATCCGGGGCATCAGGTAACGTTAACACACGAACTCGATTGGAATAAGCATTGCCTCCCACGTGATTACTGGAACGCACTTCATATTCGTATTGCTGTCCTCCCTGTAGCCCTTTGTCTGTAAAAGAATTTGTCGGATGCGTAACATCCCAAATTTCATTCGTCGTTAAATTTCGGATGGTATAGACGTAACCATCATCAAGGCCCGATGGAAGAGTCCATTGCAGATCGACCTCTGTATTTCGTACGGATGACGCAGAAAGCTCAGCCGGCTGAGGCTGCTTCTGAATGCGAAGTGCTCTGCTGACCGTTTCAGAAATGTTACCCGCCTGATCTTTAACCTTGGCATGAACATACCATTCACCTTCATTTGAAAGGTTAATCTGAATTCCTGTATCAGCAGCTGTATCCCAATGTTCGGGTACATCAGGGCTGTTCGTGATTTTATACTGCATCGTGGCTGGTTCGATCCCCGAATGTTGGTCCGCATATCGTATCCCCACTTGAATGCTCGTATCCTTCCATTCACGCGAATCCGGTGTCAGCTGGATCGTAGGGGGTTCCAAATCAACATAAGATGTTGCGGACACCGGATCACTCCGATTTCCAGCTGCATCCACAGCTTGAGCAGTCACTTTTACGATGCCGGAGCTATTTAATACTCCCGATGAACCAGGAACATAATTGCCAGAGCCCATTTGATATTCGTAATGTACTGCTGAAATATCCGTTCCACCTGAAATAGCAAATTGTACTGGCTTATTGGTGTATCGGGTGGGCATCGTCACCTCGGAAAATGTAACTTCCGGGGGCGTTGGCTTGGTTCGATCAATCATGACCGATTGAGTCACGATTGGACTAGGCACGTCCAGATTATTGATTGTCCGTGCTGATAGTTCGTACAGCCCTTCCGCATTTAATGTAAAAACGCCATTATATGTCTGCCACTCCCCTGCTGAACTCAAACGATACTGCGTCATCTTGATTCCATTTACAGGATCACTTCCTGAATCAATGGCAATATTCACATTGTTGATCGTTGGACCCACCTCGCTAGCTCGGATAGCAGGAGCAGTCGGTCCCTTTTTATCAATAGTGACTTCCTTGCTTACTTCTTGGCTCACATTACCCACATTGTCTATGGAGCGGGCATAAACCGTGCTTTTGCCATCTTGATTAACATGAAACGCTCCACCATAGTCTTGCCAACCTTGATTGACAACGCCCGTCACGCGAAATTGTGTATGGGCCAGCCCAGAATAATCGTCCGCTCCTGGCTGCAATGTAATGGTATAGTCATTACTGTTGCCCGTTGCACTTATGATCGGTGGCGTCGGCGGCATTTTGTCTATCCTGACATTCCCGGAAGAAAGACCACTGTACTGGTTATTCACGTCTACAGTCCGGGCATAGATTGTATTTACACCATGATCATATACAGTAAAGGGTCCTGTGTACTGTTGGAATGCTCCACCATTTAGGCTGTATTCATAGTATTTCAGCCCTTCAGGGGCCACGTCTCCATTGATCCAAACCGTTACAGGTCCTTTGGTCCATCCCGTACTTGCTTGGCCCTCAGCCCCTGCACTAATCTGGGGTGGTTTAGGCATCAGATCTGATTTGGGAATGACACGGACTCCAAACTTGGATATTTCATTACTAGTCTGCTGGTTAGTACCCATAGCTCTAAAATACCGAATATCTTTTAACGTAATAGAGTCTGTGATCTCTACCCATTTCCCTTGATAAGAGCTACTGGCATAAAATTTTGTGACATCGGTCCATGTATATAAATTCGTTCCATTAGGCTGCCAACTGTTACCCGCTGCTGCATTAGATACATATATATCAGTATGGTAAGACCCTTCGATATAAACAAATAACTTATACTCAGATGTCTTAATAGATCTTCCAATGTCAACAAAACGTTCTGTCGGCTGCACCACACCTTCACACTTATATCTTGCCGAACCCATGCCGCTATAAACTTCAGTGGCTCCTACTCCATTTCCTGACCAGAACCCCCAACCGTCACCCCCGCCAGGTAGATTATTTTGGCAAAAAGGTCCACCGATGATCTCTTGGGTAGCAGCTGATACCCTATCTGGAAATATAGGAAAGGCAGTTAACATGATCATTACAGCTAAAAATCCATATACCCACTTGCTATATTTCCTTCCCTTTCGCTTGTTTTTTGGATACATACATTTCTCCCTTGCTTTATTTTATTTTCAAAGAGTTTTACAAACTCGTTTCGGCTAAAATAGAAAAAGCACCCCAAACGAAGGCGGTTAAGCCTAAGTTTGAGGTGCTTCCTCAATGTAACGAGTATGTTTTGAAGTTATTATACTTCGTTCTAAACGTAATGTAAACAGCACGACATCATTTAAAATTCATAAATTCTTGTATTCCACATTATTCCACATCTCGGGATCAGCCTTGAAGCCTTAATTAACGTGAACGCCCAAGTTCCGAAAAAAGCCGCGCAAGTTCTGACTATATGAGTCCTGTATAGCGGAAGATTCCTTAAGAATATTTTGCATACTGTTCATAAATGCGGAAGCTGAAGTCGTATCAGCCTTGTCAAACCGGTTCTCTATTCGCGTGTTATTTAGCAACTCCGCAATCTCTCCTGTACGTTCCTTATATTTCTCAATCCATTTGGGGTTTTGAGGAACCTTTTGTGCAAAATCTATCAGCTGACTCAGTCCATTCCCTCCACCTTTAATGTCATTGATGAATGCAGTATACTTTTGGGGATCAGCCTGCTTCATCACTTCCGACAGCTTGACGTAATCCTCAGGGGCACCTAGCGGACGGTCTATTGGAGTCGTGTAACTAATATCTCCGGTCTCTGGATCAATTGATCGTGTCATAGCAATAGCAGCTATCTGGTTCATGGTTTCCAAAAACTCTTTGGCCTTGTCACCTTCCATATAGTGGTCTGCAATATACTTGGATTGGGAAACTCCCATCTCCAGTAGCACGGTTCGCTGGCTCTCATCTGTTACTGTACCATTGACGATAAAATTGGATTCAATCATACTGTACACCGCGTTGGACACTTCTTCTGGCTGACCTTTTAAAACTCGGTTTAATGAATCGTTGATCTGGGTTGTACCGAAATACTTAGCAGACTGTGATACAATAGCTCCCTCAGCCAGCTGCCTACCGGTTTCGCTAATCTCTACGGAGTCTTGAATAACCAATTCGGAGCGTTTTCCTTCATAAAGCTGGGGGGATTGGGCCTGCTTTGCTGCCGGATTTATCCGCAAGCTACTAGTGTTAATAACGGCTCGTTGCATTCTAAGGGGCTCAAAATTCATTTCATTTCCTCCTGTCATTTGGTAACAGGCACTCTAAGTCGTATGTATAATGTAATGTGACCCTGTTTCTATATATATCGGACAAAGCACATATGGAATGAATATATGCTTTGTCCTAAAAAATGAACAAATATTAAAGCAGTTAATCAACCGCCATAAATACTGTAAGCGAAGTGATATACAATATCTGTGTCTATAATCGAAGTACCCCTAACCTGAGCAGCTACCCCTGAGAGATCAAAATAGTGTGTAAAACTGATTGCTCCAGACAGGTATTCCGCAATACTTCCAGTTGAATGTGGCAGGGAAACAGTAACACTAAAGGCCCCATTCTGATCCGTATAAGCTGTGCCTGTACGAGTGCGATTGCCGCTGCCTTCAGTCCAGTTCTGATTCAACCATGTCATATCAACAGGCGCATTTGCAACAGGATAATTATCAGTTGTAGTAACGACACCCTTCACAGTAAAATCACTGGTTCCATTAACACGGTAATGACGACCGTAAGAATAGGTTGGGTAGTCATTAGGGCCATTTTTAGAAGAGTCGTAACCGTTAATTACAATTTTTCCAGCCCGAAGTACCGGTTTAAGTGTTAGTGTATACAAATGGTCAGCTGAATACTGATTGGTTGTGTATACTCGTACATAGTAGGTTCCAGTATTTAAAGAAACATTGTGATTCGTTTGCGGGAGAAGCACCATCTGGTTGCCGCTGAGAGCTCCATAAACTTCCGCTTTGTAACCGTAGCTTTCCGAGGTACTATCCAGCTTTACATTTAATGCATCATAATTGCGGCTCGCAGGGATCGTGATTTGATACCAGTCGTTATCAATGCCTGAATGGATGGAACGTGAGTTAAGGGAAGATCCGCCCGTACTAAAGGTAAAGTTATAAGCATGAAAAGCGCTCTCATCCGGCTCATATGCATCGTAGCTGGAACTTGTATCGACAGTCAGATAGAAAGGGGCATTAATGCTAGAGCCCTTCTTGGCATGAACTGCAATCGCATAAGCCTTTTCAGATCCGATAGCGTTGCGCGCTCCTACGTTTTCGGGAAGTGATGCAGCCCCCTGTTCATAATTGTTAAAATAAGTACCGTAGGTAGAAGCATCTATTGGATTGGGGTTGATGTCACCTGTCGTCATATCAAACTCGTATAAGTATAAGTCATAGTCAAGCTGTGCTGAAAATGGACCATCCAGCTGAGCCTGCAACAATTCGCCAGGCTGCAAATAGATCGGATATAAAAATTGTGTACCTCCCTCTTCCGTAATCGTACCGGAATACGTAGCAGAAGAAGCTGTGGCTGCCGCTGGGCTTGCTTTCAGCGAAGGAACAGTTTCTTTTTTCAATGAGGGTGTCTCTGGTGTCTTGAAGTTGATATCTTCCTTCATTGCATACACCGAAGAAGTAATACTGCCAGGCTTGTCTGCCCGCGTTAGCTGCTTAATGACGCTTTCATTTACAGTTGTTAGCTGAACATCGGACTCCGCCTTAATCGCTTGGTCCGATTCCCCATCTGTGCTCTGACTCGCGTTCGCAGTCAACCCAAAAGCAAACAGGAGCATCGTGCTTAGCATAACTGCAATAGCCTTTTTGAACCTCTTCATACTGAAATCCCCTCTCAAATGGTTTAAGGAATTCCCGCTATTCCCCGGATAAACCAGGGTAACTTCTAGGCTGTATGACTCTATCATAAAACACTTCTAGTTCTAATGGAAGATACTGTACTAAATATTTTTATTTGTAATATATGATATCAGGACCATTGGCGTATATAGTCATGTGGTGTGGCTGAATCAAAAAAACATAAAAAGCCGCCTTTTTCGAAAATGGAAAGCCTCAGCAAGCCATTGCGAAAAAAAGCGACTCTTATGTATTACTCTACTACGTTAAAAAATGATTAATTTCTAATACTGTAAGCAAAAAGATAAATAATATCCGTTGCACTAATCGAGGTGCCGTCGACCTGAGCCGCTACTCCTGTAAGATCATAATAGTGCGTAGAACCAATGTCACCCAAATACTCTACATTTCTTCCTGTAGATTGTGGAAGGGAAAGTGTCACACTGAATGCCCCGTTATTGTTCGTATACGCAGAAGCTGTTCTGGTACGGTTACCGCTGCCCTCGCTCCAGTTCTGATCCACCCAAGCGACAGTGACAGGCGCATTGGGAACCAATTGACCATCCGTCGTTTTAACGACACCATTCACGATCAGGCTGCTGCCTCCATTAATACGATAATGACGACCGTATGAGTAAGTTGGATAGTCATAATAGCCATTGGAGTTATAGCCAGTAATTTCAATTTTACCAGCCTTGAGTACCGGTTTAATGGTTAGTGTATACAAATGGTCGGCTGAATACTGACTTGTGGTGTACACTCGCACATAGTAGGTTCCCGTATTCAAGGAAACATTGTGATTCGTTTGCGGGAGAAGCACCATTTGGTTACCAGTGAGCACCCCATAAACTTCCGCTTTATAGCCGTAGCTCTCCGAGGTACTATCCAGCTTCACATTTAATGCATCATAATTACGGCTTGCAGGTATCGTGATTTGATACCAATCGTTATCTATGCCGGAATGGATGGAGCGTGAGTTAATCGAAGAACCTCCGTTGTTAATCGTAAAATTATAAGCATGAAAGGCGCTCTCATCCGGCTCATATGCATCATATTTGGAGCTTGTATCCACAGTCAGATAGAAAAGATCATTAATACTTGACCCCTTCTTGGCATGGACTGCAATCGCATAAGCCTTTTCAGATCCAGTCGTGTTGCGGGCTCCTACATTTTCGGGAAGTGATGCAGACCCTTGTTCATAATTGTTAAAATAAGTACCGTAGATGGAATTGTCAATGGCATTGGGATTAATGTCACCTGTCGTCATATCAAACTCATATAAGTACAAGTCATAGTCAAGCTGCGCTGAAAACGGTCCGTCCAATTGAGCCTGCAACAATTCACCGGGCTGCAAGTAGATCGGATATAAAAACTGTGTACCTCCCTCTTCCGTAATCGTACCGGAATATGTAGCGGAGGACGCTGTAGCTGTGGCTTTCGCTGATGCTGACTTTGGACTTGCTTTCAGCGAAGGGGTAACTTTCTTTTTCAAAACAGATTTCTGTGGTGTTTGCAAGTTGATATTTTCCGTAATGGCATACACCGAATCTGTAATGCTTGCGGGCTTGTCTGCCCGTGTTAAATGTTTAATGGCGCTTTCATTTTCAGTTGTTAGCTGAAAATTGGACTCCGCTTTAATCGCTTGTCCCGTTTTACCCTCTGTGCTTTGACTCGCGTTTGCAGTCATCCCGAAAGAAAGCAGGAGCACTGTGCTTAGCAACACCGAAGTTGCCTTTCTGAACCTGTTCATACTGAAATCCCCTCTCGAATGTTTTACTAAATTTCCGCTATTTCCAGATAAATCCGGAAAACTTCTAAGCTGTCTATCTCTATCATAAAACAATTCTGGTTCTAATGGAATATACTTCTTCAAATATTCTTATTTGTAATCCGTGATAATTAAGTCACCGCTTTCGGAAGCATGCCTGAGGCAGTGGACAGAGCACTGAAAATCCTTGTCTACTTTTCTATCCTAAAAATCACGACGAAAAAGGCTCCCCTAATTAAAAGGGGGCCTTCGAGTTTCAAGCTAAAAAACTTGAGCACACAGCTTGAGCGCACATAATGTACTTTTCGCAAAACACGTAAAAAGTTATTTTGAGCGCTGTGCTTCAATCTCGCACTCATATAGAGTGCGACCTTGTGCTTGGACAGATAGAGTTATTCTACATCTTATTTCAATCCACGCACTCATGTAGAGTGCGACCGGAAGGCCTGAACGCGGCTCGAAAGAGCTTGCGCGAATTTCAATCCACGCACTCATGTAGAGTGCGACGAATCCCTTATACAACAAAAGGATGCAGAGATAGCCATTTCAATCCACGCACTCATATAGAGTGCGACAGCGAAAATGCAGTAATTCATACCCTAACGATATCAATTCCACACATTATCGTAAAAACTGATGCCCAATAAGCTTGGATCAACTATTGACTTTTATGGATAAATAGCCAATCCAACACTTTTCGACAAATTTCGAGGTGCGAAGGACCCGGGATTTTCATGTGCGCTTGGGGTTCGCACCGAATCGGCTTCCATATAGTTACCTATTTTTAATGAGCAGATCAATTAACTTAGTTTCGACACTATTTTACCATAAAAACCCTACCATTCTCTTATTTATACGATATAATAAAATGATATGGATAGTTCTTTTTGACTACAAGGCACATCGAATTACCCATAACATACATAAAAAGGGGAATACAGATGAAAAAACTTAGCGTATTTATGTTGGTATTATGTTGCTTTTCCATTTTGGCAGCCTGCTCTACCGATCCGGTAAAAAAAGATTTAATTACCTATGTGAATGATGGAATGCTTCCCTTAGCACAAGATGAAAAAGCAGTAACTGATAAGTATGAATCCGTAACCGGAGATAAATACACAGATGATCTAACACTATATAATACTTTAAAAGACAATATTATCCCCGAGTATACCAAATTCGTTGATAAGTTAGAAGCTGTAAAGACGGAAACTCCTGAGGTAAGAGCCATCCACGAAACCTACATCAAGGCCGCTAGTACTCAAAAGGAAGCCTTCATTACGATGGTTGATGCGTTGGATAAACAGGATCTGAACTTAGTCAATGAAAGTAACGCCAAGCTCAGCGAGGGTAGAAAGCTATTCAGAGATTTTGAAGAACAACTCAACACACTTGCCAAAAAGCATGATGTGGAGATGAATAAGAAATAAATTTTAAAGCTCCCGTCAGGGGAGCTTTTTCTATATCTCTTAGGAATACTCGAAGCAAATGACCGCTTTAACCAAATCTCTATCATAAAATAAATAGACGGAATCTGCCCCAAACGCTTGAAAATAATATCCGGTAAAGGAACCGATATAGGTAAAAGTCTCGCCATTGGCACATTTAGGTACATGAAGCAAGTTAGTATGTTCGAACTGGAGCATCTCTTCGATAGATTCACCATATTCCTTTATATAGCTTTGGGCCTCTTCGGACTGAAATGCGATATCATCCAATATACCGTTGACTTCAGGAAAACTCAACCCCCAACCACTCGATTGTTTGTCCTCAAAATCGCGGGTGAGTTCTTCTACAGACTCTTTGGCATCTCCAAAAGAGGAATAAGGATAAATGTTGTTATTTTTCAGGAAAAACGCTTTGCGGGATTGGTAGTCTTGTTCATTAGCTATATACGCATGCTCCACTTCATCCAGAGACATGACTTTCCTTTTCATGCGTAGATATGCTTTATCCCCGGTGGATTTCAGCGTTTCATAGGCAACTTCCAACTGCTCTTTCTGATGAAGGATAAAATAATCCCAATCCGCTTCGAATTTGTATTTACCATCCATCACATCGAACCCCAGCATATCTTCCTTCGTGAATGTGGTGTGAAATGACTGGGTATCCTCACCTACACTGCCCTCGTGAATTTCTTTTACGGAAACAAAATGCAACCACTCGTCCTGCTCCGGGAACAAAAATTGAAGATTAATCGAGCAAATCGGCAAAAAATGCTTCCGATAATGTTCAAGATCACCAACAAATACGTCCTCATATGCTGGAAAACATTTGATGTATTTCTCAGGTATATTCATATTTTCCTCCTACATTGTGTGATTATCCGTCAGCTTTTCGACCCGAAACGTTCCTTCACAGGATGTGACGCTGTACAGCTCATCAAACCCTTCTTCGTAGCTCGGAACTTCAAGCTTACTCATGACGCTTTTAATACCGATCTCAGGAATATGCTCTTTACCTGTTCGTTTCTCATTACGCTTGATGGATTCTACAAAATCGGGTTCAAAATAGTAGCCTATAATTTTAAATCCCTTATTTTTTGAAACAGCTATATATTTTTTCCGTTCCTCGACTGTCGGATTCGTATTGTCTACAACAAAGCGCTGCATCGTTTCGATGGAGGCTTGTAGGTAAATATTTTCCCTGTTCCGTGTTTTAAGCATGTCTAAATTTATTCGCATATGTGTTTTAAAGAAATACTCTTTATAAAATGTCGATTTTCCAGAAGCCTGAATTCCTATAAAAATGACACATTCCAACTCTCACACATCCTTGTCCAAGTAGACGTATTGGTTGATGTAGTTTGTTTCTGATAGCCTCACCTTTGCGATACTGTTGCTTGGTAATACATACCCCGCGCTTTTGCCAAACGGAAGATCATTCCAATTTACTCCTTTTTCCACAAACAGCTTATCTTTCGGTTGTTTTCCAAAAACCATGCTGTGCTTTGCCAGGCTTGATATTCTGGCGTTCGATACAATAACTCATTACGCTTCTCGTCTTCTAAATGTGCGCAACACGCAGTATCATGGAAGCTTCCATTCCATTTCTCAGCCGCACTGCCATCTGCAATACCCAAGGACAAATGGCTTCATAGGACAGTGAGCCACATCCATTTTTGTTGAATATCCATCTTATATGTATGTCCTCCTCTATGATGTATGGTCTATACCCATTTCCTTGAATTGTAACAAACGGGTTTGAAATTCGCTATAAGTGGGCCGTCTACTTTCTGTTGTGTTGGTTCAATGCGATTAAGATGGTGACAATTAATCCGATCAACGCAACCAGCAGCGTACCGAACATCATCATTAATGTCAAAGCATCTTTAACCTCCACGGCCCTCACATCCTTTGCAGGAGACTAGCCAGCTGCCCACCCAAGCCATTTTGTCGTCAGCGTAGCAACTATACCTATGGTTTGTTATGTACGGGCATACATTTCCTCTTCTACTCTTTCAATCGCTTGAATCAGCGTCAAAAAAGGGGCCTCATGCTTATACTGAATGGCCTGTTCGCCTGTACCGCCAGCATCACACCATTCCCAGTACATATGCACATCTACGGATTCCAGAAAATATACAGATAAGGCTTCGACCGGATTCATAGCATACATCGCCATAAAGGCTTCATTCGAGAGTTGCTCATAACGCAGGTATTCGTCTTTCATCAGGTGGAGCAGATGCTGGATTGCCTGATCATTCACATTAATAATACGACGGATGAACGCATTGCGTCTTTCAACGGTATTCAGTATGATTTGCATAGCATGACGAATCTGCACAGCTTCGGGACTGATTTTGAGCAGGTGAATTAAATCATTAGTGGTTAAATTAGGATTCCAAGGAGCTGGCTCAATAATCCGTGTCCATGCATCGTTATGCCCTCTTTCAAAAACCTCAATCGCGTCCGAAACATCGACACCGATGGTTTGCCATTTCCGATGAAGTGCATCTACAATATGATAATAGTGTAGCTCTGCTGCTCCTTGCTCTCCCTTTTCCTGTTCCCACACCTGATTCATGCGTACAATATCCTTAATCGCTTGCACATTCGCTTTCCGTTTTTCAGTCATAGGTATCATCCTCCATTGAAATTCTGGTAAAATAGCAATAGCAAAGCTAAGGGTATGTTCGTTACATCCCTTTGGGTTGTAGTATGTCAGTCTCTAATATGCCCTTAAGGTCATAAAATAAATATAACCCTATGGTCATATTTTGTCAACGATATATGGAGGAAATCCAAATGTTAAAAATCAGAATCAAGCTAAAGGAAATTCTTAAAGAAAAAGGTATCACTCAAAAACAATTAGAAGAACTATCCGGTGTTGCACAGGCAAGGATATCCAAACTAAGCAGTGATGACCGACAAGAAGTAAACTTGCTTATGCTTGAAAAGATCGCCCATGCTCTGGAGATCAAGGACATTTCCGTGTTAATGCAGTTTGAAGAAACAGAATAGCGTGATTTGTGCATGTTAGCGTGGGAATACATTAAGGAGTCTGTGTTAAAACGGGCTTCTTTTTTGGTGTTCAGCTTTTTAGGGCGGTGATCCGAACAGTTCCACATCTATAAAAATGTTAGTTCATTATGAGTTTTTTAGCATTTATAACCAACATAAAAGAGGCTTGCCAAATTCTAAGGCAAACCTTTTTTATTTCAAAGAAAAATGAGGAACGTCATAACTGTGCTACATGTGTGGTATGAGAAATACGTGCTTTCAATTCACGCTCTTACATAAGGAGCGACGTAACGTTTCCGTGGTTCGACGCAGCAGGACGATTAATATTTCAATCCACGCTCCTACCTAAGGAGCGACCTTTGCCACAAATAATAGATTTTGAGATTGATCGATTTCAATCCACGCTCCTACATAAGGAGCGACAGCACGCGTTACAAAGCCTTACCCAGCAAGGCTTTGTAAACGCTTTTTCGTGAATCTCTTTTCAACTCACCAATAAATGTTAAAAACTACACCTCAAAATCGCTGAATTCCTTATCTGGCGCGGGGTGCGAATGTCCCGGGGATTTCATGTGCGCTTGGGGTTCGCACCAAATTATAAGTCTAATTATCTTACCATACATCGCCCTCTAGGAAACGACGAACTTGCGGATGCGGGTATAACGCTCAAGCTGAGTTAAAATTCACATTTCAATATAGGGAGCAACGCCCATCTGGACCCAACTTGATTTCATTCAAAATTACTCTCTGGCAACTTAATACTTTTTGTCAAGCTGCTCTTTTAGTTTTTCTAAATGCTTACTGAGCAATTCTATTTTTCTATGGAATAATTTATTTGTTTTTCTTATTTTAAAGAGATAGATCAACGCACATGAACATATAAAAATATGAATAAAGCAGAACCAGTAGATCATGGTTACAGATATAGTCCAGGTCCCTATTAGAATCCTCTCCTTACTTCGATTTTGTTAGTTGGGTTGTTTCTGTTAAAATCTCATCCAAACGATGCATTGCTTTGTTTTTTTTAAAAATGTTAATGATAAAAATAAGCGCAAAAATGAAGAGCAGTATTTCACTTCCTAAGAGAAAAAGTATAGACATTTCATGAAGAAATAATTCATTAAACATAGAATATACCTCCAATTTTAATTATATTTGACATATAAAGATATAATATGTTAATCTTCAATAGCATCATACCATATTATAGGAGGAAGAACATGAAAAAAGTTGTAGCATCTGCAATATTGTCCGCTTCTCTTTTACTTTCAGTAGCGCCCGTTAGTTTTGCAAGTGAGGCCCCTTCTGTTACATTTTCAAGTCAGGATTTAGATAAGATATCTGATCATTTAAATGATTTGGGACTATCTAAAGAAGTACAACAAAGTTTAATAGAAAAGATTAAGGCAGGGGAACTCCCTGATTCTGACAATCCAGAAAAAAAAGGTACAGGTATTACAAGTGAAATAGAATCATCGGATGGTTTGAAAATACAAAGAACCACATTTCCTGATGGTTCCGTAATTCAGTCAACAATAGATCTTACAAATGCGAAGATAAAGGAAGGAAATGTTATTACTCCAAATGATGTTTCAGGGGGATATGCCTCAGGAGGATCTGGTTATAGAACATTTACAAATGCAACAGTAAGAGAAGAAACCTCTTACGTTAAAGCAAGATTTTTTGCTGATTACACATTAGTTCAAGGTGGCTATAGCTATATATCAGACGCTTATGATCCTTATATTGATATAATTGCGGGATACTCAAGTGGAGACAGTTTAGTGGTTGATCAACCTAAACAGACTGCTTCAAGACCCGCTCGTGCAACCCTGACATTTACTTGGGTTAAAATAAATGGTTACTTTAGCTCTACATACAAATTGTTTTTATATGTTAACAACAGTTCAGCAAGCTCACAATTACAAACATATTAATTTAATAATTTGTTGTATTTTTTCTTGACGGATTGTCAAGCCAAGTGTGACAGTTCCTCTGTGAACGATTCGTGAGCGGTTCTTCACCCCAGGCATTTTGAAGGACAGTGGTTGATCAGATAGTGGTTAAAGAGATGAAATCAGTCCACGTTCCATTTTTTTCTTTTATTTCCATAAGAGTCACACTTCATAATTACAATCCGTCTTCAGAATAACTCTATCAGCTCCAATAGATAATTTTACTGGAATAATGAGCATCACAGATTTGACTTCTGAATTGTGTAATGGGAATGCAGTTGTAATTGGATTAGCTGTGGACACATAATTGGGAATCATACTTATCAATAAACTGTATGATGTAATGAAGCTTGCAGTCAATGACTGCAAGCTTTTTTTCGACTATGGGGTTGGTTTAAACCATTAGTGCAAGAAAAGACTTATAACCATGCTCCCATATAGAGAGCGACAGCACGCGCTACAAAGCCTATGAAACCCATACCTTGTTCTGTTATAAATTCTTTTTCAATTCCTGATCCTTTTGCTGCTCACTCAAATGCTGTAGTTCCTTGCTGTCATACAATAGACTCAGGGCGGGTTCGAAATTATCACCGTGTAAATCAAGCAAAATTTCTGTGTCTTCCGTCTCCCATACTGCCTGATAATGCAATTCGCCTGTCGCTACAGCCATTCCCCATTGGCTTGGCGTATCTTTGTATAAATCTCCCTTCCAAAGGGTATCATCACTGCTAGGCTTGCCGTATTTCTCCGTTAGGCTCTTTTTTAAGTCATTATAATTCTCAATATACTCATTCTTATTCGTATGTTTCTCTGTAACTAAATAACCTGCACGAACCAATTGATCATCCACAAAAAAGTACATGAGTCCGCTTTCCAGTCCCAATATCTTGGAATAATAGGCAATCGACTCTTGATCTTCTTCCTCAACTTTCATATCTTCAGATGCCTTTACTTGCTCTTTACTCATCCCCCAGCCTGCGTTGCGAAATGAAATCTTACTAATGGGTCTATAGTTATAATCATACAAACCATCTTTCAGCTATCTATTCCCCAACTATTACGTTATAATGATCTCAATTATTTTATTCCGATGTGAAAAGGATGATATATATGAGTCAAGCTCCTGCCTCGATTCCCCGTCCGTTGGTCAGGGCTAATCAATGGGTGATTGTGCTGTCTGTGGTCTTTACCTGGATTACAGGGGCGTATGGGGTGTTAGCTATTCCACTTGTTGCGGGGTTGCTCGGTGTGCTTTTCAACTTTAATCCGGTGATGCGGGTAGCCAAGCTGTTTTTAAAGAAAAGCCCTTCCTCATATGTGCAGGAGGACCGGGGACAGCAAAGATTTAATCAGCTCCTTGCCGTCTTTTTTCTGCTGGTGGCTCTGGTAGGATTTACGTTCCAATGGAGTATTGTCGCTTATGTGTTTTCGGCGATGGTGCTGGTGGCGGCATTGGTGGCTATTCTGGGCTTTTGTGTCGGATGCTTTATTCTCTACCAATGGTCCCAATATCAATATCGGAGAAGAAATCACGTATAGATTGTCTCCCCTTCATCCTATTTTGCAACAATCGTATCCTCAAATACAAAAACAGAGATGGCTATATCTTCCTCCACCTTAATATCCGAAAAGAGGTGCAGCAGTCGGGAATCCATGTAATCCTCCAGTTCTTTGTTGAACTGTACGGGATAGATTTTTTGAACCATTTTGGTTCGGGCTGCATGCACCATCTCTTTCCCGGCAACCTCTTGTGCCAGAAACTTTTCAGAAGGGGTTAAATTACCGTACAGCATCGTGATGGCCATGTTATCTACAAAGGTTGTATGTATGCGTTCCGGGCCTTTTCCAAATAGCTCTTTACGTACTTTTCGAATAATTTCGTTAAAACCCGTTTCCTTTCTCATATCGCACCGCTCTCCTAAATCTACTAAAATCCTTGTTACTATTTCCATCATAACCGATTTCTCTCATATAAAACAGAGATCGAAGGAAAGTGATTTTTGGAACATACTTTGTGATATATGCTGAACTTAAGAAAATAAAACACAGCCTGCCCCATCGGCAGACTGCGTAGGTTCCGTACTTCAAGCGGGCTAATCCTTCACCAATCGGTTTGAAAGCATCAACATGATAAAAGAGAACAGAATGATGACGGCCACCCAGCTCCAGGAGAGTGTCATATTCCCAGCCTCGGATGCGGTGTAAATCGCCGTAGACAGGGTTTGGGTCTGTTCGGGAATGTTACCCGCAAGCATCAACGTAGCGCCAAATTCTCCTAACCCCCGGGCAAACCCGAGAATGTATCCCGAGATGAGCGGGCGGTAGGCGAGAGGCATCGTAATGTGGCGAAACACTTGCCACTCGTTGGCACCTTGCGCGCGTGCAGCATGCTCTACCTCGGGATCGACGGCTTCAAAGCCTGCTTTGATCGTCCGATAAGCCAGTGGAAAAGCCACAATTACAGCAGCCACCACCGCAGCTCCCCACGTAAATACAATCGTCTGCTGGAACAGGCTTTCGAAGGCTGTACCGATCCAGCTTTTCCTCCCCAGGAAGATGAGCAAAATAAAGCCAACGACTGTGGGGGGCAAGACAAGCGGAAGAAGTAAGACCGTCTCGATCACGCTGGTTCCCCTCCGCAGCTTGCAGTTCGCCATCATCCGAGCCACCACGGTAGCTAACAGAAATACAAAGATGCTGGCGACGACTGCGACTTTGACGGATACGATAACCGGAGGAAGAAAAGCTGACCAATCCAACGGGACCCCCTCCTTTATATATAGATGCTATTTCCCTGTCTTTTCTGTAGGAGCTGAAAATCCGTCCTTACTGAATACGCTCATCGCTTCATCCGTACGCAGAAAATCGAGAAACTCACCAGCTTCCTTGCTGTGTTTCGTTGCTTTTACAATACCTTCTGGATATAGAATCGGAGCATGCAATTCCTCAGGTACTTCCAGCGCAACGACTGCTTTATCTGATGATTTGGCATCCGTCAGGTAGACGAATCCGGCATCGGCGTTGCCTGTTTCCACATAGTTTAATACCTGTCTTACATCCTTGGCGAATACCAGCTTCGGCTCCAGCTTGTCCCATAGTCCGGCCTTCGTCAGCGCTTCTTTGGAATACTGTCCAGCAGGAACGGTAGTTGGCTCCCCGACAGCTACTTTCAGGAAGGATGGGCTTGTCAGATCATGGAGTGTAATGCTTTTGTTATCCGTGCTTTTCGACTTATCCTGTGGAACAACCACAACCAGTTTATTTTGGAGTAGTACGCTATCCTTTTCCACCAATGAAGCATCGGTCAATGCCTTCATTTGCTTCATACCTGCCGAAATAAATACGTCAGCGGGTGCGCCTTGCTCAATCTGTTTTTGCAATGTGCCAGATGAAGCATAGTTAAAGGTAAGTTTGATATCTGGATGCTGCTTTTCATACTGGTCCTTGAGTGTATTGAGGCTATCTTGAAGGCTCGCTGCGGCAGATACGATGATCTCTGTTTTTGGTGCAGACTGTGTCGACTGTACAGCAGCCGAAGACGAGCAACCAGCCAGCACCCATGCCAACAATCCAACCAACGTAAATATGTACCCGAATTTCATTTTCAACTTACTCTTCCCCTGTCCTATAAATTCCGAAATGGGTATAACGATGTACACCTCATAACGGTTCAACTCTATTGGGTCAGCCCAAATATTTGTGAACAATAGATCTCGCCTCGGCGATGTCCTTCGTGCCATGGATCAGAACGCGTCCATCCTGAAATAGAACCAACCGATGCGCTCCAATCACAACGGATACCAGATATGGATTATGCTCTACTCTGCCTCCCTGACGTGACAATAGACGCGCCGCTTCATTCAGATCGCGCACAGCACCGGAGGCCGGGCGGATTTGAACCGTATCACGTCCGCACAAAACAGCTGACTTGGATTGATGCTCCGATTGTAAAAAAGGATACACCGGATGCTCGCCACACGTTGGGCAGTCGGCTTTCTTCATCGCGCTGATCTGGATCGACTGATGCTGATTGTTCCACAGATCAAAGGAAATCAGCTTGCCTTGCAGCGCTGAGTCGTCTCCGGTGAGCAGCTTCAGTGCTTCGGCGCTTTGGTAGGCTGCCACCATCTGTACAGCCGGGCTAATCACACCGACCGTGTCGCAGGTCGCGCCACCAAGCGGTACGGTTCCGAGCAGGCAATGCAGGCACGGTGTCTGTCCCGGCACGATGGTATAGGTCGTCCCGTAGCTACCCACACAAGCCCCGTAAATCCAAGGAATTTGGTGCTTGACCGCGTAATCGTTAATGAGCAGACGGGTATCAAAATTGTCGGTGGCATCTACGATGAGATCCACACCTGCTGCAATATCGTCGATTTCTTCCAGCGATACGTCCCGAATTAGTGCACGAATGTCCACGTCTGAATTGACTTGCTGCAATCGCTTCTGCGCTGCCACCGCCTTCGGCATATGATCACGAGCGTCCGCTTCATCATAGAGCTGTTGGCGTTGCAAATTGCTCCAATCTACATAATCGCGATCCACCAGCGTCAGTCGTCCGATGCCCGCTCGCACCAGCATATCCGCATTGGCAGTACCCAGTGCTCCAGCCCCAATGATAAGCACGTGCTTGCTGCGGATATTTTGCTGTCCTGCTGGCCCAATTTTCGTAAACAGCTCTTGTCTCGAATATCGGGCATGAGACGTGTGCGTCTGCGCTTCTGCATCGGCATCCATGTTCTGATCCTTCTTCATTTCAGACATCGTTGTTTTACGCCCCATGAGGGTTCCAACCTCCTAGCTGATGCCCCTTCCATTCCGAGCCGTCCTCCCACACTTCCTTTTTCCAGATCGGCACGATTTGCTTCAAGCGTTCAATCGCATGGCGGCTGGCTTCGTAGCAAGTATCGCGGTGTGCAGCAGAAACAGCAATCACAACGCTCGTCTCTCCAATCCTCACCGTACCAAGCCGATGTGTAATCGCCGTACGCGTAGATGGCCAACGCTCTGCAATCTCGTCACCAATCTGCTTCATCGTGTTCATCGCCATCGGGACATACGCCTCATATTCCAGCAACACAGTACGCTGACCTTGGGTATATTCCCGAGTCGTTCCATTAAAGGTCAGGGAAGCTCCATGGGATGGGTCCTGCACCTTCGAGGTCACCCCATCGGCATCAATCGGATCGTACGTGATCGCAAATAAGCCGCATGCTGAAACGACCGTTTCCATCCCTGGTGCCGACTGAAGAAGCTTGATTGTATCTGAAGGATGTATTAGTTCCTCTGGAGAAGCCAGTTTTTTATTATTCGTAAAAAAAGAACCTTGCAGCTGTGAAGCCGCTTCCGAATATTGCTCATTCAGCTTTTTTCGAATATCTGTAATGGTCACCGTTTCTTGCGGAAAATCCAGCGTAATCACGGATTCACCAAGCTGCTCTGCCATACCCGCGAATAGTTGAATACGGTATTGCATATATATCTGACCCCCCTTTGCACCTGTCCTATCGAACTCGCTTAGCCTGTATCGAATTTACCCTCCTGAAACCGGGGGAATGATCGCAATTTCATCATATATACTCACCAGATCCTCCGGTGTGGCATAGGCTTGGTTTCTGGCAACAAAAGAACCCCGCAACTGCGCGGCTACTTCTGGGAAACGCTCGGATAGCAGGTCTTTTAACGCAACAATAGTCATCGTTTCCTGATCGGTGGGTACTGTGATGATGGGCCCGCCCATCTGCTCCGCAAGGCCGGCAAATACTTGAATATGATATTTCAATTAAATGTTCACCCCCAGAAATGTTCACATTATATTTTAGATTCAACCAGTTCCTCAATCCGCTGGGGATGCGTATACACATTCAGAGAATGACTTCGTATAAAACCTACCGTGGTAATGCCCAAATCCTCAGCCAATTCAAGCGCAAGCTCTGTCGGAGCCGACTTGGACAACACTACCTCACAGCCAATCTTGGCGACCTTCAACAAAATTTCAGACGAAATGCGCCCACTGAATACAATGATTTTATCATGTAATACAATATCATGCTTCAGGCAATACCCATAGATTTTATCCAGCGCATTGTGTCGGCCGATATCTATTCTGGACAGGATGATTCCGTCTTTGTCACACAGTGCGGCATTATGAACGCCCCCGGTCTCCTGAAACGTGTGCGCCGAATTTTGCATTAAGTTCATCAGGCGGAAGCAGTCGTCAAAAGACAGCATGACATGGGTGTCGTTCATTCTTTTTGCCACTTTGGCATCATTCATAAAGTAGAAGCCCTGTCTGCTTTTCCCACAGCAGGAGGTAATGTACCGTTTGGAATGAAAGTTTTGATAAAACTCATTCATCCGCCGGGTTTTGATATGAACAAAGCCTTCTTTTTCCTGAACCCAAATATCTTCGATATCATCATACTGTTGAATGACACCTTCCGAGGCCAAAAAGCCTACTGCCATATCCTCCACATACTCCGGTGTACAAACCATGGTGGCAAATTCCTGCTGATTGATTTTGATCGTCACCGGATGCTCCGTCACCACAGTGTCCTCATCACGCTTGATCTGACCGTCACGATAACGGAGAATCTCGCGTTTGATCTCAGCTGGCTTTTCCATGTGCTTCACTCCCTTGTTTTGGGCAGGCTGGCTTTTCGGTTCACCCGCCGATGTGTGACATTTCAATTTTGGATGCTAATTGCTGCGTATGGTTCAACCGTTCCTCCGAATAGCGGTCGGTACGTCCTCTCCAAACCCGCTCAATGTAAGCTCTTATCTCATCATCGGACTGTTCAGAACGTAACATCCCCCGCAGCTCGTACCCTTGAGAAGCAAATAAGCATGTGTACAAGGAGCCTTCAGCGGAAATCCTCGCCCGTGTACATGTGGAGCAAAAGGCATCCGTAACGGACGAAATAATGCCAATTTCCCCTTCGCCGTCCTGATACCTGTAACGCGTCGCTACCTCGCCTTTGTAATGGGGCGGGACAGGCTCCAGCGGCATTTGCTTATGAATGGTTTCGATGATCTGCTGCTTGGAAACGACCTGATCCAATTTCCAGCCATTGGTGTTACCTACATCCATAAACTCAACAAACCGCAAAATATGCTTTTTCTTTTGAAAATAGTCGGCCATGGGCACAATATCCTGATCGTTGAAGCCCTTTTGCACGACCATATTTATTTTCACCTGCATCCCCGCTTGTGCTGCAGCATCAATACCATCCAGCACGGATTGCACGCTGCTTCTTCCTCCGTTCATCCGGCGGAAGCGATCATCATCGAGCGAATCCAAACTGACCGTCACTCTCTTCAATCCTGCTTCTCGAAGCGGTACTGCATATTTAGGAAGAAATACACCATTCGTGGTCATAGCAATATCTTCAACTCCTTCGAGTTGAGTTAACGAATGAATGAGCGAAGTCAGGTCCTTTCTCAGCAACGGCTCGCCGCCCGTAATGCGCAGCTTGGTAACTCCCAGAGAGACAAAAATACGGGAAAGCCGGGTAATTTCCTCAAAGGTCAATATTTTTTCTTTTGGCAAAAACGGATAGTCATGGCCAAAGATTTCTTCCGGCATACAATACCGGCACCGAAAATTACACCGGTCTATGACGGATATTCTCAAGTCCCGTAACGGACGATTCCATTGATCATCGCTCCGATTCGCCATCCCGTTCACCTCAATCCGTCTTCAATTCATTTTATCCAGAACCAAAAAACCGACATCACAACAAATCCTTCGCCATCGAACACATCGAAGAATCTGCTAAATGCCGGTTAATTTATCTACATCAGGATTCTACGAATCCTCACATCATGTGATATAGAAAAATCAAGCTAACAAGCGCTGCGACAAATAAAGTATACGCGATTCCCACGCACACTCCATTCACGAATGCTCTGCAATAGATTATATTCTTATTGTTAGCAATCCTCGAACGTTTGTCAATGCTTTTTCGTTTTCTCAAACGATAATCATTATCAATTAAAAATTTTAATACTGTACCGTTGAACTATCTTAAATTTTACGTTATAGTTACACCTGATGACATGCAGAAAATGACATATCCAAGTTATTGATATACAGGCGGTGCGTACCGTTTGTTATTAATACATACACATATGGCGGATTGGCCTCCAGGACCTAGAGCTTGGTTACTACTCCACCATAAACACAAGTGCTTCATCACGAGCACTTGTGTTTATGGTGGAGTTTTTTTATTTCTAATTTTTACATTTCAAATCTGAAAGGAGCCTGAACCGTGATTGAGAGTACGATCAAAATTACATTAAACGGACAGGAACTGAAAACCAAAGACAGCGCAACGATTCTTGAAGTCATTAACGAAAATAACATCGCCCATCCCCAACTATGTTATGTTCCCGAGGTCGATCCGATCCGCACCTGTGATACCTGTATCGTGGAAGTCAACGGCAAGCTCGTTCGCTCCTGCTCAACACTCGCTGCGGACGGAATGAATATTCAATTAAACTCGGACCGCGCCAAAGCAGCCCAAACAGAAGCCATGGATCGGTTGCTGGAAAATCACCTCCTCTACTGCACCGTGTGTGATAACAACAATGGTAATTGTTCCTTGCATAATACGGCAGAGCTTATGGAAATTGAGCATCAAAAATATCCATATCAGCCCAAGGTTGATCCGATGGAAGTCGATATGTCTCATCCGTTTTACCGCTATGACCCGAATCAATGTATTGCCTGCGGCCAATGCGTAGAGGTATGTCAAAACCTTCAGGTCAATGAAACCCTCTCTCTTGACTGGGAAGCAGAACGCCCTCGCGTCATTTGGGATGATGGTGTTGCAATTAATGATTCCTCGTGCGTCAGCTGCGGTCAGTGTGTAACGGTCTGTCCTTGTAACGCCTTGATGGAGAAATCCATGCTGGGTGAAGCAGGCTTCATGAGTGGCATGGAGAAGGACTTGTTAAATCCGATGGTAGATTTAATTAAGGAAGTGGAGCCGGGCTATAGCGGTATTTTTGCCATTTCCGAAGCAGAAGCAGCCATGCGTGAAACCCGTACGAAAAAAACCAAAACCGTTTGCACCTTTTGCGGCGTAGGTTGCAGCTTTGAGGTTTGGACCAAAGGCCGCAAAATTCTGAAGGTACAGCCTACTTCTGAAGGACCTGTGAACGGCATCTCGACATGCGTTAAAGGGAAATTCGGCTGGGATTTTGTGAACAGTGATCAACGTTTGACTACCCCTTTGATTCGCCAAGGTGACGAATTTGTAGAAGCGACCTGGGAAGAAGCATTAAGCCTGATGGCCAGCAAAATGAGTGCTATTAAAGAAACGTATGGCGGTGAAGCGCTCGGCTTTATTTCCTCGTCCAAATTTACGAATGAAGAAAACTATCTGATGCAAAAGTTGGCGCGTCAGGTATTCCAAACGAATAACGTCGATAACTGTTCGCGGTATTGTCAATCCCCCGCCTCATGGGGGCTGCAACACACCGGAGGCATTGGCGGCGACAGCGGCACGATTAAAGACATTGCCAAAGCAGGACTGGTTATGCTGGTCGGCTGTGCGCCGGGAGAAGGACATCCGGTGCTGGCTACCCGTATTAAACGTGCGCATAAGCTGCACGGTCAAAAGCTGATCGCGGTCGACCTGCGCAAGCATGAAATGGCGGATCGTGCGGACCTGTTCATTCGTCCGAAGCAGGGTACAGATTATGTATGGTTATCCGCTGTAACCAAGTACATCATTGAACAAAACTGGCATGACGTAACATTCATTGAAGAGCACGTAAACTTTTATTCCGAATATTTGAAGTTGCTGGAGAAATTTACATTGGAATTTGCAGAGCAGGAAACGGGCATTTCCAAAGAGACGCTGATTGAGGTAGCGACTATGGTCCATGAAGCCGACGGCACTGCCATTTGCTGGGGCATGGGTGTGACGCAAAACATCGCAGGCTCCTACACCTCTATTGCGATTGCCAACCTGCTGCTGGTGACCGGAAACTTTATGCGTCCAGGTGCAGGCGCGTATCCGCTTCGCGGACATAACAATGTTCAGGGTGCTGCTGACATGGGCACGATGCCGGATATTTTCCCGGGCTATCAGTCTGTCACGAACGATGACATTCGTGCCAAGTTCGAAGCGGCCTACGGCGTACACATTCCAGGCCAGCGCGGACTGGACAATATTCAAATGCTGGAGGCCATTGAAACTGGTGAGCTAAAAGCGATGTATATCGCCGGAGAAGAAATGGCGTGGGTGGATGCGGACTCCAACCACACACAGGAAATGCTGGCGAATTTGGATTTCCTCGTCGTTCAGGATGTATTTCTGAGCAAAACAGCAGAATTCGCAGATGTCATTTTGCCAGCCGTACCTTCGCTCGAAAAAGACGGTACCTTTACGAACACTGAACGTCGTGTACAGCGTTTATATGAGGCGCTCAAACCTGTAGGAGACAGCAAACCGGACTGGTGGATTTTCAGCCAATTTGCCAAGCAAATGGGATTTGATTGGAACTACAGCCATCCAAGTGAAATTTTTGAGGAAATGGCATCACTCACTCCATTTTTCTCCCAGTGTAATTATGACGTATTGGAAGGCTGGAACAGCTTCCACTGGGGATCGCCGGATGGCAGCAACACGCCGCTTCTGCACACCAACGGCTTTAACTTCCCGGATAAAAAGGCACGTCTCGGTCTTTTCGAATATGTGCAGCCTAAACAATACCCGGCTGAATTCGATCTGACCTTAAACAATGGTCGACTGCTCGAACAATTCCATGAAGGAAATCTGACAACCAAATCGCCGGGTATTCAGCTCAAGCTTCCAAGTGTATTTGTGGAAGTATCGCCGGAATTAGCCGAGGAACGTGGAGTCAAGGACGGATCGCTGGTTCGTCTAGAATCGCCATACGGTGCCGTGAAGCTGCGTGTTCTCATCACCGACCGGATGCATGGAACCGATGTCTACGTACCTATGCACTCCAGCAGCCATGACAGCGCCGTGAACCTGTTAACTGGCGGAGCATTCGATGTAATCACCAACACACCGGCTTATAAACAAAACAAGGTACGAATGCACATTTTGGAGGTAGAGGGCCAAAATCCGCTACCACGTATCAACCCGCGCTACAAAAAGCGTCATCCGCAAAATGGGGTTGAAGTAGATCGGAAATGGAATCGTCCCGGTTACGTCGATCTGGTGGATCAAAAATAAGGAGGTCGGACTCATGGCTAAGCCTATTTCAATCGTACGAAAGCGTGTGCTGACAGAAGAAGAACGACAAAAACAATCGCTGGATCAGCTTACTGCTGATCTGGCTGACAACGGGGCGGCATTGCAGAAGACGCTCGAAATTGTGCGTGAGCTGCACGATAGCGGTCTTCTCGAAGCGGCTCAGTCTATGCTGAAAGCCAAAGAAATCATCGCCAAAATCGCTGTAGGACAAGCAACTCGCAAGCCTGTGACAAACATCATCAACAATCTGATGGGAGCAGCCGGCATGCTATCCGAGGTAGACCCTGAGCTGATGAAAAAACTGGTGGGCAGCGTTACTACGGGCCTGAACGAAGCGGAAGAGCATTTAAAACAGAACAAAAAGACTCGCCTGCGCGATCTCATGAAGGCCATGAATGATCCGGATGTAAACCGGGCGATGGGTTTTGGCATTCATTTTCTCAAAGGGCTGGGGAAAGGCTTGTCCGATAAGTAGCTGAACATAGCGTGGAGGTGGATACAGAGTTGCAGGTTCAGCTTCCACTTCAAACGTTCCTTTATAATACGTATCGGTTTTACTTTCGGCAGGTGCTTAACGGCCAAGGATAACAACAGTAAAAGAGAGCTGGCCCCACCGCAAACGGGAGTCAGCTCTTTTCTTGTCCCTTTGATACATCCCTACAACTGAACCTCCCTGCCTTGTCTCTCCGTCAAAAATTGCAACAGCCAAATACTATAATTGATAAAAACCAGCGTAAAACTAATGACCGAAAACAGCGGAATTGTATGTAAAATGGTAGCATAAACGATCCAAATCAACAGAACCACTAGCAGACAAATACGGAGGATTGTATTGTTGTTTGTTTCCTTGGGGAATAGCAATGTCTTCACATTTATAGAGTAGCCGTTACGATGAAGTAGATGAGCGAAAATTAGGAGATGTAGAATGAGGTGAACAACAAAAGCAATGAAGGCAAACACGATACCCGCGGCAAATAGAGCAAGTCCATTTTCCAGATCAGAAAATTCGTCCGTAAGCTCCGGTAACTGCCACATCCAGTACAACATGAATCCATGACAGGAAGCCAACGCAACTAAAATTGAGAAAACATATAAAAATACTTTACTGACAGCAGTCTCCATGTTCAATGTATACTTCCTCCGTCTCAACCAACTTTTACTAGAGTACACCACTCCAAAGCTATCACGCAAATTGGAAAGGCGAAAAAGGCTATTCGGACGCATACCGAATAACCTTTCTGAGGCTACAGCACTTTGTAAAGTAACGCTATGATCTACATTTTATTTTTTATCCACCTGTAATAGGGTCACCGTTTTGAGGGAAACAGCATCTTTTAATTGCTCCTCTGCGATGACCTTGAGTTTAAGCAAACTGGCAATCTTCGAAGTATCCGGTTTGGAAAACAAGCGCCATAGCTGCGGATCAGGTAGTGAATCATACAGCTTGGTATGGTCATATTCCTTACGGTGCTGCTGTACAACTTTAACCCGATAACTGCCAATTTCCCAATCTGCCACTCCCTGCTGTGCACAATGAGCTGTAATGTCATTACGCAAATCAGTCAGTTCACCCTCAATTTCTTTTTGCTTCTGCTTTAACTGATAGTAGCGACGCACCTTGTTTTCCAATTCCATCACGCTCCTCTGCTTACATATGTATGTTTGCAGTAGCGTTTTAGGACAAGTTTGTGATGTTAGGATATGAGACGTATCTGCAAAAGCATTTCCCGGGTAATGGAGAGACTAAAGATCATCCGAGCTTTATTTAGGCACATTGGCACCTGGGTTTACAGGCCCCGCTCCCTTGGATTTTTCCTTATGTTTCATATATTTGGCCCAGTAAGCCGTGAGAATAGGTACCAAAATAGAGGTAACGATGACCGAAGCAGCGACCAATGCTGTTGCTGATTGTGCTACTGGCAGAAATTCTGGCTTTATATTGGCCACAATGACAGGATTCGCTACCGCTGCACCTGCCGTGCTGGAGGCTGCGATTCCCGCAGTGCCGTTGCCACCGCCGATATATTTGTCTGCCAGGATGAGCGGAATACCTGTAATGATAATAACGAAAATACCTAATATTATTCCGAGCAAGCCTGTTTGGGCAATGACACTCAGGTCGATGGAACAACCCAGTGCAAAACCGAAGAAGGGAATAAGGGCATGCGTGGCGTTACCAAAATATTTACGGAAATCGTGATCCAGATTCCCCAGCATGAACCCGACCAGAAACGGCAATACCGCTCCCACAAACGTCTGCGGCTCAAAAACGGCCAATCCCGTACTGCCCAAAATGAGCATGGTCACTAACGGACCGGATTCCAGGGACATCAGTACGAATGCCCCCGCCTCTTCCTTGGAACCATATTGCTGCATAATGGAGGCGTATAGCCCACCATTCGTCATATCCATGGAGGAAATCAGCGCCAATACCGACAGTCCGGCAAAAAGACCGCTTTCCACGCCACCGACGGGCAGCAGTTTAGACGCAATGATCGCCACCACCCAAGCGACTGCAATTTTAGTCAATACGAGTGTACCTGATTTACGCAATACGGTACCTGTAGCTCGTACATCAATCGAAGCACCCATACAAAAAAACCACACCGCCAAAATCGGTACCGTCCCAGTCATTAGCCCCTTAGTGAACGATCCAAAGTAGTCCCCGGCCCAAGGCATAAAAGTATGAACCAATGCGCCTATAAACAGCGGCACCAGCATAATGCCCCCTGGAATTTTATCAATGTTTTGTTTGATTTTCATAACTTCATTCAACCCTTTCGTTTTTGCCAGTGCAAAAACAAGGCCGTTTTACTTGCGGCTCAAGCCAAGTTCGGGAATCAGTCTTGCGAAAGTGTCATGGCTTTCCTTCAACTGTCGTGCGAATGCTTCTGCATCCTTAACACGTAGCCCCAATCCATGCCTACGCATTTCTTCCCTGAATTCCTCCTCTTTCGTCCCCTTGATCAGTGCGTCCGCCAGGGTTTGAGCAATCTCATCCGGCGTATCCTTGGGCACAGCCAGCCCTCTCCAAGTCCCAATAAAATGTACACGCAGCCCAGTAGCCTGCTGTAATGTCGGCACATTTGGAAACGCTTCCGAAATGGTGTCTGCCTGTATCGCCAGTATGCGCAGCTTCCCTTGGTCCACATCCTTTTTCACTTCCGCAGGACTGACCGGCACAGCATCCACGAAGCCGCTCATCAACGATGAAACGGCTGGCCCTGCTCCCTCATAAGGGATATGGGTAAAGCGGACTCCGCTTTTTTGCTCCAGCATCGCAGCAGCAAGGTGCCAGATGCTCCCTGTGCCTGCATTGCCCATTTTCAGCTTGCCGGGATGAGCATGAGCGTCCTCCAGAAATGCTTCGGCCGTCGTCCAGGGCGCATCCGCTCTAACCGTGATGGCAGAAGGGTCCATATTGGTTTGGACCAGCGGTTTAAAGCGCTCATAGGTGAGGGGCAGCAGTCCCAGATGTGGCAGTGTGGTCAGCTCCGCAACCAGATACGTTACAGTGTAACCGTCCGCCTGCGCCTCAGCCCCTTCCATCAGCCCGACCGAACCGCCTCCACCCGTCCGGTTAACGACGATGATCGGCTGACCGAGATGCTTTTCGGCGGCTTTCGCCAATGCTCTTGCCGTGATATCCGTCCCGCCACCCGCCGCATAAGGAACGACGAGGGTAATAGGCTTCACAGGAAATGCACCACTGTGGTCATGCAAGGCGTGTTGATCCACATATTCACTGATACTCAAGGCAGAAAGAAAAGCCACTCCCGCCGCAACCAGCACATATTTTTGCCATGGCTTGTTCTTCATTACGTTTCCTCTTTTCCGAAAAATGAACTGGGCCAGTCACGCACCCGTTTTCACCCCCAGACGTTTTCAGCCATGATTTTTGCGTTTACATGAAGTCAATGTACCGCAACGCGGGGGCTACAGCTATCGCTTAATCTTCGAATTTATCTTCCAAATTCCCAAAATGTCGACCTTTTGGCGGATCTGCATATCCATTGGAACATCTGTTGATTTCCCTAAATTTCCCAGGAGTCACTTGTTTATGTTTGCGGAATACACGGATAAAGCTATTTTCATTCCGGTATCCGACCTGATCTGCAATCTCTGCAATTTTCAGATGTGTTTCACACAGTAAAGCGCACGCTTTTTTCACTCGCAAACCAGTCAAGTAGTCGTATACGGTGCTGCCTGTCTCTTCCTTGAACATACTGCTCACTGATGACACGCTCATATGGACCTGATCTGCAATTTCCTGAAGCCCGATATTTAAATGCAAATGATGTTCCATGTAATCCATCATCTCCTGTACACGTACAAACTCCTTGGACTGTCTGTGTCCAGCAAGCTTTTCCCCGATATCAGCCACAATCGAAAACAATTGCTTCTCCATATCTGGAAGATCAAGCGTCAGAATCTGATTCCAGTGGTAATCGACCAGCTGATCCGGCGGCGTCACACTATGAGTCATGCACCATTTCAGCAATTCCTCCATCAACTCATGTACAGACAAGTACACCTGCATCGGGGAGGTCCTGTGAAGACGAAGTTCTTCTCCCCATTGACTGATCAGCTTTATACTTGCTCCGGCTTCCTGTGACTCTATGGCACGAATGATTTCCACATTCCGGTTTCCAGCCGCTGATGAGACGTGAGCGCCCTCCCCCATGCTGTCCGTACTCATATGCGAACGTCCATATCCCTCATACAAACGCAGACCAAGGGCTTCTCTCCCTTTTACAAAAGACTGACGTGCCTCATAGATATCCGAGAAAATATGACCAATTCCTATAGAGATAGTCAGGGGAAGATGCTCACCCACAACCTGAATCAGCCTGTCTGCGCTTTTGCGGAGCAGAACACTTTCTTTGGCATCGACATCGGTATCAGCTCCAGTCCTAGTTGTAGCTCCATCTTCACCCTCACTGAATTGTAATAGTACAACAAAGCCGCTTTGCTCATCTGGTGCGCTTACCGCCTTCCAGTGAGGTTCAAGCCATTCCAGCAAAATATTGTTCAGCGCATATTTGAGCAGCATTTTATCCTCCTCTGGAAAGCTTGCTGCCCAAGTAGAATACCGATCAATCGACACGATCATCACAGCCAAAGAGCTGCCGTCCCAATCGGAAAAATACTGCTCCCATTTCATACGCATTTCCTGTATGCCCATTCTACGCTGGATGACATCTTCAATATATTTGGAACGTAGCTCCGGTAAACTTCGCTCCACCACCAGTGATTTGCGATGGAACTCCACAACCAGCTTGCCAATGACCGGCTCCAGATCATACAATCCACCTTGACGCGTTCCTTTGTAGCCTGAATTCAGCAGGCTATTAATTCTTTTCATAGGGCGAAACGCCGCATAATTGTAATAGTAGACCGCTGAGCAACCCGCCAGTATAGAAATAAAGGCCAACCACAACATCATGTTGCGCGCCAGCTTGACATGCTTCAGCAGCTTGTCCATAGGAACAAGTGATACCAAACGCCAGCCCGTCACATCGGAAAAAGTCTGGTTCGCCATATACTCCATCCCCCCTACCTCCACATAAGCATAGGGGCTCACATCCAATTCTTTCAAAACCCTGTCCATTTCGTTTAAGGGCACTGAAGATTTTAACTTGGGATAGATCAGTTCGCCCTCCAGATCGTACACATATTGCGAGTTGGATAAATGAATATACAGCTTGGAGAAAAAGCGGTCGTAATCCAAATCGACCAGCACCGCACCGATGACCTGCCCATCCTTTACCACGGGTCTTGCCAGCGAAAGCAGTTCTACCGTTCCATTTTCATGATTCGTGCCGTACCATCTTCGCTTAATCAGTAATGGCTTCCTTTGAATGTCCCGAATCCAGGGAACCCAAGTCGTATCCGGCGCTTGGTCCCAATCGGGCAAGTAGCCGTATTCACTGGATACGAGAGCATGATTTTCAAAAGAAATAACTTCAGCCGAATGAATCTCTTCATGCGAAGAAAGGGCTTTCAAGTATTTTTGAAGCCGTTCTATGACGGAAGCGTTGTTTGATAGCGATTTTTCATCCGTTTGCAAACGTGCAAATGCCTCAACATCCCGGGAATAGGCCGCATCCAGCGCCTTATTATCGGACTCACGAAATGCCCTATTAGTCACATCCAGATTAATTTGCAGCAGTTCTATGTTTGGTGTGTTTAATTCAGTATCCAAACCCTTGCGGTATCCCGAATACGATAGCAAGCCGATCACACTAATAATGAGTGATACGCTTAGTGTGAGCAGCAGAATCAGCCTTGTCTGTTTATTTTTCAGGATTAATCGAAGCTTTAATCGTAGCATTCCCGTAACTTCATCCTTCCGGACTTCGTTTTCCATGATCTCTTGCCAACAACGTATGGGCTAACATATACTCCCTAAATCTATTTGACGTAAGATGTGGAATTCCCTGCCTATAACTCTACAAAGAACAATAAATAATTTACTATTATTGTAAAAAGACGATTTTAAAAAAAGAAAAAGCTTCCCTCCATGAGGTAAGGCTTCTTCTTCGGGTTTATCCTACATTCATTGTTCAGCATTTTGCATCATTCGATTCCTAACGCTCGAAAGTACAATAGATAGATGAACTAAACCGCTTCGATCTATATATTGCTGATTTGAAATCGCTCTTGGGATTGTTGCAAAATGCTCTGTTTAGCCAATAAATGTGTTGGTTTCGTGTTGCTTAGCCTGTTTTTTCCACCTGAAAACGATCCAGCTCTCGTTGCATCTCCTCACGAATCTGACGAAGCTCCTTCACCTTCTCAGCCGATTCCTCAAAGGAACGCTTCTGCTCCACCGTGGAGGCGGTAATCTCTTCGCTGCCTGCGGCGGATTGCTGGGTAATCGCGCTGATGTTCTCAATAGCTTGCTGTACCTGTATGCTCAGTTCCCGAGATACATTCATATCCGCTGACAGTTTGCTGACTTGGCTGGCAATTTGCTGTACTTTACCGCTAATCTCAGTGAACGATTCCCCGGTAGACGACGTTGCCTTCTCCTGTTCACGGAACAGCTCCTGACTTTGCGCCACAGAGGTCTTTACCTTGTTCATAGCCTGCGTAATGCCCTCGACAGCGGTATAAATTTGCTTCACAGCCGACTCCGATTGATTCGCCAGCTTTTTCACTTCATTGGCAACAACAGCAAAGCCTTTTCCAGCCTCACCCGCGCGCGCAGCCTCAATTGAAGCATTCAAGGACAGCAGCGACGTCTGACTGGCAATCTCGGATACATAGCCGGTCATGGTTGTAATCTCGGCTGCATTGGACTCCAGCTCCATGACCGTCTGCTCCACCTCGGACATCGCTGAACGATTTTCCGCTACAATGCGTAGCTGATCGCTCATCACACGTGTACCTTGCTCAATGACACGCAATGCATCTTCGCTATATGTAGAGGACTGCTTGGTCTCCAACAAATTCGCTTCAAACTTCTGCTGCATCTCATCCACAACGCCAACGGTGGTCGACAGATCCTCGGCAATCTTTTGACTACCAATCGCCAGTTCCTCTGTTGAGGTGCTAACTTGCGTCACGATTTCCTTCATGGCCTCATTATGCTGGTCAATATCCCGAGCCATCAGATCAACACGATTCCCCGACTGGTCAATAGAGACCACAATGTTACGCAAGTTCCCGATCATGAACCGGAACGATTCGTTGAGCTCGTCCAGCTCATCACGTCCCTTCGTTTGCATGAGCTGCACCGTCAAATTCCCATCGGCAATTTGCTTCGCGGCATCCGTCAACTTGCGGGTTCTGAGGGCAAGTTGCCTGGATGTATATGTATTATATAGCCCCACCGCCACCAGAAGCAGAACAGCGCCTACCAAGGCCAATTGCCAAGTAAAGCGGATACTCTTGGTCAATTCCTCTGTATATTCGTCATAACGCGCTTTCGTTAGAATATCCAGCATGAACACATCGTTCTGGATACCCTGTACACGCATCGCATTACGTTTGGATTCAGGGCTGCTTCCCGTGCTCATCGCTTTATCCGTTGCAACCTTCAATTCGCTGAATTTTGTTTTAACGGTATTCAGGCGTTTTTGCTGCACTTCGGTCTGCATCATGCCTTGCGAAAGCAAAGTGATCGTTTTTTCCGCCTGACCCAGTTGGTTTTGCACATCCGTTTTATTGCTCTCTGTCATGGAAGAAGAGTAGTTTTGCAGCGCCTGTCCTGACTGAATCAAATAAGCATTGAGCTGCTGTACATTCAGCATAGCTGGAACGAGACTACTGCTTTGCGAGTTGATACGGATCAATTGAAAAATAATATAGGCCACTAAAGCCAGGCATGCGATCAGGGAAACCATCGCGTTAAGCACCAGTTTACCTTGCAGTTTCATCAGGAATCATCCTCCGTTTTACGAAAATTTATTGGGTGGGCACAGTAAGACTGCCGGACTTGACCTTTTCCTTCAAGTCATCCAGCAGCTTTTGCTGATCCGGGTTCAATGTCAAAACACGAATAGGCGCCAAACCGATGCCTTCTTTCGCAAGACCGAACACCATATTCTGGTCCGTAAATTTTCTTTGATGATCTGCAAAGCTTTTGACTGCTGTATAAATGGCGATATCCACATTTTTAATCATCGAGGTCACTACTGCTTTTTCCGCAATGAAAAACTGGTCGCTGTCGACCCCGATTGCGAACTTTTCCTGCTTTTGTACCTCCTGTAACGCACCTACACCTGTAAGACCCGCCGCCGCATAGATCACATCAATTTGATCCTGATTGATCATATCGCGTGCAATCTCCGTGCCCAGCTCTGGCTTGCCGAAATCTCCCGCATACGTAGCAGTAACCTGTGCATCAGGCTTAACGGAGCGAACCCCTTCCCGATATCCGGCCTCAAACTTTTTCAACAGCGGAGACTCCACTCCCCCGATAAAGCCTACCTGATCGGTACGGCTCGCCATTCCTGCAACGACCCCTGCCAAAAAGCTGCCCTCTTCTTCTTTAAAAGTAATGGAAGCCACATTCGGTAAATCTGATTTTTCATCTACAATTACAAATTTAAGATCCGGATATTTTTTCGCAACGGTTTCCAAACTTTCTTTCACCATGTACCCCAGCCCGATAATCAAATCGGATTTTTCTTGAACAAGCTGTTCAAAAGCAGCATCATATGTTTTGGTCTCGGAAATTTCCCGATATTCAAAAACGATTTTCCCCTCGTCCCGTGCCTTGACCAAACCCCGAAAAGCCGCGTCGCTATAAGACTGATCACCCAGACCAATATCTGACAGTACAATTCCTACCTTAATCGGTTGCGCCTTGGTTTGTACTGCTGGCTGTCCACATGCACCCAGCAGTAAAGCAAAAATAGTGACAATGGGAACCCACCTCAATGTTAATAACTGAACCTGTTTCTTCATGACATATCACCTCAGCATAATTTGCAAATCCCCAACATCTTTATATCGGTTATAAAGTCATTTTTTTTCATAAGATTTTCTGTAAATTCATTGTAAATAAAGAATTATAATTTGTTTATATTTACCATCTTATATATAGAGTCTCTTATACGTGCAGGCATCATGTTAAAAATAAAAGGGACTGAACTACCAGGCTTCATCTCGTCGCCTGGTAATTCAGTCTCTTTTATCATTTGCTTCTGCTCCATTTGGAGGCAATCACGTCGGCTTTACTTTCTATTAGATCCATGACCTCCTCACGGCGTTTAGCCTTGAACAAATCAATCATGTCCACCAAGTCGTTGCGGTCCAATAGCTTAACTCCGTTGACAGAAGCGAGTGTTTTACAGGATTCCGTGTAGCGCCCGGAAGTGATGACGACAGACTTGTCAGCCGCATAATAACGCATGGAGGTATAAATTTCCTGCACTGCACCCAAACCAACCGGATTTTGTACAGCATAACGCTTGGCCTGAATCACAACTCTGACACCTTCACGGTCTGTAAACACCAGATCCGCTCCAAAATCCCGGCTACTGGTCGTTTTGTAGATGTCCTTATAGCCGAGCGCAGATAACAACCGTTGCAGATAAAGCTCAAATTCCGAGCCATCCTCCATGCGGTCTATATCCTGAATCCCGATTTTTCGCGGGTCCAGATCACGTAAAATCCGATTTCTGCGCCGACGTATCAGTCCTCTGATGATGAGTACAAGTAACAGTAGTAGTATAATGAATCCTATTCCTAATTCCTTATATGCCGATAATTGCTCCAGCAGCATTCCTCTTCCCCTTTTCTACAATAGGCGTGCAGCGGTGTATTCCTTAGCAGGGCATTCCACATCTCACGCTGACACCGTGTTACACAAGGACAGCCCCGCCGGATTCGACGGGGCTATCTTCATTTTGCCTCAAAGCTGCCTGCATTCTAAACTCCGCACTATTATTCCCTATTCAGCAGCGACTCTCCGGCAATACCCGGCTGAGTCATTTGATACGGGTCCAAAATAATGTCCAGCTCTTCCTCAGTCAGTACATTATACAACAGACACAACTCGCGTACCGATTTGCCAGTTGTAATCGCCTCACGGGCGATGCGTGATACGACCTCATATCCGAGGTGGGGATTGAGTGCAGTAATAATACCTACACTGTTTTCGACATATTCACGGCACCGCTCCACGTTCGCTTCAATTCCGTCCACACAATGAATGCGGAAGACATGAAAGCCCTGCTTCATAATTTCCAGCGATTGCAGCAGGTTGTAGACAAGCACAGGCTCCATCACATTCAACTCTAGCTGACCAGACTCGGAAGCCAGACAGATCGTATGATCATTTCCAATGACCTGAAAAGCAATCTGGTTGATGACCTCACACATTACCGGATTTACTTTACCCGGCATAATAGATGAACCCGGCTGACGGGCGGGCAGGCTCAGCTCTCCGAGACCAGCACGCGGCCCTGAGGCCATCAGGCGGATGTCATTTGCCACTTTGGACATGTTCATCATGCAAATTTTTAACGCAGCAGACACTTCCGTATAGGCATCTGTGTTTTGAGTGGCATCGACGAGATTTTCGTCAGCCTCCACAGGGAAACCACTTACTTCCGCCAGCACCTCGGCGACACGCTGAATATAACGGCGATCCGCGTTCAAGCCGGTGCCTACCGCAGTTGCGCCCATATTGACCGTCAGCAAATGCAGCTTCGTGGCACGGACACGTCCGATATCACGACCCAACACACGCGCATAAGCCTGAAACTCCTGTCCCAGCCGGATCGGTACTGCATCCTGCAAGTGGGTTCGGCCCATTTTAATCACACTGTCAAACTCTTTCGCCTTACGGGAAAACGCCTCCTGAAGCTCACTCATGGTGACCAACAGCTTGTCAATCATACTTAGAACAGCCAGATGGACAGCCGTTGGAAAAGCGTCGTTTGTCGATTGTGCCATGTTGACATGGTTGTTGGGACTGATCTCCTGATAATCTCCACGCTGCTTGCCGATTAGCTCCAGCGCCCGGTTCGCAATTACTTCATTTGTATTCATATTAATGGACGTGCCTGCGCCGCCCTGAATCGGATCGACGATGAAATGGTCGTGCAACTGCCCTTGAATAACCTCGTCAGCTGCCTGAATAATGGCCTCCGCCTTAGGACGATGCAAGCGGGTCAGCTCCATGTTTACCGTTGCTGCTGCCTTTTTGACGATCGCCATGGCTTTAATCAGCTCAGGATGAAGCCGTTGGCCGGTAATTGGAAAATTCTCTTTTGCCCTCAGTGTTTGTACACCGTAATAGGCGTCTGACGGCACTTCCTTGGTACCTAGAAAATCATGCTCCAGCCTCATATTCTTCGATTCCTCCGCTATATATACTACGATCTTCAATCTGGACCGCCGAATTGGCATAAAGAGAACCTTTAGACGGTCTCCATTTCATTATACGTTCCCATTCCCTTGCTTTTCCAGTCGAATAGCGGAAAAAGCATATTAAATCGTATAACAAGCTATTATTACCTGTATATAACACAGTTATTCGCCAAATACTCAGTAACGGCTCAGGTACGGATTTAGTGGTTTGTAATAAAATCGGGTAGCGTGCAGGTGACCGTCAGCCGATTGGGCATACCCTGGAATCACGCCTGCTTCTACAAATCCGATAGATTCATATAGCTTATTGGAAGGATCGCCTACCCGCGTATCCAGCACCAGTAGCGTTCTGCTCTGACGTAGCGCCTCCTCTTCCGCAGCCTGCATCAGTTGACGCGCAATCCCAAGCCTGCGCCCGGACGGATCCACCATAAGCTTCGCAATTTCCGCACGATGAGCGGCGTTGGCCTTAGTAGCCAGATGAAGCTGCACAGTCCCTACAGGCACGCCGTCCTTCTCCGCAATCCACAGGACTACACCGTCCTGAAGGACGCTATTCCAATAAGCTGCTGCTTCCTGATAAGCCAATGGCGGTAAAAATCCTATGGAGGCACCGTCCGCTACTACGTCGATCAACAACCGGGTCAGCGTATCCGTCAGTGCATCGTTCAGAGCTTGAACGGGATAGACTGCTATTTCATTAGACATGGTGATTCCTCCCCGGTGATATTTGATAACAATAAAGAGCAAACCATCCTTTAAGGATCGCTTACTTTCCACGGTGTTACTTTAATTTCTGTATGTCTAGCTTTTGCTATATTCCCCTGCTACTTCTCCAACAAAAGATAACTTAACTACCGCAGAAAGTCAATCAATCTAACATTCCAATCATCATACTACTGTTCCCAATTCAACTTATCCAGAGTTCGAGATAATACAGCCGCTGCTTCTGCCCTCGTCACCGATGCAGTTGGAGCAAAACGGCCTTTCCCGTCTCCCTTCATAATGCCCACGCTGGACAAAGTATTGACAGCCGGAGCTGCCCATGTAGAAATGGCTTGTGCATCCGATAATGACGCTGAGGCACTTCCTGCCGCTGTATCTTCCGCAGTCCCGGCGAAGCGCAGGGCTCGCTCTACAATCACAGCCAGCTCCTCCCTCGATACCGGAGCATCAGGTCTGAAGCTGTCATCTGCATAGCCATTGATCAGTCCAGCAGCGGCTGCGGTACGCACCGAATCCGCATACCACAATTCCGATTGCACATCGTCAAAGCCCTTCACCATGCGATCTGAATGCTCCAGTCCAAGCATACGAACCAGCATCGCAGCCAACTCCGAGCGTTGTACCTGACCATTCGGCTCAAAGCGTACGTTCGATAAGCCCATCTCACCAGTCTCATTCGCGGTGGACGCTGATTGATTTGCCCCTGCCACAATCAGACGCGTAGCCAAGTGTGTAATGTCCTGCTGCGCCCAATGACCGGAAATATCGCTGAACGAAATGCTTACATTAGTTCCCCCGCCATCCAGCACGACATAGGTTCCACCCGAACGTCCATACACAGTCAGTTCCTCACCAGAAGCGGTAAACGGAACCGGATGATAGGACAACTGTCCGGTTTGGTTGGTGGATACCTTCACTACAGCAAGTTGGCTCATATCTACCGTTGCGGGAGCACGTAGCAGATAACGTTCATACCCTTTACCGGAATTATCGCTACCTGCCAACGACTGCTTGCGTCCATCTTCGCTTCGTAACTCCGCCACAACATCAACAGCTCGCACCAGCTTGCGCCCTGCCGGAATATCTGTGCGTTTAGCCAATCCTTCGTTCGGCGTAACCGTAAAGCTCAAGGAAATCTGTTGTACAGGCACCTGCCAGGTGTCAGCCAGCTTTTGAACAGACAAACGACCTGTTACTACTTCATAGCCTCCCTGTGGCGTTTCTACTCGCAGGGTGTGAATACGGTCATTCAAAACAGCACCCAAAGCATCTCCGTTTAGATTCACTTCGAATAGCTTAGCATCCGCCTGCTCCCCTGCACGGACTACGAGCGTACCATTCGCCCCGTTCCGAATCGCATTTAGTATGTCAGCGGCTGGTACCTGTGCAACTGCTCTTTTCAGTCCGTTTTGCTCTGTTACTATGGACTTGGCTTGCACCACATTAACGCCTGACGAACCGTTACCATTCTGCCCGCTATTCGCAGTCTCACCCTGTCCGTTATTCGTCGTTCCACTATTGTTCCCGGTGTTGCTGCTGCCATTGCTCTCCTGCTGATCATCGTCATCATCTTTATTCCGACCACTCTCGCCATCTGTTGGCGGTTCCACTGTTTGGCGTGGCAAGCCAATTTGAGCAACCAATGGATCATGATCACTTACCCGCCCGTCCGCGGCGCTAAAATCCGCATTGATATGAACAATATCCAGCACGGATGATTCACTTATGGACGGACTGACCAACAAATGATCCAGTGTTTGCGAATTCCCCTCATAAATATACGAATACCGCTCCTTCTCATCCAGCCTATCTACCAGATTCGTCAATTCCTGTCCCCGGACCAAAGCGAGCGTTTCGGAAAATTGAAAATCATTTAAATCTCCCAATATGACGATATTCGCCTGATGGTTTTGAGCCAGTACCGACTTCACAAAACCATTCACAATCGTTGCAATCTTCGACCGCTGTATTTCGCTGCTTCGTACGGGTGGCTGAATCCCTCCGAATGGCGCCAGATCGCCCCCTTTGGAATTAAAATGGTTCGCGATCACAATCACCTGCTGACCGTCAAACTCAAATTCAGCGGCCAACGGCTTGCGTGAGTATTCAAATGCCGCATTCAGCGGATCAATACGACCGGGATTGAGAGAAAGCCCCTGCTCTCCATAGGTCACCGATGTAACCGAATCTCCCCTCGACTTATCCGTCAGCGTGACACGTTGCGGATTGTAGAGAAATCCGACCCGAATATTGCCACCGGGAGCGCCGCCATCCTTATTATTTTCAGGTGCTATATCTGTAAAAGCATACTCCGGCCCCCCATGAGCACGAATCGCCTCAATCAGCACCCGAAAGCTTTCTGAAGCATCTGTGGTGCCGTCATCCTTCTCACCGTTATTGTCCTGAACCTCCAACAGCCCTACGATATCCGGGTGATTCAAATTCACGGCGATGGCCTGTCCGAGCTGTTCAATCCGTTTTCCGTCACCGGGATCGAAATTTTCCACGTTAAAGGAAGCGACCGTCAGCTTACGATCATCCTTCACCAGACGTGTGTTGGCTGGCTGGAGACCCCCTGACACAATATCCGGCAGACGCTCAGGCAACAGCTTGAAATTACTAAAGCTGTAGCTCACAATTCCCGTGATGGGACCCGCAAAACGATCTCCTGTTTTCAACGGAACCGCAGGCTTGGCGTCGATTAAAATCCGCTGCGGATTCAGACTTTCTTCGGTCAGCAACAAGCCGCCTGCTTCGGTCAATACCTCGCCTGTGTTCGCCCCGTTATCAATCCTGACCGGGATTTCATAACCATAAGGGCCGATGACTCGTGCATCCTTCAACTCTACGCGCATGGCCTCCAGACTTTCGAAAAAGTCCAATCCATCCTCCTGCGGATCGAACACCATCATTCCGTCATTATCCACAACAGATGTCGGCATCACACGCCCCTCTTTTCCAAGCAAAATCGGAGACGGCAGTGGACAGTCCTTGGCAACCACCGAAACCGAAGAAGCTACAATTTCCGTGGTCGTCAGGTCTACCGGCTTGCTGGCATAGGTTCTTTCCGTATATTCCTTCACCGAGCCGCTGACCCATACCTCATCCCCAACCTGCACACCGCTGCCAGGCTTGTACACTAAAATGGCCTCGGATGTTTTTTCATCCTGATCCACCTTATCGTCCGCCTCCTGGATAAAGAAGCTGCTTCCCTTCACCATTGTCACTATTCCTTCAACATCCGTTACCTTTTGCCCCTCATAAGGTGAACGATGAGCCGCTCCTTGTATTTCATGGATACGGAGCTTACCCGGCACATAGACATCTGCATATACACTTGCCCCCACAGTCTCGGGTGATGATTGCACCTCCGTTTCTACTATAGGCGCTGGTTCTGCTGAAGCTTTTCCATCGGACAGTAGCCCCGGATCTTCACCCGACAGCACCAGTGCCGCACTGAGCCATGCGATCCCAAACCTTTTTAATTTCCTGGGTAACGTTACTGCTATGTATTCTTGTTTCATTAAAAGACGCGCTCCTCCCAATTTTAGCTATGATCACGCTTACAATATATATTCCATGTTTAAACATACCATAAAATAGTCAAACCAGTACCTGAATTATGTAAAATGAATGGATCCTGCCGTAGCATAATCTGATCAAATTATTGTAAACTTGTTCTAATACAGAAAAAGGTGGCACATACGCTATGGAGCACTTGCTTAACGATCAGGTTAAAAACATTCAAATCAGCGGCATCCGCAAGATTGCCAATAAAGTGGCCGCATTGCCCGGAACCCTATCCTTAACGATTGGGCAGCCGGATTTCCCTACCCCTCCGCATATTATGGAAGCCGCCCACCAGGCGATTAACGAAGGACGCACGTCCTATACGCCAAATCCGGGACTGCCCGAACTGCGGGAAGCGGCAGCAGCGTTTGTAGCCCATAAATACGGACTGAATTACCGTGGACAGGATGAGGTTATCGTAACGAACGGAGCCAGCGAAGCGCTGGACATTGCCCTGCGCACCATTTTGTCACCCGGTGACGAGGTCATTTTGCCTGTGCCCATCTACCCCGGATACGAGCCATTGATCCGCTTGTCAGGTGGGGTGCCAGTGCTGGCTGACACCCGCAATAGCGGTTTTAAGCTAACTGCTGAGGTGCTGGAGCCTTATTTGACCGAACGGACGAAAGCCGTCATCCTCGGATATCCTTCGAACCCAACCGGACGAGTGATGAGCCGCGAAGAGCTGGAAGCCGTTGCGGATTTGCTGAGAGACCGTGATCTGTTTATCATTTCAGATGAGATATACAGCGAACTGATTTACGATGCGTCACACGTGTCTATCGCTGCCCTTCCAGGCATGCAAGAGCGCACCATCGTCATCAACGGCTTATCCAAATCGCACTCCATGACGGGCTGGCGTATTGGTTTTACGCTTGCACCTGCTGCAATTACACAGCATATGGTTAAGGTTCATCAGTACAATGTGACCTGTGCCAGCTCGATCAGCCAATATGCAGCGCTGGAAGCCTTGACCGTCGGTGTCGACGATGCACTTCCGATGCGCGAGGAATACCGCAAGCGCCGTGACTATGTACATGGAAGGCTAACCGACATGGGCATTCCACTTGAAAAGCCTGAGGGAGCCTTTTATCTATTCCCTTCCATCGCCCATTTTGGCTTAAGCTCGATGGATTTCACCCTGAAGCTACTGGAAGAACATGGGGTGGCTGTCGTGCCCGGAGATGCCTTTTCCTCCTATGGCGAAGGATACATTCGGTTGTCCTATGCTTATGGACAGAATGTGCTGGAGCAGGGGTTGGATAAAATAGAAAGGTTTGTTAGAGGAATTGTGGGGAGTTAAGGTGGGGGGAGGCGCTACGCGGTCCATTTGATCTTCCGATCGCTGTTGCTGAGGGATTCTTGGATTGTATAAAACATTTATAGGTAAGAATCCCTCAGCAAAGGCGAACGCTACCGCTTCTTCAGATTCAAATGGCCCGCTTCGCTCACTGCCCACCTTAAAGTCACCGAATTCCTTTGAGCATGTGGGGCGCAGGGGAAAAGAACAATACTCACCGCTTTGCGCGGTGAGTAAACATAAAACAAGCCCTTGAACCACCTGTACAGGTAGTTCAAGGGCTTGTTCGTTCTCCCACTACTCCCTCACCATCGGCGTGGGGAGTCACCGTACTAGCTTTAAGCACGGCGCAGCGGAGGGGGCGGAATGGTGCTGGACAAGCGAAGCGTTCGCCTTTAAATTCCAATTTTCACCTTTATACTTCAAATCAAAAAAATCGGAATTTAACAGCGATGGGAAGCACCATCCGCCTCCGCAGCGACCTTTAAAACTCAAACCTGAATCCACGCGCCCCGCCACTCTTCTATTTTAAATGCATTTTGAATTGCAGGAACAATTCATTGTAATGAGCCAGCATCCGCTTGCCGAGGTTGTCGTAGACCTCCAGCTTATCTGTAATCTCAGATGGTGGATAGAAGCGCTCGTCACCGGATATATCCTCTGGCAACAGCTTCTTTCCATCCTCGTTAGGTGTGGAATAGCCTACAAATTCGGCATTTTGGGCGGCTACATCGGGCTGCATCATGAAATTGATAAACTTATGGGCCGCGTCCACATGGGTGGCGGTTTTCGGAATAACCATGTTATCAAACCACAGGTTGGAGCCTTCATCCGGCACGATGTAATCCAGCTTGTCGTTCTCATCCATGATTTCGGACGCATCGCCGGACCACACAACCCCGGCAGCAGCCTCCTCGTTTGCCAGCAGCATTTTAATCTCGTCACCGACAACGGCCTTGACATTGGGCGCTAATTTCTCCAGCTTCGCTAAAGCCCGCTGCAAATGCGCCTCATTCGTATCGTTCAAGGAATAGTGGAGACTGTTCAGCGACATACCCACGACTTCCCTCGCACCATCGACTAGCAGGAGGTTGTTACGCAGCTTTGGATTCCACAGACCATCCCAGCTATGAAAATCAATGCCCTTCGTTAGCTCCGGGTTAAACACAATGCCGACCGTACCCCAAAAATACGGCACAGAGTATTGGTTTTTCGGGTCAAACGAAAGGTTCAGAAAATGATCATCCACATGCTTCAAATTCGGCAGCTTGCTGTGATCCAAAGGGAGCAACAGGTGCTCCTGCTTCATTTTAGCCAGAGCATATTCCGAAGGAACCGCTACATCAAACGATGTTCCTCCCTGCTCAATTTTCGTCAGCATCGCCTCATTGGAGTCGAACGTCTGATAAATGACGGTAATCCCCGTCTCCTTCTGGAACCTTGCCAGTAGATCAGGGTCGATATAGTCTCCCCAGTTGTAGACCGTCAGCGTATTGCCACCGGAATAGCCCTGACTGGAATTGAGCCATGCCGCCACCCCCATCAGACCGAACGAAATGATAAAAATCGACAAAAACACGCGCACAAGCGACTTCATCTAGGTACCCCCATTTCCGCCGCAGGCTCCTTTTTCCCATTCCGGTTCGCCTTGCGCATAATAAAGTAGTAACCCACCACCAATAGCACGGTAAACAGGAAAATGAGCGTGGACAGCGCATTAATGGACAGGGAAACCCCTTGGCGGGCACGCGAGTAAATTTCCACCGATAAGGTCGAATAGCCGCTGCCTGTCACAAAAAAGGTCACCGCAAAATCGTCCAGCGAGTACGTTAACGCCATAAAGAAGCCCGCGTAAATCCCCGGCTTGATAAAAGGTAAAATCACCTTGGTCAGCACATCCATCCGGCTGGCACCCAAATCCCGGGCCGCATCCACCAGCGATGGACTCATTTCCTGAAGCCGCGGCAAAATCATAATGACCGCAATCGGCACACTAAATGCAATATGGGACAGCAACACCGAGTAAAAACCCAGCTTGATCCCCACCATCGTGAACAAAATGAGGAAGGATGCGCCAATAATGACGTCCGGGTTCACGATCAGCACATTGTTGAGCGACAACAGTGTATTTTTAACCCGACGGTTCTGCATCTGGTGAATAGCCAACGCTCCCATGATGCCAATAATCGTGGCCAACGCAGATGATAGCAACGCAATGACCAAAGTATTAATGACAATAATAATCAGCCGAGTGTCTGCAAACACCTCTTTATAGTATTGGAGCGTAAAACCTTCAAACTCGTGCATCGTTCCGCCACTGTTGAAGGAATAGTACATCAAGTACAAAATGGGTGCATACAACACAAGAAAGACGAGCACCAAATAAATATTCCCGAACCGGTTTTTATTTGCCATGCCGCACCCTCCGTTTCGTTCCCGAGGTAATCAGCATAATGATTGCCATCGCCAAAATCAGGAACACCGCAACCGTAGAGCCCATACCCCAATCCTGTGTGACCAGAAAATGCTGCTCAATCGCCGTTCCCAATGTAATGACGCGGTTGCCCGCAATCAGACGAGTAATCATAAACAGCGACAGCGCCGGGATGAATACCGCCATACACCCGGATCGCACACCTGATAGCGTTAATGGGAAAATGACCCGGCGAAACGCCGTCCACTTGGAAGCGCCCAGATCACGCGCGGCGTCCAGCAGTGAAGGATTCAACCCTTCCAGCGCATTATAGATGGGCAAAATCATAAACGGCACAAAAATATAAACCGATACAAACACAAAGCTGGAGCTGGTAAACAATAATTGCTGACCTCCCAATCCGACCAAGCCCAACACAGCATTCACCGGACCATAAGTACCAAAAATCCCGATAAAAGCATACGTTTTAAGCAATAGGTTAATCCATGTCGGCAAAATAATGAGCAACAGCCACAGTTGCTTATGCTTGGTTCGGGTCAGCAAATACGCCGCCGGATAAGCCACTAACAGCGAGAATACCGTAATCAACAGCGCATACCAAAACGAGCTCAGCGTCATGCTCAAATAGACAGGGGTCAGAAATTGGGCATAGTTGCTGAACGTGAAATGACCGTCTACATCAAATAGCGAATAGTAAAACACAAGCACGACCGGGGCTGCTACGAACAGCACAATCCATAAATAGTAAGGCAGCAGATACGCTGCTCTCGTATTACCGGACATGCTGCTCCACCTCTTCATAGGCCTCCAGACGCCGATCAAATTCTTCCTCTGTTTCCCCGAACCGCATCACGTGGATCGCTTCCGGGTCAAAATGGAGGCCGATTTCACTGCCCAACTCCGCCTTTTTGGTAGAATGCACCAGCCACTCCTGACCGGAATCATCATAGCAGCTAATCTCATAGTGAACACCGCGGAACAACTGGGTATCCACCTTTACTCGCAGTTTGCCCTCTGTAACGGTTGTAATCTCCAAATCCTCGGGTCGAATCACAATTTCAATCGGTTCATTCGGGCGTAATCCTCCATCGACACATTCAAACTGCCGACCGTTAAACTCCACCTGATAATCCGCGATCATGCGTCCTGGCACAATATTGGATTCCCCGATAAAATCCGCAACAAACCGATTGATCGGCTCATCATAAATATCATTTGGCGTACCGCTTTGCTCGATCTTTCCTTTATTCATAACAAAAATTTCGTCCGACATCGCCAGCGCTTCCTCCTGATCATGCGTAACGAAAATAAAGGTGATTCCAAGACGCTGCTGCATTTCACGCAAAATGTACTGCATTTCTGTCCGCAGCTTTAAATCCAGTGCAGACAGCGGCTCATCCAGCAGCAGAACGTCCGGCTCATTGACAATGGCCCGTGCAATGGCAACACGCTGGCGTTGCCCTCCGGACATTTCAGAAATTTCCCGTTCGTCGTAGCCCTCCAGATTGACAAAGGACAATGCCTGCGCAACCTTCTCCTGAATGGCCTTTTTGTTCATCTTTTTGATCCGTAGTCCGAAAGCCACATTTTCAAACACATTCAGATGTGGAAATAAGGCATAGTCCTGAAAAACCGTATTGACCTGCCGTTCATTGGCTGGAACACGATTAATCAGCTTGTCATTCAAATAAATCGAGCCTTCCGTCGGCTCTGCAAAACCCGCAATCATACGCAAAATTGTCGTTTTACCGCAGCCGGAGGGCCCCAGCAGCGTATAGAATTTACCACGTTCAATCTCAAAGCTGACATCAGCCAGCACCGGTGGATCGTTGTCATATTGCTTGGTCACCCGTTCGAATCGGATGATGGTTTGCTCTCCCATAACACCCTCCCTCAACATTTGACTTCATTCCATTTCATTCACTTCATTAAACCTATTTATTCAGACTATATCATTTAACCTTGGGATTTCCATGTGAAATAGTCTGTCAGCACACGAATCGCCACCCCAATGGCTTCCTCCGCAGGCTCCAGCTTGGCATGGTGCAGACCATAAGGCGTATCAACGCCAAGCCAGAACATTAGACCCGGAATCCGCTCCAGAAAATATCCGAAGTCCTCTCCGGTCATCGCTTCACCGCACTCAATGAGCTGTACATCCTGCCGTTCACGGACCCAGTTCATAAATTCCTCTGTCACCTTGGCCTCATTGAACACTTGTAAATAATTCGAGCCATAATGAATTTCTGCATGGCATTCAAACCCAGCTTCAACACCGCGCACCAGCGCTTCAATCCGTGATTTAACCAGTGTCATCGTATCGGCGGATAACGTGCGAATGGTACCCTCCAAACGGGCTGTTTCAGCAATAATGTTCTGCTTCGTACCGCCGCTGACCTTGCCAATCGTAATGACTGCTGAATCCAGCGGGTTCACATTACGTGCTACAACCGTTTGCAATTGTCCAACCAACTGACAGGCCGCCACCACCATATCATTAGCTTTGTGCGGATATGCCGCATGCCCGCCTGTACCCTTTAGATCAATAAACAGCTCTGATGTATTCGCAAACAAAATACCAGGGCGAGTTGCAATCGTACCCACCGGATATTCCGGTGCAACATGCAGCGCAACAATTTCATCCGGGAGCCAGTCTGTCAGCTCACTGCTGTCCCGCATCGGCAATGCTCCGCCCGGTCCTTCCTCGGCGGGTTGAAATATCACAACCAGATCGTCCTTGATCGGGTGGTTTGCAAAGTGAGAAACAATCCCCAATCCAATCGTCATATGTAAATCATGACCGCAAGCATGCATGTAGCCAGGATGGGTCGAACGGAAATCATAGCCCGTCTCTTCCACAATTGGCAAACCATCCATATCGCAGCGATATCCATATCGACGTGCAGGAGCCGTTCCATGAATCAACACCAGTACGCCAGTACGCCATGTACGAATTTCCAAATGCTCCTGAGGGAGCGTTACCAAATAATTCAGCAGATACTGCTGCGTTTTAAATTCCTCAAAGCCAGGCTCGGGGATTTGATGCAAATCCCTTCGTATTTGAACAAAAGAACGATAATCGACCGTGCTCATTCCGCTAATCCGCCTCCTTTACCTAACTCATCAGGTTTATCAGACAAAAGAACAAAAGGACAAAAGCCCGGCGCAGCCGCCGAGCCTTGTCCGTTGTGCTTCGTCCCTAAATTGTGCTGTCAGTGTATCATGCTTCTGACAAGGAATCGTTCACCTTTAGTACATTTAAAACTTTTTCATTCTTACAGGACGCGCAGTTCTTTCAAAATCTCAGTTTTTGATTTGGTCTTATCGTCGACCTGTTTGATCACGCGTGCAGGTGTACCGGCAACTACGGAGTATTCAGGTACATCTTCGGTTACGACAGCTCCGGCTGCAACGACTGCACCTTTACCGATTCGCACGCCTTCCAATACGACTGCATTCGCACCGATCAATACATCGTCTTCTACCACAACAGGCTGTGCAGATGGAGGTTCAATAACACCCGCAAGGACTACGCCTGCACCGATGTGACACATGTTACCTACTTTAACACGGCCGCCAAGTACAGCATTCATATCAATCATCGTGCCTTCACCAATGGTGACACCGATGTTAATGACTGCACCCATCATAATGACTGCGTTATTACCGATACCAACCATATCGCGAATATACGCGCCTGGCTCGATGCGGGCATTGATGCCTTTCAGATCGAGCATAGGCACTGCGGAATTGCGGCGGTCGTTTTCCACCACATAGTCTTCTTCATTAGCGTTAACACTGTCCAGAACAGGCTTGATGTCGGCCCAATCGCCAAATACAACGCCGCTGTCTCCGGAAATAAAAGCTTGAACATTCTCGCCGAATGATGCGGAAGCCAAAGCCCCTTTTACATATACTTTAACAGGTGTTTTTTTCTTGCTGTTTTTAATCACGTTGATGACTTCTTGTGTGTTCATTTCGATGGACATAGTAAATCTAACAACTCCTTCATCGCTTCATACGACTTCGCAAGCCGGAATGATCTTATTCTCTCATCCTTTATAGCACAAAAGTACAGGTCCCGCAATTACGGATTCGAGTTACTTGTTGGCTTGCAGGCTCTCCAGCGATGTATAAATGAAGGATTCGAAGCCCTCGGCAGGCTCGCCCTGAGGAATGTTTACCTTCACGATGAAGCCGCCTGTTTTATTTTCTACAACAATATATTGGCGTGTGACCTTCGAACCGTTCGCTTGCAGGAACAGACGGCTGCTGGTCAGCGCTTGAGGCACTTCGGCTTTATCTACTTTCACCGCTTTAGCGACGGAAGCCAGATCCTTTTCGCCTTCCTTTTGAAGCTCGTCCAGATTAACATCGGAAGGCAGCTTCGTAATTTCAGCGTAATAATTATCATCTACAGCCAAGGCTACACGGTTTTGATCAGGAAACAGGGACATGGGGTCAAACACATACAGTGAATATCCGTCTCCTTTTGCCAATGTAGCTGTCTGCTTTTCCTTTTTCCCTTCAAGGCTAAGCTCAAAAGCTTGCGTTTTCGAGCGTTCACCGCCTACTGCCTGACTGGAGCTGCCATTTTGTGTGCCTCCTGTTGCAGCCTCAGTTTTTTGAATTTTCGTCAAAATCAGTTGCTTGGCAGTCGCGTCGCCTTCCACTGCTTTTTCGTTGTATTCAAATGCAACTGAATCGCCTTCCTCAAGTCCGGCTACCACCGTGTCCAGTCCGTCACCCAGTTGGAAAGATTGGGCTTGGCCATTGGTTTCAATTTCAACCGTGTGCGGGTCAGCGGCTCCGTTGTATACGCCTGTTCCCTTTTTAACCTCCGGCTCGGCGATTGGCTCCGGTTTAACTTGTGGCTGTTGCGTCTGCGGTTGGTCTGCCCCTTGAGGTGCGGTATTATTGGTTTGCGGCTTCGTTCCACAGGCTGACAGAGCCAGCACTGACACTACAGTTAACAGTATGATTGAAAATGTGTTGCGTTTTTTCATAAAATCCACCTCCACTATGATAGACGAGTTTGTGCGGCAAAAGTTCTACGCAGCTCCATACTTAAAATCCTTCTTCCTGCATCGCTTTTTATATTCCACGCGGATGTCAGGTACGGTATAATGGGCTGTATTAAACCTAATTTTAGAGATACCGATGGAAGGAAACGTACACGTATTATTCTTCCTCCGTACTGGATGGAGCTGTCACATGAATCAAGCGCACAAACCGTCATTTTCCTTTGAACTACTGTACATCGTAGGTATTATCGCTATTTCGTTCTCCTCGATCTTCGTAAGATGGTCTGAAGCCGAGGTGTCCGTCATCGCTATGTACCGCTTGTACCTGACCAATCTGGTCATGCTGCCTCTAGTCTGGAAATACCGCACCGAGCTGTTTAGCCTGACTCGCAAGCAATGGATGCTAATCATCTGGTCCGGTATTGCACTAGGGCTGCACTTCTTGCTCTGGATGGGCTCGCTGCGACTGACCACAGTTGCAAGCTCTACCGTTATTATGACATTGGAGCCGATCCTTGTCATGCTCGGTTCTTTTTTGTTTTTCCGCACGGGCACAAACCGCGCTATGCTCATCGGAATGGGCCTGGCCTTTGTTGGCTCGCTGGCGATCGGAGCCGGGGATTTTCATGCCTCGGGACAAGCCTTGCTTGGAGATGCATTATCTTTTCTGGGGATGGTGGCCGTCTCTATCCATATGCTGATGGGCAAGCATCTGCGCGAGCATTTGAGCGCCTTTGTGTATAACTTTTGGGTATTCGCCATCGCGGCCACATCGCTTGCGCTGTATAATATGGTCAACACGATTCCTTTTACCGGATATGCTCCACGGGAATGGGGATTGTTCCTGTTGCTCGCCATTGTGCCCACGCTGTTCGGCCATTACCTGTTTAACTGGCTGCTCAAATACATCAACGCCACAGCGGTGTCGATGGCGGTACTCGGCGAACCCGTTATTTCTTCCCTGCTGGCTTGGGTGTTGCTGGGAGAAAAACTTTCTGCCTTACAATTTGGCGCAGGCTTCTTCATCCTGTTCGGGGTATGGATTTTTATCCGATACGGAACGGATTTCAAGAAGCAAGTCGTCCACCAAAGTGAATTGCCTGCCAGCGAGCCTCCCCTTAAGACGGGCTCCTAACTTATTTACCCCATTTTCATGAGCGGTACTCAATTGAATGATCTTAATGATAAAAAGGAAAGGCGGAATCCCTTATGAAATCCCTCGTATCCAAACGCTGGCTATTAGCTCGACTATATGAGCCAGATATCATCATCGCAGACTGCCGTTCTCTGCTCGGACAAGCCGGAGCGGGACGAGCTCAATTTAATGAGGATCATATTCCGGGGGCTGTTCACTTCGATCTGGAGGAAGACCTCACGGCTCCTCTGGGTGAGCATGGTGGACGTCATCCTTTGCCGGATGCTGACACACTTGCCGCGCGCCTGAGTCGCGCCGGAATCAACGCAGCTTCACGTATCATTGCCTACGATGATCAAGGGGGCATGATGGCCTCCCGCTTATGGTGGCTCCTGCGCTATTTGGGTCATGAGCAGGTGTACGTGCTGGACGAAAGCTACAGTGCTTGGAAGGAAGCGAAGTTCCCAATTACGGCAGACCAGCCGATTCGCATTCCCTCGACCTTTGTAGCAAATGTTCAGCCACAAATGCTCACAAGTATGGAAGAAGTACAACGTATATCCGAAGGTTCGGTTCCTGTTGGCTCCTATATCGGTTTTTCACCTATATTGATTGATTCGAGAGAGCGGCCGCGCTACCTGGGGCTGGAAGAACCCATAGATCAAGCAGCGGGGCATATCCCCGGTGCGGTGAATTTCTTCTGGAAAGAGGTCTTGGACGAAAAGGGTACATTTAAAAATGTGGAACAACTGGAAAAGCACTTTGCCAGCCTTGACCGGAATGCAGAAATTATCGTGTATTGCGGCTCAGGCGTATCCGCCTGCCCGAATGTGCTGACCTTGGGCGAGGCAGGATTTAGTAAGGTGCGGTTATATCCGGGGAGCTGGAGCGATTGGATTTCTTATGAGGAGAATCCAATTGTGGTGGGGGAAGAGTAAAAGCGGAAAGATGCATAGCAGTATGTAAAGTCTGAATACATCACCAAGCGATTTCCTAAGTTATATCTTTAGCAGGAGCGGTTGGATTTCTTACAGTGAGAATTCTATTGCGACTGGGGAAGAGTAGAAGGCTTAAGCAGATATACAGTATGTAATTTGGAGTACATCGCTCATGTGGCGATGTACTCTTTTGCGTTGTGCTCAGGAGTATCGAGGTCAACACGGAGTCAACGAATGGGGGTGAACGTACTTACAAAACGGTAATGTTGATTTTGGGAAGCTTTGTATTCTACATTCTGGCCCCCACCTTTTGAATGTTGAAAGACACTGTGATTTTGCTCGTGGTCGGACGACCACCATCGTCATGCTGGAGCTGTATATTGTCCTACAGCACCTCACGTACATGCGATTCCACTTGATTCACAACCTCACGCGCGAGAAACAGCGAGAACATCCCTCGAGTGGTCCTAAAATCGGGAGAGTCGACAAGGGTCTAATTCACTTCTTGATTCCCGATCGATTATTTCACTTGCAGCCAGATGCGCAATCAGCGGCGCCAGCGTAATCGCAGAATGCATCACCGCCAGATAAAGTCCCTTTATGTGATCTTGGAAGCCCACGATCGGATAGCCGTCTTCAGGCATTGGTCTCATCCCGACCTTTATGCTTTCCAGTTCCAGTTGATTCCCGTCCTTCAGACTGCGACGCAACGTGTCGAACGCTCGCTTACCGACCGCCTCTGGTCCGTTTTCCTCCGACTCGTCGATATAATCTTCCGCAGCCAGCAGCGTATAATCCGTCAGTTGACGCGCTTCAAATTGCGCATTTGAGATTAATGTGCGTATCAGTTTATTCGCAGTTTTCATCCGAATCAGAATGGAAGGCGACGACGTTACCGGCACGGGACAACCTAACGGGTTGCAAAGTTCGGGTATGCCTGTACCTGCGGCCAATACCACGACATCCGACTCCAGAAAACCCTTGGACGTATGGATGCCGACCAGGCGGGAATCTTCTTGCTGCAGCTGTGTAACGTTGGTACCGAACTGAACCTTTGCTCCGTACTCCCGCGCTTTGCTCAACAACAGCTCCGTTACCCCTATAGGGTCCACCGCACCTTCTTCGCTGACAAACATCGCTTCATCCGGATATTCCTTCAGATTCGGCTCCAATGCCTCAAGCTGCTCCCGGTTTAATTTTTGAAAGTGGAGTTGCTCCCTTAGGGGCGGAGTGCCCCAAGTCAGCGCTCCATGCCAATGAATTTTCAGTTCGGACAGCTCTTGCTGAAGCGCATGATATTCTTCCAAAGCTGCATCGTACAAATGCCAGTATTCGGGAGCCACCCTATGAGTCGTATGTATCCAGGCAAAAGATTTTTCCGTGACTTCACGCGCCGCGGCGGGGTGTCGTTCAATAACTGTTACATCTTGATTTCGTTTGGCCAGATGATAGGCCACGGACGCCCCGACAATCCCTGCGCCAATAATCACGATTTTTTGTTTATTCAATAATGACTCCTCCTTTGTCACCCTATTGTAACATAGGCGTCATGATAATCAGACGTTATAACATATGAGGGCAGTTGGAGCGACTGGGCCCAACGGACTTAGCCTCGCAGGATTGTTCACTGATTCAGCTTCTTCGCTTACAACTTCTGATGAACCAAGGGCAAAGCCCACAGCGTAGATACATTGTTAACTGGAGTTCCCGTCTTCTTCGAAATACTTCCATAACTTCTTATTTCATAATCCATTGTTTCATCCGATCTCTCATAGTGCCAGCAATCTCTTTGTCTCTCTTGTTAATCCATTTATATAATGGGTCCTCAATAAATCCCTGTATTTCTTTTCGTGTTTTATCTAGACTGTCTATTAGTTCTTTATATGAATATTGTATAGGGAAATAAACATTACTATCGAGTGTTTCTTGATCATCTGGCCAAACATATGCTTGATCACCGATATATGTAATACCTGGGGTAGGATCATGTCCCATCCATGGACTTTGTTTATTTGAAATAGAATAAATAACATTAGAAAAATCTTCTAACCCACAGCAACAACTTGGTAATATATATTTACTCTCGTCTTCAAAGAAAGCGATCCCTCCTGAAATAGCGACTTCTTCTTGCTGCAGTAATTCATTGAAAGACAAACAAAATGATTGTTCTATATTGATATGATTGTAACCAAATAGAAGAATCAAAAATAATTCAACATCTTGCTCACTTGATTGAGGAGAAAGGGAGATAATTTCTTCTCGAGTAACTTCGTTCGTAATCCATTCAGGCTTATCATAATATGGATCAATTATTACTGGTCTAGTGTAAGGCACTGTTGATTCCCCTTACTTTTATTTATCTTGCAGGAATTTCAGTTAACGTTTCTGTATTCATGAACCCCGCAGGGGTTGTCTGCTGAAATTCCTCTTCGAGATCCATCTCGCTCCGAAGGAGACGTAGCTTGAATATTATGTTAAATGAAGTTCTATTCTTCCCTGATTAACCTACTAAACATCTGCCAGCTTCTTTAACGTAAGAGCTCAAAGTTCTCTAAATCAACATTGAATTTGCCCTTTATTAATATATCTAACCCTAGTAATCCGTTAATGTTATGATATCTAAATGAAGTAAAGTCTATTGGGGTATCCCTTAAGATATATTCTCCTACCTGTATCCCCTCTATCGTTTTGGTAAATGCATGTTCTTTACCTCCGATTCCATAACTGGTTATAATGTCATCTTCTAAGCCGACTCGAATTCCAATATCATCCACTTCATCTGAGAAATCAATGTATGACTTGCTCCTGTATCAATAGCTACATTATTTATTACTTTCTTCTGTCCATTATAATGAATCGTTATTTCCGTAAATAATAATCCATCTTTATACTCAATTTTCATTTATAGATATCTCCTTAGACCAACATTCTTCCGAACTTTCACTATAACCCGATCCTTAGAAGTATGATAAATCAAGGTCTTCTCTTTGCTATTCAATAATTCTTTAGTTGCTTCTTCATCACTCACGGGGCCAATTACAGCAACATCATCTATGAATTCTTGACTATCTTTCTCTTCAGAATGAATAATTTCGAACTTCACAAATTGATTCGGAAAGATTTGTTGTACTTCCTGCCATTTCACGATTAATCCCTCCAAACGTTTTTAATTGTATTATATCATTTATTTGGT
>NZ_JTHP01000038.1 GCF_000943545.1 Paenibacillus terrae
GATTTTATATAGCTTGGGCTGCAAAAGCTCCGCGCTTTATGCTTTGGGCTGAATCATATTCGCTGGTACGACATATTGGTCGAACTGCTCTTCAGTCAGCAGTCCACTACGGAGAGCCGCTTCTTTAAGAGACAGCCCTTCCGCATGCGCAAGTTTAGCGATTTTAGCCGCATTTTCATATCCGATATACGGATTTAATGCTGTCACCAGCATCAGCGAATTGTTCAAATTGTGCTCAATTTTAGTGAGATCCGGCTCAATACCGACCGCACAGTTGTCATTAAAGGCTACAATTGAATCCGCTAGCAGATTCACAGATTGCAGGAAATTATAAATAATGACTGGCTTAAACACGTTCAGTTCAAAATTGCCCTGACTCGCAGCAAAGCCGATAGCTGCATCATTACCCATGACCTGCGTTACGACCATCGTAAGTGCCTCGCTCTGGGTCGGATTGACCTTACCCGGCATAATCGAGCTTCCCGGCTCGTTAGCAGGAATCGTGATTTCACCCAAGCCGCTACGCGGACCACTTGCCAGCCAGCGAACATCATTGGCGATTTTCATCAAATCAGCAGCAAGCGCTTTAACGGCTCCGTGTACGGCAACCACTTCATCATGGCTGGTCAGCGCATGGAATTTGTTTGGTGCGGACGTAAACGTTTTGCCAGTGAAGCTGGAAATTTCCGCAGAGGTTCGGTCACCGAACTCCGGATGAGCGTTAATACCCGTGCCCACGGCTGTACCGCCTATCGCCAGCTCCTTCATATATTGCACCGTGTCGATGATAATTCGCTTGCTTTTGTCCAGCATGGCATACCAGCCGCTGATTTCCTGACCCAGAGTAAGCGGCGTGGCATCCTGCAAATGAGTACGTCCGATTTTAATAATATCCTTAAATTGCTCTGACTTCTGCTGGAAGGTTTCTTTCAGCTTATCTATAGCAGGCAGCAAGTGATCCTCCACTGCAATGACACCCGCTACATGAAGCGCCGTCGGAAATGTATCATTCGAGCTTTGCGACATGTTCACATCGTCATTAGGATGCAGTTTCATATCCTGTCCCTGCTCTTGCAGCCACTGGCTTCCGAGATGAGCAATCACTTCGTTCACATTCATATTGGATTGCGTACCGCTTCCTGTCTGCCATACGACCAATGGGAAATGGTCATCGACCCGTCCAGCAAGAATCTCGTCCGCCGCATAAATAATGGCGTCCTGCTTCTCCTGTGACAGCTTGCCCAACTTATAATTGCTGATCGCTGCACTCTTCTTGAGCACTGCGAAAGCCTGAATAACCTCTAATGGCATTTTCTCCGAGCCAATAGGGAAATTTTCCTTGCTGCGCTGTGTTTGCGCTCCCCACAGACGATCTGCCGGTACTTTGATTTCACCCAATGTATCTTTTTCGATGCGGTAGTTCAACTCATTTCCTCCTCTTGGCCTATGTAATTCAGACAAAATATGGTGACTTCCTTGCCTATTATACATTAAATTTCAAAGGTTATCATATATTTTGCAAGCGCTTTTTTACGATTAGGCTGGAGGAGGAATGTATCGTTAACTACAGACCAAGTCTCCTGGGTTCAGCTAATGGTGATATTGCCTTTAGTGCGAACTTCTTTTCTGCCCAGCAGCCTATTCAGCGCGTCGATATAAGCTTTGGCGCTGGCTTCCAAAATATCTGTACTTGCGCCTCTTCCGCGGGCGGTGTACTCTCCTTGTCTCAGAACAGCATGCACTTCACCCAGTGCATCCTTACCATATGTTACAGATTGGATCGAATAATCCTCCAGTTCCACTTCTTCACTACTGGCCTTGTCTATAGCATGAAAAATTGCATCGACGGAGCCGTTTCCCATCGCCACTTCATCAATAGCTGTTCCATCCTGTTTAATCAGTCGAATAGACGCTACGGGAACCGACTGATTGCCATAGGATACCTGGATGGAATCCAGCGTGTAAATTTGAGGCAAGGCACTGTGACTCTCATCCATCAGGACGAGCAGATCTTCATCCAGCACCTGCTTTTTCTTGTCCGTCAAGGCTTTGAATTTTCGGAACGCCTCCTGAAGCTGCTCCTCTGTCAAAGCACCAAACCCCATGTCCGCCAGCTTTTCCTTGAACGCATGCCGACCCGAGTGCTTGCCAAGTACAAGCTTACTTGTCTTCAAGCCGATGCGCTCGGGGAGCACGATCTCATACGTTGTACGCTCCTTAAGCATCCCGTCCTGGTGTATACCGGACTCGTGGGCAAAAGCATTGGCTCCAACTATAGCCTTGTTCCCCGGTACCGGCATCCCTGTGCGTTTGCTCACCAAGCGACTGGTGGCATACAATTCCTCCAGAACCAGACTGGTTTGCGCATTATAAAGCTCGGTTCTGGTATCAAGAGCCAACGCAACCTCCTCCACTGGTGTATTTCCGGCACGTTCCCCGATGCCATTGATTGTGCCTTCAAATTGGTCTACACCATTACGGATGGCCGCGAGTGTGTTAGCTGTTGCCATGCCAAGATCATCATGACAGTGGGTGCTGAGCTGTATTTTTTCGATGCCGGGCACTTGGGCTTTTACGATTCTGAACATTTCACCGAACTGATCCGGCGAAGCATAACCCACTGTGTCCGGCAGATTGACGACTGTTGCTCCAGCACGGATCGCCATATCCACGACCTCGCAAATAAAGTCCAGCTCGGTACGGCTGGCATCCTCCGCCGAAAATTCCACCTTGTCAAAATACTTGCGCCCATAACGAATGGCTGCGGCTGCGGTCTCCAGTACCTTCGTCTTGTCCATTCGCAGCTTGTGCTGGCGGTGAATGGGTGAGGTAGCCAGAAAAAGATGAAGACAAGCGTCCTCCGCTCCCCTCAGCGCCTCTCTAACCGCATCTATATCCTGCTCTTTCGACCGAGCAAAACCAACCAAGGTTGAATTAGTAACCTGTTTGGCAATCTCCTGCATGCTGAATATTTCACCTGGCGAGGTAGCCGGAAAACCAGTTTCAATCCGATCTACGCCCAATTTTTGCAGTTGAAGGGCAATTTCCACCTTTTCTGTGCTGGTCAGGCTTACTCCTGGTGCTTGTTCTCCATCTCTTAACGTTGTGTCCAACACCCATATTTTGCGCATACAGAACCCACCTTTGGTTTTATTTTAGGAGATGCTCGATATAAAAGATTTACGAATCATTTTATTCATATGATCATCTGATGTTTAAGATTAAAAAAATTATGAATTTCCCATGTGCTTTTGCAGCTCCAGCTTGGTGCCATCCAAATGCTGAATACTGTACAGCTCGGCAGCTTTGGCATCCTGATCCCGGATCGCCTCATATATTTTCTCATGCTGAAGTGTAAAAGGATTTTGCATCGCCGGATCGGTTACGAGATTTTTCAGTGCCTTCCGAATCGCCTCTACAAAGCTGCGATATACGTCCGTAAGCACCTTATTACGTGTAGCTCCGGCAACAGCCAAGTGAAAAGTGATATCGGCATCCAGATACCCGTTCAAATCTCCAGCGGCCAATGTCACGGCACGACGGTCCAGCGCCTCGCGCATCAAGCGTAAATCCTCATCCTTACGGCGTAACGCAGCCAGCCTGGCAATTTCCAGCTCCAACACACTCCGTACTTCATAGACCTCAATAATTTCAGCGCGACTCAGTCGGTAATCCAGAGGCTCCTGGGAAGTCGTCGGTTGGCAGACAAAGGTTCCGTGTCCTTGTTTTTTCTCTAATAGACCGGCATGTACGAGAACGCTGACCGCTTCACGCACTGTGGAACGCCCCACTCCAAAAAGCTTCATCAGCTCAGGCTCTGTCGGAATTTTTGTACCCACATCCCATTCACCAGCAGCTATTTTTCGTTGCAGCTGTTCAGCCACTTCATCAGCGATTTGCTTGCGTTTGACGGCTTGAAAAGGCACCATTTCCTGATTCATCTGATCATCTCCTGTTTCGTATCATACTATGGCGGCTTGTCATCCTGCAACCTGTTTTTCATGTTCCTTTCCTCACTAAACAGACTTCTGCCTGTAATATTTGTCTTCTCCACCTCTCCTATCAACAAAATAAAGCCCGCACCGTTGGACACGATACAGGCTTATTTCGATAAAATATAGACTAAGACTAGGATTTCGATTGTGCAGGTATGACACAATATAAACGGCTGGTTGCTTCAAAAATATGGCCTGGAGCAAGCGCAATCAACCCGATCTCCTCCGCAGGCAAGTCCGGACGATTCGGTGCATTGATCATGTTCATTTGCGGCTCAGGACAGATGAATTCCTTGTTCGCTTTGTTATTCCAGATCATCCAATGCTTATAGGCCGTGCCTACATCGTATACGAGAGTGGCGCCTGTCTTACTGTGTGTCAGCTCCATATAGTTGCGTCCATTTTGCGGAGCTGCCGTGTAATGATTATCCATGGAGGCAAAATAAGGACTCACTCCCGTTGTCTTCAGCAGTTCCTCTTCCGGTGACAATGGCTGGAGCTGTCCTGTGGCTAACAACCGCTCCGTCAGCTCGCGACGCTCACCGATAGTAACCTTAATTTTGTAGTCTTCCGGCGAACTATCCGGTACGAATGGAACCCGAATTGCCGTGTGAAAGGCATACAGGTTTGGAATCGGCTGATCACCCTCGTTGTGGATCACATAACGCTGATGCAGTCCAAATTCATCCAGGCTGTACGTCAGCTTGATGGTAAAGGTGAACGGTAAATAGTGGAACATGGGGTGTCCTTCCCTCACATGCTGATTCATTACCACATAGCTGCCCTGTTCTCCAGATCCATAGTCCTCAACCTCCCACCGGACGGTGTGTAAAAAACCGTGCAAATGGTTGTGGGTGGCCGTTTCATTGATGGGCAGTTCATATGTAACTCCATTCCACAGGAATTTGCCATCCTCATACCGATTCGGAGGATACAGGAAAGGAATCCCATAGACTGACGGACTTTGTTTAAAAGCCTCTATGCTGTCAGCTTCCGGCTCACGAAGAAATGAATATCCCGTCTCATTGTCACGAAAAGAAATCAGATTTGCGCCGTTTCCCGGCAGGGCTACCGCTTCATAACGCCCGAATTTAAGGCGAATCGCTGGTATTCCATAATAAAGGTCACCAATTGCAGCATGCTGATGTGTCATCAAAAATCCTCCTTGATGAATGACGATGATAAATGAAAGCGTTTAGCTTTTGGCTTGACTATACCATGCTGAGCAAAAAAATTCCATGCCAACACAAAAAAACGATGCCCCGTAAGGCATCGTCCTTTCCAAGTCACTACACATAGCGCCCCTGCTTGGGTACAGCCGTATGCTCAAAATCCTCCGCCAGTCGTTCCAACTGGGTCGTCAGCTCATTTCCCTGCATATAGTGACCGTGTCCCGTAACGGCGATCTCCGGCTTTAAACCGGACAGCAGTTCTACTGACCGCTGCGCAGCCTGCCAATCTGTCGTAAAATATGCAGGCGGACCGTGTATTTCTTTTTCCTGTAAAATAACCGCCAGCGCCGATTCCTGTTTTACGGTAATAAAAGCATCTCCGGCTACCAGCAACCGTCTGCGTTCATGAAAAAGCGATATGTGACCCGGCGTATGTCCAGGTGTATGCAGCCACTTCCAACCAGGCGCACCGGGCACACTGCCATCCTCTGGCAGACGGGTGATGCGATCATCCAGATCAATGGCATCATTGGGATATAAAAAGGAAACGCTCGACAGCAGACCTCCACCCACACTGGGATCAGGTTGTTGGTAATCCTTCATCCCTGTCAAGTAAGGAAGCTCCAGCGGGTGCGCATACACAGGGGTACCCCAATGCTGAACCAACTCAATGACCGATCCCACATGATCAAAATGCCCATGAGTGAGCACAATAGCAACGGGAGGGCTAGCGAACCGTTCCTCAGCCAAGCGAATAATCGAGTCTGTAAACCCCGCCATCCCCGTATCCACCAGTACCCAAGATCGACTTCCCGGCTCCCCGATAAAACACACATTTACAAACAGCGTCCGTAAGCTCAGAAGATCGGGAGCAGCCTCTTCATTTGCTGTCATTCCTTCGGTGAACAGATGATTTGCCAAACCGTCATCCTCCCCATTCACATGGAATTTGCTGTCATTATCGACCTATAGGCTTCCCCCATGTCGGCAGATTATGCATTATGCGGACACTGCTAAATATAATCCGCTTGTCACGAAAATAGACCATGTTTACATTACTCGGGTAATTTACTCCAAGCCGCATCAAGCAAATAATCAAACAAATCATCATTCTCTTCAATCCAGGCATCCATACGCAGCATCTCTTCCTCTACGCGTGGCTCGCCTGCAAAATGAAGACTGTAATCCCACTCCTTGCCCCTTTTGCTATGGAACGTAATTTCGTATACAGAAGTCTGTCTATCTACTCCAAACACGACCTGACCCAAGTATGCACCATTCTCATCTCTAGTCATTTGTGCCTGTTGAATATGTACTTCTTTTACTTCCTGAGATGCATTTTGATCAGTCATTCATCTATCCGCCCTTTCATCTTCCCCAAAATGTACCAAAACTAATTTGTGAACCTTTTCGTTACATTGTACAATATATAAGCCGTGTGTGGAATTTGCAAAAAACTGCGCAGGCAACCCCAAGCCCTGTAAAGGGCCTTTTCGTGAAATGGAGGAAAGTTACATGTCAGATTTTCAACAAAAATTGCAAAAATATGCCGAGTTAGCCGTTAGGGTGGCTACTAATGTCCAGCCCGGGCAAACACTCATCGTTCATGCTCCCATCCTGTCCGCTGAACTTGTGCGGCTAATCGTCAAATCCGCGTATACCGTCGGAGCCAAGCTGGTCAAGGTAAAATGGAGCGACGAAACCATTACTCGCCTACAATATGAACTGGCTCCTGATGAGACTTTTAATATTCCTCCCAAATGGTATGCGGCCGAACTGACCGAAGAGGTCGAGAACGGTGCAGCAGTACTGCATATCTTAGCAGAAAATCCGGATTTGCTTCAAGGTATCCCATCGAGTCGAATTACTGCGGCCCAACGCGTACGTTCAAATGAATTGCGCCAATACCGTGAACTTCAAATGGCCGATAAATTCAGTTGGGCTCTGATTGCTTACCCTTCTGAAGAGTGGGCTGCTAAAGTATTCCCGAATCTGCCAGCTTCTGAACAAATGGATAAGCTGTGGGAAGCCATTTTCAGCACCGTGCGTGTAGATCTCGATAATCCGGTAGAAGCTTGGAAAGAGCATTTGAAAACACTCTCCAGCAAATCAGATATTTTGAATGCCAAACGCTATAAAAAGCTGCATTATTTGGCCCCAGGCACTGATCTGACCATCGAATTGGCTAAAGAGCACCTGTGGGTTGCAGCCGAAAGCGTCAATCAGCAGGGACACACCTTCGTAGCCAATATGCCTACCGAAGAAGTATTTACTGCTCCGCTCAAAACCGGAGTGAACGGCAAAGTAAGCAGTACCAAGCCGCTCAGCTACAGCGGAAATATTATCGACAACTTTACACTGACCTTTGAAAACGGGCGCATTGTAGATGTGCAGGCTGAAACAGGTTTGGAGACTCTTCAGCATCTCGTTGAAATGGATGAAGGCTCCCACTACTTGGGCGAAGTCGCTCTTGTGCCTCACCAGTCCCCCATTTCGAATAAGAACATTTTGTTCTATAATACGTTGTTTGATGAAAATGCCTCCAATCATCTGGCGATTGGCAATGCCTATGCATTTAACCTCAAAGGCGGAAAGGACATGACTCAGGAGCAGTTGGCTGCCAACGGCCTGAATTCCAGTCTGACGCACGTCGATTTTATGATCGGCTCAGGGGAAATGGACATTAACGGCGTCACCGAGGACGGTACTGAGGAGCCCATCTTCCGCAAAGGAAATTGGGCGATCTAAAAAGACAAAAAAGGCTCACGTCGCTTTCATGCGGAGGAGCCTTTTTTCTTCATTCAACGGGTTAAATCACAGATGTTTTACAAATTACGAAGCCACTGATTCACTGTAATTCCAAAGACAACTTGCACTATGCTGATGATTAAAAAGACAATAAGGCAGCTTATGATTCTTCGATTCGTGGATTGGTGCATGGATAAAGAAGATTTTACATAAAACATGCTGCCCAATATTCCTATACACACACCAAAGATCCCCGAAAATAGCAATCCTATAACCAAGCTGACCACAACAAAAGCCCAACTCCAGCCGGGAACTTTAGCCACAGGCACGTAAGGCTGATTGGAACCCAGATATACGCCATCCACGGCCAAATCCGCTTTGTTGCCGATGACGACAACATTTACAGCTTTATTCGTCAATCTGATGGGGAAATCGACCAAATTCAAAAAAGCATTCTGGCTTTTAACCTTCTGTACGCTTCCATTCACAATAATTTTCCCTCCGCCGAGGCTACGCTTGTACTCAATTTCATACTGAGTTCCATTATCTTCTACATTCCATTTTGCCATTGCTCTACTCCTCTCAAATTTTAGGGTAGCCGTAGATATACTTCCGACATTTCCTAATTCAGCATGTTGCATCATTCGATTCCCAACGCTTGAAAGTACAATATTGCTGATTTGTAATCGCTCTTGGGATTGTTGCAAAATGCTCATTTATGTACTGTAAAAATCATAACATAAGCTGCAAGTTAAATAATGGAAAAAGGCCGCTTATTAGCGACCTCTTCGTGTATTTCATATTGTATTGGTGTTAGTTCGTTTGTCCAATTTTAGCTTTGTAAGCAAGGGAATACTGGTCAGCGGCTAAAATCGCATCCAGCACATCGTCCGCCGTTACAGCAAATGGCAGGTTGTGAGCGGTTTCGCCTTCTTTCGTCGCCGCCTGAGCTACACGGTACAGATCCTCGCGGGAGGCTTCCTGGAGCTTGACGTCCTCCAGTGTGACGGGCAGATCCAGCTTCAGATAAAAATCGATATACCGTTCCACTTCGGCCAAAGGTCTTTTTTCCAGCGCAAGCTGTACCAACGTACCGAAAGCCACCTTCTGACCATGCGTCAGATGATGAATATCCCCTTCCAGCACGGTAAAACCGTTGTGTATCGCATGTGCGCCTGCCAAGCCACCACTTTCGAATCCTAGCCCACTCAGCAGCGTATTAGCTTCCACCACTGCTTCAAGCGCAGGTGTAACCACTTTGCGCTTCACGGATTCATAAGCTTGCAGTCCGTAATCGAATAGAACCTCTTCGCACTTGGCCGCAATCGCTTCGGCTGCCAAGGTTGGCAAGCCACCAGCCATCGTTGTAGCCCGAGCCTCGATAACCGCTCGAGCTTCAATCCATGTTGCCATCGCATCCGCAATGCCAGAAGAGAGGAACAATGGCGGTGCTTGGGAAATAACCTTCGTGTCAACCAGGATCAAGCTTGGATTTTTACTGAAAAAAGAATACGTATCAAATGCGCCCTCATCCGTGTACAAGACAGATAGCGCACTGGTCGGAGCATCCGTAGAGGCTGTCGTTGGAATAATCACAACCGAGGAACCTAGCACCTCATTAACCGCCTTGGCAGTATCCAGCGTCTTGCCGCCGCCTACACCAATGACAATATCGACATGCCCGCTTCGTCCCTGATCAGCAATACGGTTCACTTCATTTTTGGACGCTTCCCCTTGAAACTCCACCTTTACCGAAGCAAGCCCCGCTTGTTCCAGACTTTTCACTACCCGGTCGGCTGCGATACCCCATACCAGCTTGTCAGCAATAACCAGAGCAGTATGACCTAATGGCTTGACATATTCACCCGTTTTATCAATCACATTTTTCCCTTGCACATATTTACCCGGACTAATAAATACCTTTTCACTCATCGTTCAACTCTCCCTTCCAAGTTTGTACAATTCCTATTATACGGCTGAAAGGGCACACATCTCAATTTCAAACCCCAGATCTTCAATCATTTGATGATCGGCTGTGACTTCTTGTCCATCTGTCGTTAAATAATCGCCTACGAAAATCGAGTTGGCTGCATACAGGGATAAGGGTTGCAGTGTTCCCAAATTCAGCTCCCGTCCGCCTGCGACACGAATTTCCTTGGATGGACAAATGAACCGAAACAGCGCCAGTACCTTTAATGCTCTGATCGGAGATGTGCGCTTTGTTCCTTCCAGCGGGGTTCCGGGGATCGGATTCAGGAAGTTAACCGGAATGGAGTCGGCACCGAGTTCTCGTAACGCATAACCCATTTGGACAATTTCCTCATTCGTTTCCCCCATTCCGATAATCACGCCGGAGCAGGGTGACATCCCGTGAGATTGAGCCATTTTAACCGTTTCGACACGTTGGTCGTATGTATGTGTGGTTGTAATGGACGGATAGTTGGCCTTGCTCGTATTTAAATTGTGATTGTAACGATGGACTCCCGCCTCTGCCAACCGGCGGGCCTGATCTGCTTTAAGAATCCCCAGACACACACAAATTTTAAGTGGCATCGTACTGGTAATTTCCTGTACCGCCTCAATTACCTGATCCAGCTCTTGATTGGTTGGGCCCTTACCGGAAGCTACGATACAATATGTACCTGCTTTCCTCGCTAACGCTTCACGGGCTCCGGCCAGCAGAGACTCCTTGTCCAGCATACTGTATTTGCTGACAGGTGCCGTGGATACGATGGATTGTGAGCAATAGCCGCAATCCTCCGGGCACAGACCGCTTTTGGCATTCATAATCATGTTGAGTTTTACCTTTTTACCGTAAAAATGATGACGCACATGAAATGCAGCTTGCATAATCGGTAAGATTTCCTCATTGTCCGCTTCCAGCACCGCCAATCCTTCTTCCAGCGTCAAATTGCTGCCGTGGATCGCTTTTTCTGCCAGCGAGTACCAATCCGTAACCTCATTGGACCATTTCATACTTTGTACCTCCCTAATTTAAATGAGCATGTAAACAGATACGTTTCTCAGGAGAAATTCCCTTTTTAATTGTCAACCAAATTAATTTATAATAGGTTGACAATGATACAGACATCATATCAATTCATGTCTTATGTGTAAAGAAGCCAAAATCAAAAAAAGCGGCCCTCTATCGTTCAAGGGTCGCTTCAAGGATTATTCAATTATAGAATGTCTACTCTTTTTTCTGATTTACGAGACTCCGGCTTCCTCCATAAGGATTGGCTGCTTCAACAGCCGAATACGTGAAATCCGCTTGTTCTCGATTTCTTCTACAACGAACTGACAACCTTCAAATTCTACAGACTGACCCGGCTGTGGCGGGATGACCTCAACATGCGAGTACAGCCAGCCCCCTACTGTATCATAATCCTCATGATCCAGATTCAGTCCAAAGCGATCATTCACTTCATCAATTAACAGCATACCGTCAATGGAAAATTCCTCGTCATTAATCTGCTCACAACCCGGACGCTCCTGATCGAACTCATCCTGAATTTCACCAACGATCTCTTCCATAATATCCTCCAGCGTCACCATACCTGAGGTACCACCGTATTCATCAATCAGAATCGCAATTTGTGTCTTGCTACGCTGCATGCGTTTGAGCAAATCGCTAATTTGCGTAGATTCAGGAACGGCAAGAATCGGGCGGATCATCGTACGGGTATCCAGTTTGTTTGCCCGCAGAAGATCCTTAATATGGATAAAGCCGATAATATGGTCCTTGTCATCGGCACAGATTGGATAACGCGTTCTCATGCTTTCCGTCGCAATCGCGAGATTTTCCTCTGTGGACTCATTGCTGTACAGACAAATCATCTCGGTACGCGGAATCATGATTTCCCTGGCGGTCGTGTCGGTAAAATCAAATATATTATCAACAAGCGCCAATTCCGTATTATCAATTAGTCCGCTCTTATTGCTTTCTTTCATCAGAATGCGTATTTCATCCCCCGTATGAGCGGAATCGTCATATTCAGATACCGGCTCCAGACGGAATAAACGCAGCAGGCTGTTCGCCATGCCATTCAACGCCCATATGAATGGATACATCAGCTTGTAAAACCAAGTCATCAGCATGGCCGAATACAGCGTAATGGTTTCAGCTTTACGAATGGCTATTGTTTTGGGCGCCAATTCACCCAGCACAATATGCAGAATCGTAATCACAATAAATGCAATGACCACGGCAGTACCGTGTACATATACCGGTCCTAGCCCGGCGGCGGTAAATACAGGTTCGATCAAATGTGCAATGGCCGGCTCTCCGATCCACCCCAGTCCCAGCGAAGCCAGTGTAATGCCCAACTGGCAGGCAGACAGATAAGCGTCCAAATTGTGTAACATATTCGCGGCATATACAGCTTTTTTGTTACCCGCCTCTACCAATGCTTCAATACGGCTGCTTCTGACCTTCACCATTGCAAATTCTGCAGATACAAAAAAACCGTTTAATAATACTAATGCAAAAACAATAAATAAGTTAAACATACTCGGTAAAGGGTCACTCAATATGCTCCCCGTCAGCCGTCATTACGGCAGACAGGCGCACCTCCTTCGGATAGTTTCATCATAGACAGAACGATAACACATCATAAGCAGCGTCAACTTCCCAACACATTCACTCCTTCCGGCTTTTACAAGCCATATTTTCGCATGAATGACGAAGCCATTCATCAGCTTATATTCAATTATATAGTTATACACTACACAGTCAATCCGCAAGGTATGTCAGAAAAATCGGCTAACGCGGTCATTTTGACCGAAAATCGCCATTTTCCGCCTTTACCACAAGGGAAGCTACTATATTTGAGAAAGAATATAAATAAAATAAATCCCCCGCCGTAAGGCAGAGGATTGGGGAATAAACTATATATATGAAGACATCAGCGAACCGGGGACGAGCCCGGATTACCCATGACGCCAGGATATTGGTACAACAGCGGCTCATCAAAAGTCGCATAGTCCAGATTCACCATCAACAGAATGGTGCGTCTTCCAGTAGAAGGATCACTGATAATAATGTGGTCACGACCAGCCGCTTCCAAAATACCCTTGAAAATTTTTGCGTTCCATTCCCGGTTATTTTCATAGGTCATATAAAAAGTACCTGTTTTGCCCAGATTCAGACGCAAAATATTTTCAATATAAGATTGCTCATATTGTGGAGTCTGAGTCTGTACCACTGTGCCAGTCGGTGTCATTGCGCTACCACTATTGACTTGAAGGGGAAAGCCGCTCATGGGCTGCATGGGCTGCATGGTTCCCATTGGAGCCAACCTAGGCCATTCGGGAAACCCGCCGCCAGCAGGATAAGAGACAGGACGGTAAGCTTGCTGTGAAATCATTTTAATTCCTCCTAAAATGGTTTTAAATCATCCACACTCATGTTGTTTCGCGTTAATAGACGGCAGGGCAATCCTGTGCAGTTGGACTAAAGAAGCAATGGGCCTTGTAACGGCCGGTGTTAGTCTGGTTATACCAGGTATCCGGACAGTCCCCGGAAGGTCTGAAAAACCACAATGCATTCGAAGCCGGGCGAATCTTTTCCCCATTAATGACACGCCGGGCAAGACGAATGTCACGGTCACGGGCTCTTTGATAAAAGTACCCCTTTTGGGTAGCTTCAAATCCGCCGGGACTTTGAAACACCATGTCATTCATGAGGCGAATTCCCTGAAAATCCAGACAATTGGCCAAAATCCGATTAACACCGACATTGCCGACCATGAGCATTCCCTGCTCCCCTTCTCCTTCGGCCTCTGCTCGCATAAGCCGGGCCAGTGTCCTTACATCCTCTGAGTTGACATTAATAACAGCCAACGTCTCCCCTCCTTACTGCTCAATCATATATCGTATCGTATGGTACAAATGCCCAATGGGTGACAGCGACAGCAAAAAAAATAGACAAAAAAATAGCCCCGAAATTCGGGACTATCCTACAGTAACGTATCCTTATATAAAAATTAAGTTCGCCCATGTTCAGCCTAATTTTCAGGGCTTATAAATCATTTTTCGCGTCATGCCGCCATCTACAACCAGATTCGTGCCTGTAACAAAGTCGTTGCCGGACTGGGTCAAATACAGACACGCCCGCGCGATGTCGGCAGGAATTCCCACTCGACCGGATGGATGCTGCTGATGGTCTTCGAGGCGTAGTTGACCCGGATTCCATCCTTTCCTAGCGATATGGCCATCGCGTGTGTAAGGGCTGCAATGGCTCCTTTGGACGCCGCATAGGCTTCAGGGGCTGCCCATGAATGAATGGGAGAATAAGCTGCTGTCTACATTTTAACCTGTTCCAAGCTATAGCGATTGAGACGCTGGAACCCGATGTACCGTGTACCCTGAAAGGTAAGCCGCCCCTCATCTCCCTCGGCACATTGACCATATTCTTCCCCGCTCACCTTAAACTCCATCCGGTCGCCACTCTCCACCTCGAAGGTTACATAATAGAAAGTATAGGTACGAGTCCCTTGTTCCTCCTGCCGCCTCTGTTGGAGATGTGTCCTTCTGGCCGTAATTCGGGAACCGACCGTCAATACAGGCTGCCTTTTATTCCGGCTCCATTCCATGACTTCCTTGCCCGCAGACAGTACGACAATACCCAACACGACTACGAAAAATACGGGCAGTACCGTACCCAGCCAATCGAACATCCATAATGACTCAAATCCCATGCACCGCACTCCTCTCCGCCAGGCATTCCACAGGGAAACAGCCGGGCATCCTCACATGACCTAAGCTTTCTGTAATAGTATATGTACGTTCCTGCCCAAATTTGATAGCAACCCTCAAGAACGCCAAGAGCCTCCACGGAATGATCCGGGAGGCTCAACATATGGCGATATCAGAATGATGCATCTGTTTATACATGTACAAGCTGGAGATAACGTTGTGTTTCATCCAGTACTTCATTTTCTTCTGTTTCGGCGTAACGTTCTGCACACTGCTTACAATCCTCTTCAGTCGTGCAACCGTAGGCATCCTGGCAAGTGTAACAAAATTGAAGGTAGTATTGGGTTAACATATGATCCTGATTCGCTCTCATGATTATCACTCCTATCGTTGTTTACAGGTTCAGTATAACAGCGGCTCATCCGATAGATTGTGATTTTTTTCACATATTGTCGTATAAAATTTAAGTTTTTTAAAAATAAAACGCCCTGTGCCTCTTTCCTGTATCTGCATGGCCTTTTGAGGACGTGCAAAATTAGGAAAAAAAGCACAGGGCAATCGCTCTGGTGAAGGGCTATAGGATCCTCCAGTTGGCACCGCCATCCGTCGTTTTAAGTAACAGTGATTTCTTGTCGTCCAATCGTTCCAGAAGCAGCCACCCTACCGTAGAAGAAGCGAACCGGAGCTTGACCGATCGCGGGTAATCCTCTAGCTTCGATGGCAATACTTTGCTGCCAGTAAGGGTTGTCCACGTCTTGCCCCCGTCCATCGTTCGCTTCACTCCGGTTGGGGTTACGATCCACCCTTCCTTATCATTTAGAAAAGTGCGGCCGGGAATAACGGAGTTTCTTTTACTGGTCAGCCCCAAAGACACATTGTTCCATTGCATGCCTGCATCATCAGTAAACAGTCCGCTATACTTTGTACCGCTGTCTAAATAACAGAGAACAGGAATCCAATACGAGGAACTATTTCCTTTAAAAGACTGCGGAGCTTCGGCTTCTGCTTGAGGACAACCCTGCATCTTGCTGGCTACCGGGGTCCAAGTCTTCCCTTGATTCGAAGTCTTATAAAGCTTAACTTTGCTATCCAGATTAATCGCAACAAAACCCTGCTTGTTGCCATCAAAGCTCATTCCTGCCATGCTGCCCTGATCGGGCAGGCCCGAGCTTGACTCATTGGATGACATGCCAGAACTTTGCGCAACCTTCTTCCATGTGGCCCCTCCATCAGTGGTATGATACAACAACTTTTGTTGATCCTGCTCATTCAGGTTTGTAGACGCCATAATCCATCCGGTAGATGGATTTACATATTGTATCGCGCTCACATGCTCCCCGCTTGGGAGCGCTGAAATATCCCAGCTTTGTCCCCCATCAGCGGTTCTGAGGATGACGGTTGCGGTTTTGTCCAGATTTTGACGGACAACCCATCCATGCCGGGAATCGGTAAAGCTAATATCCTTCCCATATCCAAGCTTGTCTTGAAATTGAACGTTTTCGGAAGGAGAAATATTATTCCAGGTATTTCCACCATCATGCGTATAATAGAGCCGAAGCTCATTACGAGTAACTCCCCAAACGAAACCTTTGGTATTATCAATCAGATGGAAATCAGCTATTCGTGTCTGAACTACATATTTGGCATTGGGATCGCCCACCTTCGGCGTCAATGGTGGATTAATAGTTATCGTTTGTCCCTGGTCATCCGGTTCCTCAACCGGAGGTTTGGTTACGGTTTCTGCGGGTTCGGAAGAACAGCCAGCCAGCAGGATACCTGTCAGCAGCAATACTCCCCCCAGGAGCGCACGCCAGCGCAGTTTCATATAAAGATCCTCCCTCGATGGCATGCGGTAATCCCGTGCCACAACCTTATCTGAAACAGAATTATACCATAAACGACCTTATGTGACACTTTTCGCGCACTCATACAAAAAAACCGGTCACCCTCCACATAAGTGCAGGATGCCGGCTTTTTAACATTCAGACAAATTAGGATTTACGGTTTAACAAACTTTTGTGATATCCATAGAAGAAATAAATCAGTAGACCCAGCAGAAGCCAAACGATAAATCCAATCCATGTGCTGATATGAAGCTGAAGCATCAAACCGACGCAAACCAGGGCACTCAAAAGCGGGAGCAACGGAACCCAAGGTACGGTAAAGCCTCTTTTCAAATCCGGACGTCTCTTCCGCAGAACGATCACCCCAACCGATACAACGGCAAAAGCAAACAGGGTTCCGATACTCGTCAGGTTCGTCAATGCATGTAATGGAAAAAATCCACTAGCCAATGCGATGATGCTTCCGACCAGCCAAGTGCTTCGGATTGGTGTTTGAGTTTTGGGATTGATTTTAGATAAAAATACCGGTAACAAACCGTCACGCGACATCGAGAAAATTAACCGTGTTTGACCATACAACAGTACGAGTAAAACCGTGGTCATCCCGGCAATCGCACCGACAGAAATCAATCCTGCCGCAAAATCCTGATGGATAAAGCGCAAAGCAAACGCAACAGGATCATTTACCCCTAACTGCGTATAAGGCACCATTCCGGTAAGTACAACCGAAACCGCAATATACAGCACCGTACAAATCGCAAGCGAGGAAATAATACCAATTGGCATATTCCGCTGCGGATTACGTACCTCCTCTGCTGCCGTTGAAATGGCATCGAAACCCAAGTAAGCAAAAAATACGATTGCCGCGGCACTCAAAACACCGGAAAAACCATAGGGGAGAAACGGTGTCCAGTTAGCAGGCTTAACATAAAAAATTCCGATTCCGATAAACAGCAGCACGACTCCGACTTTGACACAAACCATAACGAAATTAAATCGGGCCGTTTCCTTGGCTCCGAGACTCAGCAGCAGTGTGATCAACATAATAATACACACAGCAGGCAGGTCAATAATGGTTCCCTTGGCTGAATCAAAGGCTGCGGTTAAAGCCAGTGGTAAATGTATATCAAACCCAGCCAGCAAGCCTTGAAAATAAGCAGACCAGCCACTACTCACAGAGGCAGCCGCCACCCCGTATTCCAGAATTAAGTCCCAACCCAGCACCCAGGCCAGAATTTCCCCAAACACAATATAGCTATACGCATAAGCACTGCCGGCAGCGGGAACCGTAGATGAAAGCTCCGCATAGCACAGGGCTGCCAGCACGCAGGCAATTCCTGCAATAACAAAGGAGATCATCAGGCCAGGACCCGCATTTTCCGCTGCTGCCTTGCCTGTGATCACAAAAATTCCGGTACCGATGATACATCCTACACCCAGCATAGTCAGATCGAAGGCGCCCATCGTTCTCTTCAAGTGATCCGTCGTTCCGTTTTCTCCATGCGGGAGCATCCCTGTCTTTTTTCGAAATAAGTCCATAATCATAATCCTCTTTCCATAATGTCCTACGCCAATATTGCTACTGCAACGCTTTAGTGTGTGTTTCTGTCGATTAATTATTAGCGAGTCCCTGTTTGAAGTCAAGGAGAAATGTCATATTTCTTTGCAGTGGAGGGCACATATACGGTAAACTAAGATGGAAAGATAAATTTTGTATTATTAAAAAATGAAAAGGTATTCAACCCGAAAAGGAGATGAGGATTTTATGAGCTTAAAACCTTACAAACGAAGCAGAGTGGCCATTGTCGGCATGGGAGCGGTCGGTACAACGACCGGTTACACCCTCCTGCTACGCCAACGCATGTCAGAACTTGTCTTTATTGATGTTAATGTCAAAAAGGCGCAGGGGGAAATGCTCGATATGAATCACGGGCTTCCCTTTCTCGGCGGTGTCAAAGTGTGGGCGGGTGATTATGAAGACTGTCGTGATGCGGATATCATCATTGTTACAGCGGGCGCATCACAAAAACCGGGAGAAACACGCATTGATCTGCTCAAGCGTAATGCCGAAATTTTTGAAAGCATTATTGATAATATCGTCAAGGTAAACACACACGGCATTTTGCTGATCGCAACCAATCCAGTGGACATTCTCTCCTACATTTCCTGGAAACGTAGTGGCTGGCCTTCGAGCAGAGTTATCGGTTCGGGAACGCTGCTGGACAGCGCACGCTTCCGTTATTTGATTGGTAAGCAAAAGGGCATTGACCCTCGCAGCATCCACGCCCATATTATTGGAGAACATGGCGACTCCGAACTGCCTGTATGGAGCACGGCCAACATCGCAGGAACTCCATTGGATCTGGGCGAAGAAACGAAAAATGAAATTTTTGAAAGTACCAAAAATGCAGCCTATGAAATTATAGATGCCAAAGGCGCGACCTCTTACGCCATCGGGCTGGCTCTCGACCGGATCGTAGCCGCCATTCTGGGGGACGAAGGGTCGGTACTTAATGTGTCCACTTTGCTGGAAGATTATAACGGAGTGTCTGACGTTTATCTGGGTGTCCCGAGTATCGTAGATCACAACGGGGTACGCGAAATTTTAGATCTTCCACTGAATGACAAGGAACGTCAAGGGCTACACCAATCTGCGGACAAGCTGAAAAATCAAATCAGTAAACTCAACTTGTAGATGGACAAACTGAAATTGTAGACAAAAAAGGGCCTCCACAGCGGCGAAAATACCGTTGAGAGGCCCTTTTTTTGATTATGTCATATAAGGAGTTCAGCTTATCGTAAACAGTTTATTCAGATTACCAAGGCGGTGTGTCGCCATCGGCAAATTCGTCTTCTTGCAGGCGTTTCTCTTTCAGTCGCTCAGCCACCGTTTCGAACGATTCAGGTTGAAGCAGCTCAATCGGTGAAAAGCCTTTTTCAAACGTAAATGCGTCGCCTTCAATGATAAGCGCGTACCTGTCGTGCAGCTTCGTAATATGCAGCTTGGCCCCAAAGTCGGACAGCAGTCCACGCACAGCCGTATCATCCAGCTTGAAGCGAACTTCAATTTCCGGTTTTAGCTCAACAATATGCTGTGCAGCCTCTACGACCTGAAGGGGTTCCCATTTTCCTTGCAAATCCCGTTTTTCACTGGCCGCCCACAGCTCCAGATCACGTTCCTCTTGCTGTCTTTCCTCATTGGAAGCATCTGGCCATTTCGTCTCTACATAGTTCTGGACGAAGCCCATGACATGCTCATTAACGATTTCTGGCATGGATTGCTCGTAGGTCACAAATTTCAGAAAATCCTCAAAATACCGGGCATGCGAGGACTGGTGAATTTTAAGCTCCCACTCATCGTTCATCCCCTCCTCCAGCATGTAAGGATACATGATGGATTTCATATTACGTGCTGAAATGGCCATTTCGACCTCACTGACCAGACTGCTTTCGGTAATCCGGGCAATTTTAGGTTCAAAATCACATTTGAGCACAAAAATAAACGGATCATCGGAGTGTGTATTCAAGGTAGCCTGTACAATGATCAACGCTCCGCCGCGTACCGCGCTCGTATCCAGATACATCCGTACCAGATCGTCGCAGGCATTTTTAAAATCTTCCTTATCCTCTGCTGCCCGCAGCCGGGCGAACATATTGAAATTCGGATTACTGCTCAGTTCATGCTCCGGTTCGACGATAAAGCGGCCAATTTTGGTCGGTGCCTGCTCTGTGCTCGGATTTTTCTCGACCTTCCGCTTGCTAATGCGGGCAAATTCCCCGTCCAGAAATTTTTTAACATCACTTTCGTCATAATCATAGTCATCCATCGTAGCGTAATGCTTGTAGGACTTACCGCCCTGTCCTTCTTTTCCGTCTACCTGAATTACAAAAAAAGATAAAAAGTCCACTTGAAAGTTCATTTGTGTTCCATACGCTCCTTTTCAGGCATGTACGCGTAATTATATCACTATGGATTTAAAACGTACATCGGATACAAATCCTCATCGTTCAGATATACATTTTAGTTAACATAATATTTATTATGTAATATTTTGTGCAAGCTGTTGTATCCGGGGAATCTAAATAATGCAAAAAACCGATCCTTATTGGAATGGAGGTGTATCCTGCCATCCGCTAAGGATCAGTTTTTTTATGATCTCATCATTATTTCATAATTTCATGCATCCTAAGACTCTCTTCCTTCATGCTGTCTTTTCCACAATCGTGCATACAGACCGTTGTCATCCAGCAGTTCATCATGTCGTCCCTGCTCTACAACCCTTCCTTTGTCCAGTACAACGATGCGGTCCGCATTTCGTACTGTTTTGAGCCGATGAGCAATAGCAATAACGGTTCGGCCTTGTACAAGGCGATCAATCGCCTGCTGAATATCCTTTTCATTCTCAGGATCAAGCGAAGACGTAGCCTCATCCAGCAATACGATCGGCGAATCCTTGAGAATGGCTCGTGCGATGGAAATCCGTTGCTTTTCCCCACCTGACAACGTACTGCCGCCCTCACCTACCCAGGTGTCATACCCGTTCGGCAGCTTGGAGATAAAATCGTGACAGCAAGCTTGACGAGCGGCAGCTTCGATCTCTGCCTGCGTCGCATCACTTTTACCGAATCGAATATTATTTCCAATCGTATCCTGAAACAGATACACGTCCTGAAACACCATAGATACCTTGCGCAGCAGCGCCTCGGGGTCCATCTGCCGCATATCATCGCCACCCAGCAGTACACTGCCCTGATTCGGGTCATAAAAACGTGCGATCATACGCAATACCGTACTTTTCCCGCTACCAGAAGGCCCTACGAGCGCCGTAAAGGAACGGAACGGCATAGACATACTTACATCCTCAAGTACGGGTTGCTCACCATAGCGGAAGCTTACATGTCTCAGCTCGATATCATGCCTTTGCGAAGGCATCTGATCACCGGGCATGACAGGCTCGTTCAGCAACTGGACAATACGTTCCCCTGCCTGCTCGTGATAACGAAACTCGGCGAAATTAACAAGCGCAGTGGTCAGAGGATCATAAATACGTGTTCCTACGATTAAAAAGGAGACAAAAGCGATCACATCCAACTGCCCAGCCAATAATAGATATACCCCGATCATAACCATCCACGTCAAGCCGGAGCGTATAAAAGCAATAGCAGCTAATACAATCGGCCCCAACAGCCCTTCAATTCGGATACTGTGACGCATCAGCTCCTTGAACGCAAGCTCCAGACGCACAAAGCGCTCTCCGGTTAGCTGATAAGCCTTAATTACCCGAATACCGTTCAAATACTCCTGTAGGCGATTAGCCGCGTTAATTTTAGCCCGCATGTGATTAGCTCCCAGCCGCCGCTGTATACGGGAAGTGAGCAATACCAGCAAAATCGCTACCGGAAAAGCAGCGAACAGTGCCAGCGTCATGCGCCAATCCAAAAAGGATAAGCCAATCAACGCCAGCAGCGGCATCGTCACCGCCCCGATCATTTGCGGGACCAAATGGGAAATCCCATGCTCCACCATTGTGATATCACCCATCATCATATTCGCCAAATTACCCGGATCACGCTTGTTCAGAAAACCGAGCGACAGCTTGCGCAAATGCTCAGCCAAACGCGATCTCCCGGTTACAGAAGCGTCATAGGCTCCCCGGTACTGGGAACGATAAGCCGGAACTTCACACAGATACAGCAGAATCAACGACATAAGCAGCCCTCCGCTAATCCACCATAAGCCAGCCGATTGTAGCGAAGCTCCCGGATGAATGAAAGGCTCGAAAATAAGACGGGCCGCCCCTACCAGCAACGCAAATGGAATCAGCCCCGCAACATTAGCCAGAGTCGTATACAATACCGGCTTTAACAGTACCCGCGGATTACCCGCCGTTATATTTTTCAGCATACTCATCGTTTAGCCGTCTCCTCTCCCGGTGCCCCAATCTGCCATTGTCCCGCATCCGTATACGCTTGCCACAAGCGGGCATACAGACCATCTGCACGAATTAGCTCTCTATGCTGTCCCCGCTCAGCAATATGGCCTTCCTGAAGCACCAGAATTTGATCTGCATGCTGAATCGTAGACAAACGGTGTGCGATAACGATCACCGTCTTGTTCTTCATCAGCTCCTTCAAGGCTAGCTGCATCTCGTATTCATTTTCAGGGTCAGCAAATGCCGTGGCTTCATCCAGCACCAGAATGGGCGCATTTTTGAGAATGGCGCGTGCTACCGCAAGCCGCTGCTCTTCACCACCCGACAGATATACTCCGCCTTCCCCGATGAGCGTATCATACCCGTTCTGCAGCTTGGAGATGAACTCATGGCACTGCGCCGCCTTTGCCGCCGCGATAACCTGCTCCATGGAAGCACCTGTATCGCCTACTACAATATTGTTGAACACAGAGTCAAAGAACAGAAAGGTTTCCTGAAATACAAAAGCGACCGTATCCATCAGGTTGGACGTACTCATCTGTCGGATATCCGCGCCACCAATACGGATCGCCCCCTCCTGCACGTCCCAAAAGCGTGGCACCAGATTGGCGATCGTGGATTTCCCGGAGCCGGAAGGTCCAACTAATGCCGTCATTTCCCCTTGTCTTGCGGTAAAGGAAATATCGAACAACACACGGGTCGGTTGAGTTTCCCCGCCGTCTTGAGGCTCCTTAACCTCTTCTGTGCTGCCATAGGAAAAGGAAACCTGCTCAAACTGCACATCATAGGTAGTCGGCTTCTGCGGATGTGCAGGCTCCTGCATTGCAGGCTCGTTAAAAATACGGTCGATTCGATCAACACCTTCATGAATATCTCGCATGGAAGACATGAGGTGCATAATTTTAAACATCGGAGCCGAAACGCCGGGAGCCATCACCAGGAAAAACAGCAGCACCGAGGCAAAAGCGACATTCCCAGGATTACCACTCAGCAGGTAAACGCCCACAGGCAGTACAAAAGCGGCGAATGAGCTAATAATCACCTTAAACACAAGAAAGCCGGTTTGGAATTGGTCAGTAAATTTCACGCAATACTCGCGGTAATGCACCATATCGGAGTAAAACTTACGGAACGAATGCACCGTTTGACCGAATATCTTGATCGCAGGCATCCCACGTACATATTGCACAGCCGATCCGTTCAGACGCTCCAGTGAATTGTAATACTCTCTGACGTTATCCCACGTCTTGGAGCCGCCTATCAGCGTCATCTGGACGGTAAAAGCGAGTAAAATGGGCACAACACAAGCAAGTGCCAGCCACACGTTCAAGCTAAACATAGCGACAATCATCACCACCGCCGTCACGATGACCTGCACCAGATCCGGCAGTTGGTGAGCGACAAATGTCTCTACTTTTTCCACGTTCTGCTCCAGTGTTTTTTTAACTGCACCCGTGGAAGTACCATTAAGCCAGCCCAATGGAAGCTTACCAATATGCGCTGACAGCTTGACACGCAGACCGTATAAAATACGGAAGGCTGCAATATGAGAGATGAGTCCACCGATGTACATCGTAATGAGGCTGGCCAATAAACCTGCGAGCGCGATCAGCCCCCATCGAATCATAAACGGCCCATCCGCTGTTGTCGGTTGTGCAGCGTGTTCGAGCAGTTCCTTGAGCACAAAATACACAGATGCATAAGGCACCAGCATCAGAATGGCGCTTAAACCGGAAAATAGCGCAGAAAAGGTTAATAACCCGCGCTTTTCCCCGGCGATTTGCAATAATCGGGCAATACCCGGCTTTTGTTGCATGAATCATTTCTCCTTTCAAATCACGGCAGTTGCAGAATGCTTTGAGCCTGGTTCTATTGTACGGCTCTTATCCTGCTTCCCGCCGCCGATTCCCGGAGAATCACCAACGCTGGAGGGAGAAGTTTTTTTAATGGAGGATTTTATAACGAAGACAAATGATTGTTTTTTCGGTAGGCACTCGGGTTATAGCCATATGTTTTACGGAATAACGCGGCAAAATGACTAAAGTTGCTATAGCCCACCATCGCTGACGCTTCACTTACGGTGATCTGCTCGTTTTCCAGCAGTTGTTTGGCTCTTTCCAATCTTTGTTCGCGCACAAAGCCAAATACCGTCGTGCCAAATAGCTCTTTAAAGCCGTTTTTGAGCTTTTGTTCATTAATATGTACCATCTGTGCCAGCCGAATCAGACTCGGAGGCTGAACCAGCGTACGAAGCAAAATATCTCTCGCCTCGTGAATACACTGTATATCATTGGGTTTGATCGTCATGGTCGATTTAGGCGGAGCATTGCGTGTTTCTTGCAGAAAAAGGGCCATCAGCTCCAGTGCCTTGCTCTCCAGAAAAAGCTGCCGGGTCATGCCTTGATAAGGATGAAACGACAGTTCCTGAGCAATCGCTCGCATACCAGGCGTAATCACTGTTTCCATACAAGCAAACGATTGTTCCTGACGGATACTCAGTTCCTGTAAAAGCTCACTCCACAACGAAGGATTAAAACGCAGCTCCATATGATTCATTGCTTTATTCCCTGGCATTTCCGCTTGGATCTTCACTTCGTTCATATAAATGAGCTGCACATGCCCTCCATGTTCACGATCTGAACGGAAACCATCGACGGACCAGCTAGCCGAATAATCCAGGTTCAAAGCCAGTTCCAGATAAGGAGTGTCAAACCTTCTTGCAATTTGGACCGGCTCATGGAACAGCATTTTACTATACGAAAGCTCCAAGCCTTGGCGCAAAAAATGCGTACGATGCACACCATTTCCCCATTGCTCAGGTATTTGATAAATATGCTCATGTTTCGTGGACGCGTGAATGGGGTCTTTTTCATAGCTCATAAAGTTTGCATCGGCTATTTCGTTATAGTAATCATTAAATGTAGACGGATCGGTATGTATTTTCATCTTGTTATAGCTTCCCCCTTTAGCTGGATTCGCAGTGCATGCGTGTTTTATTCTTAATCACAAGTATAATGATTATCATTCTCATTTGAAAGATGAAAATTTCTTTCATAGTGCTTGGTTTTTTAAGTTAACATAATATATTTTACGTAACCTATTTGCTGTTTTTAGAATAAACTTGACTTGACTTCGGTGGTGACTGATCGTATAGTATGGATATATCTGTAATCAAGGGAGAGATTTTGATGTCGGTGAACGTTCTTAACTAAGCAACTTCATATTCAGGGAAGACCATTCAGGCGCTTGTGCCCTCCAGGGACAGGTTTGTTTGCTACTGTGTTTTTATCCTGACATTAGTTAAGAACATGCGGATATCATAAATCGCCTCAGGGATTATTTTCTTCTAGGCCTTATTCCGTGCTGTGTTCAGCGCGGTTTTTTTGTTTTCAGATTTTGTAAACTTCCTTTATACACCTCCTATTCATGGGCTAATTAGCTTACAAATTGGTTTACTCATGGATGATTTGGGGACGCATAAATTGGAGCTGCAAAAGCTGGATTATAGGCTTATTTGACGATAAATTCCCTCTTTCCTTCAGGGCGGAGAATGAACGATTTGTTCATTCTCCGCTCTTTTTTGTTTTACAGAAAAGGTTCAAAAAATCCTGGCACTATACAAATAAAGGAGAGATTTATTCATGAATGAAACCACAATGCAGCGTTTGGAATATGACCGGATCAAAACAAGAGTTTCCGAATGTGCTTTTTCTTACCTTGGTAAGCGCCATGCCGCTTCCATGCAACCAATTACAGATATCCGTACGATCAAGATCCGCCTTGACGAAGCGACCGAAGCCTTGCAGCTCATTCGCCACGGTGCAAGTGTTCCTATCCCCTCGCTGGAAGGGATGGAACACATTCTTCACTTGCTGGGAACCGGATATTTGTTCAGCGAGCGCGATTTTTCTCACATTGCCCAATTTATCAGAAGTTGCGTTCAACTGATAAAATATATGGGTTCCAAGCCGAATGCCGCTCCAAGCGTCAGTGCCTATGCTTCTTCCATGTATGGTATGGAGCCCCTTCTGTCTGAAATTGAAAGATGTATTTATTCAGGAAAAGTTACGGACACCGCCAGTAAAGAACTGGCTAAAATCCGCAAAAAAATAGCGGTCACGGAAGAGCGGATCAAAAGGAAACTTGATTCTCTCACCAGCCGTCACCGATCCATCATGCAGGAAAATATGATTAGTCAGCGTGGTGGCCGTTATGTGCTTCCAATCAAAAAAGAGTTCCGCAAACAGGTGAAAGGCAATGTGCTGGATGAATCGGGCAGCGGTCAAACGGTTTACATCGAGCCTGCCGAGATCGTAAGTCTGCAATTCGATCAGAGTGCGAACATGGCGGAAGAATCCAAAGAAGAAATGAAAGTGCTGGGAGACCTGACGGCACTCACTGAGTCATACAACCGGGAGTTGAGCATCAACACAGAGACGGTAGGTATACTCGACTTTTTATTAGCAAAAGCCAAATATGCCATGACTATAGATGCTGTGCCTGTGGAGCTTAACCTTAACGGGATTATAGACATCCGAGGTGCACGTCACCCGTTGATGGCAAATTCCATGGTTCCACTTGATTTCTCAATCGGTGAAGGCTACTCCTCGCTCATCATCACTGGACCCAATACAGGTGGAAAAACGATGGCCCTCAAAAGTGTCGGCCTGTTAACCCTGATGATGCAATCCGGACTACTGGTACCCGTTTTGAAAGGCAGCCGAATGGCTGTATTTGAGGGAATTGAGGTGGACATAGGGGATGGACAAAGCATTGAGCATGCCTTGAGCACCTTTTCTGCACATATCCGCAACATGATTGGCATTTTGGAAACAGCAGGAAACTCCACTCTGATCCTGATTGATGAAATGGCATCTGGAACCGATCCGGGCGAAGGCGTGGGCCTCTCTATCGCTCTGCTGGAAGAATTCCACCGCCGCCGGACAACCATTGTGGCTACCACACACTTTAGTGAGATTAAGCATTTTGCCGAAAATACACCAGGATTCCAGAATGCTCGAATGGAATTTGATACTGAAACACTGCAACCATTATACCGTCTCCGAATCGGTGAGGCCGGAGAAAGCTATGCATACGCCATTGCCTTGAAGCTGGGGATGTGGAATCGTATTATCGAGCGTTCTCAGGCCATTTCAGCAAGCAGAGCATCTCGGAATACACAGGATTCGTTCGTTATCCCCCCTGCTCTTGATGTTGAAAAGCCTGTTACTGCAAGTAAAACTTCCCCCAAAAGAGCAGTTTTAGACCCTTCAGCGACGTCGTTTGCCCTTGGCGATAGTGTTTATGTAGGCTACCTGAATCGGACTGGAATTGTATATAAAACCGAGGATGAACGCGGGAATGTGGGGATTTTGATCCAAGGCCAAAAGCTGACCATGAACAAAAAGAGGCTCGTCCTTCACATAGCTGCTACTGAATTGTATCCTGACGACTATGATCTGGATATTGTTTTAGAAACCAAGGAAAACCGCAAAAAACGGAAGCTTATGGGACGCAAGCATATCCAAGGTCTGATCATTGAATCTCCTCCGAAAAATGAAATGTAGACGCACATGCATATTCTCAATTCAGCATGTTGCATCATTCGATTCCCAACGCTCGAAAGTACAATATATAGATCAACTAAACCGTTTCGATCTATATATTGCTGATTTGAAATCGCTCTTGGGATTGTTGCAAAATGCTCAATTGAAAAAAAAGCTTTTTTTGAATGTCAGTGAACTTTAATCTGCAAGTGGACACTTTGATAAGAGTGATCCACTTGCAGATTCTACTTGTTGTCATTTGAATGCATTAATAGGACTCATAAATCTAGTTTGGTTAACGTAATATGTATTATGTAATCAAGTTGATTTCTCCATTTCAAATTTCCTATATATTCCAAAACCGTGTTTTTCAAATAAACCTCCTATATCAAACGTCTGTAATGCAAAAAAAGGCGTGTCCAAAGTTAATGGCACGCTCTATTGTTGGTATTTTATTGGTTTGTATTACTCAATCCCACACTCATCGAAATATAACTTTGGTCATCATTCAAGATGATAGGATTGTTTGTAATTATATATTGCACCTAGCAAATTCGCTTCATTGCCTAATTTACTTTGTTCAATATCTGCACGCACAAAATTATAGATAGAATCCATATAAAGCTTCTCTAATTCTTCCCTAATCGTAATCACAAATAAAGGATTTTCAGATATGCCTCCCCCAATAACAAACTTTTCAGGGTCAAGAATCGATTGCAAATTAATGATTTGTGTTGCGATGTTCCTACAGTATTCTTGAAAAATCGTTTGGACCGTGCGATCACCTTCTTCAATAAACTTGAATACTTTTTCACCTGTTATAGAATCTGCAGGAAGTCCTTTAGCTTTCGCAACGGTTTTTGTTAAAACAAAACTACTCCCTTGCATTCCAAGCAGATAATCAACATTGTCGGCATACTCGTTGTTAGTTCTGATGAAGGAGAATTCTCCAGCCGATAAATGGTGGCCTTTCAGCAATTTCCCTTGAGAGATGATACCACCACCCATCCCTGTTCCAACTACCAGAACGACACCATCGGTAATTCCTTGTAATGAACCGCGCCATGCTTCTCCAAGAGCAGCACACTTTCCATCATTTTCAATCGCTACGGGTTTGTGAAACGCTTCCTTAAAAATTTCTATCATATTTATATCATTTATATATCTTAATGAACCACCATGCACCATATGGCCGCTTGCTGAATTCACAATGCCTGGCATGCTGACGGCTATACCTTCACAATCATCCATAAACTGATTATGAATTTGCTTTAAAGCTACAAGCAGATTCTCAAGTGAGTCCAGTGGAGTTTTAACTTTCCCCTTGCTCATAAATTCACCTTGAAAATACAAACTGAATTTTATAAAAGAGCCGCCAATATCAAAAACCAGTATTTTATTTTTCATACTACTATAGTCCTTTCATTGAGCAGTTTTGAGTAGTTCTCTCAATAACGATAATTAATTTTATTGGTTTTGTAAATCCATCATTTTCTTTATCGTTAGTAAGACACCGTTCTCTTCGTTGGATTTGGTGATGAAACTAGCTGCATTTTTGGCATCGTATGCTTAGATTTGTAGAATTCTAAAAAATGAAAGAAAGACTCTTCTTCTATGTTCTCTCTATAGACTACAATCTGATCAGTCAAACCAATACCATACTGGCTTTTAATTCACCATTGCTTTCCAACTTATTCTGAATTATTCTAAGGTTTTATCATATGACAATCGCTAAAATAAGGAGGCTCATCTATTGAAGAATGCTGTTGAAGAACTCGCTAGGCTCATCGAGGATCATGAAAAAGAATTCTCTTCCATCTCAGAACATGAATTTAATGCCAAACCTTTCCCAGAAAAATGGTCTAAAAAAGAAATACTAGGGCATCTGTGCGACTCTGCTTCTAATAATCATCGAAAATTTATAATGATTAAGCATTCAACATCCCCTGTCAAAATTGAATCGTATGCGCAAAATGATTGGGTTGCAGCTAATCAGTATCAGGAAGCGTTCTCCCACAATGTTCACAATATTAATGACACAAAGTCGTTGATGCAATTTCCAAGTCAGGGTGCAATTCCTTTTGTTTAGTTTACATAATAATTTTTATGTAAACTAAACGTATTTATTTTCAAAATGAACCCATGGTATTACTTACAATCCCGTTATTGGTATCTGAATATCCAGCTTATCCATCGCTTTTTCCTTTTCCCGATCGGTGACATGCGTATATACAGTGGTCGTCTGGATGGATGAGTGTCCTAGCAGTTCTTGCACAGTACGCAGATCAGCCCCCTTACGTAAAAGCATCGTTGCAAACGTATGCCGCAGCTTATGGCTGGAGTAAGATACCCGACGTTCCGCAGTCTTATCCTGCTGGAATCGCTCGAATGTTTCCGTAGCAATCTGCTGAATAGAGCGCACCGCCAAACGGCGGCCTTTTTGCGACACGAACATCGCGTCCTCCTTCCCCCTCCATGGGGTTAATCTTTCCTCCAACGCACGTTCCACAATATCACACACATCCTCTGGCACCGGAAGCGTTCGCCACTTGCGTCCTTTACCGAACACATCTAAGGTACGTCGTTCACGGCTGTAATCCGAGATATTCAAAGAATGAACCTCTCCCACCCGCAATCCCATGTACACCATGAGCAGAAAAATAGCCATGTTGCGATTTGCATATTTTCCCTCTATTGCGAGCAAAAACGGCTGAATTTCCTTTTCATCCAAATAGACCGGCATACGATTCTTCTCGGTCTTTGCTTTTTTAATTCCAGATGCCGGATTCGTGCTGCACAATTCAAATTCCTGCAACGCTTTGTAAAAGCTACTTACCGCCGCATGCTTCCGGTTCCGCGTACTATCTCCGGCCCCACTTTCCCGCGCTTTAGACAGATACGACATCACATGAATTTTCTTCACCTGATCAAGTGGCTTTTCACGCAGCGTACGTAAGAACTGCTTCACATCCCCTGTATAGTTTTTTTGCGTATGTATCGTATAACCTGCATCTTTCATCCAGATCAAAAAAGCTTCCAGCTCCTCAGCATATACTTCATCAATATCATCTATCATATCCGGCTCCATTTGCCGTCCCCCTTTTTTCATCCCGATTACCTCCGCTCCGATTCATCTTCCCAATATACTGTAAAACGTCCATTTTCGCCTACTTTTTATCGACAATTCGATCGACATCTTGTGCGTGAGAGCTAATGAAAGTCGATTTAAACCTAAACTGCGTATAATTTATATTATACGCAGTTATTTTAGGCACTTTTTAAGTATAAATAAAGCCCTTAGCCTTGTCTAGCGCGCAATTTAAAACTCTATATCTTCAAATAAAAGAACCGCATTTTTGCGGTTCTTTTTTGCGACATATCCTGTCCGCCAGCAACAGGAAGGACGCCACTTTATAGCACTGTCAGAATTCGGGGACCATCCTCGGTAATCGCAACTGTATGTTCATACTGAACACAAACGGAATGGTCTATGGTCCGGGCTGTCCACCCGTCCTCTTCAACATAAGAACGCCAACTACCTAATGGCAAGAACCATACCTTTCTTCAAGCGTACTCCCTTGCCCTTATATCCATAATGGGGAACTGCCGGTTCCTCCCATAACTCCCTTCCTACGGCATGACCCGTAAACTCCCTAACATTGCCGTACTCATGCTGCTGAGCAAGATTGTCTATTGCATATCCGATATCACCTATCCGATTTCCGGCAACTGCTTGCTCAATGCCTAGGAATAAGCTTTCATGACACACCTCCATCAGCTTCTCGATTTCCTGGGAGACGTTTCCTACAGCATATGTCCAACCGGAATCCCTATGATAGCCATTATAAAAAGCACCAATATCAATGGTAATCACATCGCCATCAATTAAAGGAACAGAATCGGGAAAGCCGTGGCATATAACATTATTTTTAGCGGTACAGATGGATGCTGTAAAGCCATTATGCCCCTTAAAGCTGGAAGTTGCACCCCGTGAGCGTATTTTCTCCTCTACCAATCGGTCGATATCGATGGTTGTAATGCCCGGCTTGATTAAGGCGGCCAACATAGCATGGCATTCTGCAACAATTCGGCCAGCTTCCCTCATGATCTCAATTTCTTCATCCGATTTAAAAATAATCATTATTGTATCTCCTCACTTCTAAAGTGTCATAGCATCTTACTCTTTTCTTTTCATTAAATAGTTGTAACGATTCCGACATTTAGAACTGCAAAATTTGGTAACCTGAGCACGCTGATATTGAATAAACTAATTATTGCATTGAATACACCTTTGCAATTATTCTTTGAATACACGATTGATTTTTTGTATTAACCTGGTGTTAAGCACTATTACGGATCCATATTTTAAATGGATTAATTCATTTAATGCGTTTAATGAAACTATATCAAAAAAAAACAATAGGCAGTCAAATGCTATTCATTTAGCTAATTACGCCTAAGCACCTGTTATCACCAGCATCAGGAAGCATATCTAAGAACCCATGGGGTGAGTAGCCGTCGGCGGGACATGGGTGATGTGAAAAAGAATTTTGCTGTCTCTCTCCATTTTCCCTTCATCATTCAGCAAGCTATACTTAAAGAAGTCGAAAGGCAAACTTATTTTCAGCTTATGTTCATTTCAAAAATGTAAGTTATTCATGACAAAGGGAGTGTTCATTTATTTATGAGTACCGAAATGCTTGAACGTCGAAGTGAAATTCTAAAACGGAACATCCATCAGTTGCTGGTTCAGGAAAATCAACACGGCGTGACGCGTCAAGAAAATTACACTTTGCACAAAATGATCAGAGAGCTTCATCAAACTTCTCACGCCTTGAATACTTCCCGTTGATATGAAAAAATACGAATGTTTAAATTTTTAAATGCAAAATAACCTTCAGCCCCACTTCCTTAGTGGTGTTGAAGGTTATTTTGTCGTGTATAGCTTTTAATGAGTAAGTTATGATTTCTTCGCAAGATTATCCCTTGGAGCGACTCAGCAGATACAGGAAGTATGGAGCACCAATGATCGCCACGATCAAACCTGTCGGGATTTCCTTCTGTAAAGGTAAGGATCGTGTGATCGTATCGGCCACAAGCACTAACAGTGCCCCAACCAATGCACAGGCCACTAACAGCATCTTATGCTTTGGCCCCACCAGTTTTCTCGCCAAATGCGGAGCAACTAAACCGACGAAGCCGATTCCCCCGCTAACCGATACGCTGGAACTGGCCAATCCAACCGCAGCAGCGAGCAGAAGGATGTGTTCTTTTTCAATAGATGTACCTAACCCGGATGCCGTCTGATCTCCCAAATTAAGCACATTCATTACATTGGCCTTGTAGTATGCGAAAGGCAGCAACACCACAAGCCAGGGTAACAGTGCCATTACAAATTTCCAGTTAGACCCCCATATACTTCCTGCCAACCAACTGGCAACAAACGTATAACTTTCAGGCGTAAGCTTGAGAGTCAAGATGATCATCGCAGCACTGACCCCCGCCGCTACACCAATCCCGCTTAGCAGTAACCTTGTCGGAGAAATCCCTTCACCCTTTTTGTAAGAAAGCGCGTAGATCAGAATAGCAGCCGCTCCTGATCCAATCAGTGCAAGGCCAGGTAGTAAAAACAATGAATTCGTTGTTTGCATCGTTGGGAAGAGCAATACAAACAGCATAACCATCAGCCCGGCTCCGGCATTAATCCCCAAAATACCAGGGTCCGCCAAACCATTACGTGAAACTCCCTGCATGATACAGCCAGAAACCGCCAGACCTGCACCGATCAAAATGGAAATAACCATTCGCGGCAATCGGAATTCAAACAAGATTAATTCCTGCTGTGGAGTCCCTTGCCCAAATAAGGTTCTAAAAAGCTCCATTGGCGAAAGTCGAATGGTTCCTGTATTCGCACTAATGGTGAATGCAACAATGAGCAGAATGAGCAGAACGATAACAACGATCCAATCATGGATTTTTTTACGGTGACCTGCTTTGGCAATAGCTCCAGTCGTGATGTTATTCATCTTACAGTGCTCTCCTTTCTTTACGAGCCAGATAAAGGAAGAATGGTACCCCAATCAGGGCAATAAGCACGCCTACTGGTGTTTCCTCCGGTGCATTAATCATACGAGCCGCCAAATCGGCAAACACGATGAGTAAAGCCCCCATAATGGCCGAGCAAGGAATGATCCAGCGATAATCGACACCTACCAGCTTGCGGGTCATATGAGGAATAATCAGCCCTACAAAGCCGATAGATCCTACCAGCGACACTGCCGCCCCCGCCAGAATAAGTACCAAGATCATCCCAAGCACCTTTACAATGCCAGTGCGCTGACCAAGACTGAGCGCAATTTCATCCCCGAGGCTGAGCAGCGTAATAGACCGTGACAGCATAAGAGCGCCGATAAAGGCTGCCACAACCCAAGGCAAGACAATCCCCAGTTGCACCCACTTGGTTCCGCTAAGTCCCCCTGCATACCAGAAGGCCAGATCCTGTCCGACATTAAAATACAAGCTGATCGCGTCACCCAGGGCAGACAGCAATGCCGTTACAGCTGCACCCGCCAATACAAGGCGTACTGGCGTAAGTCCACCCTTGGATATGGAGCTTGTACCATATACCATCACAACAGCTAAGGCCGCGCCAACAAAGGAGTACAGCATCAGTTGTAAAAAGGATGACCCGGGAAAAAGAGCAAAACAAATCGCCATCGCCAAACTGGCTCCCGAATTCAATCCAAGTAAACCCGAGTCAGCAAGCGGATTGCGGGTCATCCCCTGCATAATCGCCCCCGCCACAGCGAAGCAGACTCCGATCAACACACCACCCAAAATCCGTGGTAGCCTGATTTCCCAAATAATTTGATGATTTTGTATTTCAGGATTAAAATGAAAGACTGCATTCCATACCTCAAACAGCCTAATAGGAGCTGCACCAAAAGATAGGGATAAAGCGATACCGAACGCCAAAAGGGCTAGTCCGGCTGTTAAGATGAGTGAAGCCGCCCATGGCCGTGAGTGGAATGGAGTCGGCGGCTGGCTATGGTTACTCTGGGCGGGACTCTCCGATGATTCTGATAATTTCATGACTATTTTTCACCCTTACTGTTGAATAGTATGTAGGCTATCACACAAATCTGTGCTCATGAAGGCGTTTGATAATGAGAATTATTATCATGCAATCTTTACTATTGTAAATTAATGCGGCAATGGCTTCAATAGTAAATTTCGACGAACCCGTGAAGCCCTGCAATTTTGTGAAAAATAAAGCCCTTTGGCATCAATACCAAAGGGCTGCCAGCAACACCTGAGTAACTACTTCTGTGAAGCCTTCTCTTTATTCCGTTGGACGAGCATGTCTGCGATTTCTTCTGCTTGTCCAACAATGGCAATCGGGTCAAAGTACCAATAGCGATCCTCCTGTAACTCAAAGACCCTGCCATTTCGGACGGCATCCAGTGACTTCCATATACTGTCCCCTGTATAACCGGTGGTTTCCTTGTTAACCGTCAGAAAAATATAAGAGCCGGCATACTGATTAATAACTTCTTTCGATACCGATTTCCATTGAGTCTCACCTAATAATTCTTTTTGGACAAGAGGTGGGGGCGTCAAATCCAGTCCTCTGTATACCGCCTGTCCTCCTCTGCCAAAGTTATCACCATATACATAATATTCCTTCGTTGAAGCCTCCATGACAGTGAAGGTGTCCTCAGGTTGAATGATTCCCATTAACTTGTCGCGTGCTGCCTGCATCCGCTGATCGTATTGGGCTAGCCACGCTTTAGCCTCCTGATCCTTACCAAGAAGCTCTCCAAAAGCAGTTAATTCCTCATGTACATCCTTATACGTACCATAAGGAATAGCGACGGTCGGTGCAATTTTACTGTACTTCTCATATTGAGAAGCATCTTTGGAACCAATCAGAATCAAATCCGGCTCCAGAGTAAGTACCTTTTCAAGGGACACGCTATCGCGGTCTCCAATGCTTGTAATACCCTGTACAAGATTCTTTGAAAACGGATTGTCCAAATAATACTTAACACTCCCCACGGGTTGAATACCGAGAGCTAACAAATCATTCTGATACATATCTACTACGATCCGTTGAGGATGAGTTGGGATTGTAACATCACCATGAATTGTTTTGACTGTTTTCGTTGCTGGCTTCTGCTCGGTAGAAGTTTGATTCTGCTTTCCGTCAGCCTGCCCCGTATTTCCTCCACAAGCGGTCAGAGCCAGGATGAATGACAGCAGCATCATTGCAATCCACATTTTCTTCTTCAAAACATTCATTCCTCTCTCTGCTTACATTTCATACTATTTCATTTAGGTACCGTACTGGGCTTGATGCAGACGGCTATATGGACCTTTTACCGCCAGCAATTCTTCATGCCTACCTTGCTCGGCGATTCCCTGATCGGCAACCACGATAATGCGGTCGGCGTTTTTAATCGTTGCCAGACGATGCGCAATAACGAGCGTTGTGCGTCCTTGCGACAACTCTGTCAAAGCCTGCTGAATCGCAGCTTCTGTCTCTGTATCCAGTGCTGATGTTGCTTCATCCAAAATGAGAATAGGTGGATTTTTGAGGAACATCCGGGCAATAGACAAGCGTTGCTTTTGCCCCCCCGACAGCTTCACGCCCCGTTCACCAATCATCGTATCCAAACCTTCCGGATATGAACGAACGAGGTCTTCAATCTGAGCCCGTCGGGCGGCATCCCAAATTTCTTCTTCCGAAGCACCTAGCTTGCCATATGCAATATTTTCACGAACCGTTCCATCGAACAGGAACACATCCTGCTGTACGATCCCAATCATGGAGCGCAACGATTCCAGCTTCATTTCACGGATATCCATACCATCAATGGTAATGTTGCCTTCCTCCACATCATAGAAGCGTGGTAACAAACTGCAAAGCGTCGTTTTACCTGCTCCTGAAGGGCCGACCAGTGCTACAGTCTCTCCCGCATGGATGGATAGGTCCACTTTACGCAATACTTTGTCTTTGTTTTCATAGCCAAATGTTACACCTGCAAATTGGATCTCTCCATTGAGATGGGTAACGGTCTTGGCCCCTGGCAGATCTTCTACATCCAATTCACTTTCCAACAAATCCAGGTATCGGCGGAAGCCGGCGATGCCTTTGGGATACGTTTCAATAACGGAGTTAATCTGCTTGATTGGTGCGAGAAATACGTTGGACAGCATCACAAACGCGATAAATTCCCCGTACGTCATTTGCCCTTCAATCACAAACCATGTACCGCACACGAGTACAAACAGCGAAACCAGTTTCATCAGAACAAAACTAATCGAAGAATTCCAAGCCATAATACGGTAAGCAATTAGCTTAGTTTTACGGAATCGTCCGTTATTTTCAGCAAAACGCTCCATTTCATGCTCTTCGTTCGAAAATGCTTGTACGACGCGGATACCACTGACGTTATTTTCGATGCGTGCGTTGTAATCTGCGATATCCGAAAACATGCGATGGAAAGCAGCATTCATTTTACGGCTAAAATACAATGACAAGTAAATCATAAGCGGCACAATAATGAACGTCAGCACTGCCAGCTTCCAGTTAATGCCGAGCATGATGCCGAAGGCCCCTCCCAGTGTCATCAACGCGATAAACAAATCTTCAGGTCCGTGGTGGGCGATTTCCCCGATATCCATCAGATCGTTGGTCATACGGGAGACGAGATGCCCTGTTTTGTTATTATCAAAAAAACGGAAGGATTGCTTTTGAATTCGATCAAACAGCTTTTTACGCATATCCGATTCAATGTTAATCCCCAGCTTATGGCCCCAATAGGTAACCACGTAATTTAATCCGGCACTGACTACATAAATACCAAGCAGTCCTAGACAAGCATATAAAATCCACTTCCAGTTCCCGCTAGGCAGCAAATCATCGACCACCCGGTTGACGGCAAGTGGGAAAGCCAGCTCCAGCAGTGCAGCCAGCAAGGCGCAAGAGAAATCAATGATAAACAAAGTCCGGTAAGGACGGTAATATTCAAAAAAACGTTTTAGCATGTATTTGACTTCTCCTTTCTTATTTCAAGTGATTATTTAGGATCGAAGGAAAGCATGTTAACCGCTTCATCCAGCGATTTGTCAATCGCAAGCGGTGAGTACGTAAACCATGGGTCAGCTTTGATGAAATATACTTTGTGGTTTTTAACCGCAGGAAGATTTCTCCACAGTGCGCTTTGCTCGATTTCCTTGAGGATTCCATCCTTGCTCTCTTCATCATAAACCAGCATAATAATTCGGTCCCCTGACAGTTCAGGCAGCTTTTCCATCGAGATGCTATCGTAAACGAAATTAAAGTTCGGGTCCTTCTCCAGCTTTTGGCGTATGTACTCAGGAGGATTCAATTCAAGTGAACGGTAAATGACATGTCCTACATTCCGCGCCCCGTACACTCTTAGCACATCCTTGCCGTAAGTCATGTAAATCGTGACCGTTTCACCTTTCTTAAATTTTCCAGCTAGCTTCTTCCGGCCTTCGGCAGCCTTTTGATCCAGATTAACAATCCACTGCTCAGCTTCCTTGTCTTTACTGAGTACAGCGGCAACATCCCGAAATTGCTTGAACACATCCCCTGCTCCAAAAGAAACGACTACGGTTGGAGCAATTTTCTCCAGCTGCTCCTTCACTTCGGGAGTGGTATCTTCTGTTGTTATGATCAGGTCTGGCTGTAGCTCCAGCACCTTTTCTACATTTGTCGGGTTCCCAATATCCGCAATTCCGTCAATCTTTCCTTTTAAATATTCGCCCTCCAACAAATGGGAAGCAGCACCTACCGGCTTAACTCCCAAGGCCAGTATGGCATCCAAATATTGCGTCGTAATAACTCGTTGCGGATTTACAGGGATATTGATCTTGTTGCCAGTAGCATCTGTATATTCACGCATGGCAACCGTTTGGGATTGCCCGGAAGAGTCGTTAATGCTGGTCTTTCCGTTGGTCTGATTGCGGGTATCTGCGTTTCCACAAGCACCCAGTACAACCGTCAGCAGAACCACGAGACACAGTGTGATCCCCGATTTTACCCTGTTACTTTGTTGCAAGATGATGTCCTCCTTAAGTGTATATATCAAAAAAATGATAGTGATTCTCATTATCACACAATTGTTATTCTATCTTTTACCGCTACTTCTTACAACACAAAAATTAAAAACTTCCATATTATACGAAGCGAATGTTTACTGTCTTTGCAGAATCGTACTCAAAATAGACATTCTTGACTCAGAGTTGCATGAGCGCGCGCTTCATCTTCATCGTCTGGGTTTGCCTGTATCTTTATCCGATTTGGGTATACAAAGTGAACCAGAGCAGGCAGCCATTCGGATTGCTCAAGGTCTGACCTTACGTGAGGGCGCGGCGGATCACTCTGAAACACAAGGAGGAAGTGCAGCTAATGCCTCGCCTTCCCTTGCTTCCTCCCTGCCTTCTTCATAACCCCAACGCTTCCAAACTGGCATTAATTCCATGATCGCATTTCCCTCCTCCGGGTATTGTTCACTTAATTCCTTTAATATAGATTCTTCTTGTACGGGATCGGGCTTGAAATACAGATCAGCCACCGACATGATAAGAGCCAGTCTTGCATTGTCCCAACTCTGTCTTAGTCGAAAAATCATATGCAAATACGCCACACTTCATTTAGATACATCAGGTAAAATAAAAAATGGACTGATCGCATTCTCGCATCAGCCCGAAATCTTAAATTTATGGGGGTATACACCCGTTTTATTTCTTCTGATCCACTAGCTCCAGCTTGGCAGGAATTGATTTTTTCACGGTTTTACCTTGGAGTACATCCTGTGCCGCTCGAACCGCCAATTGTCCAATCAGTTCAGGTTGCTGAGCCACGGTCGCCGTGAGCTTGCCCTCCTTAATCGATTTAAGCGCATCCTCGTTGCCGTCAAAGCCGATCACCGGAATATTTTTACCCGAGCTTTGAATGGCTTCAATTGCCCCAAGCGCCATTTCATCATTATGGGCAAATACTGCCTGAACGTCCGGGTTTCCTTGCAGCAGGTTTTCCATGACATTCAAACCTTTGGTCCGGTCAAAATCGGCCGATTGCTTGGCAATAACGTTCAGTTCCTTATCCGCTACTTCGTGGAAGCCTTTACCCCGCTCACGGGTAGCCGATGCACCTGGTACGCCTTCCAACTCAATGACCTTGGCACCTTTTCCGACTTGATCGATCACGTATCTGGCAGCCATGCGTCCACCCTCTACATTGTCCGAAGCGACAAGCGCTTTTACATCTCCTTTGTCAGCAGAACGATCCAGCGTAATGACCGGGATGTTCAAAGCGTTAGCGGATTGAACCACCGTAGAGATAGCCGACGAATCTGTCGGGTTAATTAACAACGCATTTACGCCTTGCTGGATCAGATCGTCCACATCATTGCTTTGCTTCGCCGAATCATTTTGCGCATCGACGACAATGACTTGAAATCCTTGTTTTTTGGCTTCTGCAACGACTCCGTCTTTAAGAGAAACAAAGAATGGATTGTTCAGCGTTGAGATGGACAAGCCGATTTTGATCTCCTTCAAGTTCGCACCTGCTTTGGGTTTCGCCCATTCCGGCGGTTCCAGGGAACAACCCGTCATCAGCAGGAGCAGCAAGGCTGTCATGATTAATGTAAGTTTTTTCATTTATGTGGTCTCCTTCTATGCAGATTAGGCGTATTAAGCTGATTTCTTGCGGTCAATCAATACAGCAATGGCGATTACAATCCCTTTGACCACCATTTGATAAAAAGAGTTCACACCCAGCAAATTCAAGCCATTGTTCAGCGTCCCGATAATGAGTACACCGATCAACGTACCTACGATTCGTCCGCGTCCCCCCGACAGGCTTGTTCCACCCAGTACGACAGCCGCAATGGCATCCAGTTCATAAGAAGTACCTGCTGTCGGCTGCGCCGAGTTCAAACGTGAGGTCAAAATAGCACCCGCCAAAGCAGAGAGCATTCCAGCCAGAGAGTAAATCCAAATTTTCACGCGCGGTACTTTAATACCGGATACAATCGAAGCCTTCTCGTTACCACCGATGGCATACGTTTTGCGTCCAAACGGCGTTTTATGCAAAATGATCCACAGTACGGCAAAGGTAATGAGCATTGTAATCGCCGGAACCGGAATGCCAAACTGGTAGCCGCGGCCGAACAACTGAAATACCAGACTGTCTCCGAGTCCTGTAATGGGATTACCGTTGGTATAGACCAGCGTCAATCCTCTAAAAATAGTCATGGTTGCTAGTGTAGCGATAAACGGAGCCATTTTACCTTTGGTAATCATCAAGCCATTAATCATCCCCATGACGCCACCCAGCGCACAGCCAATGATAATCGCCAAAATCGGATCGAAACCGGCCAGCATCATATTTGCGACAAACGCACTGGATAGAGCTAGGATCGAGCCGACAGACAAATCAATCCCACCTGTGAGAATCACGAAAGTCATACCAAACGCAATCAGCGCATTAATAGATACTTGACGCAACAGATTTAGAATATTAAGCGGTTCCAAAAAGCTGGGATTCAAGACCGATACGATGATGACCAAAATAATGAGTCCCAGTAACGGGCCGAGCTTTTGCGTGATTTGCGACATTTGAAACCCTTTGCCACCTTTTGTTTCATTCATGGTTGTCATATTACTGTCCTCCTGTAGCTAACGTCATAATGTGTTCTTGCGTGGCTTCTTCCCTGCTCAGTTCCCCGCTAATTTTACCTTCATGCACAACGATAATACGATCGCTCATGCCGAGCACCTCGGGAAGTTCTGAGGATACCATAATGATCGCTACTCCACGCTCGGTCAGCTCGTTCATCAACTGGTAGATTTCCCGTTTGGCACCTACATCCACGCCTCTCGTTGGTTCGTCAAGAATAAGTACGCTTGGGCCAATGCCCACCCATTTGGCAATAACCACCTTTTGCTGATTGCCACCTGACAAACTGCGTACCGTCGTTTCGCCTGATTGTGTCTTAATTTGTAAGCGCTTAATTAATGTATTAACAAAATCCAGCTCTTTTTTGCCTGAAATAAATCCCTTTGACGTAAAGCTGAACAGATTGGGCAGCACCATGTTTTCCCGGATCGAAAAATCCAAAACCAATCCCTCATCCTTGCGGTCCTCTGTAATAAAGCCAATTCCCAGCTTAACCGCGTCATCCGGCTTGCGGATAGTCACCTTTTTTCCACGCACATGGATTTCACCGCTATCTAAAGCATCCAATCCAAAAAGCGCTCGCATGATTTCTGTTCGCCCCGAACCCATCAAACCTGAAAAGCCCACAATTTCCCCGGATCGCACGGTAAAATTCACATTTTCAAATAAACCTTTGTGCGAGGCATTTTTGACCTCCAGCACCACTTCTCCCAAAGCAGGTATTCTCGCCGGATAGCGCTCAGTTAGCTCCCTGCCGACCATTTTCCGGACAACCTCATCGAAATCAGTATCGGGAATCGCTTGGGTATCCACTGTTTTTCCATCACGCATGACGGTAATCCGGTCGCAGATTGCGAATATTTCCTCCATCCGGTGTGAAATATACACTATGGAAACGCCTTCTTTTTTCAAGGAAGTAATAACCTCAAACAGCTTTTGAATTTCCCGTTCAGTTAGCGCGGCTGTCGGCTCATCCATTACGATTACTTTGGCATCCGTCATCAATGCTTTGGCTATTTCAATCATCTGCTGTTGACCTACGGAACACTCGCCTGCTTCACCATTCAAAGGCAGATTCACGGCAAGCTTAGCGAATTGTTCATTTGCTAGCGCTTTCATTTTGGTGCTATCCAGCAATCCCCACTTGGATGTCATTTCCTTCCCAATAAACAGATTTTCCAGCACCGTCATTTCCGGCCACACATTCAGCTCCTGGTGGATAAAAGCAATTCCCTTTTGCTCCGCCTCTTTAGGATTCGCAAAATAGGTTTCCTGACCGTCAATGATAATCGTCCCTTCATCACGGCGATGCAGTCCGATTAAAATATTCATAAGTGTTGATTTACCTGCCCCATTTTCACCCATGAGTGCATGAACTTCTCCTTCACGGAGATCAAAATCAACACCACTCAGCACCTGATTGGTTCCAAAGGCTTTGTGAATTCCCTTCATTTGAATCCGCATGCTGCCCCTCCTTTTTATCCAAAATGAACTTATCCAAAATAGACTTTATCCAAAATAAACCCCGGCCTGCAGAATACAATTGGCAAACGGTTTATTTTCTCCTGTGCGAATGACCACCTTGGCATGACGGGTCAACTCCTTGAATTGCTCATGCGAACAAAACTCAATGGCGGCTGTTTGCGCCGTGGTCTGCGAATTAACTGACTGTTCCCCTGCAAATGTGCGGCTAATATACCGTAAAGCTTCCTCATTCCCCTGTTTAATTTCTTCAGCTAACGTTACCTTTTCGATCACCATGTCAGCTGCGATCACATCAACGACATCTTGAAAGGACGGTACACCCCATTTGAGAGCCAAATCAATTTTGGTAACGCCTTCAGGAATGGGTAAGCCGGCATCGGCCACGACAATATAGTCCGTGTGGCCGAGATCCGACAGTACCTTGGATATATGACTGTTCAGGATTCCATGTTTTTTCATATTATAATTGTTCCTCCACTTCACGCCGCGTTGGCATACCACCCTGTGCCCCAAACTTGGTAACGGACAGCGATGCAGCACGATTGGCGAATTTCACACTATCTGCCAGCGATTTCCCCTCAGCCAGCGCCACCGCAAATGCAGCGTTAAATGTATCCCCTGCACCTGTCGTATCCACGGCTTCTACTTTATAAGTAGGAACTACGACCTCCTGTTCTCCGTCGAAGAATCGTACACCGTTGCTGCCTTCAGTAACAAACAGCTTGTTCGGATATTGACGCAGTGCCTCTTGAAGGCTTTGGCCCTTGAACATAATAGCAGCTTCATGCTCATTTGGCGTAATATATGTCGCGTTCTCGATCACACTTGCTTCCACCTCACGAGCCGGAGCGGGATTCAGCAGCAGCGGCACCTCATACTTGGCGCAAATTTTGCTCACGTATACGACTGTTTCCTCCGGTATTTCCTGTTGGATGAGCACCATATCCGAATTTCGGATCACATCGAGTGCTTCCTCCACATAGGCTGGAGTTATTTCATTATTCGCTGCTTTTACAACGACAATACTGTTATCACCTTCAGCCAGTACGATATGTGCTGTGCCACTTTCCATATGTGTAACCGGTTTCACATAGCCAACATGAACATGATTTTCTTCATAGTTCCGTAAAATCTGTTGACCAAAATGATCATCCCCTACGCGTCCAATCATCGTAACATCCGCTCCGAGACGGGCTGCAGCTACTGCCTGATTGGCTCCTTTCCCCCCGGGTACGGTTGTAAAACTTTCACCCAGTACCGTTTCTCCTGCGCCGGGGCGCTTGGATGAAGTCACTACAAGATCCATAGAGCTGCTTCCGATAATCGTGATTTTAGCCATGATAATCCACCTTTCTGGTCGTTTCCCGTTCAATAAATTTGACAGGCAATTGTATGCTTGGATGGGTAAATATGCTCGAATGAAGATTAGGTACGCTTGACTTCGTTACTTGCGACTGCTCAATCAGTTGAATCAGCAAGCCTGCTGCTTCCCATCCCATTTCATACGCAGGCTGCCGGATCGTTGACAATGGCGGGAATAACAAGCTGCTTAACGGTATATCATCAAACCCGATAATCTGAACATCATCCGGGATTTTCTTTCCTAATCTATGTGCCTCGTGCATCACCGCTGTAGCCACAATATCGTTACTCGCAATGACTCCGTCTGTATCAGGATGCTTGTTGAACAGCTCTTTGGCCCACAGCTCGGCTTCCTTGAACGAAAAGGACGTCGTCTTGACGACATGATAAGCAATACTCGATTGCTGAAGTTCTTCAACCGCCCCGCGAAAACGATCCTGTGCCGGACGAATATGCGCCGGCCCCTGCATGACCGTAATTTGTTTGCTACCACGGGCCACGATTTCCTGCGCTGCAAGTCGACCGCCATGAGCACCATCCGCATATACGGAAGGACTGTCATTGGAAGTTCGATCGAGAAAAACGACAGGGATTTTCAGCTTGGCGTAGCAATCAGCATTGGGATCATTTGTAGATGAAATGACGCCAACGACATTATTTTGAATAAAGGTATCCATGTAATCCAGTTCTTTTTGCCGATCCTCATCACTATTGCCAAAAATAATTCGAAAATCATTTTCCTGCATTCGATCCTCCACCCCACGTGCTAGCAAGGGAAAGTAAGGATTCGTAATATCCGGCAGAAGCAGGCCGATCAATCTGGATTTCTTTTTATACAGAGAACGTGCAACTTCGTTGGGTTTGTAATTTAGTTGCTTAACAGCGGCCTCAACCTTGCGGCGTGTATCCTCATGCACATATCCGGTTTCATTAATAACCCTGGATACGGTCGCTACGGAAACGCCTGCAAAGCTGGCGACCTGTTTGATTGTTGTCATTGTGTAGTTTCAACTCCAATGTGTAACCGGTTACACATATAAAATATCACAGCATTTATTTTTTGACAAGTATTAAATATTTGCACGCATCAGGCTTTGGCCTTATAATTCTAATGTAACTTATTAAGTTTCACCTTTGATAAAAAATCTAAACGTGAGCTTACTCACTCCCGGTTACTCGATAAAATACGTATACATGGAGGCTTTTCCTTATGAATATCGAAGTTTGGTCTGATTATATGTGTCCGTTCTGTTATATCGGCAAACGCCGTTTGGAACAAGTATTGCAGCAATTCCCGCACCACGATGAGGTGAAATTGACGTTTAAGAGCTTTGAGCTGAACCCGGACGCTGTAAAAGATAGTGGTAAAACGATCAATGAAGAGCTGTCGGCCAAGTATGGCGTCAGTCTGCAAGAGGCTCAGGCTATGAATGATCGTATGAACGAAAACGCACGCTCGGCGGGTCTGGAGTACAATATTCATGCGATGGTGCCAACCAACTCGCTGGATGCCCACCGCTTAACGCTTTGGGCTCAAACACAAGGCAAAATGCTGGAGCTGAGCGAGCGCTTATTCCAGGCTGTGTTCATAGAAGGCAAGCATACAGGTGACCCTGAAGTGCTGACGGCGCTGGCTGCCGAGGTTGGTCTAGATCGAGACGAAGCCGCTGCTGTGCTGGCCAGTGATCGCTATACGGATGAAGTTAGAGCCGATGAAGCCGAGGGTGCTGAGTTGGGTGTTAGTGGTGTGCCATTCTTTGTTTTTGATCGTAAATTTGCTGTTTCGGGTGCTCAGCCGGACGAGGTATTCCATGATGCCCTGCAAAAAGCATGGGACGAACGCTCTCCGTTCACGATGGTAAGCGCAAGCTCCTCCGCAGACGATGCAGGTGGTGTATGCACAGACGACGGTTGTGAGCTTCCACGCCGCGAGAACTGATTGGCCGGTGAACAGCGATTCACAACCTCTTAATGAATTTTCATTAAAAAAGCGTGCCGCATCAGATTAGACCGTATGCTGGCGCGCTTTTTTAATATTTGTTACAACGATTTGATCATCCCACCATCGACAAGAATGGTGCTGCCTGTCAAATAGGACGAGGCTTCAGATGCCAGAAAGGCAATCACCCTCCCGAACTCTTCCGGCTCCCCATATCTTCCCAACGGAATACCCTCTTCTGCTTGCTTGCGAACCTGATCCAAAGTTTGCTGAGTCTTCTCGGCCCGATGCTCGTCCAAGCTTCGCACACGATCGGTTGCGATTCTTCCCGGCGCTACGGTATGTACCAGGATATTGTAAGGAGCTAATTCCAGAGACAGTGTTTTCGCCAATCCAGCGACACCCGTACGTAGTGTATTCGAGATAATAAGACCCGGAATCGGCTGCTTAACCGACGAGGATGCAATATTTAAAATTCGGCCGCTTTGTTGTTTTTTCATATAAGGTAGAGCTTCACGAATTAACCGGATATGACTAAGCAAATTTTGCTCAAAGGCTTGCAGCCAAACTTCATCCGTAAAATCATCAAAGGTTCCCGCAGGAGGCCCGCCCGCATTGTTAACTAAAATATCGACGGTGCTGAACAAATCTGCTGTACGACGGATAGCTTCGGAAATATGTTCAGGTTTCGTTACATCGCAAACCACATATTCGACGCGCCCGCTGGCCGTTTCTTGGAGTTCAGCCTGTGTATGTTGAAGCTCTGCTTCGTCCCGTCCCGAAATCACGACATTCGCACCTTCACGTGCCAGCTCCTGTGCGCTTGCCTTGCCAAGTCCTTTGCTGGAGCCTGCAACAAAGGCAGCTTTTCCCGTTAATCCTAAATCCATCTATGCCACTCCCTTTTCTCTGTGTTCTCTATTTAATTGTACACATGAACAGCACGTAATGCGAGTAGCCCCTCTTGGGTTATATAAAATTTCATTATACGCCCAACCTATTTCCACAGTATAATGGACAATGCACATGCATTTTTAAGAAATCGCACAATAGAAAGAAGATGAACCAGATATGTTCGGCACCATTCTTTTAGACGTGGTTTTACCTATTTTTGTACTCATCGGTTTTGGTTGTATCATGCAATATTATTTTCGACTGGATTTGTATACCTTAGCTAAGATCAATTTTTACTATATTACCCCTGCGGTTGTGTTTACTGGTCTTTATAACTCGGAAATTTCGTTAATGCTCATGGGCGAGGTTTCTCTTTTTTACGCCTTGTACATAACCATTTTGTACGTCATCAGTACGACTGTTGCCAGATCTCTGAAGTATAGCCCCGGAATGCGGGGAGCTTTTACAAACAGTGTCATGCTTGATAATTCTGGAAATTACGGCCTACCGATCAATCAGTTAGTATTCAAAGGTGATCCGCTGGCTACGTCCGTTCAAGCACTGATTATGACCTTTCAAAGCTTTGTCACGTTTACATACGGTACTTTTGTTGTACAAAACGGCAAGGCCGACAGTCGAAAAATTCTGATTAATTTTTTGAAAATGCCGGTTCCTTATGCCCTCGTGCTGGGCTTGCTGTTGAATCTGTTGCACAGTCCATTGCCCAATTTACTGGCAGAGCCGTTGAATTATATCAGCCAGTCGATGGTTGCCGTTGCACTGCTTACCTTAGGAGCGCAAATTGTGCAATATCCCTTTCGTCTGCGGCGTACAGCCGTGTATATCAGTATGGTGCTGCGTCTGATTGCCGGTCCTGCGGTCGGTTTTTTGCTCGTACTCCTGCTTGGGCTTAAAGGGATTCCTGCTCAAGCCCTGCTGATTGCATCTGGTATGCCTACCGGTGTTAATACAAGTATTCTGGCAGAAGAATATAAAAATGAACCCGATTTCGCAGCTCAAACGGTACTTCTTTCTACCATTGTGAATGTCATTACAATGACACTGTTGATTTCAGCATCCCGGTATCTTGTTTGATTTGATTGGATTATACAAGCCGAATAGTGCTTCCCATCGCCACCACTTCGCTTGTACAGCACTATTCCGCCTACTCCGTTTTTAACGTTCATTTTTTCGTGTTCGACTTATATGGAACCGCTTTTGTCTGAGGACAAGAGCATTTTTTTCTCAAAAAAAGAACATACGTTCGGGATGATTTTCCTTTTTCCTGATTAAAGTGGATGTGTGTTTTGTGGAGATCGTGTGCGAGAAAGAATTGTTTATCTATTGAGAATTTTTCATATAGTGAAATAATTATATTATCGACTGAGAATCAATAATGCCAACAAAAATAAAGCCAGCTCGCTCATCAGGAGTGGCTGGCTCTAGAATTATTCTTATGCTAAATGCTGCAAAGCAGTTTAGCCATTTTAGCAATAGTGCCCTTTTCGTTCGGATTTCGCTTGCCTTATCAGGGTTTACGGCTCTATCCCCCATTGCTTGCTTCCAGACAAGTAAGCAGTTACCCTAGTGGAATCTTTTAAACTGGTTGCTGTGGCATCAAAGGAATAATCATCGGTTTGGGTGTAATTGCTCCAATCCGCTTTGGATATCCGTGTTTGCAGTTCCACACTTTGACCGGGATTTAAAGAACCCGCCCCTGGCTTAAAGCCAATTTCCACATAAGAATCTGCTCCCGGTTTCTGATTGGACAGTGTTTTGAAGCTGGCGATCACATTCTCAGGACCAACACTTGACCAATCTGCAAAGAAATTTTGGGACTTCTCCCCATTTATAGTGTAATAATAACGCAGCGTCACATTCGCAAGGGAAACGGACGAGGTTCCTGTATTCGTAATTTTAAACTTGGAGCTGATCGTATTACTTGTTTCGGATACATTCCCATTGAAGGTCTGTACCTTGAGAACACCCTGTTCTGTTCCCGGCTCGCTTGGTGTATTTTCCTTTACTGTCACCGTAAACTGCACATCACTACCTGCATTAAAATGAAACGTTAGCACTGTATCTCCTTTAGGGAGTTTGGACAAATACTTATTGGAGAAGGTAACCGTTTCGCCATTGAGCGTATAATCTTCACCTTTATTCAGCACTACGCTGCCCTGCTGGATGGCGTCTAACGTATTTCCGCTAAGTGTAAGCTTTACGGAAATATCAGCATTGGTATTATCCGGTCCATAGGTTGCAGTCGTCGGCGTAATGCTGGACTGACCTGCAGATGGTTGATCACCGTTCACTCGATCCGCCACCAGAATGCCGCGGCCATTTGTCCCCAGATAAGCATGTCCATAAACTCGGGGGTCACCAATAATGGTAGTCACTCGAGCATATTGATGCTTGTCGTCATTAATGCGTACCCAGTTTGCGCCAGCATCGTCCGAACGGTAAAATCCGCGTGTACCGTCGATTTTACCAACGATGAATACAGCTGCATTGGTACGATTCGGTGCTGCTTTACCAAAGCCTACAAAGTCTGCCTCCTGCACATTAGCGAGCTTCGTGAACGTAACACCGGAATCCTTGGAATGCCACAAGCCGTATGGCCCTCCATCCTCAGAGCCCCCAGCGAACCACACATCCCCTTCTACTCCACGTACTGCATCAATGTCGGCATTACCTACGGTTGGCAAGCCAGATACCGCCGAGGCGGTGAACGATACGCCTCCATTGGTGCTGACAAATATTTTTCCGGCCGCGAACGCATAGTATTTGTTGGAATTCACCCGATCCGAGGCAATCTTCGCGTTTGCTGGAATACCTGTACTTGCGGTCCATGAGTTGCCGCCTGTTTTGGAGTAAAATACGCCTTTGTCCGAGGTACTCCAGAGTAAGCCATTACCATCTGCCGCAACGGCTATGCTTCCCCCTCCTGCTGTGCTTGAAGGCTCACTGTTCGCTTTATACCAGTTTGCTCCGCCATCATTGGAGAAGCCGATGGATTTGGCATTCGGATCTTTTTTGTAATCGGCTTTGCCTACCCGCGCCATAAAAGCTGGATTCAGCTCGGCATAGTCGATACTTTCACTGCTTGTAAAAGTGGGATTATCCAGCATTTTAGCTGGAGCCTTGAACAGATCGTCATGTCTGAACCCGGAGACATCCCCTACTGCACTCACCAAAGGCGCACCGGTTGGAGGGCTTACAAGATCCAAGATCGCCGTTTCCTCTAATCCCTTAGCTGCTACCGAAATGTCCAGCTTGCTGCCTTTGTCCCAGTTGGTCACATTTTTGGAGCCGTAAATCGTAGCTCCTGTGCCGTACAACATATGGTCTGAATTAAATGGATCAATCTCCAGATCCCCGATCATCCAGCCCAGCTTGGGCGATAGTTCCGGCGGAGCAGGGTTGGCATTGAAAGTCAGCCAAGGTGCAGCTGTTATATCCAAATTGTATTTCAGCTTGCGAGTTGGATAACCATCAAATTCCCAAATGGGGCTCCAGGTTGCCCCGCTGTCGGTGCTGCGATAAATCGTTGCATCCGGCCACCAGGAATTTAGCGTAGCCACCATCAGAGTACCCGGCTTCTGCGCATCTACTGTCAGTCCACCATATCCAAAATAATTGTCCGTGCTGCTACTGGCAACAGGACTTATATTGGTCCATTGTCCGCTGGCTGTATTCAATTTCCACACATCACCCTTTGTCCCGTCATATGGACCTGCTCCATCGCTATAAGAGATATACAGGTTGCCGTCCGATGACAACACGCCATGATGCGGTAAATAGCCCGTTGGCTGTCCTGCTACAGCGGACCAGGTTGTCCCGCCATCTGTACTGCAATAGACACTTTGCTTTTTATCCGCAACACCTACATAGATCGTCTGTGTTGCTTTACTGGCAGAGCCCGTCTTTTTGTCAAACGTAATCCAGGCCAAACCGACAATATCACTGGTGTACTCATTGGAAGGGTCCTGTACATACGTGCCCGGATTCGGAAAGCTGCTCACCTTGCTCCAGGTTGCCCCATAATCCGAGCTTTTCCATAATCCATTACCGCTCCGTGCCCCGAAGAACAAAATATTGTTCTTATTAGGATCAATCGTCAGACGTTCGCCCATCGAGCGTCCTGGCATATTGCCTCCCACCTTAAAAGGAAGCTTTGTTGTCTGCCACGTATTGCCCCGGTCTGTCGATCGCATAATCTGCCCGTTTTGCTTGTCCCAGGAATTGGTATACGTACCTGTAGCTATATATACACGATTCGGATCAACAGGATCGGTCGCCAACGCATCTACGCCATTTTTGTTCCAATCTTCCCAACCCACAGAATCCGTCAACGGAATCCAGCTCTCGTCAGCGGGATTCCAGCGATAAGCACCTCCAATATCCGTACGGGCATAGATCAGATTTTTTTCCTTCTCATTAAAAATGATACCAGGCACAAAACCGCCACCTCCACCCGTGACCACACTCTTCCAGGTGTACTCATCACTTGGAGCGGCAGCATGTGACGACGTTATCAACCCTGCCCAGGAAGCACCCGCTACCACAAGCGCCAAACACGCGATCCTAAACCTGCTTTTTGCCTTAGTCAATGAATTCAACCTCCTTCTCTATTTTCATTTGAATATGCGAGTCATTTCCAGATGAAAGAAATCAGTCGATTCCAGATTCGTTCCTAATGATTGTCTTTCCAACAACCAACATAGTCTAATAAAAACTTCTCTCGGCCTCACCCCCAGTCGTTATCAATGAAATGCAACAGGAATTACTTTTTATAAAACGCTTACATTTTATCTTGCTCAATAGATTCGTCATCTTTTTCTCGGTTCCTTGTGTAAAAAATCAAGATTATGTTAATATCATCACTTGCTCTGCGGCTTACAATGTGGGTTTGATACTTCTCCTGTGCGTTGATACCTTTTATATATTACTATTATGAATTTTTCATATATTGAAATAATTACTTCATTTCTCATTCTTTAATATCTGTCAAAATACTTTGATATACGCCAAAAAACCGCGCTATGCGCGGTTCCGATTTACGTGAATGCCATCGATAAACTTTAAATATACCCTTTATTATTGCAAATATTCAAGCGCAAGCGCCAAAAATATGTGGCCTGACACAAGCAATGCACGCTCATCAAAATCAAAATGAGGATGGTGGTGAGCATAATGTGTTCGTTCATCCTCATTACGCGCCCCCACATGAATGAAAGCTCCTGGCCGTTTCTCCAAATAATAAGCAAAATCCTCTGCTCCCATGACCGGCTTCAGATCCAGAAAAGCGTCTGCTCCATACAGCCTGCCGACAAGCTCGCGAACACGTTCGGTTTCGGCTTCGGCATTCACCAGAGAAGGATAGCCATTCAGATAGTCAATTTCATATCCTGCATGATAAGCCTCAGTCAAGCCCTTGACGATACTGCGAATTTCATTCTCGACTTCCTTGCGCACTTCTTTATTAAACGTACGCACGGTCCCTTCAATTTTAGCCTTATCCGCAATGACATTGAAGGCGGTTCCCGCCTGAAAAACACCAATGGTCAACACTGCTGATTCAATAGGGTCCACCCTGCGGCTGACCACCTGCTGTAATCCATTCACAATTTGGCTACCGATGACAATAGAGTCTACCGTCTGATGCGGTCGCGCGCCATGCCCGCCTTTGCCATTGATCTGAATCGTAAATGCATCGACAGCCGCCATGGCGGGCCCACTCTTTAATCCAATTTTACCAAGTGGAATTTCAGATGCGAGGTGAATACCGTATACCGCCTCCACCCCATCCAGACAGCCATCCTCAATCATGAACTTGGCTCCACCAGGCGGTTTTTCTTCCGCATGTTGAAAAATAAACACAAGCTTTCCCTTCAGCGTCTCACGGTTATGGCTCAACACGCGTGCCACTCCTAACAGCGCAGCCGTATGACCATCATGTCCACAAGCATGCATAACGCCAGGAACGGTGGATTTATAAGGCACATCCTTTTCATCCTGTATGGGAAGCGCATCAAAATCAGCACGAAACGCAATCGTTCTACCCGGCTGGCCGCCCTCTAAAAACCCGAGCACACCGTTTCCACCCACATTCGTTCTTACCTCAATACCAAAAGAGCGCAATTGATCGGCGATAAATGCAGACGTATTCGTTTCTTCAAAAGAAAGCTCGGGATGCTGATGCAGATGTCTTCTCCACGCAATCAGATCTTGCTCACCGTCTTTCAATTCCTGAACCCATTTCTCTAGCATAATACCCTCTTTTCCTATTGACTTTATATAATTATATGTTTATCTTACCATGAATTTACTGTAGAATCTTCTATCTGCCGATAACAAGCCAAAGAAGATATGTCTTTGATTTAGGTCGGGTAGTGACAAGCGGCATAATGTCCTGTGCCAATCGCTGTCAGTTCCGGCGCTTCCTCACGACAACGCGAGGTCGCCAGCGGACAACGAGTATGAAAACGACAGCCTGACGGTGGCTTCGCAGGCGAAGGAATCTCACCTTGTACCGTAATTAGCTCCCGTCGGTTTTTCGGATTCGGATTGGGTATGGAAGCAACAAGCCCTCGGGTATAGGGATGTGCCGGATGCCGGAAAATCTCCTCGCTTGGCGCAATTTCTACGAGCTTACCCAAGTACATGACCCCAATCCGGTCCGATATATGTCGGACAATGTGCAATCCGTGCGCGATAAACAAATAGGTCGTATCCAGCTTGCGCTGTAAATCCTGAAGCAGATTGACAATTTGCGCCTGAACAGAAACATCCAAAGCCGAAACTGCCTCATCCGCCAAAATAAACTGCGGTTGCAGCGCAATTGCACGAGCAATCCCGATCCGCTGGCGCTGGCCTCCCGAAAATTCATGCGGATACCGCGTGATCAGCGAAGGCGACAATCCGACTGCACTCAGCAGTTCCTCGACTCGTTCCCGTTTGGCCTTGCCATTCAGCCCTTCATGAACCGCCAGCGGTTCACCGATAATATCCCCCACATTCCAACGCGGATCAAGCGACCCGTAAGGGTCTTGAAAAATCATCTGCATATCACGGCGGGCAGATCGTAATTCGGAATTCCCTAACTTTGTCAGCTCCCGATCCTGAAACCATACCTGCCCTGAGGTTGGGCGTTCCAACTGCATCAGAAGGCGGCCTAAAGTAGACTTACCACTGCCGGATTCGCCGACTAGTCCAAAGGTTTCACCCTGACGGATCGAAAACGATACATCATCCACCGCCCGGATGGAAGCACCTGCCCGACCGGAAAAGCTTCTTTTCACTGGATAATACTTGCGAAGTCCATCCACCCGGAACAAATTCTGCTTGTCATGCCCTGTGTCCGCAACAGTTACACTGGATTTTGCAGATTCCTTTACCTGTACGCCATCACCACTCACTTTGACCCCATCAACAGCAGATACATACGTCACTTCTTCCTTTACTTCTGACGCTTCTTCGACAGCATCTGCCGAGACTCGCCCTTCCACCGATAGCTCTGAAATGCGCCAATCACCGGACGCAGCCAACTGCTCCGAATGCCAGCAAGCTACCTCGCGTCCATCCTTGGCAGCCAACGGAGGCGTTTCGTTTTTGCATTGTTCCGTCGCATGCGGGCAACGCGGGTGAAACAAGCAGCCGGACGGCAACGCACTCAGACTGGGGATGGCCCCCGGGATCGAAAACAGCTTGCTGCTGCGATCTGTATCCAGCGTTGCCACCGAACGAAGCAAGCCTCTTGTGTACGGGTGCAGCGGCAGCTCGAACAGTTTTTCCGTTGTGGCCTGCTCCACGACTCGCCCGGCATACATCACGACAATTCGATTCGCAACCTCCGCCGCAATACCCAAATCATGCGTAATCAACAGAATCGACATGTTGAATTCCGCCTTTAATTCCTGAAGCAACTGCAAAATTTGGGATTGAATCGTTACATCCAGCGCCGTCGTCGGTTCATCCGCAATCAGCAACTCAGGGCCACATGACAGCGCCATCGCAATCATCGCCCGTTGCAGCATCCCGCCAGACAGCTCTCCGGGATACTGCTTCATACGGATTTCCGGCTCAGGAATCCCTACTCTGTTTAGCAAACGAACAGCATGAGCCCACGCTTGCTTCCGTGTCTTCCGATCATGCTCCATAATGATTTCCATCAGCTGATATCCAATAGTGTACACCGGATCAAACGCCGCCATCGGCTCCTGAAATACCATCGCCATCTTTTTGCCGCGAAGTGAGCGTAATTCCTGCTGTGATAAAACGGTCAAATCTATGCCCTTCAACCGTATTTGCCCTTGGGCAATTCGCCCGTTCTCATAATCGATCAGCCGCATAATCGCCTTGGAGGTAATCGTTTTTCCGCTACCGGATTCACCAACGAGGCAGACCGTTTCCCCCGCCCCTATCGTCAGCGATACGTTGTCGAGTGCTTGCAGCAAACCTTTTTTAGTGTGAAAATCGACCGACAAATGTTCAATCTCCAGCAATGATGACAAACGACTCCCTCCTTCTACAGCACTAACGAATAGGCTGCCTGATGCTAGTTTGCGTTCTTTTTCGGGTCCAGCTCATCTCTCAGCTTGTCGCCCAAAATATTGACCGACAGCACGAACAACGTAATGGCTAGACCAGGAAAGGTGCATATCCACCAAGCCACTGTCAAATACCCGCGTCCCTGAGACAATACCGTTCCCCAGTCCGGAATTTCCTTTACCGTGCCAAGCCCCAGAAAGCTTAATCCCGATCCGGCCAAAATAGCGCTTCCGATTCCAAGCGTCGCCATCACGAGCAAAGGTGACAGGGAATTAGGAAGCACATGTCGCCAAAAGATGCCGAAAGGTGTAACTCCGATGGAGCGTGAAGCCGTAACGTAAGAACGTCCTTTTATACTCATTATCTGTCCCCGCATGACCCTTGCGTAACCCGGAACAGCAGATATGGCTACCGCCAGTACGATATTAAACAAGCTCGGCCCGAGAGCTGCCGCAATCGCCAAAGCCAGTAGAATGCCGGGAATAGTCATCAAAATATCAATAAATCGCATCAGCACTGTATCTACGATGCCACCAATGTAGCCTGACAGCGCCCCGATGATTCCCCCGGCCAACCCACCGACGAGCACCGACATAAAGCCGATAAACAGGGAATCCCTACTTCCGTAAACGACCAGACTGAATACATCCCGTCCAAAATAGTCCGTTCCTAACCAGTGAGCAGCGCTTGGGCCCTGTAAAATCTGGTCGCTTAACATTTCTGTTGGCGCATAGGAAGCAATCCATTGCGGAAACGCTGCACAGGCGATTACGAACACAATAACTAGCCCTGCCGCATATACGAATCCATCCGACACTCCTCCGAACCGTAATCTTCCGGTTTTCCGAACAACCCGCTGCTTTCTTTCCTTCCAGACTGTTTTGGCCGCCATCGTTTCTCTCAACTGTCTTCCTCCTCCCTTATTCCTGCCGACTTACGCCGAGCGTCTAACCCTCGGATCAATGAATGTATAAGATATATCCACCAATAGATTTACGATCACGTACATGATGGCAGAGAACAACACAACTCCCTGCACAACTGGTAAATCCTTAGCCATTATCGCATCCGCAATTAAACGTCCAATACCTTGTCGCGAAAATACCGTCTCACTCACAACTGCTCCGGCCAGCATTTCTCCCATCAGCATCCCAATCATCGTTATCGCCGGAATCAACGCATTGCGTAGTGCATGACGGTACATAATGACCTTCTCCGATAAGCCTTTGGAACGGAGCGTAACGATAAACTGCTCATTAATGACCTCCAGCATACTGTTACGTACCATTCTGACAATAAACCCTGCACCGACAATGCCCAAAGTGAGAGACGGAAGCACAAGTGTTTTCCAGCCGTCCGAGCCCATTGCAGGTAGCCACCCCAAATGAATGGAGAAAATGAGCAACAACAGAATTCCTGACCAGAATGTGGGCATGGAAATGCCGAACAATCCGACGATTCGCGCGATGATATCAATTGGCTTATTCCGATGAATGGCCGACAGCACTCCAAGCAGGACACCAATGATGACCGAAATAGCAGAACCGGCAAGCGTCAAAGCCAATGTTGGCGGGAGATTGACCCATATTTTAGGTAGCACCGGATCAGCATTGAGGAGTGATTTTCCAAAATCACCTTGTAGCAGATTTCCGAAATAATTCAAAAACTGAACATGAAAAGGCTGATCCACTCCCAACTTATGACGCAAATTGGCGATCATTTCTGGCGTGGCCGTCGAAGGGTCCAGAATAGAATCCATCGGGTCCCCCGGAAGCAGATACAAAATACTGAACACCAGAATACAAGAACCCACAATCACCAACAAAGAGGTAACCAGTCGTTCTACAACAGCTCTGATCATGAAGCACACTCCTTTCCGTCTGGATGGCTCGCCAGAAACAATTTAGCCATATTATTTTTGAATGCGAACATCGTTGAACAGCGGATAACCCACTAAATCGAATTTAAGACCTTGCACCGACTTGGCGGCTCCAACGGTATAAGGGAATACATAAATCGGAATGATAACGGCCTGATCACGGATCAATTGTTGTACTTTTTTGTAAATTCCCTCCCGCTTGGCATCATCCTTTTCAATAGCGCCCTGCTCCAACAGCTTATCGACCTCAGCATTGGAGAAGTTAGGCAGTGTAGGCCGCTGATTCGGAGCCGCTGTGTGGTAAAAAGCATATAACGCGTTCGGGTCCACATTGACCTGGCTATTCCCGTAGAAATCATAGTTTCCGTTCGTATATACAACTGTTGCAACATCCTTGGTAATTTCAATCTTCACATCAACACCGATTTTCTTCAGCTGCTGCTGAATAATGGCTGCAATGTCGTTGCGTTTTTCACGGTTCGGCGTGCCGTCTACATAATGCAGCGTCAGACGTTTTCCATCCTTCACTCGGAAACCATCCGCACCTCTGACCCAACCCAGTTCATCCAGCAACTGATTGGCTTTGTTAGCATCCGGCTGCAAGCCGTTTTCCAGTGATTTATCATATCCAAAAATACCCGGAGTGAGTGGCGACCAAGCCTGCTCATAGGTACCCAGGTAAAGCGTTTTGACAATCGTCCCCACATCAATACCGTATTGCAACGCCTGTCTGGCCTTCAATTCATTCCACGGTGCCTTCTTTTGGTTAATGAACAGCGTGTATGGTAAACCCAGGGTATTGACCTGCAGCAATTGAAAATTAGGGTCACTCCTCAGCGTTAAAATATTTTGCGGCGGAACTGTTTCTGCGGCCAATGCCTGCCCGCTCTGCACACTGCCGATCCGTGTCGCTTCCTCCGGCACGATTTTAAAGGTCACGCTATCTAAATACGGTGCTCCCTTGTTCTCAATGGTTTCCGGCGCCCATTTGTAATCCGGGTTACGCTCAATTTTGATTTCTGCATTTTCGTCCCATTTTACAAACTTGAAGGGGCCTGTGCCCACCGGATGCTTGCCGAATTGATCTCCATATTTCTTGACTCCTGCAGGAGAAACAATAGCTACTGCCGGAATACTTAAATTGCTCAAAAATGCCTGCGATGGTCGTTTCAGATTCAGCTTAATCGTGTATTCGTCTATTACTTGTGAGGATTCATACGGGGCCAGCAAGTTAGCAGCATTACCAACTACAGCTTGCGGATCAATAATCTGGTCATAGCTGAATTTGACTGCTTCCGCATTAAACGGAGTTCCGTCATGGAACTTGACGTCCTTGCGCAGCTTGAACGTATAGCTTTTGCCATCCTCGGAAACGCTCCATTCGGTCGCCAGCCAAGGCTTAATTGTATTGTCCGGCAGCTTTACAACCAAATTGTCGAATATCCCCCGATACACCCGGGATGCTACCGCCAAGCCACTCTTATGCGGGTCCAGTGAATCCGGCGATGTCGCCAGCGCATAGGTCAGGTCCCCACCTTCTGCGGCTTGCCCGCCTCCCGCTGCATTTGCCCCAGTATTCGTAGAATTCGCTCCTCCATTGCCTGAGCATGCCGATAATACCAGCACCAGCGACAGGGTTAGAGCTAACATTTTCGCATATCGACTTGTTCGTTTCACTTGTAAAACACTCTCCGTTCTCGTGGGTAATTTTATGAATGCATTGCATATTTGGAGCCGATGCCACATTGTTGATAATTCCAATCAGATATATATGAATTGTACAAATAACTGTATACCCGTGTTTTTATAGTGTCAATGCAAGTTCTAATTGGAATGATCTATGGATGGATAGAAGACTTAAATTGACAACGCAAAAAAGAGCCGACAGGATGCTCTCCCCGACTCATTTTTGCAGCTAATCACAGTTTTGAATTTTTCAGGTATTGAAAAACTGACTTATATTCCCTCGTACCGGATGAATCTGCTCCCTGTACTCCCCATCCGTATAACTGCCAATCACCTTACGCCAAAAGGACTGTGCTGGCCTGTTCGTGCTCATCTGCGTCACCTTCCAACGCCCGGCAAAACGTCCAAACAGCTCATGAGCCGCCCAAGTACCGACCCCATTATGCCGATAAGGACGAAGCACAAAGAACTCAGCCATGTAGTAGTCAGCCTCCCGATTGCTGGACATTCGGTCAACCAATGCGAAACCTACTGGAACGTCCTGCCTCCAGATTAGAAAAAGTCGTCGTGT
>NZ_JTHP01000039.1 GCF_000943545.1 Paenibacillus terrae
GCATTTTGCTGCGTACAAGGGAAATCGCGCTGACGCGCCGGATGATTTGATTCCTCAATTTACATTGATCCGTGATGTGACGGATAGCCTCGGCATTCCTAATATTGGAGCCGCAGGCTTTGAAGCGGATGATTGCATCGGTACGCTGGCACGCCACTATACGCAGAATGAGGACATGGACGTAATGATTCTCTCCGGAGATCATGATTTACTCCAATTGGTGGATGAGCGGACACGGGTTATTATTATGAAAAAAGGTCACGGCAATTATATGGTGTACACCCCGGAAACGTTACTGTCTGAAAAAGGGCTCAAACCCCGCCAAGTTGTGGACCTCAAGGGCCTGATGGGGGATGCAAGCGACAATTACCCGGGAGTACGAGGCATTGGTGAAAAGACGGCACTCAAGCTGGTACAGGAATATGACTCCATTGAAGGTATTCTGGAGAATCTGGATCAATTGACGCCGGCGGTGCGCAAAAAGATCGAGAGTGATCTGGATATGCTGCATTTGTCACGTAAGCTGGCAGAAATTCACTGTGGTGTACCTGTAGCATGCGCACTGGACAACTGTCTGCTGACACTGGATCATGTGCAAATTGTAGACAAGTTTGAGGAGCTTGAAATGAAAAGCTTGTGTACGTTAATGGGTGTGGCAACTGGATCATAACGAAGCCAGTTTGGCTTCACAGGTACAACCCGGAGCTCGCATTACACATATGAGGATGCTGGCGCTTGTGCGTTAGTGTCCTTTTTTATACACAGTTATGTCAAGGGAGATATATATTGTTGTGAAGGATTATATACAATTGGGATCAGGGGATTGACCTTGGACACGTTTCAGGCGAATATAGGATAGAGAGAACCGGATCATGACTGAGAGGGGACAACAGTAGCTATGACAGTATTGGGAGCAATTGAGGCAGGCGGTACCAAATTTGTATGTGGAATTGGCAACGAGCAGGGAGAGGTGCTGGAACGCGCGAGCTTTCCGACAGCCACGCCAGCAGAAACGATGGCGAATGTCGTTGCATTTTTTGAAGGGAAGGGCATTGAAGCGCTGGGCGTAGGGTCGTTCGGGCCGATTGATCCTATCGAAGGCAGTGATACATATGGCTATATTACAACAACGCCAAAGCCGCATTGGGGCAATTATAACCTGATCGGCAAGCTGAAAGAGCATTTTGACGTACCTATGGGATTTGACACGGATGTGAACGGTGCAGCATTGGGCGAGTCCATCTGGGGGGCGGCTAAGGGACTGGATAGCTGTCTCTATATTACGATAGGTACAGGTATCGGAGCGGGTGCTCTGGTCGGTGGAAAGCTGATTCATGGATTATCCCATCCTGAAATGGGCCACATCCTGGTGCGTCGTCATCCAGAAGATACTTATGAAGGGACATGTCCTTATCACGGAGATTGTCTAGAAGGGCTGGCTGCGGGTCCTGCACTTGAAAAAAGATGGAAGGTCAAAGGCCATGAGCTTTCTGTGGATCACCCGGCATGGGAGATGGAAGCTTATTATTTGGCACAGGCTTTGATGAGCTATGTATTGATTCTTTCACCGCAAAAAATTATTATGGGCGGCGGAGTGATGAAGCAGGAGCAACTGTTCCCACTCGTTCGCGCCGAGCTTCAAAAACTGTTAAACGGATACGTACAGCATCCGAGTCTGACTACAGAAATTGATCAATATATCGTGGCTCCAGGTTTGGGAGACAATGCCGGATTGTGCGGTGCTCTTGCCTTGGCAAAGGAAAAGCTGAACAAATGAGAATTTCGGGTTGACGGCGATCCGAGGTACGGTTATCATATAGGCAACAGCATAGTACGGCTCAAAAAGGGAAGCACCTTTCTTGCAAATACGCGAGATAGGTGCTTTTTTGCGTTTGGCGTTGTACCGGACTGTAACCCAATTATAAGCATGGAGGAAAAAAGCATGGAAATTTTATTTTTAAACCGCTTGTCCAAACGGAATGAACAGGGCCATGAGCTATTTGCCCAGGTATGGATTGGACAACATGATGGGGTATGGAGTGCAGGATGGAGCACACAACACAGCTTGGATGAAAGTACAGATGATCTTTGGTATGAGGGCAGCTTGTGGCAGGAGTTGCTGCATGTATACCGCCATGAGCTGGCGCTGAAGATGGCAGAGGGCTACAGACCCTTAATCCATGGTGTTTTTCATGAGCAGGAAGGGGCAGGGGCAGCAGGACGTGGGCAAACATTACAAAAGCTGTATTGCTATAGTGATTTGTTTCCGCGTGATGATGTGTATGAGCAATTGACGATGTGGAGGCGGCAAAAGGCGGCTGCCGAGCGAAAGGCACCTTATTTTATCGCTACCAACCGTCTGCTCCGGTTGATTAGCGTCTATCTTCCCCATACCGAGGAGGAGTTGCTGGAGCTGCCAGGAATGGGGCAAGGTAAAATATCTCAATATGGGCCAGAGCTACTGGCTATAACGACACAAAATGACCGGACTACGCCATTTCCGTTAAATTGGGTAACAGAGACGCTGGATGAGGAAGTTTTCTTATCATGGCTGTACAAGCAAAAAGAGACCCAGTATAAGCAGGAACTGAATAAATTCAGTCTGACAAAAACCATTATTGAAGGTATTTCAGATGGTCTTACATTGGAGCATATTGGACTGAAGGCGGGGTTACATCGTAGAGAAATGATTGAAGCAGTAGAGCATTTGGATCGAGATGGAATCGATATGGAAAAGCTGATCCGTCAGGAACTGGTGAACGTATCTGAGGAAGAGCAGACGGCGATCTGGTCTGCGTATGAAGAACTGGGGGATGCGCTGCTCAAGCCCGTCATGCTGCGGGTATATGGTGAGGAACAGGCTGCGGAAACGGGGCTGGATCAAGTTTATGAGCGGCTGCGTCTGATTCGTATCCGTTTTCGCCATCAGGTAGCATCAGATCGACATGCGGGATAACATAGCGCAAATATAAAAATAATCAAACAAAAAAAGCAGCAGCTATATCCTGTGAGGATACGGCTGCCGCTGATTCTTTTCAAACCCAATCCTTCTTACGGAAAATACAGAACATGCTAACCCCCAGCGCCACCATAATACCAATGACGACAAAATAACCATAACGCGTATGAAGCTCAGGCATATTATCAAAGTTCATACCATAAATTCCGGTAATAACAGTCAACGGCATAAACACGGTTGTAATCGCTGTAAACACGCGCATGATTTCATTCGCACGGTTAGCGATACTGGATTGATAAGCTTCTCGAAGGTTACCCATTAGATCGCGGTAAGTTTCGAAAGTCTCCGAAATTTTCACGGCATTTTCATAAATGTCGCTGAAATATTTTTGCAATTGATCGTCAATCAGTCGTAAATCTCGTTTGTTCAACGTATTGATGACTTCTTTTTGTGGACCAAGCACTTTTTTCAGCCACAGAATCTCACTGCGTAAGCCGATAATTTCATTCAAATGCGATTTTTTCGTATGCATCAGAATGTCTTCTTCCAGCTTTTCAATGCGAACCTCAATCCGGTCACCAACCAGAAAATAGTTGTCAACGATCAAATCGATCAACAGATACATAAAACGGTCAGGTTGGCTGACCTCCTGCTCCCATAGCATAGGCTTGAGGGTGCGTAGCTCATTGATTTTCTGCTTCGTCACCGTAATGATAAAATGGCGTCCTAGGAAAATGTTCAAAGCACGTAAAAATATTTCTTCATCATCAAAACGAATGCTGTTTACAACGATAAAATAATGGCTCTCGTAAATTTCAATCTTTGGACGCTGTTCTTCTTCACTCAAACAGTCCTCTACCGCGAGATCATGCATGGAGAACAAAGGTTGGAGCACTGCCAGATCATCAACATCGGCATCAATCCAATAAAAGCCTTCTGCTGGCGGAGTAAGCGCCATTTCAATTTCTTCGACAGGGGTAAAAACCCCGTTGTTTACCAAACGGATTTTCATATATGTCACTCCTTATGCTCCGTCGTAACGGAAAATACGTGTATCTCAAGCATAAGGAATGGACTCAGTTAGCCAGTTAGCCGGATCGGGTAAGCGGCATCCCATCAAAAGCCAGAGGCTTTTGGAGCATGCAGAGCCTGGCGTCCCGTCTTTCGGCAAGCTGAAGTCATTCCTATGCTGTTGTTCAGGGATCGCCGCCTATTCGGACTCGGGTCGCCTTCCATTCCGGATTCACCTCACAAATGTTCTTTTTTAGGTTGCCACAGTATCGCAGAAAGCACTCTAAATCTGCACCACTGCTTTATATTTTCGGCCTATAGCACTTGTATAGTATAACGCTCGGCCTACAGCCTTTCAAGCGCAAAATCATGGGCTAAATCAACAGTAGTGACAAGAGCTTCGACGATAGGGTAATGTATGATTTAACATATGGAAATATAAGACGAAGTGTGAATGCAGGGCACAAAATTACAAGTCTCATCTTGACGAAGCCCAGCGGATGCATTAAAGTGAACAACAAGAACTTTTTATGAACCCAAAATGAATATAGCGAAATCTTATCAAGAGCAGGTGGAGGGACTAGCCCGATGATACCCGGCAACCGGCGATTTTAATCGCACGGTGCTAATTCTTGCAGGACGCGCGCTTTTTACAAAGAGCGATGCCCTGACAGATGAGAGAGGCGCATATGGATACAAATATGACCTTTCTCGTAACCGAGGAAGGTCTTTTTATTATATGCCCGGCATCTCAACATGACGATTTTCGCAAAAAACTTCACCGAACAAGGAGTGAGTTTACATGCCGATTAAAATTCCGGATACACTACCTGCCAAGGAAGTGCTGGAGGGCGAAAATATTTTCGTAATGGATGAAAGCCTGGCCTATCATCAGGATATTCGTCCGTTGCGCATCGCCATTTTGAATTTGATGCCTACCAAAGAGACAACGGAAACCCAACTGTTGCGTCTGGTCGGCAATACTCCGCTTCAAGTGGACGTTACGCTGGTGCACATGAAGTCGCATGTATCTAAAAATACATCGCAGAAATATTTGAACATGTTTTATAAAACCTTTGACGAGATCAGAAACAGCCGTTTTGACGGTATGGTTATTACGGGAGCACCTGTTGAACAGCTTGAGTTTGAAGATGTGAACTACTGGGAGGAAATCCGGCAAATTTTTGAATGGACGAAAACCAATGTAACTTCGACCATGCATATCTGTTGGGCCTCACAGGCGGGTCTGTACCATCATTTCGATGTTCCTAAATACGGACTTGATTACAAATGCTTTGGCGTGTTTTCACATAGCGTTATTAAACCTAAAGTGAAGTTGCTACGCGGTTTTGATGAATTGTTTTATGCACCTCATTCCCGGCATACAGAGGTTCGGCGCGAAGATATTGAGCATATTGCCGAACTGGAGCTTTTATCCGAATCTGAGGAAGCCGGAGTGTATCTGGTAGCTACGCGTGATGGCAAACAAATCTTTGTGACTGGGCATTCCGAATACGATCCGCTTTCCCTGAAATGGGAATATGATCGTGATGTCGCCAAGGGGATGGATATTGAAGTACCGAAAAATTATTTTCCCAACAATGACCCTGAGCGTACACCGCCCTCAACCTGGCGTGCGCATGCCAATTTATTATTTTCAAATTGGCTCAACTACTATGTATACCAAGAAACCCCTTTCGATATCGGGCCCCAGATTTAAAATGGGGCTTAACGTTTATATCTACGCAGTACCACCTTGCAGCAGCGCAGCAGTATAGATATGATAATCCAATTTTGCAGCATATGTTACAGCACCTATTATGGAAGTGAACAGGAGGATTCATATGAGTGAGAAACAGTGGAAAATCGAAAGCAGGTTAGCACAGATTGGTTCAATCGAAGAACCGGTAACCGGAGCAGTGAATTTTCCGATTTATCAATCTACGGCGTTTCGCCATCCCCGTTTGGGTCAAAGCACAGGATTTGATTACATTCGGACGATCAATCCGACACGTAAGGTACTGGAAGAGGCGTCCGCTACACTGGAATCCGGTGATGCAGGCTTTGCATGCAGTTCAGGTATGGCGGCGCTGCAAACGGTATTTGCCCTGTTTGGACAAGGAGATCATCTGATTGTATCGCTGGATCTGTATGGAGGCACGTATCGTTTGCTGGAACGTATTTTATCCAGATTCGGCGTGACGGCAAGCTATGTGGATACGAACGATCTTGAAGCCATCGAGCAGTCATGTCGACCGAATACCAAAGCGGTATTCATTGAAACGCCTACGAATCCATTAATGATGATTACGGATATTCGCGCTGTAGCCGAATGGGCGTCACAACGTCAGTTGCTTACTATTGTAGATAATACGCTGTTAACACCGTATTTCCAGCGTCCATTGGAGCTGGGTGCCGATATTGTGGTACATAGCGCAACCAAGTATCTGGGCGGACACAATGATGTGCTGGCAGGCTTGATCGTAACCAAGGGTAAGGAGCTATCAGCCGAAATTTCCTTCCTTCATAATTCCATTGGTGCTGTACTTTCTCCGAGCGATAGCTACCAGTTGATGAAGGGCATGAAAACATTGGCGCTGCGTATGGATCGGCATGAGCACAATGCGACGGTGCTGGCCAATTATCTGCTGACGCATCCGGCGGTGGCAGAAGTGTTTTATCCAGGGCTTGAGGGTCACCCAGGGCGTGAGATTCAAAACAAACAATCCAGCGGCAACACAGGTATTTTCTCTTTTAAAGTAAAAGATGCCCGTTATGTGGAGCCATTGCTTCGAAACATTAAGCTTATTGCTTTTGCAGAAAGTCTGGGCGGCGTGGAATCGTTAATGACTTATCCTGCTGTGCAGACACATGCCGATATACCGGCTGAGATTCGGGATGCAGTGGGAGTAGATGATCGGTTGCTGCGCTTCTCCGTCGGCATTGAACATACGGATGATTTAATTGAAGATTTGCGTTCAGCGTTGGAGGCGGCACGTCAGGAAATCGAAGGAGGGGAACAGCAATGATTGAGGGCGTGCGGAAAATCGGGCAAGAGTCGGAAAAAGAACGGAAATTTGCTACCAAGCTGCTACATTTTGGCTCTGAAATCGATAGTGTTACGGGTGCGTCGAGCGTACCGATTTATCAGGCGTCCACCTTTCATCATCACGATATTTTCAATCCTCCGCTGCATGACTACAGCCGTTCCGGCAACCCGACACGGCAAGCTTTGGAGGACTATATCGCCTTACTGGAAGGCGGGGCCAGAGGTTTTGCCTTTGCATCGGGCATGGCGGCCATCTCCAGTACGTTTATGCTGTTGTCCGCTGGGGACCATGTCATTGTTTCGGAGGATGTATATGGAGGGACCTACCGCCTGCTGACTTCGATTTTAAAACGGATGAATATTGAAACCACCTTCGTCGATATGACAGACATCAACCTTGTGAAAGAAGCATTGCAGGAAAATACGAAGGCAGTTTACATGGAAACACCCTCCAATCCAACCCTCAAAATCACTGATGTGGCAGGGGTAACAGCTTGGGCACAGGATAAAGGGCTGCTGACGCTGCTGGATAACACCTTTATGACGCCATATTATCAACGTCCAATCGAGCAAGGTGTCGATATCGTGTTGCACAGTGCAACCAAATTTCTCGGCGGCCACAGCGATGTATTGGCAGGTCTTGCGGTAGCACGTACGGAGTCGTTGGGCAGACAAATCAAGCAGCTTCAAAATGGGCTTGGAACCGTATTGGCCCCACAGGAGTCGTGGTTGCTTATGCGCGGGATGAAGACACTGGAAGCACGTATGGCTCACAGCGAAAAGAGTGCAGCGAAGCTTGCCAATTGGCTGAACGAGCGAAGTGACATTGAGGCGGTATACTATCCGGGTCTGGAAAATCATCCGGGGCGTGCCGTACATGAGAGCCAATCCAGTGGATACGGTGCGGTTATCTCGTTTGATGTAGGCTCCGGTGAGCGTGCAAAAGAGGTACTCAATCGCATACAAATTCCGATTGTGGCGGTAAGTCTGGGAGCTGTGGAAAGTATCTTGTCGTATCCGGCGATGATGTCACATGCGGCAATGCCACACAGTGTACGTCTGGAGCGGGGAATCACGGACGGTCTGCTACGTTTCTCCGTAGGTCTGGAGGATATTGACGATCTGATCAATGATCTGAACGAGGCTCTTCGCTAAAACAAAAACACGGCATAATAAACATAAAATCTAAAAAAGCAGCAAGCTTCTGTGTAGTGGGAAGCTTGCTGCTTTGTGTAAGCGCGACATGTCGGAGGACAATATGAACGGTGTTGCACAACCCCATTCTCCCTTTCCATGGGACAATGTACCGTAGAATTATTGCTTGTTCGTCGCATCATATCGCCTGGGTAGAAAGCAGAAAGAAACGGGAATAAGTATGGTTCCTTACCTAAAGATATGTTAGTATTATCATTAGGTTTTACTATGCTATATAGCACAGACAAATACAAAGCCAGACATGAACACATATAATACGACAGGGTTCGAACGCAGGTTTGTGGAATCATTCTCGTTCATAAGTCCTGTCTTTCATTTCGTCCCCCTGTGAAAGCGAAGGAGGATACACCATGAGTGTAATCGACCATATTTTAGATAAAGCCCTACGCGGCGAACGCCTGAATTTAGAGGACACCGTTGTTTTGTTCGAGTCAGACGAGGTAGAAAAGATCGGTCACGCGGCGAATAAAGTGATGAACCGTATGCATCCTGATCCGATCAAAACCTTCGTCATCGGACGAAATATTAACTATACGAACGTCTGTGACGTATACTGCCGCTTTTGCGCTTTTTACCGCAGACCGGGTTCAGATGAAGGCTATGTCCTGCCCGATGAAGTGATTTTCCAGAAAATCAAGGAAACGCAGGAAGTAGGAGGCACTGAAATTTTGATGCAAGGTGGAGTGAATCCTAATCTGCCGTTCAATTATTATACCGATTTGCTCAAAGCGATCAAGGAGCGTTTTCCCGATATTACGATGCACTCCTTCTCGCCGGCTGAAATTCATAAGATGAAGGAAAAATCCGGCTTGTCCATGGAAGATACGATTCGAGCCATTCATGAAGCCGGATTGGATTCCCTGCCAGGCGGGGGCGGAGAAATTTTGGATGACCGCACACGCCGCAAAATTAGCCGTCTCAAAGGCTCTTGGCGGGATTGGATGGACGTGATGCAGACCGCTCACAAGGTGGGTATGAACACGACTGCCACGATGGTTATCGGCTTTGGCGAGTTGATGGAGGAGCGTGCGCTGCATTTACTGCGTGTTCGTGATGCCCAGGACGAATGCATTGAAAACAAATATGATTCCGAAGGCTTCCTGGCCTTTATTCCATGGACCTTCCAACCGGATAATACGAACCTGAAAAAGGAACGCCAGACGCCAGAGGAATATTTGAAGACTGTTGCAATCAGCCGCCTTGTACTGGATAACATCAAGCATATTCAGTCTTCGTGGGTAACGATGGGACCGGAAATCGGTAAAAAATCACTGTACTACGGTTGCGACGACTTCGGTAGTACGATGATTGAGGAAAACGTCGTTTCCGCCGCAGGTGCAACGTACAAAGTCAACATCGAATCCATTTTACAGCTGATCCGCGAAACGGGTCATGTTCCGGCACAACGCAATACCCGCTATGATATTATTCGTACCTTTGACGGTGCCAGCAGTATTGAACATGACTTTATTATGCAAAATTAAGACAAACACACTATAACTAAATTAACACATACTGGAGCATGTAACCTGTTATTTTGCGGTAGTAACACAAAGCATGTCTATCATTAATCCAAATGGAAGGATTAATGATAGACATGCTTTTTTGACGTTGGTTTCCATCATGATTTGGCAGCTTAAAGTTTGAAGACACGCTCTAGTTGTCCTATCCTATCGTATTGAAAGGCAGCTATCGTCATGATAGTATATTAATTAATGGAGTGTTATAATCATACATTAATAAGTGATTCAAGCAATCCACATTTTGAATTCAAATACATATGAAGGTGAATCTTATGCTAAAAGTTAACCGAAACGACCAACGTCCCCTATGGCAGCAACTTCTAGACCAAGCGATTCATAATATTAGAACAGGAAAATGGCCACCAGGGGAATTGCTACTCCCATCTCGTGAGCTCGCTTTATTAGTCGGTGTCTCGCGCTCAACCATACAGATTGTTTATGAGGAATTATTCAGCCGTGGATACACCGTGACATCTCGGCGCGGTGGAACAAGGGTAAGTGAGTGGAGCTATATAACAGGCTCTTTTGAAGATGTTATGCCTCAAGGGCCAGTCACCCCCGAATTACCTGTATTAAACGCTGCAGTCAATCATCTACACGGCTGGCTTAGAGGCAAAGAAGAGCAAAATGTGGAGATTGATTTCTGTCCCCACGAGCCTTATTTGGACCAACATTTTCAAAGAAAATGGAGACAATCATTTTTACAAGCCTCTACAGAAATGGACTTGGCGAATTGGGCTTATGGTAACGCCTACGGTTTTGTATCACTGCGCGAACAGATACAACGGTATTTGTCACTTGAACGAGGAATCCATGTGCATATCGATCAAATTATGTTAACCTCAGGAGCGCAGCATAGCCTTGATTTGATCGCCCAAGCGCTATTAAATGAAGGAGACACGGTTTCTGTTGAAGATCCCGGTTTTCCTGCAGCTTGGATGACCATGAAATATAGGAGCATGAATGTTGTGCCCGTTCCTGTTGACGAGTACGGATTACAGGTAGATCGCATTCATCCACAATCCAAGCTAACTTTTGTCACGCCTTCGCATCAGTGTGCAGTTGGAGTCATAATGTCGGAACCCCGGAGGCAACAATTGTTACGTAAGGCTACACAACATCAATTTTGGATTGTTGAGGACGATTATGATAGTGAATTTCGATATCGTGGGGACCCACTTCCTACGTTATTCAGCCATCAACCCCAAAATACGTTATATATGATGAGCTTTTCCAAAATGGTTGCTCCTGGAATCCGAATATCGGCGATTGTTGGGCCAAAAGGAGCCATTCGACAGCTTGCTCAAGTCCATGCACTCACTTATCGTCATCTTCCAATTATGGAACAATTGACGCTTGCTCATTTTATTGAACACGGGCATTTCATGCGCCATATGAGAAGAGTCAGAAATGTATATCGGCGCAGGCATGCAGCCATGACAAAGGCCATAGCTGCTACTGGTCTAGACAAGCGTTTTAAACTCAGTGGGGTAGAAACAGGATTGCACATGCTTCTCGAAGCTGAGGAATCGTTTGACGAAGAAGCTGTGACGAATCAAGCGCTCAAAGAAGGAATACGTGTTTATCCCCTGAGCAATTATTGTCTAAATAGCGATCGAAAAGGATGGGTACTTGGTTTTGCTAAAGTAGATGAGGAGGCAATTGAAGTCGGTATTTATCGCCTTGCGGAGATGCTTTTATAATTCCAGCACCTCCGCGTTATTCCGCTTCATTTCCCATTGCAATCGAAAACCGGTTCCAATTATTGATTTGGTTGATAATTATGATTAAATCCCTGTACTCCTTTTCTCCATAATATCGCCGCGCGGTCGTAAACATATGATCGGTAAGCTCTAATTTTAATTAATTCGATGATTTTTGAATACTTCTGCAATTAATGCGTAATATTTATGTTGTGTCGTGGCTTCAAAAATCGCACCCGTAAACTTTTCAAGCCTTCTATTGCTTCTGCTCAGCTTGTTGTATTACATTCGTACTATATTGCTTTTTTCGAAATTGTCCATATATCAAAATATGTGCCGCCAAACCTGTAATTAGTCCCCAAAATGCACCTCCAACTCCAAGTAATGTAACATTTGCGGCTGTTGCCAAAAAAGTAATTAATGCTGTCTCACGTCCCTTGGGATCTGTTAATGCGTTGGCAAGGCTACCACCAATTGTACCCAGGAGTGCCAATCCTGCTAATGTCGCGATAAAGGTAGCAGGAAGAATCAGAAACAGAGCAGCCAGCGTCACACCAAAAATGCCGACAACAATGTAAAAAATGCCACAGGCAATACCTGCAATGTAACGTTTTGTTGAATCCTCGTGCGCGTCTTTCCCTGTACAAATCGCCGCTGTAATTGCTGCTACATTAAAGGCGTGTGAGCCAAATGGCGCTGTTAAGAGCGAGCCCAAACCCGTTACAGTCAAAATCGGATTCGCGCTCGTTTTAAATCCGTCATTTCGCAACACTAGCATTCCAGGCATATATTGTCCCGTCAAGGTAATAATAAACAGCGGTAATGCAACACCCAATAAAGCATGAAACGAAAACTCCGGAACGACAAATACCGGCGATGCAATTGCCAATTTGATATTGCTGAAATCTACTTTCCCCACACTAATCAAATAAATAAGTCCGATTGCCAAAATACCCACGATAGCGTAACGGGATGTAAACCTTCTTAATACTACATACGCAGAAAACAGGACAACTACAAGCAGAGGGTCAACTTTCGCGCCACCAAAGGCTGAAATGCCAAACTGCAGTAAAATACCTGCCAACAGCCCTGAAGCAATGCCTGGAGGGATAAGCCGGACGAAACGTTCGAACATTCCCGATAACCCCAAGATAATAAATCCTAAAGCAGAGATGATATAGGCGCCAATCACTTCTGGATAGGGGGTTACAGCTAACGCCGAAACAAGAAAAGCTACGCCTGGTGTTGACCAAGCGGTAATAATCGGTTCACGGTATCGGTAACTTAGCCATATACCAGTTACACCCACACCAATAGAAATCGACCATATCCATGAAGCGGTCATTTCAGAGCTTAGACCTGCTACTTTTGCTGCCTGAAATACGAGAATAAATGTACCCCCATAATTGACAATGACAGATATTAAAGCAGCTATAGTGGGTGAAATCAAATCGCGGCCGCGCAGTGAAGTTGATATTGTGTTCATAAGTTCTCTCCTGCCTCTCTCCTAATCGTTCTGACGCGCGTTTTCGTTCCAGTAATACCTGTCCGGCAAATAACGTTGGCCAAATACGCTTGTCCCTACTCGTATGATTGTAGCTCCTTCTTCGATGGCAACCTTGAAATCCCCTGACATGCCCATCGAGAGAGTATCCATTTCTACACTTGGAAATTTTTCTACCATAATCTGTGCTTGAATTTGTTTTAACAATCGGAAGCAATGTCTGGTCTCGTCATTTGAGGCATTCAGTTTTCCAATAGTCATCAAGCCTTTAATATTTAACGTTTCGAACTGAGACAATTGTTCAACTAACTCCAATGCTGCTTCTGGCGGAGCGCCAAATTTGCTTTCTTCGTAGGACGTATTGATTTGTACCAAAATATCCATGGTCTTGTTCTCTTTCAAGAGCTGATGATGCAATGCCTGCCCCAATCTCAAACGGTCCACAGAATGAATGAGCTTGACATATTTTACAACGTCTTTTACTTTATTCGTTTGCAGATGTCCGATAAAATGCCATTCCACCTGGTTGTACTGCTGCATAAGTGGAAATTTCCCCAAAAGTTCTTGAGCTTTGTTTTCACCAAATAAAGTTTCGCCCGCTTGAATGGCAATTTTTAATTTTTCAAGTGGTACGGTTTTTGTCGCTAACAACAATTTCACATCTTCTTTCTTGCGCCCTGAAGCCTGGCAAGCCAATTCCATCAGTTGTCGTACGGATTCAAGATTTTCTTCGACTAAATGGCCCATGTTCGTTCTACCCTCTTTCTGCTTCTCACCCATGTATTTTGTTCAAGTATTTTTAGCTTTTCGCATTTTTGATGCCTTCTTATCAATATTTTTAGTTCTAACATCAGTAAAGAGCCACGGTCCTTATGATTAGGATCCATGGCTTTTGGTCATTATTCGACCTGGCTGGTTTAACTTTCATCCCAAACCCTGTTTTATAGATCTCTATTTTTCTATGACAAGCTTCTTACAATTGGATTTCCAGTTGATTGGCAAGATCGAAAATATTGTTGATGATATCACACGTCCATACAACCTCAGATAACAGCAATATCTCCAGTCTGTTAAAGCACGGGCGACACCTATCATTTTATCCCCAAGCCAAGCGGTTAACAGTATATCAGCTTGAGCAATCATCGTTTGGATACGTTAGGTTTGATCAAACGGTCGAATAATTCCGTTATTTCTAAACACACGAATCACATCTTCAACTTTTACATCCTTACTCTTTTTTTGAAAATGGTTCTTTCGGAAAAGAGACTTCGCCACGTTGCATCCCAAGCTATGAAAATTTATCAATAGTAATATGGCTCTACTCGTGTAGAACTGAATCATTACAGGGAGCTGCTCTTTTAAATAGTTAACGGTAAATTCAACATTCTCCTGTAAGTAACCTCTATATTGGTTCAGGAATGGAGATCACGAAGAAAGACACATGCAAATTGGCAAAATAAATGTTTTCATTAGAGACCGCTATTAGACTGTTTTTGCTGGTCTATACATTTTTTCTTCTTCGATTGGATTTTCTTTCGCCGTTATATGATAGGGGTCAATTCGGTATACCTGAACTGGACCTCCGAATACAGCGGACCTGTATTTGTCAACGTGCTGTTTGGCCAATGGGCGGTTATAATAATCAGGCACATATTTTCGAATCATTTCCTGCAACATATGTGTAACTTCGTCCAGATCGACAATAGGCTCAGCCTTGCCGAAAATCATAACACTCATATATGCGGTGTCTGTCTTGGCTGGTACTGGATTAGTAATAGTTCCATATTCTTCGCAAACTGTAAAACAAACCTCTGGATTTGTACTCATCACCTGATTTCGTCTCCCGCCTGTAGCTCCATGAAAATAAAGCTTTCCGTTTGACCAAACATAATTGAGCGGAACAACGTATGGCAACTTACCATCAACCATACCCAGATGTCCAATCCTCGCTTTATTCAAGAAAGAATCAATTTTGTCACTGTCTGATACTTCTCTTATCTTGTAACGAACCTTATCCATTTTCAACCACTCCTATATTGTTGGATTGTTTTCGTTAGTATATCAGTCATTGGATTGAGTTAGTACATCCATAATATAATAATCAAACAGTCCATATTTTTTGCTAAGCAGATTCTTTTTCAAAGCCGATGAGGGGCTTCGGCTTTGCTCAAGTTATGAAGCCGTTTAACCAGCGGCGGCTTGAAACGGGACTTTCATTTGATCAGATGTGATAAATGCATGGGAGTACCCGCTCACTATGCGCATGATCCACCGTTACTTATTTAGATACAATTTTGGAAGTAGCTAGATTCGGGCAAGAGATTATAACACTAAATTGGTTTTATTAGAATTAACTGACTCTAAATCATTTATATAACTAATATGTATCTTGAAACAAGCTACTAATAATTCACGTTTCTGCAGCAGGCGCAACGTACAAAGTCAACATCAAGTCCATTTTACAGCTGATCCGCGAAACGGGTCATGTTCCGGCACAATGCAATACCCGCTATGATATTATTCGTACCTTTGACGGTGCCAGCAGCATCGAACATGACTTTATTATGCAAAATTAGGAATACATCCGTTAATGTATCGTAATCACTAAAAAACGCTTATCTATCATTAATCCGTGTAGAGGGATTAGTGTAGATAAGCGTTTTTTGATGCGGGGATACCGATACAGAATTGCACTACTACCATATTACAGATTCCCTAAACCGCAAATGGAGCACTATCGGAATTAATGTCTCTGATGCTATTCAAGTATTTGAACAAGGGAACGACAATGTGTGGACACATATTATTGAGCCAGCACCGTTTAATTCTTATCTGACGACTAACGATTTAATCAATATACTCAACGTTGGCCCAGATGCTCGTGATATTCGCAATGCTTTACAAATCATACTGAATAATGTCGAACGGCGCAATGCATTCTTAAATCGAATTGTAAATGTTAATGCTCAAGATATATCCATTTTGCTCTATAAAATGAAGAACGATTATCTTAAGTATGATCAACTTTCCAACGAGGATTTTATAAAAATGTATGCTGTTAATCCAATCGAAGCCTTGTCAGTTTATTTTCTGGAGACGGTTGATGTGCATAATTACTGGGAATGGAGAGCGGTAGGGGGCACATGCTATTGAAAGGGCAGAAGATGAGTCACAAAACTATGTATCAGGGTACTAATCTCAAATTTAGACTTAAAACAGGCGTTTTTCTTCCTCTAAATAATATCTATATGGTATAATATCCCTTAACAACAGAATGGCTTAGATGGGCGGTCGGCTAGTCTCCTGCAAAGGAGGTGATGCCTGTGGAGGTTAAAGATACGCTGATGTTGATGATTCAATTTGCAACGTTAGTGATCTTGATTATTTCCTTCAACAAAAAGAAATAGACCGCCCTCTCCAAAGGTAAACGGTCTATTTCGATCGACAAATCTTTGAACAGCCACCGCCCTTATAAGCGGCTGTTGCTAAAGAGTAAGGATGCTACAACATCCTTACTCTTTTTTAGTGTATACATCTTAGCTATATTTTATCATATTGCCGACCAGCATGACAATGGAGTAAAAGCGTATTACGGTAAATATACTTGGCCTTGCTACACTTCCCATCGCTTCACATACATAATTTCAGCCTGCGGGTCTGCCATTTGGATGACCGTCTTAAAGCGCTGCAAATCCAACAGATGAACGCTGTAGACGATGACCTGTTCATCTTTTTCCTCTGCCAGTTCACCTCTATTTTTGCCCTCTATCTGTGCAGGATTTCCCACAGGCGTACTGTGAATACGGAGCCTGCTGTATAAGGCTTCTTCGATGGTTTGCTGATTCTTGCTGACGACACACACCATACGGTTCAGACCAGTAAACATTAGTCGGGTCGTTTCATAGGCGGCAAGGCAGGATAAGGCTGAATATAGAGCTGGCTCCCAGCCTAGCACGAAGCCAGCCGTAATTAGCAGCAAACCATTACAAAGCATCACAATTTGTATTAACGGAATCTTCCGATGCGTCAGCAACAGACTGGACGGTCGGCCATCGTCAGATTCGTTCAGCCCCAGAGAATCGAGCAAACCTCCATGACGGGCCGCCAGCCCTGCGCCAAGTCCGATGCAGATCCCCCCGCCCAGAGCGCATACTACCGGGTGGCCACTCACTGCCGGGAAAGGGGACAGAATGATGGCTGAGCCTGAAAAGGCAAACAGACCGGGAAGCGCCCGAAGCAGCATGGGCTTGTGGGTCGACAGAGAATACAGTAGCATGAGCGGCAAGTTCAAAAAGAATAGCAGTAATCCAAAATGCTCTTGTGTGTAAAGCGACATGAGTCTGGAGATGCCTGTGACGCCACCAGCGATCATATCATGCGGATGCAAAAACAATTCCAGACCGACGGATGCCGTAATTCCGCCAATCACCGTATAAAAGACAGGGAACCTGCTCGCATCTCCCGAAGCGGGCTTCACAAGCCGCCTCATAGAGCTTCGGCATGTTTTACAGCGTGCGGCATAGCCTTCCCTCCTATTGGATTGTCGTATCCAGCTTTTACATTTCAGTTACACCGAGTTCCTCTCTTCCTTTCGAAGGCGGGGGTCCTTGAATTTGAAAACTTTATTCATCATATTAAAAATAGGTTTTGACTGCTTTGCCAGTAACGGAGCCATAATCGCTAATATAAGTACATAGATAGCTGCAAAGGGCTGAACAATATCCAGCAAACCGCCCTCTTTGCCCAAATTAGCCATAATGATCGAGAACTCACCGCGGGCCACAATCGTCAAACCGATATTTGCCGACGCCTTGGGTGACAGAGAGACAGTGCGTCCAGCCAGCATCCCGGCCCAAATGTTACCGATTAACGTAAGAATGACTGCTGCCAGCGCAAGCCAGATCGCGTTTCCGCCCAGAGACAGTGGATCAATAGATAGTCCGAAGCTGAAGAAGAACAAAGCGCCAAAGAAATCGCGGAAAGGAACAATTAAATGCTCAATCCGTTTGGCATGTTCTGTTTCGGCCAGCACGAGTCCGATTAGTAAGGCTCCGATGGCTTCCGCCACATGAATCGTTTCCGAAAAACCTGCCACAAGAAACAGGGAGCCAAAAATAACAAGTCCGAATACCTCATTGGAGCGAATACGAAGAATTCGATTTAACAGAGGGACGGCCTTCCGACCGATAATAATAACTGCGAGCATAAAGCCAAGCGCGATTAGCGCCGATAACAGCACACCCCCGAGCGAGGATGAATCGCTGAGAACCAATCCGGAGAGGATGGAAATGTAGACGGCGAGGAAAACGTCCTCAAACATAATAATGCCTAAAATCATTTCAGTTTCAGCATTGGCGGTTCGCTTCAGATCGACCAACACCTTGGCAGCAATGGCGCTGGAGGAAATCGTAGTGATCCCGGCAATGACCAGTGTCTCTGCAATGGGAAAACCAGTTAGAAAGCCGAGCGCCAGTCCTAATGTAAAATTAATGCCGATATATATGGTGCCGCCCACCGCGATGGAACGGCCTGATTTAATCAAACGGCCTACCGAGAACTCCAGTCCCAGGTAGAAGAGAAGAAATAGCACCCCGATTCTTCCCATAAAATCAATAAAAGGCGCGCTTTCGATAAATCGGAAATCAAAATGCCACAGCTCCATCGCATGCGGTCCGACGGCCATTCCAATCAGGATATAAAAAGGGATGACCGATAAGCGCAGTTTGGTGGAGATAAGTCCGGCTGCGGCGATCAGAGCAATAGCCAATCCAACCTCAAATACCAGATGATCCATCCAATCACCCGCTTCCGTTCATAAGAATTTGTTTAAAGCGTTTTTGCTGATCACGTTCCCCGACCACGACCACAGTAGCATCTTCCCTAATAATCACTTCCGGGCCGGGATTTACATACTTGTTCCCTTTTTTCTCAACAATGGCAATAACCGTAGCTCCTGAATTTTGGCGTACATCCAGCTCGCCGATGGACTTGCCAACACTAGCATAGTGAGGTTCCACTCTGTACCATTCAATAATAAAATCGTCGAACGTCATTTCTACGCTTTCAAGCTGCTTGGGCTTATACGTCATGCCACCGATAATGGAGGCCACCAATCGCGCTTCCTGATCACTTAGGGTCGTCATCGAAATACTTTGTTCCAAATCCTCATAATCAAAATGATACAACTCACGTCTGCCGTCATCATGAATAATAATGACAAGGCGATCGCCATTTTCCGCATCTATTCGATATTTAATCCCGATTCCTGGCAAAATAGATTCTCGAATATCCATTTGTAATGCCTCCTGTATTGTACATTTGTTTAAAATTGGTATGGGAAATAAATCACATACATTAGGTGTGACATGGAACTTTTTCTTCACATTATAAAATTACATTAATTGGCATAAAAACAGACAGAGAACAGACTTACTTATTAAACTATTGGGAAAAATTTACAAAAAGACATGCAAATATGATGTGCATGTAAAAGGGGTTAAGCCACATAACTGGAGGTGAATTTAATGGGGAACAAGTACAGTTGCTTTTTCAGCTTGTAGATGACAGGAATAAAAGGCAAGCGCAGTTTTGGAATACTCAATAGTAGCACCAACGCCACCAAAATGACAAAGGGAAGTGATTTGGCCGTAGCAATCACCAGATGAAGGACCGAAGAGGATTTGCGGATGGCTGGTTTGGAATGATGCTCCAGCCCATGGGAGTCCGTTTCCAACGAAGAAGCTTCAACAATCGGCATGAGAGAAGATCCCGCAGTAAACTGGAGGGATTGAGTAGTATCTTCCGCGTGAAACGTCACAGGAAGGGACAAAATCTGAACGAGGCTCAATATGACAATCATGAGTGTACGCAGCATGTTCAGCATCGTTGACATCTTATCCCCTCCCTCTTGTGAAAAATTCATATTACTATAACCTTAACATACCCAACCCTAAATATTCAAACGTATTGAGTTGTAGCCATTCTTTATAACACCAAAACCTTCTCTTTGAAACCTGATTTTTCTCATTTTACGCTGTATCCTGTTTCCAGTCGTTCACTTCGTATAACCCTTTGGAGCCCGCCATATACTGTAATCAGTGATCGAAAGGAGTGAGCCAATGGAACTGTTTACAGTGTGGACCCATACAGACGGAAATCAGGAAAGCGACCGTTTTTATCAGGTGGTCAAGAGTAGAAACAAAGGACTACATATGTCACGGCGCGGATTTCGATTCACTTTCAGACAATTGGAAAACAAAGTGGCATGGACCTGCAAGGGTACAGAGAGCAATCCGGCGTTTGAAAGCTTTCTCCCCTGTGTATACAGCATCATGGCTTCCGCAATAGCGGATTATATTATTGAAGTGAAGGAATGGGGGATGCTCAATCTGATCCTCGCTAAAGCCTGTTCGCTACTGGAGGAAGAGGATACGGAGCAGATTCGCAGCATGGTGCGTTCTTTGTTAAAGGATGATGGCTCAAGAGGGCGTATGAAGCGTCACGGCAAACTGGCGGCCTTACTGGAAAAGGATTTTATGGAGCTGCGCGTGATTAATCTGGAAGGGCTTATTCAATTCAGGTTGAACACATACAAAAAAGAGCTTGAGGAAATCGTCGACTATGCCATGGAAGAGTTTTGGGCGGATCGGCAGTATGAAGAATTTATGGGATTGCTCAAATATTTTGTGTTTTTCCAGGAAAGTAAAGTTCCACTAGTGCATGTGCTTCATCAGGGTGGGCATGATTTTACCATCCTCGATAGCTCCATGGTGCCGATACCGACACCTGAAGGAGATGACATTATTGTGGAAATGCCAGGGGTTGAACTGGAAATGGAAGTCGAGGACAGAATCGTCAGTACACTCATTTCGATTTCGCCTGCTTCCATTATATTACACACAGACGATGAGCACACCCCTATTGTGAGGACGCTCCTGCATATTTTTGAAGATAAAATGAAGCTCAGCAGGCTCTATCCCGGGCAGGATGTTCAAAAATAATCAAGTGCTCGTATAAACCAACGGATTTCTGGAAAGCCTTTGCCTCAAGGGGAGGTTTTTTATGAGATCCATGTTGGTATGGAAACGGATTTTGGGAACTGTGTTAACCACCACTTGTCTGGTATTGCCCGGCAATGAGGTTTACGGTCACAAAGAGCCGGTCCAGCATAAAAAAGGGCAGTCAACGCCTGTTTTGGCTCCGCGGGAGGAGCAGGTGATTACGACCATGACGGTCACGGCAACAGGATATACAGCAGGCTATGAATCCACTGGCAAGCGGCCCAGTCATCCGGGTTACGGTATTACGTATTCCGGTGTTAAAGTGCGTCGTGACAAAAACACACTGTCCACGATTGCGGCCGATCCCAAAACATTTCCTTTGGGCAGCATTTTGTACATTCCAGGTTACGGCTACGGCATTGTAGCAGATACGGGATCAGCGATCAAAGGCAATAAAATCGACCTGTATTTCAAAACTACCCGGCAGGTGTATTCCGAGTGGGGCAAGAAAGAAGTGGATGTGCAAATTATTAGAAAAGGAAGCGGAAAATGTACGGAGAAGATGCTGAATTCGCTCCAAAAGGTGATCGAGACGCACAAATCCATTCCGGCCGCTACGCTGGATGATTCCATATAATTCGTGTATATTGTCCTTCCTGACTTCACATACTATGTTGCGGGATAAGCTTATCCCGAAAACATACTGGGAGGTTGAGAATTATGGCAAATCAAGGCGGAAATTCTTACATGAATCAAGGCAACAAGGCAAACGCAGGAAGTCAGTATAAAGCGGAATTTGCCCAAGACAACTCGGTAGGTGTCGTTTCTCAAAAGGTGAAGAAGTCCGAGCAAAATAAAATTCAGGACAACTACCAGACACCAAATGAGAAATATAGCGAAGAATTCGCAGCAGATCAAGGCGGCACAAGCTCTGTTGCACAAAAGGTACAAAACTCCAGTCGCAGCAAAGTTCAAAACAATGCTCAAACACCGAACGAAAAATTCGACGAAAACTTTAACACGAAATAAAAAGCATATTCGATTGACAATGCTCCGGATTCATATCCGGGGCATTTTGTGTTTGAACAAGGCGTAAGCGATCATGGACTAAAAGGTTTTATCTCCTTTTTAATTGTTTTTAAGGTGGAATTAAGGTTTAAAGTGCAAAATAAAGTCAGCTAAACAACACCACCTTGAAGCATAGGGTTTGGGAGGAGATATACAATGGACGAATTTAAAAATAATAATTCCGGACGCCGGGATGACAATGATCAGGTTGAATCCGATAAAACAACCCGGCAAAATGATTCAAACGGTTCCTCATATTACTATTCGTACGGTCCCTTTTCTTCGGTTCAATCAGATGGACAACGCAAGGATGGGAAGCTTGTAGAGAAGGACGTTGAGATTACGCCACCGCAGGCGGTAAGGCCTCTTCCTTCCTCTTACCATCGTGCCGGGGCTGAGCAACAACAAGACGGCTCGGGCCGGAACGGTGGTAACTGGCAATTTAAACAAAATAAACCCAAGTCCCAGGTAAAGACGATTTTCTTATCCTTTTTGGCCGGGATGCTGGTTATTACGGTTCTGATGTACACCGCCGACCGCACGAATATGTTCACTCCTGAGACGGCGTTGACTTCGGCGGTAGCTGAAAGCGGAGAAACGACTAATTCGGGAACGACGAGTCAGTCACCTAACGCAGTTCCGGCTGTGATGCCTTCCGGCACTGCAGACGTTCAATCCGTTGTGGCCAAAGCGGGTCCGGCAGTCGTAAAAATTGAAACACTGGCTAAGCAATCTAGTAGCAGTGGCAGACAAAGCAGTCCTTATTATAATGACCCGCTATATCAATATTTTTTCGGTAATCAGTATGGAGACAGTGGTAATAGCGGAAACAACGGCAGCAGCAATGAAAATGAAGGCAGCAACAGCGGACAACTGACTCCGCTTGGTATTGGTTCCGGCTTTATTTTCGATAAAACGGGCTACATCCTGACGAACAATCACGTTGTTGAAGGCGCGAATGTGGTCCAGGTCACGGTAGAGGGAACCAATAAGCCATATGAAGCCAAAGTGCTGGGCAAAAATGCAGACCTGGATTTGGCTGTGCTGAAAATTGAAGGCAAGGATAACTTCCCGACGGTAACGTTAGGCAACTCCGAAAATGCTAAAGTCGGTGAGTGGATGGTAGCCATCGGTAATCCTGAAGGCTTTGAGCATTCGGTAACAGCCGGGGTGCTGAGTGCGAAGGAACGTACGATTACCATTAACAGTGAGTCTACGGGAAAACCTACTCAATATAAACATTTAATTCAGACCGATGCGTCCATTAACCCGGGGAACTCTGGTGGCCCTCTGTTGAACCTGCAAGGACAGGTTATCGGCATGAACGTAGCTGTCAGTGCTGACGCACAGGGAATCGGGTTTGCGATTCCGTCCAATACGATTTTGGAAGTCGTCGACAAGCTGAAAAATAATCAGCCTATTCCGAAAGAACCCGTTCCTTTCATTGGCGCAAGTCTGTTGAATCTGAGTCCCGAAGTAGCCAAGGAATTGGGGACAACCCTAACTGAAGGCTCGGTGGTGCGGGATATTATCTACAAATCACCAGCTTATCAGGCGGATCTGCGTCCTTATGATGTGATTATCGGAGCTAATGGTACTCCTTACAGCACATCACAGGAGCTGATCGATTTCATTCAAAAGCAAAAAGTGGGTACAGCACTGACGCTTAACATTGAACGGGCAGGACAGAAAAAGGATGTTCAGTTAAAAGTGGGTAACAAGAACGACTTTAGCTCGACTCTTCAACAGTAATCCAATCATTCTTTAAAAGTGAAAAATGTGAAAAGAAGCGGAAGGAAGTTACCTTCCGTTTCTTGCTGTATGCGGCGGCAAGATGCTACACGCGTCTACTCCTGCTACAATAGAGTGAAAAGAAGATAATAAAGGAGCTCGATGGTGTATGCGTTCTACCATTCTGATTATTGATGACGATGAAAAAATTGTGTCCATGCTGCGCAGAGGGCTGGCCTTCGAGGGCTATGAAGTGATGACGGCTGCCAACGGCGCAGAGGGATTGAATAAAATGCTTACAGCTGAGCCTGATGTTGTCGTGCTGGATGTGATGATGCCGCAACTGGATGGTTTCGAGGTATGCCGTCGCATGCGGGAGGGAGGAAGTACGGTGCCCGTTCTGATGCTTACAGCCAAGGACGAGGTGGAGAACCGAGTCAAGGGATTGGATCTGGGTGCAGACGACTATCTCGTCAAGCCGTTTGCTCTGGAGGAGCTACTGGCTCGTGTGCGGGCGCTTCTGCGTCGTAAAACCGAGCAGCAGGATCATAACGGACATCGACTGACCTTCGAAGATTTACAGCTGGATAACGAATCTCGTGAAGTGGTTCGCGGCGGCAAGCGGCTGGAGCTGACGGCAAAGGAATTTGAACTGCTCCACCTGTTTATGCAAAACCCGAAGCGCGTTCTGTCTCGTGATCTGATTATGGACAAAATTTGGGGCTATGACTACAGCGGAGAGTCGAACGTACTGGAAGTGTATATTGCCATGCTCCGACAAAAAACGGAGCAGGATGGCGGCAAACGGCTCATTCGTACGATTCGGGGAGCGGGTTATATTTTAAGAGGTGATGTGTAAATATGTCTATTCGTTGGCGACTGACAGCTTGGTATTCCAGCATCTTGGCTATAGTACTTGTTATGTTTGGACTGGCTATTTACGGACTGGTATATTATTACACATATAATGAAGTGAAAAGTCAGCTTATGAACCAGACGCCACGTATTAACAAGCAGTTACTGCTTACCGTCAAAGGAGGACTGTTTGAGGTCCCCAATCTGGATTTGGGCTTGGTGCAGGGGCGTGGAATTGATGAATCACAGCTATATGTACAAATTTATAATTATACATCCGGTGTCACCAAGACGACGCAAAATATGAAAAATCTCGATATTACCTTTCCGGTTCCATCCACAGCGGCAGGAGCGGTTCAAAATGAGGGAATTCGACGTGTAAGTGTGGATGGGGATTCCTTTATGATTTATCAGCAACCGATCAAATCTGAGGAACTGGGATTAGTGGTTGGACTGTTACAGGTGGGGCAATTTACAGGCTCTCAGGATCGGCTTATGAACAGGCTGCAAAGTGTGCTTGTATACGGTTCGTTATTTGCATTGCTCGCCGCTGCGACCTCAGGCCTCTTTTTAGCCCGCAAGTCCATGAAGCCGCTGGTCAAGGTGATCGAAGGGGCTAATCAGATTCAGTCCAGTAATGATTTGAGTGTCCGCATTGAATATGATGGACCGCCAGATGAAATTGGGCAACTGATCGCGACGGTTAACAAGATGCTGGGGCGTACGGAGGTTTTTTATAAGGAGCTGGAGGATGCTTATGGAGCCCAGCGCCGCTTTGTAGCCGATGCTTCCCATGAACTGCGTACGCCGCTTACGACAATCCGAGGCAACGTTGATTTTCTGCTCAAAATGTGGACTACTGAGCCGGGAGACCGTCCCAATATGGATGAAGCGATGATTCGTGAACTCTCTATGGAGGCCCTGAGTGATATGGCGGATGAAGGAAAACGGATGAGCCGTCTGGTTGGCGATATGCTATCGCTCGCCAGAGCAGATACAGGGAAAACATTCGAGAAGGTCCCGGTGGCGCTGGAGCCACTCGTAAGTGAGGTTGCTCGGCGTGCTCAATTTTTGGAGCGGACGTCCGAATGGAATGTGGGTGACTTTTCGATACTGAATGGCGTTTATATGGATGGCAGTAAGGATTATTTGCAACAAATGCTGTTCATTTTCATAGATAATGCGTTCAAATATACACCTGAAGGTACGGTCCGGTTTGATGCTATCGTCTATCAGGGACAGGTAGGTCTGCGGATTAGTGATACAGGCATCGGGATGGACAAGAGTGAGGTACCCTTTATTTTTGACCGCTTTTATCGGGCGGATGAGTCGCGCGGGGTGACGGAGGGAATTGGCTTGGGTTTGTCCATTGCCAAGTGGATTATAGATGAGCATCAAGGGTCCGTGGAAGTGGTTACACGCCAAGGGGAAGGGACGACATTTATCATCTGGCTTCCGGTCAGCTTTTCCGCGCCTTTGGAATAGGCTATAATAGGAAGGCAACTACATCATAGAATTGGCCAGTAAAGGCTTGGATGCCGCAGCTACCCAGTTTTTGGAGCTGTCTACTGTGTCGAAGAAAGCGGGTGCTATTTTTGGAAGTGCTCAGAATTTCGCCCCGGGGTTACTGCTACGGCGTAGTCGATGCCATGGTATTGGCTCGTCAGGCGGCCAGAAACTTGGACTTACCTCGGCCTATTTATATACTAGGCATGATTGTGCATAACAGTCATGTCACAAATTCCTTCGAGGATGAGGGAATTATTACACTGGACGGCCCTAACCGCATGGAGATTTTAAGCCAGGTGGAGAGTGGTACCGTTATTTTCACTGCCCATGGTGTATCCCCTGAGGTTCGCAAGCTGGCTCGCGATAAGGGGCTGACTACGGTTGATGCAACTTGCCCGGACGTCACGAAGACCCATGATCTGATTCGGGAGAAGTCTGCCGAGGGATATCAGATTATTTATATCGGCAAAAAGAATCATCCCGAGCCGGAGGGAGCTATCGGCATTGCTCCCGACCATGTTCATCTGATCGAGAAGGAAGAGGAGATCGACAGCCTTACATTGTCTGCGGGCAAAATCCTGATCACGAATCAGACGACTATGAGTCAGTGGGACATCAAGCACATTATGAAAAAGCTGCTGGAGAAGTTCCCGGGTGCCGAAATACACAATGAAATCTGTCTGGCCACTCAAGTGCGTCAGGAAGCGGTAGCGGAGCAGGCCGGACAGGCGGATCTGGTGATTGTCGTTGGCGATCCGCGCAGCAACAATTCAAACCGATTGGCTCAGGTGTCTGAGGAAATTGCGGGTACAACAGCTTACCGTATTTCCGATGTAACAGAGCTGAAGCGGGAATGGCTGGAGGGCGTTCACAAGGTAGCAGTGACCTCTGGAGCTTCTACGCCTACGTTGATTACGAAAGAGGTTATTTTGTACCTGGAGCAATATGATCCGGCTAACCCGGATACATGGGAGATTCAGCGGACGATTGATATGAAGAAGCTGCTGCCCCCTGTGCGTGAAAAGTCAAAAACGACTAAATAATTTATAACAGATCATGGCTGCTATTCGGGAAGGGACTTCCGGATAGCAGTTTTTTTTGAATTGGACGATAGACCCACCCGGACTAAATCGGCATCACGAGGATCGAAATTGCAGGCCAGTATTTAGGATAATTAAGTCTTGACGAGTACAGGCAAAACAGGTATATTTACTTTAACGAATAAAAGCTTAAAAGCGAACAAGCGTTTAAGTGATATAATATCATCTGTAAATGGTCCATTAAATATGTTTAATAGAGAGGAAGAAAAATATGATCGTTATCGCTGGTGTCCAAACACCTGAAGAACATATCCAGGCTATTGTTGCAGTTATTGAAAAAGAAGGTTTGCAGGCTCACGTTTCCCATGGATCGGATCGTACGATTATCGGGCTGATCGGAAGTGTAGAGCCCAAGTTGGCTGAACACCTGCGCCAAATGAAGGGCGTAGAGAATGTAGTCAAAATATCGAAGTCTTACAAATTGGCGAGCCGTGATTTTCATCCCGAAAATACCGTCATCTCTATCAAAGGTGTGAATATCGGCGGAGGCGAGCTTGTTATTATGGGTGGACCATGTGCCGTTGAGTCTGCTGCGCAGATTGACGAAATTGCTGCATTGGTTAAAGCTGCGGGCGCACAAGTTCTCCGTGGAGGTGCTTTTAAGCCGCGTACGGGTCCTTACAGCTTCCAAGGAACGGGTGTAGAAGGTTTGATCATGATGGCCGAGGCGGGCAAGAAGCATGACCTGCTGACCATCACAGAGGTTATGACACCCGAATACGTGGATATCTGTGCGGAATATGCGGATATTTTGCAAGTAGGTACACGTAACATGCAAAATTTTGATCTGTTGCGCAAGCTGGGAACCTGCGGCAAACCAGTGCTGCTCAAACGTGGTTTCAGTTCGACTTACGATGAGTTCCTGAATGCTGCCGAGTATATTTTGGCGGGCGGTAACCCGAATGTTATGCTGTGTGAACGCGGAATCCGTACATTTGAAACTTACACCAGAAATACGCTCGACTTGTCAGCTATTCCTGTTCTGCAACAACTGAGCCATTTGCCGGTTATTTCGGACCCGAGCCATGGCACAGGGCGTCGTGAGCTGGTTGTTCCTATGACGAAGGCTTCGGTAGCTGCCGGAGCAGATGGACTGATTATTGAAATGCACACAGATCCCGACAATTCGATGACGGGCGATGGTGTACAATCCCTGTTCCCAGATCAATTTTCAGATTTGCTGAAAGATTTGGAATTACTGGCTCCAGCTGTAGGAAAAACATTTCATACGCCCAGTACCATTTCTTAAAACCAATACTTAACATTAATGCATAAAAGTTTTGCCGCAACGCAGTAATTTGATTAAAATCGCCCCAAAAGCCCGGTGTTTCGGGCTTTTTGTGCTATTCAAATGTTATCAAGAGCGTAAGCATAGCTAACATTAGTTTAAAAAATACCTTACATAGCTATTGACCCGTGTCATGTTTGAGATTTATAATGACGACAGAAAAAAACATTCGATCATGAACATTTCAGGGTTGTATAAGACTTAATGTTCGGAAAATTGGGAGGAAGAAGACATGTCCGTTGAAAATGTATTAAAAACAATTCAGGAAAATAATATTGAGTGGGTAGATTTTCGCTTTGTAGATTTGTCCGGCCGTGCTCACCATATTTCGTTGCCAGCTTCCGAAGTAGATGAAGAAACATTTGTTAACGGTGTTGCTTTCGACGGTTCTTCCATTCCCGGCTATCGTGGCATCGAGGAATCCGACATGGTTATGCTGCCCGATGCGGAAGCGGTTTTTATCGACCCTTTCACTCAGCATCCTACACTGAATATTCTGTGTGACATTGCTACGCCAGACGGCGAAAAATACGACCGCGATCCTCGCGGCATTGCAAGAAAAGCAGAAGAATTCCTGAAAACTGCTGGTGTAGGTACGAAAGTTAACTTTGCACCTGAATCCGAATTTTTCATTTTTGACGAAGTGCGCTATGGAAGCAGTATGAACAGCTCCTCCTTCTTCGTAGATTCCGAAGAAGCAGCTTGGAATACGAATCGCAAGGAAGAGGGCGGCAATCTGGGCTTTAAAGTGGGAGTGAAGGGCGGATATGTGCCTGTAGCGCCAGTAGACACCCAACAAGACATCCGTAGTGAAATGTGCCGTTTGCTTGAAGAAGCAGGTCTGAGAATTGAGCGCCATCACCATGAGGTTGCTACGGCAGGCCAGGCGGAAATTAACTTCCGTTTTGATACACTCAAGAAAACAGCTGATAATCTGCTTGTTTATAAATACATTGTACACAACACAGCTCGTCAATACGGTAAAGTGGCAACATTTATGCCAAAACCACTCTTTGGAGACAACGGAAGCGGTATGCACGTTCACCAATCCATTTTCGATGGAGACACTCCTTTGTTCTACGAAAAAGGTGCTTACGCTAACCTGAGCGAACTGGCCCTTCATTACATCGGCGGTATCCTGTACCATGCACCAGCGCTGATCGCTTTGACGAACCCAAGTACGAACTCGTTCAAGCGTCTCGTTCCAGGCTATGAAGCTCCAGTTAACCTGGTATTCTCCAAAGGTAACCGTTCTGCGGCTGTCCGTATTCCAGTAGCGGCTGTTACGCCTAAAGGCTGTCGGATCGAGTTCCGTACGCCAGACTCCACAGCTAACCCTTACCTGGCCTTCTCTGCAATGCTGATGGCGGGTCTGGATGGCATCAAGCGCAAACTGAACCCGATCGAATTGGGATATGGTCCACTTGATACGAACATCTATGAGCTGTCTGACGCTGAAATTGGTAAAATCCGCAGTGTTCCTGCTTCGTTGGATGAGGCTTTGGACGCTCTGGAAGCTGACTACGAGTTCTTGACAGAAGGCGACGTATTTACGAAGGACTTTATTGATAACTATGTAGAGCTCAAACGTTCTGAAGCTAAATCGGTTAACATCCGTGTTCATCCGCACGAATACAGCCTGTATTTCGACTGCTAATATCAGTTAATAAATGAGCTGCATGGTTGCTCTTGAACAACAATCATTAGCTAATAAAACAAGCAGCATAGCTGCCTTGAATACTAACCATTTGCCTATGGGTAACGGTTAGTATTCAAGATAGGTCTCCGGTTTTTAAGCCGGGGACCTTTTAATATTAAATTAAATACCACTAAGTTAAGATGTTAAATATACTTACATTCACATCTTTGTCACATCGTAAATGAAATCGGTAACTTTTTTTAACAAGTCTTGAACGCTCTTATGATTACTGCTATCATAGCGATAATATCCGCACCAGAGTAGAGAAGGGATGGGAATTTGTTGAGTAAGAGAGCCTATAATTTTAATGCAGGACCAGCGGCATTGCCGCTCAAAGTGCTGGAACGTGTACAAGCTGAATTCGTAGATTTTCAGGGAACAGGTATGTCCATTATGGAAATGTCTCACCGTGGAGCTGTGTATGAATCTGTTCATAATGAAGCGCAGGAACGTCTGTTATCTCTGCTAGGCAATCCAGAAGGCTACAAGGTGTTATTTCTGCAAGGAGGCGCCAGTACGCAATTTGCTATGCTGCCCTTAAATTTCTTGAGCGAAGGGCAGACAGGAAGCTATATCATGACAGGAAGCTGGTCAGACAAGGCTTATAAGGAAGCCAAGCTGTTGGGCAAGGCCCACATTGTTGCATCCTCTGCTGATGAAAAGTATATGCGTCTTCCGAATGTGGATTCTTTGGACTTGCCTGACAATACTGCTTATGTGCATATTACGTCCAACGAGACGATTGAAGGCACACAGTTCAAGCAATTTCCGGATACCGGTTCTGTGCCGTTGATTGTGGACATGTCCAGTGATATTTTTTGCAAGCCGTTTGATGCTACTCAATTCGGACTGATCTATGCTGGAGCACAAAAAAATCTGGGACCTTCCGGCGTAACAGTCGTGATCGCCCGTGAAGAACTGTTGACATCTTCACCGGACAACGTTCCTACGATGCTGCGTTACAGCACTTATGAAAAGAATAATTCTCTCTACAATACACCTCCATCCTTTGCTATATACATGGTGAATGAGGTACTGAAATGGATTCAGGAAGAAGGCGGCCTGGAAGGTATTGAACGCATCAACCAGCAGAAAGCTGCTTTGCTCTACGACCGTATTGACAGCAGTGAAGGCTTCTACCGTGGTTGTGTAGACGTCGCTGACCGATCCATTATGAATGTGACCTTCCGCCTCGCAAATGAGGACTTGGAAAAGCAATTTATTAAGGAGTCTGAGCAGGCCGGTTTCATCGGTCTGAAGGGACATCGTAGTGTAGGAGGGCTCCGCGCTTCGATCTACAATGCTGTTCCACTGGAGAACTGTCAAGCGTTGGCCGAGTTTATGGATAGCTTTAAGCAGCGTCATAGCTGATTGTAACGGACATATATTTCGATACACGAATGTTGGAAATCGAAAAAAACAAAGTAAAGCCTTCCCTGAACGTGTATAGGGGAAGGCTTTTAGTGGTGTAGAGCGATTATTTTTTTGGTTTGATGTTCATATTCCACCGATTTTGTTAAAATAATAGAATGTGTACATTTTTTCAGTTCAAAAATGAAGGGAACGAAACGTGATGCCATTACATATTGTGCTTGTTGAGCCGGAAATTCCGGCTAATACAGGGAATATTGCTAGAACGTGTGCTGCTACAGGAACACATCTGCATCTGGTAAAGCCGCTGGGCTTCCGTACCGACGATGCCACGTTAAAACGTGCTGGACTTGATTACTGGTATGCGGTCCACATTGAATACCATGAATCTTTTGCTGAGGTTCAGGAGAAGTATCAGGAAGGTCGCTTTTTTTATGCCACCACGAAAGCAAATCAGCGTTATAGTGATATTGCATTTCAGGATGGAGACTTTCTGGTATTTGGCAAAGAAACGAAGGGGCTGCCTCCCGAGCTTCTGGCTGCCAACCCGGATACATGCATCAAGATGCCTATGTCAGATAAAGTAAGATCGCTAAATTTGTCGAATTCCGCTGCAATTATCGTATATGAAGCGTTGCGACAAATGGAGTTTCCAGGTATATCGTGAATAATATCAAGTGAGTGGGTATAAGTGCGAACAAAGAACCAGGACCTTAGTTGCTAATCAAGCCTCGCGCCTCTGTTGTTCAGACAAACCCGACGTAGGGCTTGAAAATAAGGTTATAATCAGTAATTTGTAAAATCCTCAGAGAAAGCTAATGATAATGGACATTTCGGTCGATAAAAATATTACAGACATTCTGTGTCATACTTTGATATGGTTCATGATTTTATGAAAAAATGTAATAAAATTTCCTGTGATCAGCAGGATTCGACAAAAAGACAGCGAATACTACATAAAGAATAGTGTCTTTGTACCTAGTTTTTCGCAGGGAAAAAATTGCAATTCATAATGAAATAGGAGAGGTGTACGATCACGATGAAACCTGCCGGTGTGGTGCGTAAAGTTGATCAACTGGGGAGAATAGTGTTGCCCAAATCACTGCGCAAAAGATATCAAATGAATGAGGGAGATCCTGTCGAAATTTTGGTTCAGGGTGACCATATTATTTTGGAGCGTTATCGTCCGAAATGTGTATTTTGCGGATCAGTTGAGCAAGTGAACAATTTTAAAGATCGTTATATTTGTGCTCAATGCTTGACTGAAATGACACAGTACTCCTAAAATGGGGCAAAAGCATCACGACATTTGTTCGTGATGCTTTTTTTCTTATAGAGTATATGGGAGCAAGCATAGTTTACATGCTTGTAAACGATAAGCTCCTATTTATAGAACAAAAAATGAGTAGGGACTGGACGCAGATTGCCATCCGACGGCTTGTTCACGACCCGATCGTTCAGGATGAGTGAGGAGGAGCCTCCCCCGTCCAGATTATAAGCATTCTGAACGCCGAGATTGTACATTTTTCCCTGTAGTTCTTCCAGTGTTGCACCTGAACCCCCGCTTTCATTGTAGCCGTCTATGACAATAATGAGCAGTTGATCATCTTTATAGTTGCCGATGGCTGTACGTGGCGCTCGTTTGGGCGATACCTTCCATTTATCCGGAATAGGCATCTTTTGGCCGCTTTGCAGTAGTACGGGAACGAAGGTAGCTCCAAAGGCAGGCTTTAGGCTGTCCAGAGCACCCTGACTGTAAAATTTGCCGCCGATGAGCTTGCCGGTGTTGCTCAATCCGACGAAGGACAAATCCTTAAAACTGGACTGAAAGCCGGTCAGGTAATGGCCGTTCATGACGGTAGTGCTTAATGGATAGCGTTTGCCGTCTCCATCCGCAAAGCCGCCTGCATTAATACCAGCGACAGCTCCGTGTCTCAGGACAGCACGCATGGTCGTTTCGGAGCCGCCCAGTTTGTCGCTCCCCAGAGACATTTTCATAGCGGCAGGATCTTTAAGCTTGACCTTCATGGCATAGCCATGATAAATCCCTGGGTTCACCTTAAACAATTCAATAGTAATCCGGTTACTGTCTACCCGCTCATAGGGAACCCCGAGCTTGGCGGTGATGCGTCGAGTATAGATTTTTTCGGGACGCTTGGATTGAGTGGAGGCGGTTTGGACAAGCTGGTTCATCGTTTGGGTTGTTTGCTTGTACAGTTCCGATGTTCGGCGAATAGTAGACAAGGTGTATGTTGCCGTTTGTTTGGCTTCATCGAGCTGCTTGCCTACTGATTGCGTTTGTAGAACGACCTCGGCTTTTTGCAGACCCGGGACGGTAGACCCCGAAAAACTAAATGTGGGATGAATTAACAAAACACACCCCAACAAACCGATAAAAGGAGCAAGGGCCAACATGAAGAAACGATTTACCTGTTTTGTATCCATATTCATTTCAGCAGGTCCATTTTTTTCTGAAGTGTATTGAGCTGCTGCTTAACTTCGTTCAGTTGGGTGTAAAGCTTATTGCTGTTGTCGGTTTTATTGTTTGCATTATCCTTGGTAAAGGTCAGCAGCTCATTGAAGGACTGCACTTTGCCCTCTAATCCGTTAACTTCCTTGGAAAGCGCAGCCAACTGTTTTTCATAGTCGGTTTTGAGCGCTTGAATCTGCTGGTTCGTATGGGTTTGCATTTCGTTCAACATTTCCTGCTTCAAATGATTGCTGTACAGATAGGTTGCGAGAGCACCTAGTATAATAAGCAGGAACCAAAATAGCAGAAAAGCCTTTACGGGCATCCCCTTTCTTGAAGTGCCCCGCCGGGATTCGGCAGGAGGGTGTTCAGGTGAAGCTTGCATGCGATTTTTCAACTCCCGTGTAAAATCAAATTTCCAGTCTTTATTTTGCAGTTCCAATTCTATCATGGGCCTATTTATTTCGCAAAAGCGAAATAGATGCATAAAATTATTTGGAAAAAGAGATTGCAACGGAAGGAAGTCCTAGGATACAATTTCCTTAAGCGATTTTCGCTTCTTATACGTTCATATTTGCGCAATTTCTACATATGCAACCCCAAATTATAGATTCATTTTCGCTAACTATGTATTTTTATGTATTTTTTGTGAAATCAGGAGGTTTAGATATGAGAAAAGTATGGCAGGTGGTCATCATAGACATCCATCCTACAAGTATGCTGGGAACAAAGCTTATTTTGGAAGACCAGCAGGATTTGCTTGTCAGAGGGATGTCCTCCTCCGGGACGGAAGGTCTGGAATTGGCTTGCTCCATTCGGCCGGAAATCATTTTAATGGATTACAGGTTGCCTGAGGGAACAGCAGAACCGTTCCTAACACAAATACGGGCCTTGTCTCCAGACAGCCATATTGTTATTATGACGGATGAGGATAATATTACGCTGTTCCAACAGCTGATTTCGCTGGGAGCGAATGGAATGCTATCCAAACAGGCGTCACCAAGCCAGTTGATCCATCTGATCAACGGTTTGCGCGAAGGATTTGCTTCGTTACCGATGGATTGGATTCGTTGTGGAAATTGGCCTTTTATGCCGCTCATGGCTTCTGAACCTTTCGACGAATTGACACAGACCGAAATTTTCATTATGGAGCGTATTGTGCAAGGAATTACATATGACAAAATTGCTATTGAGATCGAAGTCAGTCGGCGCTCCATTGATAATTATCTACGTAAAATTTATGCTAAATTGGGCGTGTCCAGCCGGGCGCAGGCGATTGAACGTTATGCCTTGTACGCGCGTCAAGCAAAGCAGCTGTATGCCTGACGCGCCAACCCGGAGGTCGTGAGCCTATTTTTCAGGAGAAGGAGGATGTTCATGCAATATTCCTTTGCTTCACGAACCGCTGCAATGTTGGCTTCTCCAGTGCGTCATATCCGGGAAAATGCGAGAAGACACTCCTTTATATCTTTGGCTGAAGAATTGCCTGCACAAGAGCTCTTTCCAGTGAAGCTGCTGGAAGAAGCGGCTCATGATGTATTTGGTTCTGGCCCTGACGCCCTCCAGTATGGTGAACCGGAGGGCTATTTTCCTTTGCGGGCGTGGCTTGCAGGAGAGTGGGAACAGCGCAAAGGAGTTAGAGTGCCACCAGGACAGATTCTCCTGACAACAGGCAGTCAGCAGGCCATTGACCTGATTGTAAGGCTGATGGTGGATGAACGCGACCCTGTGTTAGTCGAAAATCCGACATCGCCCGGATGTCTGCAAGTGCTCTCAATGCAAGGTGCGCAGATCGTTCCCGTAGAATCTGATGGAGAAGGTGTGCTTCCCGATCAGCTTGAAGCTTTAATCGTTCACCACCATCCCAAGCTTTTTTTTGCTACACCTACGTTTACGAACCCGACCGGTTCCTTATGGAGCGCGGCAAGACGTCAGGAGATTTTGGAGCTGTGCAGGCTCCATCAGGTGCTGATCGTGGAGGACGATTCTTATGGAGAACTTCATTTTAAACAAAAAAATGAATCCGGCGACAAGAGTCCGCATGGGCAAAGCCGGAAATTTGCAGAAGCCTATCCTTCACTATTTGCGCTGGATCATGCGGGGCAGGGCGGCCAGGTGCTATATATCGGTTCATTCAACAAAACGGTTGCGCCCGCGCTGAGAACCGGATGGGCGGCAGGCCCCGCCCCGTTGATCGAAGGTATGTACGCTTTGAAGCAGTTGGCCGATATGCAGTCCAGTACGATGAACCAGCGGCTCCTGTTCCAGTTACTGACCAGCTCGCGTTTTCAATGGCACGAGCATTTAGCCATGCTGAACAAAGAGTACTCGACACGTCTGCAATTAATTCTGGAGCTGCTCAAGCGTCCATTTTGGAAAGATGTGACGTACCATATTCCGTCCGGCGGCATGTATGTGTGGGTTCGGTTGCCCGATGGGCTGGACAGCGCACTGCTGCTAAAGGCTGCCTTACCCAAGGGTGTAGCCTTTATGCCAGGAGAGTTGTGCGCGGTTGGCAGCGAAGGCGCGTCCCATATCCGCCTGAACTTCAGCCATCCGGGCCGCGAGCAGCTACTCATGGGCATGAACTTGATTGGTGAGACGATCAGTGAATTCACTGCGCGAAGCTAGCAGGAGCCGAACGATCTACTTGCTGTGGCATAACTTCCGGCAGTCGTGGCGTCAGAAGTAAGCGGTAGGCTTTTCGGCGATCCCCAGTATTGGAAGGGTGGTGAGTGGCAGGCTTCTCAGTGATCCTCCGCATTCGTAGTGGCAGAGTAAGCGGCTGGTGCTTCCGCAAACCGCCGTTGTCCGCCGCCGTCATCAGGCTCTACAGCCTTGCCAGCGGCCGTTTCGGCGTCTTGCTCTTGCAGTACCGCCGCATATTCGCTCAGGGCAACCTCGCCAAACGGGGTCAGCTTGTAGCGGCCACGGGCTACGCGCTCGAACCAGCCGTAGTAGTTGCGCTGGAGAACGGCTGCGGCCCCGCTGACGGCTGCTGTACGGGCGAGCTGCGCCGGTGCGGCTTCCCCCAGACCCTGCAAGGCCGCGGCCACGCGCAGCGCTTTTTCCCGGTAGGCCGTGACCAGCTTGCGCCGGGTACTGCCGCCAGTGTTGTGGTCGCCGCTGCGTGCGTGAAACTCTCGCAGCAGCCTTTCCTTGCGCGAGCCGGGGCGGGCTGCCGCCGTTTTGCGGTCACCACCGTTCGTACTCGCAGGCTTGCAAAGTACCTCTACGAGCGGCGGCTTGGTCTTATAATGGGTGACGGTGAGCAAGCCCAGCCCCAACTGGTGGCACAGTCCGACCAGCTCGTTCCAGCGCTGATTGACAGCCCCTTTTTTCGCACGGTTTCGTTCCACCGCCACATATACATTGCTGCTTAGCTTCAGGCGCTGCATGCCTTGCAGCACAAGCGCCAGATTGAACGTCTTTTTAATCTCCACAATCAGTGGCTCCTGCTGTTCTGGCTTTATACCCACCAAATCGCAGTTACGCACTTCTCCCTTGATTTCGTATCCCAAGCTCTCAAAAAAGGCTTTGATCGGAGCGTACAGCTCCGTCTCATGCCGAACCGCCATGCTTCTCCCGCTCCTTTATCCCATTATTCCGAGTTTATATTGTACCATAATGCGTCAGGTCCGCGTCGTTGTTGTATATTTTAGCACAGTGTATCTCTCTGTTTTTCGAAAAAGCAAGGGAACCTGTCGCAAAAAAAAGGTCAATTCTGAAATCAATCTGCATAGGTATGTATTACACTTTTTTTAAGAGGATTGCATCATATCCTGAAAGGCGTGGACGAGTGTAGCCATTAACCATCCGGAGTGGAGGATAGTCATTACGCAGTCATAGGAGGAACCGAGCATGAATATTTTTGAACGCGTTGCGGAGTACCGGGCGGAAAACAACCGTCTGGCCTGGAGCGGCACTTTTAGAGAGTATATCGAGATACTCAAGAAAGACCCGACGCCGGCGATGACCGCTCATGCACGGGTTTACAAGATGATTGAATCTTTTGGTGTAGAAGAGGTTGGGGGACATAAGCGATATAAATTTTTCGAGCAGGAGATTTTTGGGCTGGACCGTGCGCTGGAAAAGCTGGTGGAGGAATACTTCCATTCCTCAGCACGGCGACTCGATGTGCGCAAGCGTATTCTACTTTTGATGGGACCCGTCAGTGGAGGTAAATCCACGCTGGTCACCTTGCTCAAACGCGGTCTGGAGAAATTTTCGAGAACGGATCAGGGAGCGGTGTACGCCATTGAAGGCTGCCCCATGCACGAAGATCCGCTTCATCTCATTCCTCATGAGCTGCGTCCGGATTTTGAGAAGGAGCTGGGGGTGCGGATTGAAGGCAATCTGTGCCCAGCCTGCCAGATGAGATTGCGTACAGAATTTGATGGAGATATTGAAAAGGTCCGCGTGGAGCGGGTGTTTATATCGGAAGAAAATCGGATCGGCATCGGTACGTTCAGTCCTTCGGATCCGAAGTCACAGGATATTGCCGATTTGACGGGCAGCATCGACTTTTCTACGATTACGGAGTATGGGTCGGAATCCGATCCACGCGCGTATCGTTTTGACGGAGAACTGAACAAAGCCAACCGTGGACTAATGGAGTTTCAGGAGATGCTGAAGTGCGATGAGAAGTTTTTATGGAATTTGCTGTCTCTGACCCAGGAGGGTAATTTTAAAGCGGGACGTTTTGCGTTAATTAGTGCAGATGAATAGGTTATTTACTCATAAGACTAAAAAAATCACGCGCAACTAAACCTGGCTTTAATACCGGATACAATACATACTTAGCTGGAATACGCCCCCGGCCCCGCTCCGTTAATTCCACAATAACATGATCGAACACACTCCGCAGTATTTTATTACGATCAGATTTGTCATCTGCTGCTTGGTAAGCCTCCAGAACAGAAGTCAGATTTTTTTTCACCACGTCAATATCAATTTGTTTCTTCTCCGTAGGAAGCGATTTACTTGCTTCTGCTTCTAAAAGGGTAAGCTCCTGCAGCTCCGAATCAATTTCCGCTTTTCTTTCATCGAACATAATATCCGTATACTTACCAGTTTCATATTTTTCATATATGAACTTCATCCGGTTCTTTAGCTCTTTGTTCCGTGACTCAATATATGAGGACATGTCTTCTTTATGATTAACCTTTTTATCTTCTGCAATAAGTCGAGAGAGTTGCTCTTGCAAAATATCTTTGTCTAAGTCTAAATTTGAAAAATGGCGCAACACTTCCAGCAAGTCTTCCTCTACCGATCTATATTTTAAAAATGTACAACTAGCAGACGTACACCATAAAAATTCTTTATGATATTTACTCGTAGCCCCCGATTTTGTTTTGTAGTTTTGAACGCTATATTGTCGAACCATCCTCCGGCCGCATTTATGGCACACACATAGACCAGCCAATTCGCATGGAGAGAAATCCATTTTATTTCTCGGTTTATGTGATGAGTCTATCAATTTGGCTTGAGCTTTTTCCCAGGTATCAGTATCAATAATTGCAGGGAATGCATTAGGCACAATTATATGTTCTTCTTCGGGGCGCTGAACAACTTTCCCATTCACTCTCTGAGTAGTGCGAAAACGCATAGTTCCTATATACCGTTCGCTGCTTATTAACTGTTGTAGTTGATGTGGATGCCATTCCTTTTTTCCCTTGGGTGTCCGTATCAATGTCTTTTTGCTGAAATATGTAGCTAAAGCCCGGAAACTCACTTCACGTCTTGAACCGTCAGCTTGAGGCACGCCGTTTACGTAATAATCAAATATCATACGTACAATGCCAGCTTCATTTTCATTTATAATGAGCTTTTTTGTGTCCTTGTCATAATCAAACCCGAACGGAGCTGGACCAGCAACCCACTGGCCTGCTATGGCGTTATTCACCCGGCCCCCGAAAAGCCTTTCTCTTGTCGTCTCAAATTCTTCCCGGCTCATGAACAATTCAAAGCGTATTTGCCGCAGATCAGAAGGGTTACGAGGGTCATATACTTTATACGGAGTGATTATAAAAATGCGATTATCTACTATTAAATCATAGATAACGCCCATGTCAGTGTATGATCCGCGCCCCATCCGTGAAATTTCTTTAACAGCAATGGCCTGGTATTTCTTCACGCGGAGATCGTCAATGACACCCTGAAAAACTGGTCGTGTTGATATTTTGTCACCGGACCCAACTTCCGGACGTTGGTCATAAGGCATCCCCAAAGGTTCAAGAACTCTGTCCATTAACTCTTTTTGAGCTTTCAGAACATCTTCGCCCGTTCTTCTTTCATGTTCTTCGTCTGCTCTGGATTTACGAAGGTAATTAATAATAAATTCTATTCCTAAGCTCAGTAGGTAATCTCTGTTCAGTAAAGCCAAGCTCATTCGCCCCTTTTGGTTTGTAGTAATGTATATTTAATAACTACTATGATATAACCAAAGACATGCATAAATAAAGAGAAAAATTACAGATGAATTATAGATGTTACCTAGGAAACACAGCCCGAATTATAGGTTATTCTTATAACATGGAAAACAAAGAGAGAGCAGCACCCGACACAATCACACACCTGTTTGACGGCGGTAGGCGTAAGACGAGCGGCACCAGTTAGCCCCTTGCTATAAGACCTACAGAGAGCCGCAAGGGTAGGACAAGCGGGCGTGCTGTTCTCTTTCTATTCCTAAGCTTGCGAGGGTGAATGTCCCGCTTAGTGAGCGAATACGAGCGTCTGAGTACCACAAGGTTCACTGATCCGCCGATTGGGCCGTAGGGGTTGACAACCTGGTAAGTGATCAGCGGTTTGAGTCCGAAAGGGGAAGGGGTCACCTGGCGTTTAATTACTCCACTCTTGCCTGTCTATGCGCTTATATCGGGCGTGTGGAATCTGTATGCGGTGATCCTAGCCGCTAAAGAGTGGATCGGGAGCGCAACTGGTCGCGTCAGTAAGTACCGGATTCCGAAACAAAGCCTATATCATGATGTGGTGGCGGAAGATAGACGCATACACAGGACACGCGCGGCTTTAAAGAGCGAGGCGTGGTATGAGGTGATACTCAGTGCAAGGGTGAAAGTCCCTTGTTCACATCGAAACCAATTACAACAAATTTGAGACAGCCGTAAAGCGGGTCATAATACCCCATCAATAAGGGCGGCAGATTGTTCCGCACGTAATGCGGACTATAGCGATTGACGGTAAACGCTGTGAAATAATTACCGTCCTTTCATGCACGGTTAGCTCAGTGGTAGAGTGCAGGCGGGCCCGAGTAAAACAGACCTAGAGGCGTGGGTTCAATTCCCACACCGTGCAACATGCAGAATACATGGTGTGCTGCTGGATTCATTTCTGGTAGTAGACTGAATATGGAGGGTTAGCGGTGAATTCACAAATCGAAAACAATTTCATGTACCATCCGCCTAAAGACGGTCAGCCTGAAAAGTATGAGGCTATCCGAGAGAAAGCTAAGGAGTTGGCTTACCTGATTGAAGAAGAGGTGCCAAACAGCCGCGAGAAGTCACTTGCCTTGACGAATTTGGAGCAAGCTGTATTTTGGGCAAATGCTGGTGTAGCTCGGAATTAAATCTTACCCCGGAAATAATCCGGGGGTTTTACAGCGCCATAAGGCAAGCGCACGGTTCGAGTCTGCAGGGAGATAAAAAAGACCGCCAATATGACGGTCTTCCCTAAGAATAAGATTATTTCTTATGTTTGGTCGGGTCGACTAATTTGTATCCTTCGCCGGATTTCTGTGTGGGTGGCAAAGGGTTACCTTTAGTAGATGTGACCTCTCTTCCTTTGCTACCGCCTCTTGGACCTACAACTTCGTACTGTCCAGATTTGGGAGCAGGAGTGCCGGGAGTCAATTTGTCTGCCATATCAATCACCTCCTTTCGAACCAATACTTTCGGCGCATGAAAAGGAATATCCTTCCTATGTGTCGAAATACGTTGTCGAAGGGAGGTGTTAAATTTGGATAACGAGACGAAGGGTCTATATGATTGGTTCGATTCCTTGAAAGCCCAGCGTGACAAAGCAGACGAACTCGCTGAGGCTAAAAGGATCGAAATTAAGGTTTTAGAAGCTCGCAGGGAAGTTTCCGGTATAGCGGTTGATAAAATTGAAAATGCTGTTCTGCGCGAGAAATTTTATAATGAATTTATTAAAGGTGTAAACGATGCAGTTGAACAAGCAAGTAATGAACTTGCTGATTTGCGTAAGGATCGGAAAGAATTGAGCGCTTATGTGGCTGCTATTGAATTTGCAATTGAAAATGGTCCTTATAGAAAAACACCTTAATTAGTGACTTTCATGTTGGAGTTAACAATTTATAGACCGAACCATCCCGTCGGTAATGGGAGATGATGAGCAATGAATATATTGGAATTGATCGGGAAAACGGTCAAGGATGTGAGCAAAAGAAACCAAGGATTTCCTGACGAAGGAATTGACATTCTTTTTGAAGACGGCACTATCCTTGAAGTTAAAGGGCCGAATATAGTAATAAATGATTCAAGAACTAAAGCACTCTAATGGGTGCTTTTTTCTTTGCCAAAAGGAGGTATGGTGATGAGACTATTGCAATGGCTTGTACGATTGACAGTAGTTCGAAATGAGCCCCCAAGGAACAGGGCAGAGCGTCGTCAAGGAAGAGAGTATTAGATTCTACCGGGCTTGTCCCGACACCCGAACAAAAGGATCATATATCTACTTGGGGTACCAAATCTGATACCCCTCCTGAATCTTGGGGGCTCAAATCTGATACCTCGGCTTGTGGGATATGGACGGTACTCCATGCAATTCGACTGCGAGGCTCAATCTTTAATGGTGAATGTTTATACACAATATACATTAATGATGAATATTTGTAGTGGGCGATTGTACCCCCCTAACATGATTCTACTGGTGGATGATTGTCCCCCACTAAGTGAGTGTAAGAATGATCTAATCCCTTATGTATCAAGGGTTTTAGTGGATTACACTCTCATGATGGTGTGCAAAATGTATCAACTGCACTGATGCATAAATAGTGTATAAGGCCGAATTTAGGCTAAAACAGGCCGCTTGACAGCTAAATATGATTGTCAGTATAATGCTCTTATCCTTCGTATCTAGTAACTAAGTACAAGGATCTTAATATGGAGCGAAGCGTTCATATGCAGTTAATCTGTTAAAACGATTTAAAAAAGATAATTTTTTAAAAAAAAGCAGGTTCACGTCATCCTTTCAGACGTGAACTAGGCCAGTCCGGCTATGAGGACGGTCTTTTCTTTAAATCTTTTAATGCATACGTTTAAAGTAACTTTAATGCTATAAAGTATATGTGACGCTAAAAACCTTGGTATAAATGGGTTATTAATACCTATAAAACATAATACGTTTAACGAAGTCACTCCTATAAAAGAGTGGCTTTTTTCTATTGTTCATACATAAAAAGAAAGGATGAAGAGAGAGTGAAACATGAGAGTAGTTATTCCTATCAAATAAACCTGATAAAGAACAAAGAAATGAGAGTGGTTATACAGTCAATTAAAATACTCGTGCATCAACCACCTTCTTCCATACACATGAACATAAGCTATGCCTAACCCTTTACACCAAGGTCTTAAAGATTAAAGAATAAAGATTAAAAGAAGGGGCGCGCGCGTGAAAGAATCGTGAAAAATAATCTGAAAAGCTTTCTTTTTCTTCTGAAAAAATAAATTTGGGTCCTTCTGGAGCTTGAAAATGGGTACGGGTGCGCATGAGCCCGAAAATGCTCCAGTTTTTTATTCAGAATTTCACTTCCGTTTCCGCTTTAGAAAGCGCAGGAGTTCGATAGAGAGAATTTTCCTACTAATTAAGGGGTCGGTTAGGGTTAGGATTTAAGAGGGCTTAAAACGGAAGCAGGAGGGCTGACGATGGCTAAAGCTAAGACGGAAGCAATTAAGGTACATGATAAAATAATTCAGACTGGCGAGCTGGCTGCCATCGTCGGTAAAAGTGACCGCTGGATCAGGCAATTGACCACTGAAAAGGTGCTGCAGCAGTGCTCCAGAGGCAAATACAACTTGGGTGAATCTGTTCAGTCTTATATTGAGCATGTTTCTGGTGGTAAGGAAGTCGATAAAGGGCCCCGGCTGATAGATTATAAGACCGAACATGAAAAAACGAAGGCAGAAAAGGCAGCGCTGGAGTTGGATATTTTAAAGGGTAACCTCCATGCTGCTGGAGACGTGGAAAAACTTCTCGCAGACTTGATAATAACAACAAAGTCACGGCTGCTTGGGATTCCGCACCGGGTAGCGACTGAGTGTGAGAACGAGGCGGCGGATGTTATAGAATCTGTTGTCCGGCGTGAAGTAGAATCAGCACTTGCTGGGCTGGCCCGTTATTCCCCAGATCAGATCGGTGGCGGCACAGATGATAGCTGACAAAACGATAGACCTTTTTAGCAGAGCCAACAAGCAGTGGGAGCCAAAACCGCACCTGAGTGTCTCTGAGTGGGCGGACAAAAACCGAATGCTTACAACTGAGAGTAGCGCAGAGCCGGGACCATGGCGAACAGATCGAGCAGAGTACCAGAGAGAGATTATGGATTCTATTAAGACCTGGGAAGAAGTAGCTATTATGGCCTCGGCTCAAGTCGGCAAGACAGAATTTTTGCTGAATGTTACTGGCTCGTACATTGACCAGGAGCCTTGCCCGATTATGCATGTGCTACCCAAAGATGATTTAGTTCAGGCTTATTCCAAAAAGCGTCTGACCCCAATGATTAATAGCTGCGACGCTTTAAAATCGAAGATTGGTCCAGCTAAGTCGAGAGACAGCAGCAACACGATTGAAGAAAAATCTTTCCCTGGTGGTTATGTGACGATAGTCGGGGCCAATGCTCCAGACAGTCTTTCTTCGCGTCCGATTCAAGTTGTTCTGTGTGACGAGGTGGACAGGTTCCCGGTTTCCTCCGGTAAAGAAGGTGACCCAATCGCTCTTGCTACTGCGCGGACAACAACATTCCGGCACAAGCGGCGGCATTTGTTCGTATCAACTCCGGTTGATAAGGAAACTTCTCGCATTTACCAGCTATACGAAGACAGCACTATGGAACAATGGTGCTTGCCGTGCCCGCATTGTGAGGAGTTGCAACCTCTAAAGTTTAAAAGTGGGATTGAATACGAACATTACGAGTCGGAAAGCGGCGAGATTGTGGTCACGAAGGCTGAATATCGCTGCTGTTATTGCGGGATGTTGGGATCTGAAAAAGAGTGGAAGCGCGGGGAAGGGGCATGGATTGCCCGTAAAGAGCATTCAACCCGACGCGGATTCCACATCAATCAGCTTTCAAGCCCTTGGTCTGACTGGCGGGAGGTTTCGAAAAAGTTCTTAATAGCCAAACGCGAGGGCGTAGACAAACTCAAAGTTTTCATAAACACGGTTCTGGGAGAGCCTTGGGTAACTAAGCTCAAAGGAATGGATGAGAAAACGTTGATGCAGCGTCGTGAGGTGTATGAACACGAGGTGCCAGAGGGTGTGAAAGTCATTACGGCAGCGATTGACACCCAAGACGACCGTTTTGAGGTCGAGATTATGGGCTGGGGTGCTGGCAAAGAGTCTTGGAGAATTGAATATCACCGTATTTATGGAGACTTGGACAGACCCGAGGTATGGGAGGAACTGGACAGGTTTCTTTGTCGTTCGTGGGTCGGACCAAACGGACGAGAATTCCGTATTGTGGGCGCTTGTATGGACTCAGGCGGTCATTATACCAAAGAGGTGTACGAATTCACTAAACCGAGGGAACATCGCCGCATATACGCCATTAAAGGGCAAGGGATCAATCCCAAAACGGCAGAGCACGTCCCGTTCATCGCCAAACATACCCGTACCCAAATGTATAATGCGATATTAATTCATTTGGGGGTAGACGATGGCAAGGTCAAGGTCCATGACAGCTTAAAAGTAGAATCGCCAGGACCTTTATACTGCCATTTCCCGGGCGAGGACAAGGGATATACGCAAGAATATTTCTTGGGCCTGACTGCTGAAACTCACAAAGTAGTGGTAAAAGAGGGCGTTAAGTACAAGGCTTGGGTTAAGACCCGCGACCGAAACGAACCATTTGACCTAGCTGTTTACAACCGGGCAGTTGTTGAATTGTTGAACCCTAATCTTTCACTGCCCATTGAGCAACAGCCTAACGGGCCTATCATTGATCCTGATGCTGGAGGGCGAGCAATTGCACCACGTAAAAAGCGCAGACAAGGCGTTAATAGCAGTGTGTAAACTATATGAAGGAGGTGAATAGGGGATATGCCAAATATCACACTTGAAGAAGCAAGGGAAAATCTGACCGCATGGCGTGATGCTGAGATGGCTCTTGCTACAGGACAATCGTATAGCATCAAAGGGAGATCGGTAACCCGTGTACCCATGAGCACAATCCTTGAAAGAGTACGTTACTGGAGCAAGGTGGTTGACGATTTAGAGAATCCGGGCCGGAGACGTTCCCGTACTCGTGCGTTCACCCCGTTTGATATATGAACAGGCTTGAACGGATCATCAATTATGTTGCTCCTGGTGTAGCTAAAAAAAGAAGCTGCAGCCAGAACTGAAACTATTCGACAAGAAAAAATCGCAGTTATTTTGAATCAAGGGTACGGTTCTCATGGAGCCAGCCGGACCAAGAAAAGTATGACCCTTTGGAATCCTGATATCGGTGATGCCGATTCGGATATCCATGATTACCTTGAAGAACTGAGAGCACGTTCCCGGGATCTTGCTGTAGGCGGAGCGATTGTTGCCGGAGCACACAAGACCATGAGAACAAATGTGGTGGGAACGGGGCTCCGGCTCAAACCAGCGTTTGACAAGGACTTTTTAAATCTAAACGCTGAGCAATCCGCAACATTAAAATCTCAGATTGACCGCGAATGGTCGTTGTGGGCCGATTCGAAAAATTGTGATGCCGCAGGACTGAACGACTTTTACGGACTTCAACAGCTTGCTTTTCTTTCTCAGCTTCAAAGCGGTGACGTGTTCGGATTGTTGCCTATGATCAAACGCCCGTTTTCGATCTACGATCTAAAAGTAAATCTGATTGAGGCTGATCGTTGCAGCAGCCCGAACCTTTCGGATACGGACCGGATACAATCCGGGGTTGAGGTAGATGAAACAGGTATGATTGTTGCCTATCATTTCAGTAGTCGTCACCCAGGAAGCGGAAAGAGCTACCTCGGCGGCGACCAGAAATGGACGAGGGTATTGTCACGGGGAGAAGAGACAGGTAGATACAATGTACTCCACCTGATGGAGTCTGAACGCCCGGGACAGCGCCGTGGTGTTCCAGTCATTGCGCCAGTTATTGAGGCGTTGAAGCAGCTTGACCGCTACACCGAGGCGGAACTGACGGCTGCTGCAATACAGGCGATGTTTACTGTGTTTATCGAAACCGAAAATGCCGATGATACGAGCGCGTTTGGTTTGAAACCGCCTGATACTGATAACTTGGACGGTGACGAGCTACTGTCCAATGATATTAAACTTGGAGCGGGAGCGGTTCAGTTTCTTGAGCCGGGTGAGAAAGCAAATTTTGCAGACCCGACAAGACCAAATCCGAACTTTGATCCGTTTGTTACGGCTATATTGAGGCAGATTGGTTCGGCGTTAGAAATTCCTTACGAAATGCTGGTCAAACACTTTACATCGTCTTATACAGCTAGCCGTGCAGCAATGTTGGAAGCATGGAAAATGTTCCGCATGCGTCGAACATGGCTTGCTAAGTCGTTTTGTCAGCCTGTGTATGAAGAATGGTTTGTCGAGGCAGTTACAAAAGGCCGCATAGACGCGCCGGGCATCTTTGATGATCCGGCTATTTTTCGTGCCTATACAAAAGCTGCTTGGCACGGTCCGTCTCAAGGCATGCTCGATCCGGTCAAAGAGGTTAATGCTGCAATCAGCCGTATCGAATACAACTTCAGTACCGCAGAGGGCGAAACAGCCGAACTCACAGGCGGTGAGTGGGAGTCCAACGTGCAGCAGCGAGCCCACGAGCTTGCTACGCTCAAGAGGTACGGTCTTAGTGAGGGTGCAGCTAAGGCAGCGGCTACCGCCGTTCCAGCACCGTCTAATGTAGGCGACGAGGACGCCGCCGATGAGGAAGGAGGTGAAAAAGAAAATGTCCAAGAAGATCAAAGCTAATGGCCCTATTATTGGCGATGCTAACGCATGGATTTATCAATGGTTTGGCATTCCGGCTGTGAGCCCAGGGATGATATCTAAGGAACTCGACGCATCTAACGGCGACGAAATCGAACTATATGTCAATTCTCTCGGTGGTTCCGCCTTTGACGGTGCTGAGATTTACACTTTACTCAAAGATTACCCCGGGAAGATCACGGCGAAAGTAACGGGTGTAGCTGCTTCTGCTGCCTCGGTTATGCTCATGGGCGCTGACGTTATCATGATATCGCCGCCGGGGCAGATCATGATTCACAACGCTGCAACGGGGACTGATGGTGACAAGAACGACCACGACCGTTCTTCCGCCTTGCTGAGAAGCACGGATGAGGCGATAACCAATGCTTATTCACTCCGAACAGGTAAGACAAGAGACGAGCTTCTGGCCCTCATGGATAATACAACTTGGATGAATGCTCAGAAGGCTGTCGAACTTGGATTTGCGGACGAAATAATGTTCAGTGAAGGCGCCACAGAAGTTACCAACAGCGTTTTTGATATGCTCGGCAGTGACGGGGTTTTGCCTGAGGCGGTCATAAACAAAGTTCGCAACGAGCTTCTTAAAAGCGGCGGATTCACTAATCAGCCCCCAGCGCTTGGGGACGGCGGGCCGGAAAGGATAACCCCCTTGCAAAGCATCCCAAATCTGCAATTTGCTTCGACAGCCAAGCAGCCTGTAGCTGTTAACACAAATAAAGGCAGTACTCCGCAAGCCGGAGACACATTCGAGGGACTGAAAAATCAGATCAACTCTATGAAAGGGGAAAACAAACCAATGGATCTTAATCAATTAAAAAACGAACATCCAGACTTGTATAACCAAGTCGTAGAAGAGGGTGTGACAAACGAACGCCAACGGATTACGGCGCTGAATGAATTGGCTGCTGCTCCGGGCGCTGCCGAAATTGTAAAGAACGCTATCGAGGCAGGCCAAACCGTCGCAGAAGCTTCCTTTGCGATTGTACAAGCTTCTATCGCTAAGAAAGGTGAGGTAGCAGCAGCACGTCAACATGACGCGCAAAATAGTGGGGTAAATGATGTCCCTGTCCAAGAATCTACTACACCAGAAGCAAAGAAAGCCGCCGAAGAAGTGCAGGCACAAACAGAAGCGGAAGAGGTAATTGCAGAAATGAAAAGATTACGGGGAGGTAAATAATTATGCCAGCATACGAAAGCCAGCCTTACGATAACCTGATTGCGGGATATGTTGTACCGCTCGCTAATGTGTCCGTCATTGTAAAAAGCGGCTCCGGCGTCATCAAGCGCGGGACTGTTTTGGGGGTTGTATCTCAACTGCCTGAAACGAACGCTTCTCATGGAATGTACATCGTGGCTACTGTGGATTCCAGCAAGACGGACGATCCTCAAACGCCTTTTGCAATCCTTTCCGATCAGGAAGTGGATGCAACCACCAAAGATGTACGAGCTACAGGTTATGTGAGTGGGGAGTTTAATCGCAATGCTCTTATTTTTGGTGGCACGGACAAGGTTGAAAAGCATGAAGTAGCAATGCGTAACATTGGTCTAATCACAAAACGGGTAGTAGAATAGGAGGATTTAAACAATGCCAGATATTTATTCTTTGCCGCAGCTTCTTAGAGTAGTTGGGCAGTTACCGCAAACATCGGAGTACATTTTGAGTACATTCTTTTCTGACGGTGAGGTTGGGCTTACAACAGAAATCGAAATCCAAACGTTGAAAGGTAAGCACCGTATCGCACCATACGTCTCCGAATTACAACAAGGTAAAATTGTACTGCGTGATGCTTTCAGCGCGAAGCAATATTCTCCGGTTCCCGTTAAGCCAGCACGGAACATTACTTATCATGACCTTAAAGCTCGTCAAGCTGGAGAATCCCTGTATAACCCGGATAGCGTTGAACAACGCCTCCGTAAATTGATTGCTAGGGACTTGGTGGAACTGAATGACACTATTACTCGCCGTAAAATTGAGATGGCATCACAAATGATTTTCACGGGTAAGGTAACGCAAATTGGTGAGGGTGTGGAACAAGAACTGAACTACGGATTCTCAAACACTATCACTCTTTCTGGTAAAGACCTGTGGAGTGACCCGGATTCCGATCCTATCAAGTTCTTGGCGGGATTGCGATTGTCTGTCATGCAAAAGAATGGACAAACCCCGCGCAAAGTTGTGGGTGATTACGAAGCGCTAATAGCCCTGACCCGTCACCAAGCCATTCTAAAATTAGCCGACAATAAAGGGCTGACCATCGGTAACATTGACACGACTTTGTTACCTGATGGCGTAACTCACCATGGGTTCCTGAGAGACGTTGGTCTTGATCTTTACAGCTATACGGGTACGTTCGTGGACGACGATGGCATAGAAAAGCCATTCATCCCCGCTGGTACGATCGTAATCCTGCCAGAAGGCAAGCCGTTTGAATTCCTTTATGCAGCTAATCCAGTTATGGTCGGAGATGATGATATCCGTTTGGTTAACCAACAAGTGGTTGCACAAGTATTCGCAGACCGCCGCACAGCGGTTCGCACACTGGAACTGCAAAGTCGTCCGTTCCCGGTTCCGTTGAACATCGAGAACTGGTACGTAGCGAAAGTTCTATAAGGAGGGATATCCATTGAATATTGAAGCATTGGGGAAAATTCGCCACAGCGGAAAAGACTTCGCTATAGGTGACATTTTAAGAGGACTGAGTGATACAGAGGCCCAACGCCTCGTGAGTCTTGGCTCGGGCAAAATGGTCATTGATGAAAATCACGGAAGTGAAGGCGGGAACCCGGGGTTGTTACAATCAACAGATGCCCCCATTTCAGCAGATGATTTTGCTAAATTAAAGGCTGATGAGCAAAAGGATTTGCTGGAGTCTCTTGAATGTGAAGCAGCGAGTAATGTTGAGGGTCGAGTCGAGCAGTATGCTGCTTGGTTGGACGAAAACAATGCGCTCGTTTAAGGATCAGCTTGAAAAGGATGTAAAGGACGTTTTTCTGAACGAGAAAGAGTTTGCGGATTGGCATGAAATATCTTTTATGAGTCCACCGAAAAACGGAATGCCTGCCACTCCTGCCGATCCTGTACGGATGCTGGTTATTGTAGATGATGATGAACTGAGAGATCGGAAAAGTAGTGCCTCGAATCCAACAGATGGCGTTTACGATGCCGATCTTTTGTTTTATGCCCAGCGTGCCGACTTCCTGCTGAACTTTGGCAGGCTCCCGGTCCTGCAGAGCAAAATGAAATTTGACAGTCGCGTATACACCGTTTCTGACCTTCAAGACGATGGAGATATGATAACTGTCACGCTGGGACGTAAAGGGTCATGATTGAAATTGACACATCTGCTTTGAGAGAAGCGCAACGGCACCTCCAAGAAGTCAAAAAGAAAACGAAAGTCGCTATGTATCGGGCGCTTAATCGGGTCGCGCAGAACGCAAAGACAAACGCCAGCAAGGAAATACGAGAGCAGTATGTTATAAAGGCTGGGGACTTAAGCAGTACCTTTTCCATAAAAAAAGCTGACAAAGGAAGCTTGTCTGCTACTATACGTTCCCGTAGCCGAGGTACAGGGTTGGATAAATACAAGTTTTCACCCCGCCGAACGACAGGTAAGCGCCCAAAAGTGCTAAAGGTTGCTGTTAAAAAGGGCGGTATGAAAAAGGTTACAGGCGCTTTTGTTGCTGAAAAAAATGGAGTTAAAATCTTCATTCGTGAAGGCAGAAGCAGGCTACCGATTAAGCGATTATACGGTCCACCTGCGCCAGAAATGTTCAACAATGTGCAAATACGGGAGTCGGTGGAAAGAAAAGCCCGTATTTTATATGCACAGCGACTGGAACACGAATTGAATAGGGAGTTGGGCGGATAATGACACCCTTTATACTGCAAGACGCTTTGGTAGCTAAACTAAAGCGTCTTTTTCATGATTCTGAATACATGAATGCTCGATATGAAATGGTTCCACTAAACATTTATGCTCAGAACCTACCAGCGAAGAACGAACAGGACGACCGCGACCATTTCCCTTTTATCACTGTCCGATTTGGCGAGACAACGGATCAAGGGCATGAGGTCCAGTCGTCTTGTTCCATGCTTCTTAGTGTGGGGATTTTTGATGAATCACTAGATATGCAGGGGGAAAAAACGGTTCAAAACATTCTCCAGCGTATTCGGCATGCATTTTTAACTCACCCGATTTTAGACCGAATGTTTGAAATGGATTTCCCCCTGACTTGTTCCCTTTTTGACGACGAAGACTTATCACCATACTTTTTCGGTTACGTCAACATGAAGTGGAAAATTCCAGGCATAAGCAGAGAGGATGTTTATTTTGGATAAAGAGCAAGAAAAACGGGAAGCTACGGAGTCGAAAACGCGACGCGCTATCACTGCGACTGAAAAAGTCGCTCAAGCAGCTAAGGCTGCTATCGAACCAGATCAACTAATTTACATCGGGCCGAACTTGCCAGGAGGGCGACTAGCGAAGTCACTTATTGTTCGCGATGGTTTCCCGGCACATTTGGATGATGTTGCAGAAAAAGCACCAGAAATAAGGCAACTTTTCGTACCTGTAGCCGAGTTGGCAACGTCAAAAGTTGCACTGTCTGTGCCAGGAAGCGCCCTACAAATAGCCTACGCCGCTGTTATCGCAGCAGTAAAAGGAGGAATTTAAATTGGCAGAACGTCATGGTATTTTCACCACTGAACAGCCCGCAGAAGTCATTACACCAGTGCCACTCAACATTACTTTGCCAGTTGTGTTTGGCACGGCTGCAATCAATCTAACAACTCTGGAGGATGGGCCAGTAAACAAGCCGATCCTGTGTGAAAGCTGGAACGATGTGGTTGCTGCTTTTGGATACTCGGACGACTGGGGGAACTTCACGTTGTCTGAATTCGCGCATTACTTCTTCAAGATTGCGAAGCTGTCGCCGGTTGTGTTCGTAAACGTCCTGGACCCAACTAAACATAATGCAGCGGTAGCCGCATCCAACTTCACGTTGACTGATGGTGTGGTAACTGTAGCGGTGCAAGGAATTATTAAATCATCTGTGGTCGTCACCTCAGACGACGGATCGACCACTTACACAGCCGGGACGGACTACAGCTTGACCTTTAATGCTTCTGGCAATCTCGTAGTATCCCGTATTGCTTCCGGCACTCTGACAGCCAATAGTGCCGTTAAAATAGCATACTCTAAGCTGGATCGCAGCAAAGTGACAGCAGCGGACATCATCGGCGGAGTTGTGGAGGTTACTGGGGAAGCTACGGGGCTGGAACTGCTTGACCAGGTATTCCCGTTGTTCCGAATCGTTCCCGCTTTGATCGTTGCACCGGGATTTTCCCAGAATCCAACCGTTGCAGCAGTAATGACCGAAAAGGCAGCTAGTCTCAACGGCGGACACTTCAAAGCACAGGCAATCACTGATCTATCAAGCGAGATTGTATACACAGATACGCCTGCATGGAAAAAAACGAATGCTTACAATGACCCGCGCCAGATAAACACGTATCCACTTTTCACCTATGATGACCGCACTTATCATTCTTCTACTGTGGCAGCTGCGGTAATTGTACAAACAGACGTTAATAATGGCGGGGTTCCGTCGGTTTCGCCATCGAATAAATCTGCAAAGATTGACGGAACAAAAACGGATAACAGGGCAATTGCACTGGGACCTCAACAAGCACAATATCTGAATGCAAATGGTATTGTCACGGCATTAAATTTTGTCGGCGGCTTTGTACTTTGGGGTAACCGCACTGGTGTGTACCCAGATCAAAAAGACCCACAGTCGTCGTTCATTCCGGTGCGCCGTATGTTTGATTGGATCAGCAACACCTTGACGCTAACTTACTGGAAGTATCTTGACGGTTCCATTGATAAGCGCCTGATCGAAGCTATTACTGATGCAGCAAATTTCTGGATGAACGGCCTGACTGCTGCTGGGTACATTTTGGGCGGACGTGTGGAATTTAATGCATCTGAGAACCCTGTAGCCGATCTGATGGATGGGAAGATGAAATTTCACGTCTACGTAACGCCGCCGTCTCCTGCACAAGCTATTGATTTTGTGCTGGAATACGATACATCTTACTTTGCTGCGCTATTTGCTACGGCAGCGTAAAGGGAGGGCTGAACCTTGAGCCAAGAAAAAATTAATTTACGGACAATTAAGTACGAAGCGATACGTAACGGTAGTCAATACCTTGGTACGACCACTGTTGATTTGCCAGACATTGCTATGCTCTCTGATGATGCCATGGGTGCCGGAATTAACGGTACCGTGAACGTTGCTACGCTTGGGCAAACCGATTCCATGCAGGTGACATACAACTTTGCAACTTGGGAAGAAGGTTATTTTGACCTATTTGCTCAGGAGACACACACAGTTGACCTGCGGGCGGGTATTCAGAGCCAGAACCGTGTAACGGGCAGCATTGACGTTATCCCGATCAAAATAACCATCAAAGGTTCTCCCAAAACGCTGTCGATGGGCAGCTTGGAGACGGCAGCAGGATCGGATAATTCGGTGGAACATGAAGTCACTTATATCAAGATCACGATTAATGGTGTCGTGAAGATTGAAATAGACAAGTTTAATGATGTTTTTGTCGTGAATGAAGTGGATTTCGGCGCTAAAATCCGGGCTGCGCTCGGCAAATAATGGAGGATAAGAATATGACTGAAAAGAAGACTACAACCCCAGCAGAAGCAGAAAATGAGGGTAAACATGTCCTTAAATTCTCAAAGCCTTTTAAGTTTGAGGACCAAGAACCAATTACTGAATTAGTCTTTGATTGGGATAAGGTGAACGGACGTAAACTCATTGCTCTGAGCGAACGCTTGGCATTGAATGATATGGATTCACCTATTAAAGCTGTGAACATGAAGTTTCAGGCCGCTGTGTGTGCCGAAGCCGCAGGTGTTCCGTTTCAACTAATTGAGGAATTACCGGGTGGAGTATTTGGGCGTGCAACTGCAATGGCACAAAGTTTTTTGCTCGGTTTGGAATAAACGGTAACGCCGGAGCGGAAATAAGGCAAATCATTATGACGCTTTCTATTGAGACGCGGAACAGCCTTGATTTTTGGTTAAACCAAAGTCTTTATGAGCTATATCAGTGGCATGAGGCGTTTGAAGCCTACGTTAATCTGAAAAATGAGGCGTTGGAAAAACAAATGGAAGAAGCAGAAAAGAAACGCAAAAACAAAGCTCCTAACGGACGTAGAGGGCGCGTAGGACGGTGATTTAATGTCCCATGAATATGATGTAGCAATGAACCTAATTGCCGAGGTTGACCAGAGATATCGTCGTGCGTTTGACCAAGCGAATAATCAGGTTGAGGAATTACAACGTCAATTACGAGAATTGCAAAATTCACGTGGCCCGGATCGGGCTCGACGTGAAGTAGAAGACCTTACAGATCAAACCAAAAAAGCAGGCGGCGCGTTCGGGAAACTGAGCAGCGCCGCTTCTTCTTTTGGTCGCACTTTTCGAAAAGTCGCAGAAGTATCCGGCGCTATGGCTATATTGGATTCAGTCACGGGTACCATCAACAATATCGGTAGTGCTATTGGTGATCAGCAGGAAGCATTTAACCAGTATGCGGCATCCACTGGCACGAGCGTTAAGGATATGCAGGCTATCAAAAAAGAAGCCCGGAATTTATATAATCAGAATCTTGGTGAGGATTGGAACGATCTTGGAGGTGCGATGGAGAACACGCGCCAGGTTTTGCAACTTACAGGTCCTGCGCTTGAAAAAGCGACGAAAAATGCAATCGTCTTTCGGGATGTGTTCAAGGATGACATTCCAGAAACAAATAAAGCTATACAGACCATGACGAAGCAATTTAAAAATCTCGGAAACACGGAAGCCTTCAACTTGCTTGCTCAGGGTAAGCAGATGGGGCTGGATAAGTCTGGGGAGCTGCTGGATTCAGCGAATGAATATGCGGTCTATTACAAAACGATAGGTTTGGGCGCGGAGGACATGTTCAACAGCTTCAAAAATGGTATAGATGCAGGTGCATTCAACCTGGACAAGGTTGGTGATGCCATCAAGGAATTTGGAATTCGGAGTAAAGATGGATCTAAGACAACGAACGAGGCATACAAGATTCTGGGGCTGAATGCAGATAAAATGCAAAAGAAGTTTGCTTCTGGTGGAAATGTGGCACGTCAGGCTTATTTTGAGGTCCGGGATGCGTTGAACAAAGTTAAAGACCCGATAAAGCAGAATACAGCATTGCTGAATTTGTTCGGTACGCAGGGTGAAGATTTGGAAAAATCAACGATACAAGCTATTTTGCGTACAAACAATGCTTTTGACAAAACAAAAAATACAATGCAAGAAGTTCAGAAAATAAAGTATTCCTCTATAAGTTATGCCTTTCGATCCATCGGCAGGCAGTTGCTCACTGAGTTTGTATACCCACTTTCTGACCTTGCGTTACCCGCCCTTGCTAGTTTCGGTAAAGGATTAGAGACGGCTATTCCTAAAATAAAGGGTTATTTCAAGCAGGGCCTGAAAGCTATGCAACCTTTTACTAAAGCCTTGCAAAAAGTCGGAGATTTATTCGTCAACTCCATGTCTGGTACAGGGGATATGTCTGCTGCAACTGGTATAAGTAAATTCTTAATCAGCCTGGGGGTTGGAGAAGACAAGGCATATAAGTTTTCGGCGGCCATATCTGACGTGTTTGATAAATTCGCAGCAATTAAAAATATCGTAAAAGGCGCAGGGGGCTTGCTGACAAATGCATTAATGGGTAGCGGAGATATCAGCGGTGTGCAAGATATTAATAAAGGGTTGCAGTCTATTGGGTTCAGCCCTGATCAAGCCATTAAGATGTCTAATGGTGTCGTTGATGCATTTGATAAGATCAAGGGCAAAGTTGATGAATTTGTAAATAGTATTAGGCCGGCTTTGAACGATATTACAAACTATTTCAAAGAAGCCTTTACCTTCGATGGGTCCTTTGATTTTGGCTCTATGATTGATAATGTGAGCGAGCTGCGAAAAAATATTGCTCCTGTAATAGATTCTATTGTTTCTGGCATTGGTCCAGCAGTTCGTTCTATTACCTCTTTGCTTGCCCCACTAATGAAGATGGGAAAGCAGGCGTTTAACGCAATTATCCCGCTGGTCATGAAATTGTCATCATCACTGACAAGCAAACTTGGACCTGTATTTACGTCGGTGTTCGGCTATCTAACGAAGACCTTGTTGCCACAAGTCAGCTCCGTACTGGCAGCATGGCTGCCTAAGATCGGGGCGTTATTTAGTAAATTAGGAGGCTTGATTATGGCGATATACGAAAGGAGCATTGCACCGACCATAAATGCCCTCGTGACTATATTTAAATGGGCATGGCCTGTTATCACTACTGTTGTAACAGGTGCGATTAATATTCTCAAACCGATTATCGGAGGGATTATTGATGTGTTGGGTGGTGTAATTGACTTTTTAACAGGGGTGTTTACAGGTAATTGGTCATTGGCCTGGGATGGCATCAAACAAATCGTGGTTGGCATATGGGAAGGCATAACCGGGGCAATTAAGGCCGCGTTCAATAATGTGATCGGAGTAATAAATTCAGCTATTGATAAAATAAATGGATTTAGTTTTACAATGCCAGAGGCTTTAGGGGGCAAGACTATAGGCGGCATGGATATACCACATTTGCCCATGCTTGCGAAAGGCGGATTTACTACTGGGCCATCTATAGCGGGGGAGGCCGGAACCGAGGCAGTTATTCCTCTGAATAATAAGCAGCGCAGTATGAACCTACTGGAGAAAACAAACCGGATGATGGGGTATACCACTACTAATAACGGCGGGGACTCCATTGTGTTGCAGTTTGATATTACTATCCAAGGTAATGCCGATAAGGAAGTCGTGCAGCAAGCTATTCAGGCGGCGCAGCCGACTTTCAGACAGCAGTATCAGGCCATGAAGCGTCAGAATGCGAGGACGAGCCTATGACGACATACACAACAATCCAGGGCGATACCTGGGATATGATTGCCTTTAAGGTATTTTCCGATGAAACGTTGATGATCCAGATTATGAATCTTAATTTGGACTACATCGACGTTTCTGTTTTTTCTGCCGGGACAGTTCTGCAACTGCCGGACGTTTCTGTGGTTGAAGAAACCGCCTCTGACTTGCCTCCGTGGAAGGTGTGAGCATGGACGATATCATTAACGCAAGACGTGCCCAAGTTGTTGTTAACTACAACGGCAAGGACATCACCAAAGAGTTGTCCGATTATCTGTTGGATTTCACTTATACCGATGCAGAGCCGGGCACCTTGGATGACTTGCAAATTAATTTGGAGGATAAGGCCCGTAAATGGTCTGGCCCTTGGTCGCCCAGCGAGGGTGATAGGATCATTGCTTATATAAAGACAATTGGATGGGATAAGCCCGGAGAGATCAAGCGACTTAATTGTGGAAGCTTCGAGGTGGATTCGATTGACTTCGCTGGCCCACCTGATACGGTCAGCATTAAAGCAGTTTCGCTTCCGGTTTCAACAAATGTTCGCC
>NZ_JTHP01000040.1 GCF_000943545.1 Paenibacillus terrae
ACTGACCCCTCTAAGATGTTTTTGCCAATTGTCTGTGCACAGAATAATTGAATGATAAACTGAACTGAGTATAATAATATCACCACTTCTGTTTATTTTGTGTAATTATATCTTTTATTTATATAGAAATATCGTCAGAAGAAAGGACCTTCTCTTAAATGGAAAAACAAGGACATGAAAACACCCGATACGGTTGTGAACCGATCGGGTGTTACGTCTCCAGGCAGAAAAATGTTACTTTAATTAGTTTTGGGGACCAAGTTCAGATATGGATGCACGCAACCGGGCTGTAACCACTTCGTCGAATCAAGCCGCTGCTGAACGAGTTTTGTCGTGAGATAATTTTAATTTGAATGATAACGGTAACTTAAGTCTAAACAGTCTCATTTCCCCAAATACTTACCAGATCATTGATTTGAAGCGACACGAGCCTTAGTTCTCCGCCAATGGCATAGAGTTCTAGCCCCTTACTCTCCAAGTCCGGGAAAATCATGTCTGAAATGATTGTTTTTCCATGGTTTCCGAAAACCTCGACACTAGACCAATCTACGTAGATACTCAGTTGTACCCTTCCATGCTCTGGCTTTATAGGGGCCTTGTGTTTTGCTGTGAAGTCAGAATGAAAATCAGTGGCGCTCGACTTCGTCCGATCGACGAACAACTCCTCATTCGAGATATTATATCCGATGATCGTCTCCTGATTGGCGGACTTCCGTACTTTAAACCCGAATTCCACGGCAGTACCGATTTCAAATTCTGCAATAATTTCTGCCTTGGCTGCGGAAATATCAGACAACACGTTCATACCTGGCTTAATCGTCAAGTCTTGCAGAGACAAAATCGGTTTTCTGAGCTGACTTAATTCATTTATGGGTGTTTGGATTAGGCGAAGTCCCTCCGGATAAGTCCTTAGCTGTAGCTCCCGGGGAATTGATGTCTTGCCACGCCATTCCTTTGAAGGAAGCGTGGTAGCATAACGCCAATTATTCATCCAGCCGATCCAAATCTTTCGTCCGTCTTCGTTCGAAATGCCATTCCAGGTCACGGCCGCGTAAAAGTCTGATCCATAGTCTACCCATTTGATAGTATCGATAGATTCCAATGTTTCATCCGGCGTAAACGACTTACCGTCAAAGTTGCCTATGAAATACATCATGCCAGAACCGCCTGCCGGTGGTTCCGGATCGTCTGGATTCACGCCATTTCTGTCCCCGATGCTTAGCATCAAAATCCACTTCGTGGTATTGGGATCGTCATCCACTTGGATTCGAATTACATCAGGACATTCAAATATCCCTCGGTGGATATGCGGGATGTCGGAACCGAAATCACTTGCAAAAGACCATTCTTTAAGGTTTGGAGATGTGTAAAATTCTACATGGTCTCTTACGGCAAGAACCATGATCCACATTGATGATTCATCATGCCAAATCACCTTCGGATCACGAAAGTCTAGCGTGTCCGTTGGAAATAAAACCGGGTTACCTTCATATTTTGTCCAGGTTCGACCCTTATCCTTGCTGTAAGCAATGCTTTGCACCTGCGGCTTTCCAGGCTGAGCCTTGTTGCCCTCATTGGTATAAATGGCAACCAATCCTGATCCTTCCTCGTCGAAAAATCCGCTGGTATTGTTCTTATCCACCACCGCACTCCCCGAGAAGATCGCTCCGTCCTCCCCAGGTGGAATTGCCGGTGGAAGCTCAGTCCAATGCACTAGATCCTTGCTTACCGCATGCCCCCAATGCATGTTGCCAAAGTCAGGCCGTGTATCATGGGGTGTATGCTGGTAGAACAGGTGGTACTCTCCTTCAAAGTAAACCAAGCCGTTGGGATCGTTCATCCAATTTTTCTCCGGTGAATAATGAAATTGAGGCCTGTATGTCTCCCTATAACAACTGTTTCGTGATCCTTTTCTGCTGCTATTGTCATTCGTTAGGTGCATGTCTTTAATGGTATCCACTCTCCTATTGATTGTTGATAAGGTGTCTAACAGCCCCAACCACCTTTTATATGTTTCAGCCTTGATCTTTAAGATATCGGTCGTAGCCTTTTTGTTTGATTTCCAGCCATTTGTCCAGTCCCAGTCTGGAAAGCTCGGCTTTATAATCCGCCCATTCTTCTTCCACTTTGCCTGTTTTGATCCATTCCGCCCGTTTGCGGTTAACGTAGGCAAATAAGTCTGTTTCCAAGGTAGAGATCTGCTTCTGATCTTCCAGCGAGAAGAAGACTTTCGGGAAATTGTGGTCAGCCTTCATATAAGGAACAAGTCTTTCTTTCATGAGCTTGAGCCGCCCTAATGCATCATCGGGCTTGGTCGTTACAGTTCCGTAATACTCGTCAAGAATTGCCAATGGACCACCGATATTCGTTTTTTGCCGCAGCTCGACAGGAGCCGTTCCCTTAAGCGGAAGATGCTTCAGCATATGACTCGCTTCATCGTATTCAAAAATGTTCTGCTGAGTTTTGTCGCCGTAGGTGCCCCAGTTGTCCTGTACGGACTGGATGGGATCATACAGCTGGTCAATCCATTTTGCCGTAAGCTCAAGATTTTTGTTGTCACTGGTAATCACCATTCTCCCCCGGTCAAAGCCGAGATTGTTCGTGCGGGTCACATTGACTTTACCGCTTGGCCCCGCGAGCGGATTCATCAATTCATATTTATCGTTGTCTCCTGAAATATTCGCCTTATCCCATTGAAAGTAGAGACCGTATTTTTCATTCTGGCCTTTGGCCAGATACGTATTGTAATCCTGCTCGAATGACTCTTCGTCGATCAGGTTCAGCTTATACAGCTCATTAAGATATTTGATCCCCTCTTTATAACCGTCCTGATCGGCAGTGAAGACCACTTTCCCCTCATTGGTCACTACAGTATGATCGCCGTTGTCCCCAAGACCAAATGATCCGAACAGAAAATTCAGGTCCTCATTGCCGTTATTGAGTATAAAGGACAGCGGGATTTCATCCGCTTGGCCATTTCCGTTAGGGTCGCCATTTTTAAATGCGAGCAGAACATTTTTTAAATCCTCAGTAGTTTTTGGCATTTTAAGACCCAGTTTTTTCAGCCACTCCACATTGATCCATGGCATGTCGTTTACAGAATGAATGCTCTCCTTCCCGGCCCCTAGCTCCTCAATCCAAGGAAAAGCATAAATATGCCCGTCCTGTGCGGTTATCATGGATTTGTACTCAGGTGCTTCCTTCAATACCTTCTGCAGATTCGGCATATATTTTTGAATCAAATCCTCTAAAGGGATAATAGTTCCATCCTTTCCGAGGTTCAACAAATCGTAATCGGAATATCCGGCATCCAGTATGGCATCTGGAAGATCTCCACTGGCAACAGCCAGGTTTCTTTTTTCAATGAAGGAATCGGAGGTGAAGTTGGTAAAATCGATATGCACACCTGTTTTTTCTTCCAGTCTTTTATAAATCAGCTTTTCATTTGGATCGGAAGGTGCCAGCGGCGAGCTTTGAGTCATAAAATGCAAGGTAACTTTCTCTTTAAGCGGCAGAGTGACATTTTCCAGCTTGTAATCTTCGGATGCCGCAGAATTATTGCCTGAACCGCCACATCCGGCAAGCAGCGAAGTAGAAAGCACCAGCACAGACAAGGTTAGTAATGTTTTGTTCATCTCTATTCCCCCGGTTTGTTATTTGATCGAACCTACCATGACACCTTTTTCAAAATACTTCTGGAAGAATGGATACATGACAATCAAAGGCAAACTTGATATGACAATGGCAGAGTACTTAATCATTTCGGACAATTTCTTAAGCTCCGCTTGCGCCAGCGCATCGGCAATCATACCGGGCTGAACCTGATTCTGTATCAAAATGGAGCGCAGCACCAGTTGAAGCGGAAACAGCTTCGGATCATCCAGATAAATCATGGCGTCGAAATAAGAATTCCATTGTCCGACAAAAGCGTATAAAGCTAGAACAAAAATAATAGGCTTCGACAACGGCAGGACGATTTTAAAGAAAATACTGAGTTCGGAAGCTCCGTCTATGCTCGCCGCCTGGAACAGCTCTTTGGGAAGTCCTTGGAAATAAGTCTTTGCCAGAATAATATTGAATACGCTGATCGAGCCGGGCAGAATAATGGCCCACACCGTATTTAACATGCCTAAATCCTTAATCACCAGATAGGTTGGAATCAGACCGCCACCGAAAAACATCGTTATCAGGAAAAAGATCATAATGGACCGTTTCCCTACCAGCCCTTCAATCGCAAGCGGGTAAGCAGCAAAGACGGAAAACAATACGGTTGCGAACGCAAAGGCTGCTGAATAAAAAATGGCATTAAAAAAACCGCGGATCATGGCACCGTTGCTTAGGATTTTGGCATATCCCGTGAGTGTCCAGTCGGATGATGTAATGGCAAACCCTTTGCTAATCAGGGTATTTGGAGTCAAAAAGGACGAAAGCACCACATAAACCAGCGGTAACAGAATAGCGAGAACAAACAAACCAAGCAGAATATAATTGATGATGATCAGAATCCGGTCCTTCCCGGTGTAATGAATATCCATAAATACCTCCTTCTTTAATACAGCCCTTCCCCTTCGTTCAGCTTCTTGACGACGGTATTTACGAAAATCAGCAGGACCACATTAATCACGGAATTGAATAACCCGATTGCCGTAGAATAAGCATAATCGCCAGATTGCAACCCCACCTTGTATACATAAGTCGCGATGATTTCCGAGGTTGGCGTGTTCAGAGCCGTCTGCATCAGGTAAGCCTTTTCATAGCCGATCGACATGATGCCTCCTGCAGCGAGAATGAATAGGACGGCCATGACGGGTTTGAGAGCTGGCAGATCAATGTGGAAGATTCTCTTCATCAAAGAAGCGCCATCAATTGTTGCAGCGTCATGTAGCTGCGGGTCCACGTTAGCTAAGGTGGCCACATAAATGATAGAGGACCAGCCCGCTGTTTGCCATATACCGGACAATATATATACCGTTCGGAAATAGGCGGGATCAGTCATAAAAGAAATCGGCTTGCCGGTGAAGGTTGTTACCAAAGCGTTCACTATTCCAGTCGGCGATAGAAAAACAAACAGCATACCGGCAACAACAACAACCGAGATGAAGTTAGGTGCGTAAACAATAAGCTGAATATTCTTCTTGAGCTTCGCTCCTCTGATCAGATTTAGCATTAAGGCCAGAATGATGGGTACTGGGAAACCGAGAATAAGACCGTAAGCGCTTAATTTAAGCGTATTCATTAAAATGTCATAAAAATTTGGTGATGAAAGAAACCGCTGAAAATGTTCAAATCCAACCCATTCGCTGCCCATGATGCCTTTTCTTGGACTGAAATTTTTAAACGCAATGATCGAGCCGTACATGGGAACATACTTGAAAATGACGGTAAGAATTATGGACGGAACCAGAAACAAATACAATATATAATTTCGAACCATGTAACTTAGCCAATGGTTTCTTTTTTTTGTTTCTGAAGCCTTAACTCCCCTTTTTTGAGCGATCGAGTTTGCCAATCTTTTCCCCCCTACTGTTCACGGCTTGTTATTAAAGACAGTTATAAGCCATGTTACGTCATCTCTCTGACATAATTACGCAAGATGTTTTGCAAATGCCTTACTGGTAATTCACCCACCTCCAACATGACTAGAAATTTACACTTCCCCAAGATGAATAGGTTTACATTTTACATTTGAACATTTTTTCTCTTACAATTTAACAGGTGATCATTGAATAAGTCAATACATTTCGGCAACTAAATTCATTTAAAATGCATGATTCAAGAGGAATGTAATATTTTTAGCACCAAATCCCTTAAAAATGCACCCAAGAAATGAATAAATGTAAACTTTTTTTGTTCATTTGAATAATTTCATTGTTAAAAGCATGAAAATACTATATATTTAGAAATATGAAGAATCTTAATTCGGGAGAATAAGGTGGAACAATATGACTAGAAAGTCAAAAGTTACTATTCAAGACATCGCTGATGCCTTGGGAATTTCCAGAAACACTGCATCCAAGGCGCTTAATGGAGTAGAGAATATTCCTGCCGTTACGAGGGACAAGGTGATCAAAAAAGCAGTGGAGCTTAAATACAAACAATTTTCTTATATGGAAACAGCCTCTGAAAAACAGGGCAATATCGCACTTTTGACCTGTAATCTTCCCAATAGCTCACACTTTGGATCACTGCTGATCAGCGGGCTGGAGAAGGAAATCAGCAACCAGGGCTATACTTTATCCATTTATTTTGTCCGTGAGAACGATATCAATACGATGACCCTACCCGGTAATTTCGAGCCTTCGAATGTGGCTGGCATCTTCTGCATCGAGATGTTCAGCAAGGAATACAGCAAGCTGATCACGGATCTTGGCATCCCAACCATTTTTATTGATTGCGCTGCAGATATGGTGTATCCGGAATTGAAGGCAGATCTGGTATTGATGGAAAATGAGCACAGCACATACTGTGTTACCCGGAAATTAATAGATCATGGATACGAAAGCTTCGGTTTTGTAGGCGATTACAATCACTGCAAAAGCTTCAATGAACGCTGGACGGGATTCAATAAGGCCCTGGCAGAAGCCGGAATCACCTTGGATCCTGCCCATAGCATTGTAGCGCCGGACCGCAATTTCTTTATAGAGGAGAACTGGATGGAGCAGCAATTGGATGCCCTGAGGGAGTGCCCCTCCGTCTTTATTTGTGCCAATGATTTCATTGCCATCAGCGTGATAAGATCTTTGAAAAACAAGGGGATTAAAGTCCCGGAAGATGTTGCTGTCTGCGGGTTCGATGATGCTTCAGAATCCCGGGTAGTCGAGCCCCATCTGACTACCGTACATATTTACAGTAGTCAGATGGGTATTATTTCAGCCGAAATGTTATTGTCCAGAATCAAAGATAACACCATGCCGTACCGAGTGACCCATGTTGCAACGGATATCGTATACCGGGACTCGACGCCTGTTTTAAACTAAATCTGCCAAGAGGTGAATCAAAGTGAAAAATGTCGGAAAGGTTCTATGTGTGGGCGAGCTGCTCATTGATTTTTTCTGCACGGATATTGATGTCAATCTTGCCAAGGGTCAGCATTTCTCCAAGCAGGCCGGCGGTGCTCCGGCAAATGTGAGCGCAGCCGTAGCCAAGCTCGGAGGAAAAGCGTCATTCTTGGGAAAAGTCGGAGCCGATCCGTTCGGCATGTACCTGAAGCAAACTCTGGATGAGCAGTACGTGGATACATCCATGCTCCTTTTTGATCCGGCAACGCCGACTACACTGGCCTTTGTTTCCCTTGCCGCTAACGGCGAACGGGATTTCGTGTTCAACCGTGGAGCTGACCGTCAGTTGTCTCTGCAGGACATTGATAGGGAATGGACCCGACAGGCTGCCATTCTGCATTTTGGCTCGGCAACGGCCTTGCTCGCTGATCCTTTCCGGGAAGCGTATTTATCTTTATTGGACGAGGCGAAGGCCAATGGGCAATTCACCTCCTTTGATCCCAATTACCGGGGGGACCTCTGGAAAGACAGGCTGGAGGAATTTATCGCACTGTCCAGAAGAGGAATACACAATGCGGATTTGGTAAAGGTAAGCGAAGAGGAATTAAACATCATTACAGGGCTGGCTGACCGCAATGCTTCATTGGATCTTTTGCATGGGTTGGGAGCCAAGACGGTGGCAGTTACCTTGGGGAAAGAAGGAACCCTCATCTCAAGCGGTGTCTCCCGTTCGCTAATCGGCAGTATTGCTGTCAAATCGATCGACTCTACCGGTGCCGGCGATGCCTTCGTCGGAGCTATGCTGTATCAAATCAGTCAGCTGAGTCAGCCTAAGGCATTTACCACCAACCGGAAGCAGCAGCAGGAATTTGTAACACTTGCCAATCAAGTCGGCGCCATCGTGTGCACCAAAGTTGGAGCGATTGCAGCCTTGCCGTCAATGGAAGAAGTTAAGCGTTTCGTAGAGCAGGGTGAATCAAGGATTGAAGCGTAAGAACAGCAAAAGGTGTCTGACGATCCTAAGGTCGCTGGACACCTTTTTATGTAGAGATTCGTCATTCTGGATCGTACTATTCAATCGTTCATAACAGCAGATACCGTGTGGTGTTAAGAGATGGGGGGGCTCTGAAGAATTAATCATGGAGCTTCCAACTGAAGCGCTTGCGGATGAAGTCGCTTTTCAACTTCAAATGGCGTGTTACGTTGGAGAGTCTTGGGGAAAGAATGAGATGAGAAAACAGCTGTGCCAAACAGGCTTTAACCTATTTGGCATTTATTTTAGTGATGCCTATTATGAAGCTTTGATTCACACACACTCAAAGGTTTCTAGAAGCCGGTTCAAATTAACGTTCCTAGAATCAAAATGCTTATTCCGTAAGAATAAACGGATCAGCTTCGAGTTCCAACTCGTATTGCTGTTGTACACGTTCAAACGGAAGGAATAACGGGAATTATTAAGTAAGAGTCGTATTCCTCCCCAGTATATATGGTGTGCGTTCCCTGATTAATATAGGGACCACTTGACATCTCAGGAAATTCGGGACGCTTTAAAAGTTCGACTCCGGTGATAAGCAATTCTAGTTGTTCCCCGGCATGCCATTTCATCCCCATTGGCCAGAATCCAATTTCTACAGGAATAATCTCTCCGTGTTTAAGTTTTTCTTGCGTTTTAAAGCTTTGTACTGGCTTTTCCAGTGTTGATTTCGTTGCATCAAGTTGGCGAAGAGATACTCTCATCCGCCCGCTAGCACCGGCATAATAACTGTCGTTAACAATTTTGATTGGGAGTTCCTTACCACTTGCATCTAGCTTCCTTACATAAGCGAACACATCCATATCATTAGAATCTTCTGTGGATACCCATAAATGCAGCTTCATGTACCCAACAATTTCTATATCCTGTTCAAAGGATACCTTAAACGATACCCCTTTCTCATCAGGAGTATATTTTATTTTGGCCTTTTTCCCTGCAGTATCCTGGCTTAACGTGCCGGAACTGGCATCCAAGTATAGTTTCAATAATTGTTGTCGCTCTAGTGGGAAGTCCTCCTCCACCCGATTCAAAATATCTTGGTGACCTGGATTGAGCACAGCTAAACGGACCTTGGGGGTGTTGTTCCAGCCATTCTGCTCACCCTTGAGATAATAATCAAAGAATTTTCTTAGATCTTCAACATGTTGTGGATTGTAGTAATCGGGCCATTCGAAAGTGTTATGAATCCGAAGCCACTTTTCCTTAGATGATATTCGTTGCCAGCCCTCCAAGGTACCATAAGTGTGTAGAAGGTTCGTATAGCTAGCAACAATATAGGCAGGCACCTCTATGTTTTCTAAAGTTGGCGCTTTTTCTTCCCAGTATTCATTCATTAGCGGATATTTCCGCATCATGGCAGGAATATCTTCATAACTTGTATTTCCGGTAAAGGAGCTAAAAATCGTTTCAGTAAAAGAGAAGTCGGGTACCCCGCCTTTGAAGCAGGTGTCCCTAAATATATCACAAGCGCCTTCCCAGGGGGCAATAGCCGAAAGATGAGGCGGACGGTAAGAAGCAACATTCCATTGTGAAATGGCTAGCCACGAATTTCCCGTTAATCCTACCTTACCATTGCTCCACTCACGTTCTGCAACCCACTCGATTAAATCGTATTCATCTTCAGCCTCCTGTTTGCCCCAAGCATGAATTTTCCCTTCTGAGTTAAATACGCCACGTGGATCAGGATGAACGATGGCATATCCAAGGCTTACCCAATATCCCGGATTAGGACCTTCAAATTTATTAAGACCGTCTTCCTCTTTGGGAGCAACATCCATACGCCAAGGAAAAATATCGAGGGATAAGACACTGCCCCTCTTGCCATAAGGGCTCCATGCAACAAGTGTCGGTACATTCTTTTCATCTAGAGGACGAAATATATCAGTGTACATAGTTGTACCATCCCTTAATTTCACCGCAACATCACGTTCACAGAGAATATCACATGGAATAGGCTGTCCATCTGTACGATGCACGGTTCCTTTCTTTATAATACTTGCGCTTGGTTCAAACCCGGGATATTCTGACTGTGAAACTGGTTTTGATTGCCGATATGTAATTTCGACATTGCCATTCTCTTTGTAAGACATTGCATAAACCTCCATTTCTTTATGTAATATCTTTCTACATTACTAATTTTAATCAAAAAAGTAGATGTATAATATGACTAAATAAGTTTGAAATGCTGGATAACTGGCAGATTAATACGCTTTGTCGATTAAAAAGACAGGAGGCAAAAAATTGTCTATTAAACAAGACTTGCGTGTACTACGAACGAAAAAATCTATCGAATGTGGATTTACAGAATTGCTAATCATGAGTTCCTTTTCCTCTATTACTGTTCAAGACATAGCGAATAAGGCGATGATTAATCGGTCGACCTTTTATTTACATTTTCAAGATAAGTATGATCTTCTAGACAAGCTCGGGAATCGCATTATAGATGAGTTTTCCAGTTGCATTGAATTTGACGATATCAAACAATACAACAGCATTTTAAGAGTGGTGAGGCACATTCAAACTAATGCAACGACTTACAGGGCCTTAATTTCAATAAATACGGAAACATTGAATTTTGCTGCCGAGATACAACGGATTTTTGAAAAATTATGCAAGAATTGGATTGCTCGGTATGAAATCAAAGAAAAATCTGAGGGGGCGGGTGAATACTTTTTGCGTTTATTTACTTCATCCTGTCTGACAACGATTAAATGGTGGATTGAAGTAAACAATAATCTAACCGTAGATGAAGTGTCTGACTTGATCAATCAGTGTTTTGAACAGGGAATGAATAATTCGTTTCGAATATAGAAATGGTTTACTGCTATATTGTTTGTTTTATAGCTAGTAGAGCTTTTAGAAAAATTAAGGCAACCGTCCCCTACAGAATTCTGAGGAACGGTTGCTAATTAATAGATGTCTATTTAGTTTTGTCTATGTGACAAGGGTATGACCCAAAATACTTTTTGCAATACTCCTTTGAGTATATCCTCTGCTTCTCCACTTTCGATCATTTCCAGTGTGATTTTTTTACATACGCCGCCTGAAACAATACCAGCTGCCATTTCTGTGTCACCCCAAGTGTCAGCGTGGAAATCTACAGGGCCTGTTACTCTTAATACTAAATGAAGATCGTATTTTATGAAGACTACGATCCACTAAACTCCTCCTGATATATATTTTTCTTGATCGTGAATTTTACCTCAGTTTGAAAAACTGAAAATTAACTGAGTCTTGAACGAAGTAAATGCAAGGATAACTAAATTCTAGGTCACATAATTTACAAGATGTTTGCAGCATTAAACCAAAACAGCCTGGACCCTCTTATTCAGGACCCAGGCTGTATAACGTTTCTATTTTGACCATTCGAGCAGTATGTCTGTCGGAGCGAATTATTCTCCATCTGCCTTTTTAAAAATTGTGAGTGGATCCGTCTACAAGAAAAATGTCGCAGATTGATTGATAAAATCGCCCTTTCTTTGAGCAATCAATGCCAGTTCAGATTGATACATTCTAAACGCCGCTGTAGTATCGAACCACATGGTAGCCACTCCATCATAAGATATGGTTTCTGTTGAACCGAAGTAATTTGATTCTCCGGCAGATATTTGTACATTGTTAATAAATCTTCTCAATTGATTTCTCACAGCTTCGTGACTCGCCATAATCTCATTATGGGCTTCAAACCACAAACGATTAAACTCCTCACTACTCAAGGTATCGTTCTTCTTGATAAAATAAAAGATCTTAATGCCACCAGGTGAAGGATTGGTCACCTCCACCTCCTGTTCGGTGACTAAAAAGGGTAACGATTTCCCGAGATCACTAAAATTAGGCCCATCAGGACCAACTACTTTGTGTACATACGGATCGGAAAATGTTTTGGCCAGAGCCTCGGTATCTTCAAAATACAATTCAGTGACGGAGTCTCTCCCATATACAATTTTATATCCACCTTCTAGCACATCACTTTTAGCACCATATGCAGCATCATATACATAATTTTGTATATATTCACTTATGCCCAAGGGATTGGAGGATGTGATTTTATATCCATGAATATGCTTTACATAATCAATAAACTCTTCATGCGTCATATCAGGTCTTCTTGTGACTATTGCCATTTGTTTAATCATTGCCGGTTCCTCCACTATTGTCAAAATAGTCAAATTTCAAACTTTGTGATATGAGATACGGTTTCATGATATCCACGGATCACATCATTCATAATGTCCTTAGCAGTCCTAATCTCTTTGACTAATGGAACGATTTGTCCTGCCATTACAGCCCCCTTCTCATGGACATCGCCTTCGAGCATGGCTTTCCGTAATGAGCTTTCAGCTACAGCCTTCAGTTTTATAGCTGCGTCTGCTTTAGGAAAGCTATTTTCTATATCAATCATTTCATCCGAAAGCTTGTTCTTTAGCTGCCTACATGGTTCATCTGTACAAGTTCCAGTAATCACCGTCTGCATATCATCTGCTGAAATCATGATGTCCTTCACGTTTTGATGCACAGGGGTCTCCTCTGCACACATGAAAATCGTTCCCATCTCAATTCCTTCAGCACCAAGGGCTATCGCTGCCGCCATTCCTCTTCCGTCTGCAATTCCACCCGACGCTATAATCGGGATCGATAGCGCATCCGCAGCTTGCGGAACCAACACAGTTGTAGCTTCATAAGACGTATGTCCTCCTCCCTCCCATCCTTTTACGATCACTACATCAGCTCCTGCTCTTTCCGCAGTAACGGCGTCTTGAATCGTACTTGCCTTTACAACTACTTTTAAGCCAGCTTCATGCCATTTCGCAAAGTATATTTTAGATAGCTCCAGATCAAGCCCGATTAACGTATCTGCATAAATGACTGCCGGTCTCTCCTCCAGCGCAATCTTAGTTACATGATCCAACAATTCAGAATTCATAATGACATTGATCCCAAAGGGCTTATCTGTTAAATATCTTGTCGCAATAATCTGTTCTTTGATAAAATCAATAGGAGCAAATCCGACACCCAACACTCCCAGGCCTCCACTTTCAGACACAGCAGCTACTAATGGGGCGGTAGACACCCAAGCCATGGGTCCTTGGATAATAGGTTTATCAATTCCTAAAACCTTGCACACGCGATTATTAGACATAGGAGCACTTCCTTTATATGTTTTAAAACACTTGACATTTCTATGATTAAGCTATTCCTAGCCTGAAACTCCTGAAAGAATTAATAGTTTTTTCGGTTCGGTTTTTGTTGCTATACTTATGCAGTATGTATACATATGCTTGAAGAGAAGTATACTTTTACGGCATTATTAATGAAAGAATCAATTTTCTACTAATGTATATTTAAACTACAACAAAGGGTGAAGTGTAGATGAAATATAATGAAGAAGTTAAAGATCTCCGTGTCAGAAGGACACATACGTTTCTTTGGAATGCACTAGAGGAGCTTCTTCTTTATCCGAGGAAAGATTTCAACTCAATCACCGTTAAGGATATATGCGAAAAGGCAATGGTGCATCGAACTACATTTTACAAGCATTTCGTGGACAAATATGACTTATTAAATTTAGGTTTTTTACAATTTCAGGATGAATTGAGGAAAAACAGCTTAGAAGAACGTATACAAAAACCGTTTCAAACTATTGAGAAGAACTCTAAACGAAAAATGTTAGATATGATTGTCTTAAAACAGAAAAAAGATGATACTCTAATGAATCTTTTGAAAAATCATATTAAGGAAATTCTCATGCTTGATTTCATAGAATTAAATCAAAGAGGCAAAAATTTCACAGTCCCTCTTGAAATCATTGCGGAGTTTTATGCCAGCGTTATTTCTTCCCTTAATATATGGTGGATTCAAAATAGCAGGGATGTATCGGCTGTTCAAATGGATGAATATTTTAATCAAATGATTAATAAGAGCATATTTTCAATTTGAAAATCAGCTAAACAAAGCTTCAGAAATTGCGGAAAAGAATGGTTATATATTGAGTATCTTTGATCTTATTCATCATTTGAAAGAAACAGCTGCATCTTTTGACATCCATCCAACTTGTAACTATATTTGTTTCAAATAATAGCTACATCAAATTTCACAAAACAAGGCACTCCCATCTTATCTATAAATATAGATATCAGGAGGCTCGAAATCATGGACATGATATTTAGCACCACACCGCATAAAAGAATCATTTATCCTCAGCCTCATAATCCTCATTCTCCGTCTTGAAAAAGCTTAGTAATTCTTGAGATAGATTTCTAATTATTACTTCACTAGAGAGATTTATTGGCGCGAATAAATTCACTTTTAATTTTCTAAGAAATATTTGGATCGGCTACACTCTTCTAGACAGAAAAATTGTGGTCTAATATAGTAGACTACAGACCAACCTAGGAGGAGCAAACGGATCATGACAAAAAAAGAAAGACGTACCTTTAGCGCTGAATTTAAAGCGCAGATGGTTCAGCTCTATCAAAGTGGCAAAGCACGAAAGGATATCATTCAAGAAAAGAGAAAGACAACCGGACTCCAGAGGAATTAGAACTGATCGAACTTCGAAAACAGAACAAGTAACTGCTCATGGAGAATGACATTTTAAAACAAGCCGCGCTGATCATGGGACGAAAGTAAATGTCATTCGCCAGAATAAACATAAATACTCGGTATCAGCCATGTGCGACGTCCTAAAACTCCCTAGAAGCACGTATTATTATGAAGAAAACAAAGTGGAAGTGACATCGGAGGATGAGCTTCCCTCCTGATTATGGATATTTTTCAAAGCAGCCGCCAAAACTACGGTACGCGTAAGATTAAAAAAGAGCTGTACCAGCAAGGCTTTACGGTATCCAGGCGGAGAATTGGACGAATCATGAATCAATACGGGTTGGTTTCCTCGTATACGGTCGCTCAGTACAAGCCTCATCCCACGAGATGCAATGAAGCCAAGCAAGCGAATGTAATGGACCGGAGATTTGAACAAGAGCAGGCGTTATCTGTCGTCGTAAGCGATCTGACGTACGTTAGAGTAGGTTCATATTGGAATTACGTATGCTTCTTTGTGGATCTGTTTAACCGCGAAATTATCGGTTACAGTGCGGGGGCACACAAGGATGCCAAGCTAGTTTACCGTGCTTTGGCTTCGATTAAGGGCAACCTGAATGACATTCAGCTCTTCCACACCGATCGAGGCAATGAATTCAAGAATAAGCTCATCGACGATGCGCTGGAGACTTTTCAGATTGGGCGTTCCTTAAGTATGAAAGGCTGCCCCTATGGCAACACCGTTGCGGAAGCCGCGTTTAAAATTTTCAAAACAGAGTTTGTGAAGAAACGTCATTTTGAAAGTCTTGCTGAGCTAACCACAGAATTACATGACTATGTACACTGGTTTAACCATATTCGGATTTACGGTTCTCTGGATTACTTGAGTCCGGCCGAGTTCAAGCAGAGGCACCACAAAAAAATTGTCTAGCCGTCTCTGTGTCAGGTTCTAGTCAGTTGTTTCTTTAGTTCAACTTATATAGCAACATAGGTTTAAACTTTTTCATACAGTAAAACCTACTAGAATATCGTTATGATTACCTAATAATTCTACTATTCCAAGCGTGTCGAAGTAAGGGGAAACTTGTCCTGCTAAGAAATATTCTATCAGATTTTGGCAGATAGAATCCTTATCTTATCCAGTTCCCCGGTTATCACTAGGGCTTATGGATCAAATATCAGTATCTTTGCCACCTTCAGCACACATTGCCATTGCCATTGCCATTGGCATTGGCATTGGCATTGGCATTGGCATTTCGTTGCAAGCCGTGCGCCACGGCTTGCAACGAGGACAGTTTGTGCATGCCCGGCTGCCAGTCGGTCAGGCTCGGCGTGCTTTCCATCAACAGGAACGGCGGCTCCTTGATAGAACGAAACAGATCGTGATAGAACGCGACGAATGCTCCCAGTTTATGTTGCGCCTGCGGTTGATTCTAAGGGGCAAACTCCAGTTACGGCTACCCAATCGTCCGTTACTACGGAGTAATCCCAAGCGCTTGATAGTAAATACCCTACCAGCAGCATTAAGTTGATAGGGTATTTTTAGTTTTATAGAAAACACAAAATCGACAACAATAGTGGCTGGTTCATAATCTTTTGTGCTAAAATAGTTGGAATTAATCTCAAAAAAAGTTATATTAGGATATATATATTATCTTTAGTATAAGAAAAAAAGGAGGAATATTCTAAATGGATGTACGAAGCTGTTTGCAACAAGGATGGAAGGTAGGCTTATGTATGTTGTTGTTGTGGGTATGGATGATGGGGGCTGTAACAGCGGGTGAAGCCGGAGCACAACCGGTGTTCCCGGGAGCCGTGGGATACGGGACTGACACTCCAGCAGGCCGGGGAGGAAAGGTAATCAAAGTGACCAACCTGAACAATGACGGACCAGGCTCATTTCGTGCGGCATTAGAAACCAAGGGACCGCGGATTATTGTATTTGAAGTCGGCGGTGTCATAAATCTAGAAAAGGAGCGTCTTGAGCTGAGAGAACCCTACGTGACCATCGCAGGTCAGACGGCCCCCTCCCCTGGCATTACATTCATCCAGGGAGGTTTGCAGATCAGAACGCATGATGTGTTGATGCAGCATGTCCGGTTTCGGATGGGCAACGGTGACAGCACTCAAGGTGCAGGCTTTGAGCCAGATGTATCCACTTACGGAGCCTCCGCTTATAACATTGTCATTGACCATTGCTCCTTTTCATGGGGAGTGGATGAGAACATGTCCTTCTCAGGTCCTCGTACCAGCGGAACCAAGGCGACTACCCACCGTGTAACACTCAGCAACAGTATTATCGCCGAGGGCCTGTATAATTCCGTTCATGAGAAGGGCCCCCATTCCATGGGCACGCTCGTTCATGACTACGTCCAGGACGTGGCAGTCATCGGAAACCTTTATGCCCATAACATGGAACGTAATCCGTGGTTCAAAGCATTCTCAACGGGCGTAATTGTTAATAATGTCATTTATAATCCGGGAAAATGGGCTATTCGACTCGGATTCGTGGAGAATGAATGGGCGAATACGGGGATCAAACCGGAGGGCCCTAGAGTCAGTATCGTCGGGAATTACATGCAGCATGGAGTAGATACGATTAAAGGGTTAGGAATTGTCGGAACGAACAGTAAAAGCGGCTGGGCTTACCTCAAAGATAATCTTGCTTATGACCGAAATGGTAAGTCAGTCCCGCTGACTTTTGGCGGAATTCAGGAGCTTGACAATCCACCTGTTTGGGTTGAAGGACTTGAAGCACTAGCTGCCTCGGCAGTAGTAAAGGAGGTCACTGAGCATGCAGGAGCAAGGCCGGAGGACCGGGATGCAACAGATCAACGAATTATCTCCGATTTTCTGGCTGGTAGAGGAAAGATAATTGATAGTCAGGAAGATGTAGGGGGATACCCAGATGTTCCAGCGACCTACCGTGCTTTAAATGTACCTGACCACAGCATTGACGAATGGTTGTATCAATTTTCAGTTGAGTTGGAGTAGTCCTTAATGCTCTTCAACAATATCTATCACAGTCCAGCATTCTGAATTGGGTACATCCCAAGATTATAGGTATCTGATGTCCTATGAAAAGATCTGCTCAATCGTTTTTCGAGTAAATGGTCTCCATATAATGAATAGCGATCTGTAATGATTCGATCCAGTTCATACGGTTAATCACTCCTTGATTTCTATAATAGACGCTCTCTAATTCCCACCTTGTCCAGCATCTGAATGGCAAGATGAGCTGCAGCTTTCTTCTTCAATTGCAAATGGAGCATAATCATTTCGACTAACTGGTTTCCTATGGTGAACAAAGGATTAAGTAAAGTCATTGGTTTTTGGAATATAAAAGGAGTTTCTTTCCTTTTTGACTGTTGCATCTCCCAGTCGAGAATCTCCCTGGCATTCCTGCCACTGAAATCCAATTGTCCGCGCTGAATTTTCCGGCTGCGCCCAGCAAGTTTACCAAAACCAATGAAGTAATACTTTTACCACTTCCAGACTCGCCGACATTATCAAGTACCTCCCCCTTGCGCACTGCAAAACTGATATCGTCAACAGGAGTTACATCACCTGAAGAATTATCATAGGTTAGGCTGAGATGACAGACTTTTAACAGTAATGGGCAGTGTAACCGTTGATGAAGTTCCTCAGTCAGCAGCAGACCCCTGACAAGTATTTCGGTTGGAACTCTGTTTGGAGGAGCTTCTTAGACGGTAACCTCCAGCGTTACCATCATTCTGTTTCACTTGTTCATTATCTCCAAACTTCTTTAAAACCAATAGGCGCAGTACGTAAATAACTGCGCCGGATAACTTTTTGTGATAGGCATAGGAACGGAAAAAGACGAATATCAACCGACGGATAACTCACTCTTGTTGCCAACGCAAAAACACCTCCAAAGTTGTCCTCCACATCTTACGACATGGAAGCATTTTCTTGAAGGTGTTTTAATTTGTCTCATGCTATAGGATCAGTTCCACGTTTTAGATCATCTTAACAGATGTCTTTTTACGTTCCTACCTTGAAAGAATAATATCAATATAGCGACTTTTTAAGCGACCATTTTCTTTTCCTACGACATGTAAGGATTTGTTTTAACTTTATTATTACAAAAACGAAGTCAGAACATTTTCGCTATTTTGTTGTATTTTCAACCATAATACTCAACACATGTTTGAATGTCTCAAGATCGTCCTTGGAGATACCTGCGATTGTATCATTTTTGAACTTTTCGGCAATTGGCACTAAATCGAGACATACCTTTACGCCCTTATCGGACAATTCTAACTGCTTGACTCGTTTATCTGTATTAGTAGCGGAGCGATATAAAAGCCCATCGAATTCCAGTTTTTGAAGCAAACGGACTACGCTCGGTTCTTTAATCGACATTTTTTCTGCTAGTTCTCGCTGGGTAATGGATTCATGAATATAGATGTAATACATAGCGATCCATTGACTCCTGGTGATGTGGTAGGGTCGAAACTCTTTCTCCAATGCTTCCGCAAAGACTTTCCCACTACGGTTTGTAACAAAAGCAAGGCAATCCTCTATATTAAACAATAGACACACCAACCAATCCCAACAGTTTTATCTCCGTGTATTTCTCCTCTATTCTTAGTATGATAGCAAACATTTCACTTTTTGTGAAATGGTATGGCTACATCAGCGTGTTTCACGCTTGATGGAGCGCCCCAATGCTAAAGCCGAATGCAGCTTCATGAATCACTTCTCCCGTAGTCGGGTGAGCAAACACGGTGTGCGTGATTTGTTGCTCCGTCAGCTCATTGGCAATTGCAAGCGTTAAGCTACTGATCAGGGAAGACGCATCGGGACCAATAATCGACCCTCCAACTATTCTTTGTGAGCGATTATCCTTTATCAATTTAATAAAACCTTCCGGTTCATTCATTGTTAACGCCTTACCATTGCTGACAAAGGAAACCTTGCTCACGCTGTAATCCATCCCCTGCTGTTTACATTCATCCTCTAATAGACCTACACTGGCTATTTCTGGTGAAGTGAAAATCACGTTCGGGATTGCCGTATAGTGCATGCCTCCCGATTCGCCTACTATCCCATCGATGGCTGTAATGCCTTGATGCGAGGCGACATGGGCAAGCTGCATAATATTCGTAACATCGCCTATCGCATAGATATGTTCGACGTTTGTACGCATGTGTTCGTTCACGGCAATGCCTCGCCCACGTTCATTAAGCTGAATTCCGGCTCGTTCAACCTCCAAACCCTCCAAGTTAGGCTCACGTCCAACAGCCACCAACACTTTTTCACTAACGAGGAGGTGCTCGCCTTGGGAATCCTCATAATTTACGATCGCTTGTCCATCGTCAGCACGCTGGATTTTGGCTACCTTCGAGTTCGTATGGATATGAATCCCTGCTTGCTCCGCCGAATGTTTGATTTCTTCGGAGATATCGCTGTCGATCATCGTCAACAGTCGGCTCATAAATTCAACTACATGCACTTCAGCGCCCAAATAACGATAGATGAAAGCAAACTCCATGCCAATGACACCCCCGCCGATGATCGTGATGCTCTTCGGCAGTTCGGTGCATGCAAGCGCATCAGTGCTGTTCATCACAAAGGGAAGATTGATGCCAGGGATATTCACCTTGGCAATTTTGGAGCCTGTCGCTACGACAATGTCGTTCGCTGAAATATGGTAGTGGTTCTGCCCTTTTACACTCACTTCATGTGCGGATAAGAAAGAAGCTTGCCCGCGGATAACTTCAATGTCATTCTTCTCCATCAAGTAGTCAATCCCGGAAATTAATTTTTCCTTGATTTCATCTTTACGACGAATAATCTGCTTCATATCGACTTGAAGGTCCGTTCCCGTGTGAATGCCAAACAAAGACGATTGTTTGACATGGTGACAAACTTCAGCAGATTTAACCAGTGATTTGGTTGGAATACAACCTACATTTAAACATGTACCGCCTAATTCTTCCTTTTCAACTAATGTAACCTTAATCCCCTTTTTGGCTGCATAAATCGCGGACACATACCCACCTGGTCCTGCCCCAATAATCAATAGTTCAACTTTCTTAGCCATGACTGGCTGTTCCATTGCAGCAGCCTGCGGCTCAGATAATACAACGGTGTCTTCTACAGCGGTTTCCAACGTGAACAAAACTTGGTTGGAGGAAATTTCTCCACCTTCTTCAAAGAAAATGTGGCTGATGGTCCCCTCTGCGGTCGCTGTAATTTCTCGATTGCCTTTTCCCGTTTCAACCTCGACGAGTAAGTCTCCGAAAGAAACCTTCTCCCCTAGTTGCACATTGATTGTTCCTGCTTTCCCTTTTTTTCCCCCAGCAATCATTGACATTTTAATTTCCATGATGTTCAAGCTCCTTCACTACTAAAAAGGGCTAAGCCGCGCCGCTTTTAGCGAATAGTTTAGTGTCTGACTACACCGGATTGCACCAGTTTAACCCCGTTCGCCAAGCAGTCTCCAACCGGGCAGGTCTTCTCAATGAATGCCGCAAAAGCTTCTGCTTTTTCTTGACTTTCGGTCGTTTTGAAGTGCATTACAAAACGAATTTCCTGGAAACCGCTTCTTACATCTGCCAGCCCCATGAACCCATCCGGGTCCAAATCCCCTTCAAGCTCAACATACAACTCTTTATACGAAAAGTTATACGCATCCGCAAAAGCAGCAGCAACGATGGACTGACATGCTCCCAGCGCACACAGAAGCGCTTCGACCGGATTCATCCCTTTATCTGTTCCACCTAAATCTTGGGGTTCATCCATCAAGATTTTAAAACCTCTGGATTGAGCCTCAACCTGCAAACCTTCTGGCAATTTTGTGGCAGTAGCTTTGAACGTAGTTAACATAGATATGGCCTCCCTTTGCTTTGTGAAAAAAATAACTTATTCTTGTGAAAATAATAACATTTTTTTATTCAAAGTCAATAGTTAGCTAAGTAATTTGTTGAAATAAAAAAAGCAGCTCATTGTGGAATTACATTTCTCTAATGAGTCTCCTTGAAAGCCAGTAACCCTACAGGCTTATCGATGTAAATTGGTTGTGGAATAGCCGTCTCGCAATACTCATAGGGGACGTTCCTCACCGACATAGCCGACTAGGGAAAGGGGGGCCTCTAATTCTAAAAAAGTAGACATTATGCTATGTGTTCCTCGCATAATGTCTACTTTTCTAGCAAAACAATCAAGTATTCATGGTTTTAACTGTGAAGTGTATACATCGAAGTCACTTTAACGTTTCTTTCAATGGTGTTTCTCACAGGTGATATTTCTATGGCTTTTGCAATCAACTTTTCAACCTGCGCTTCATCTGCGTCACTGTCCACATTGAATCGAACGTTTATTTCATCAAAGCCAGAATTCCCCTCTTTTAAGCCAAAGAAAACGTTCAGATCTATTTCGCCAGTAACATCAACGTCCAACGAATTTACTTTAATCCCCATACCACTAGCTGTTGCAATGAATCCAACACCTACACAAGCGCCAAGTGCACTTAACAAAAGCTCAACGGGATTAGGCCCTTTTCCAGTTCCGGATAGCCACTCTGGTTCATCAATGGGTACCGGCTTATAGTCCCCAACTTCGGCCTCCGAGTAAAACCCATCTTTCCATTTTACTGTAGAAGTAAAACTTGTAATCGCATCCTCAGGATTTTTCTTATATTTTTCTGCCAAGCTTCCGAGCATATTCACATCTATACCGTTCGTTTTACTCATATTTAGGACTCCTCTATTTTATATTTTTCATAGACCAATCTTAATTGAATCCTCGCTTGTCCTTTATGACTTTTTAGGCGGGATCGCACACCCTTCATCAGTACATAGTCCTTCACTAGAGGTTTCATCAGAAAGAATTTCAAACTTAGCTGCCGGATGCTCTTCTTCCCAAACTTTCTCCAACACTTGAGAAAAAGATTCTGTCGGCTGTGCCCCTGAAACTGCATATTTTTGGTTGAATATAAAGAACGGTACCCCGCTAATCCCAACTCGACGAGCTTCATCTTGATCTTTTCGTACTTGATCTGCATAGAGATCCTTATTTTTCAATACTTCGAGGGCTTCTTTTCTGTTTAATCCAACCCCTTCTGCAATATCGGCCAGTGTATCATAATCTCCTACATCCCTTGATTCAGTGAAATGTGCAATAAGTAATTTTTCATTCAACGTTGTTTCTCTGCCATTCGTTTTTGCCCATTTTAATAAACGATGAGCATCCAGTGTATTGGTGGGTTTAAGACTATCTAATTGAAAGGATAATCCCACGTTCTTGGCTTGTTGAGTTAAGTGGCTAAGAAATTCTTTCGCTTGTTCTCTTCCGCCAAACTTAGGGGTTAATTTTTCTACAAAACTTGTTCCATCATACGAAGAAGCTCCCGGATCAAGCTCAAAGCTTTTGTATTCAATACTTATTTCATCTTTATACGGTAATCCATCTAAGGCTCGCTCCAGATTTTGTTTACCAATATAGCAGAATGGACATGCAATGTCAGACCAGATTTCAATTTTCATGTTTCTACCCCTTCTCAGTTTTAGTTATTCGTCAAATGCAACCAGTGCATTTACTCCATGAGCAAGAGCGGAACCAGCTTTTAAAGCAGTAGCTACCATAATCGACTCAGCCAGTTCTTCTTTGGTTGCTGCGGCTTTTTTGGCTGCTTTCGTATGAATATCAATGCAATATGGACACCCAGTGGTATGGGCAACCGCAACCGCAATCAATTCTTTTTCCTTGGTACTGAGTATGCCGACTTTCAACGCTTGCTGATCAAAAGAACCAAAGGCTTTAAACGCATCTCCACTTAATTGGGTAAACTCCCTCAGTCGATTAATATAAGATGCACGGTATAACTCGTCGTCATCGGTACCATCATACGCATTTAAAGCATTAACGCCATGAGCCATCGCCGAACCGGCTTTGAGCGCGGTGGCAACCATTATAGCTTCTGCCATTTCCTCTTTTGAAACACCATGTTTCTTAGCTTGTTTTACATGAACCTCAATACAATAAGGGCATCCCGTGGTGTGGGCTATAGCAATTGCAATTAGTTCCTTGTATTTTGCCGTAAGTTTACCTTCAGCCAATGCTAGCTTTTCAAATGCTACAAACGCCTTGAATATCTCTGGAGAAACCGAGTTAAATTCTCCAATACGTTTAAAATTCGATTTTTTAAATAAACTGTCTTGATGACTCATAGAAAGCCCCTCTATTCATTAGAAATTTTAGTGTACTCTGAGCTTTAATTCATCACGCTCAGAATTTTTTTCTTACTTTCGCTTTTTCATAGATCCTACGTTTGAATCAAAAAGTTTCTCTCATTAAATGCCTCCTTTTAGTCGAAAACAAGAAGACATTATTCAATTGATTAATTGAATTATAGAATGTGTATACATTTAAGTCAAGTACTTTTTATGCGAAGAGGGGGAAACCTTGGAAGCCATGAATAACCAGATATTTAATGAATCTTTTATATAAATCCAGCTTTCCAAAATATGTAGGCGAATAGCCATAAAAAAATGCACCCTTAGAATACATTGGTTAAACCCAGGGTTTTTCTAATGTATTCTAGGGGGTGCATTTCAAATCGATATAGGTTCTTCGTTATTTTTCAAACTCCGTTTAATATAATGTATTCAGTGCCTCACGCGTAAACGGAAGTAATTCTTCTGTTCGTCCATCGCGGATTTTGTTTACCCAGTCAGGGTCAGCCAATAATGCGCGCCCGACTGCGATCAAATCGAATTCTTCACGTTCTAATCTCTCGACTAAAGCCCCTATTTGGGTTGCTTTGCCATTCGCATTTTCTCCGTTATCAAAGAAATCCAAAAAATCAGCGTCAAGACCGACAGATCCAACTGTAATGGTTGGTTTCCCTGTCAGTTTTTTTATCCATCCTGAAAGGTTCAAGTCAGATCCTTCAAAAGCCGGTTCCCAAAAGCGACGAATAGAGGCATGAAAGATGTCAACGCCTGCATCAACTAATGGCGTTAAGAAGTGTTTTAGTTGTTCTGGAGTTTCTACTAATTTTGCTGTATACGCATCATATTTCCACTGTGAGATTCGCAACACAATTGGAAATTCTGGTCCAACAGCACGTCGGCAAGCTGCGATAACCTCACTAGCAAAGCGCGTACGATTGACCATGTCTCCACCGTATTCATCGTTACGCGAGTTTGTTTTTTCCCAAAAGAATTGATCAATTAAAAATCCATGTGCCGCCATAATCTCGATACCATCAAACCCAACTTTTTTAGCATTGACTGCTGCCTGCTCGAAGGCTTCAACTAATTCCGAAATTTCTTGTTTAGAGTAATCATTGACGTTACCACGTGCACCCATGTGCCATATTTGCGAGAAAATTTTGCCACCGACTTCGTGGACACCATTAACTACTTTTGACCATCCGTTTAGCGCCTCTTCTCCGTATAAGTGTGGTACGTCCTCCTGCCATGCTGGCACCTCGGATGCAACATCAGGATGGTTGATAAATGTACCCTCTGTCAGAATAAGTCCAACACCATTTTCGGCTCTACGACGATAATACACAGCGACATCCTCCCCTGGCACTCCATTTGGAGAAAAATTTCGAGTCATAGGTGCCATCACAATACGATTAGATAGTTTGAGATTTCCCATTTCGAATGGTTTAAAAAGAGCTTCAACAGATTGAAAATTATTCATAAAAACCTCCAAGTTTTATTATTGTCATTTTATAATGTAGACGTTCGTATATTAGCAACAATTAAATCAACTTATCTAATCCCTAACAGTGCATATAAAAAGACTCTTGTTCTAACGTTTATAAAATGAACTGAGAACCAAGTTATGGCTGCACCACCACAGAAGTTTGTTAAATAGGACAGCTTTCCTCCATTAAAGCAGATAGCCAAATCGGCTCCACCTTCGGCTTAGGGCTTGTTTAACCTAAGACATTGATTTTCATGTAATTTGGGAAAACACTCTTCCATCAATGAAATTACTTAAATTCAAATCCTTGCTGCTCCAACATTCTTCTCACTTCAGGATAATAAATGTGGTTATAAAAGGAGGATATTTCTTGACTCCAACCTCTTGTTTCTTTTCCATTTGTACGTTTATCCATGTAGTTAGAGATCGTTTGATCATATTCTTTAATGAGGCCTTCTAAGTTGGTGTCGTACCGTTCTTTATGCCAGATTGCTTTTTGAGGTAAACGTGGCTTCTTCGCAGAGAGATCAGCAGGATGTCCAATAACAAGTCCACTTACAGGAAATACATATTCAGGAAGCCCAAGTAATTCAATTAATTCAAGCGGCCGGTTTCTCACTCCTCCAATCGGCACAATACCTAGTTCTAATGATTCAGCTACAGCAATTGCATTGCCCATTGCCAGTCCAACATCAGTCGCTCCTACTAAGATGGACTCCATACTTTCGGTGATAACCAAGTGTTCTTCGTTCAATTCTGCCGCAAGTTTCGCTCTAAAAAAATCAGCACAAAATAATAGGAACACTGGAGCTTGTGCTACCCATGGCTGGTTTCCAGTCAGCTCAGCGATTTTTTCTTTGGTTTGTCGATCCTCAATACTTATGACAGACACTTGCTGCCCATTAATAGAGGATGGAGCTGCTTGCACAGAATTCATGATTAGTGTCAGTTCTTGCTCGCTGACTGGCTGATCCGTGTAACTACGGATAGATCGGTGATTCATTAAGATTTCGTATAGTTCATTCTTATTCATTATTTCTTACCTTTCTTTGGTTCATCCAATGTAAGTAGTTTTTATATAGATACGCAATAGCGCAAAAATCCTTATGAACGTCTGTTATATACCTCAACAGCACTTTGCAGAAAATGTTCAATCTCTTCGCGTGATTTATGAAGCTTGTTGACATATCGAGTAAGCTCTTTACCGTCGACATAGGCTACAAAGCTTGGAATACCCATAATATTTTGTTCTTCACTTACAGTCCCTACATGATCTACATCCACCTCAATGAGATCCAGATCATTCGCAAATTTTTCTTCAACTTCAGGCATGAATGGATCAATAAATTTGCAGTCCGGGCACCAGTCTGCTTTAAAAACAGCAACTGTAATTTTGGGGGAACGGATAGCTGTATCAAATTCTGATTTAGAGGTAACTTTTTTCATTTTAATATCTCCTTTTTTAATGGATGGTTTACCATTCTATTTGATGTTGTTCAATATAGTTACTTGTCAGATCATCTCCAGCATCAATCGATACCTTACCTTCGGTACCTACCGGCACACCTGCTTTGACAAGTAGCTGACCAATGTGGCATTTTTCTTCTGCTTGTAGGAATAATGCTTCGACCACAGTGATATCTTCCTTTGATGCACTCGAGGATAAAACAACATGCGGACGATGTGTAATGCTCAATTGCTTCCCTCTAGCTATGTTCCCTTCTGTGTCCATAAAGAACCCGGCAACGGGTACTTTCTTGCGATCGAGCATGTACGCTAGTGTCAGAGCATAACAAGCAATGGCAGAGGACATCAGGAGTTGTTGTGGATTAGCACCTTCTCCACTTCCCCCTTTAAGAACAGGGATAGCAATTTGGGTTTGTAAATTGTCGCCTTTCATGCGACCAAAACCTTTCGCGTCTTTGAACCAAACCGTATTCATATTCACTTTTTGATCCGGCATTTTAATATGCTCCTTTTCCCATATTTCAACACTTGTACTTGTTACTAAAATCCTTCGATTCCGAAAATTTCACAACGATCTATTCGGTTAACACGTTTTTAATTATTTTCCAAAGAATCGATAAATTTTTCGCTATCCATAGCCGCCATGGCTCCAGTTCCTGCTGCTGTAATAGCTTGACGATAGCGAGTATCCTGTACATCTCCACAAGCAAACACACCTGAAATATTTGTCATTGATGTGCCGGGTACTGTGACGATATAACCATTCTCATCCGTTTCAATTTGACCATTTAAAAAGTCTGTATTCGGATGATGGCCGATGGCTACAAATACCCCATGTGCATGTAGGATTTCCTCTTCGCCTGAGATATGGTTCCGGACTTTCAATCCTGTCACTCCACGCTCTTCCGCAACAACTTCAAGCGGGGTCCTGCTTAAAGCCCACTCAATTTTAGGGTTTGAACGAGCGCGATCTTGCATAATTTTTGAGGCTCTCAGTTCTTCTCGACGATGCACCACAGTAACTTTGGAAGCGAATCGTGTTAGAAAGTTTGCTTCTTCCAATGCGGTATCGCCTCCACCCACTACAATGAGTTCCTTATTTCGAAAGAAAAACCCATCACAAGTGGCACAAGTACTAACTCCCCGGCCTACATTTTCTGTTTCGCCTGGTATTCCTAAATATTTCGCACTGGCACCGGTTGAAATGATCAGAGTTTCAGTAATGATTTCACCTTTGCCCTCCACTTCCAGTTTAAACGGTCGTTTTTCCAAATCTACCATCTTTACCCAACCGTTAAGAAATGTAGCCCCGAAGCGTTCCGCTTGTTTACGCATATTATCCATTAATTCGGGGCCCATGATGCCTTCTGGAAATCCAGGATAATTCTCGATTTCAGTTGTTGTTGTAAGCTGTCCTCCTGGTTCAAGTCCTTCAATGACGAGCGGATTCATATTAGCACGAGCCAGGTAGATCGCTGCGGTCAATCCTGCTGGACCAGTTCCGACAATTACAGATTTATACATATTCATCCCTCCAAATTTGATTGTTTTTACAGTTGCTTATAACAGTGTTTTTTAATATTCAATTGATTAATTGAATTATAGCATTAGGATATCTGTTCGTCAATACACGGATAGAAAATGACTACAAATGAGGCACATATTGCAGAAATATATTTGGGGGCGGATATTTGACTAATCTTTGCATAATGAAAAAAGCTGACAGAGCGCAATGGCAGTGTCAACTTTTTTGTGAGAGTTTATGTTTCATATGAGTTGTATGCTGGATATGTAATCCAGAATTTAAGATTTTCTTTTTATATACATATTCGACTACCGGGACGCTGTTCTGCACGCCCAATAGTCATCGAGCAGCAGCTTGCCAGCCACCGCGGCGATACCGCGGGCCTTGGTCATAAAAGAAAATAAGATACATGAAATAGAAAAGCTTTCTTTTTAACTTTCTAAATAGGGTATTCTTATAAATTTTATCAAGTTATATCCTTTTGACTTGACTCCACTCGGGATGTTCATGTTAAAATTTTAATATTCAATTGAATGACCAAGAGCTTGATTCCGTGAGTAGAGTCAATTTTTGAGTATCTAATTTCCTCATTATGATTCTTCAGTTATGGATTATAGTTTAAGGTGTATTCTAAGGCTTCTGCTATGCATGAATTGAAATTGGGGATTCCCGTTTTATAATACGACTAGAATAGAGGTTGAGAATAATGGAAGATATGCTGAACTCTGCGAAAATTTTTAAGGAAGATCTCTATAAACAATTGGCTAGAATCGGAAAATGTTTATCCAGTGATAAGCGCCTTGAGATCTTAAATGTGCTATCCAATGGTTCTAGAACCGTAGAAAAAATAGCTACCTGCACAGACATGAATATTGCGAATGTATCCCGCCACCTTCAAATTCTGCTCGATGCAAAACTGGTTAAATTCACAAAAAAAGGAGTATATGTGATCTATTCTTTGGCTGATCCAGAAATCATCGAATTTCTTTCCTCTTTATGGCGAATCAGTGAAAAACAACTTCCTGACATTAGTAGAATGAAAGATGATTTCCTAAATAATCTTGATGACGTTCAAACGCTTACGATGGATGAGGTTAGGGAGAAGATTAATAATGATTCAATAATTTTGGTGGATTTACGTCCTAAAGAAGAGTATGACATGGATCATATTGCGGGAGCAATTTCGATGCCGATGGAAGAGTTAGATACATTAATAAGAGAGATACCGAAAAACACAGAAATCATTGCATACTGCAGAGGCCCACTGTGTGTCTACTCAGCTCTGGCAACACAGAAATTACAATCTGAAGGCTTTAGGGCTTTTCGCATGGAAGAGGGCTTGAATGAGTGGCAAGAACATTTTCAGTTACACTAAGCTGACTTCTAAGAACAGACGAAGAACAATTAATTTCTCCAATTCTTAACTAAAAGACTTCAAGGCCAATATTATTAGGCTCTGAAGTCCTTTTTAGTTAAGACAAACTTAGGAAACATAATATGATTTCTCTTAAGAGGTGGTTAGAAGTGGCGAATATTCAAGAAATTGCACGCTTAGCGGGAGTATCCACAGCAACTGTATCACGAGTAATTAATAAACACGGCTACGTAAGTGATTTAACCAGACAAAAAGTTTTAGGAATTATCGAGGAGCTTGATTATGTCCCCAATGCTAATGCGATCTCTCTAAAAAAAGGTAAAACTCGTCAGATTGGAATAATGACGGTCTCCTTTAGTCCCATTATTATTAATTTTGTTCGTGCATTCACTCTTTTTGCTGAGAAAAACGGATTTATCATCACTCTTTTTATCACGAATGGAGAACCTGAAAAGGAGCTTATCGCCCTGGAAATGCTAAAACGGAAGCAATTAGATGCTATCGTGTGTTTGATACGGTCCAATGAATGGGATGTCATTGAATCCTATGCCCGGTATGGCCCCATTGTTATATGGCAACGTCTTCAAAACGAGAATCTTCCTTCTGTCTTTATGGATCAATTTCATGCCTATTGGACAGGTCTTGAATATCTTCATTCCAAAGGTTACCGAAAAATACTTAGCATATATCCGATGTCTAAAGGACTGAATACAAAGGAACGCATTCGTGCCCATACAGAATTCGTTAAAAAACACAATCTCATGGCGTATCCATTTCCTCATTTCGAAGATAAAACTTTAGTTCGTGATGGGGAGGAGCTTGCTAAATGGTGGGTATCGCAGGAAGACCGACCTGATGCTATTTTTTGTGCCAATGATGAAGTGGCGGCTGGTCTTATGACAGCCCTGCGTCGATTGGGATTTTCCATTCCGGGAGATTTGGGGATTATGGGCTTCGATAATACGGAGGTGGCTCACTTGCTCGATTTGACTACGATTGACTATCCTATCGACCAGCAAGCAGAGAATGCATTTCTCATTTTGCAAAATAAGCTGAATAACACCAAAAACAGGCTAAACACTTTAACATACAAGTTAGTTGAGCGAAGATCGACATAACGCTGTATCTTATACAGGCGTATGGTAAATCCTACAGTACATTAAAAAAACCACTTGTTCAAATTGAACAAGTGGTTCTATTAACGCGCGAGTCGTAAGCTACCCACCCATAGGAATATATCTTCACTCAGAAATATTCAGGACAGCACGGAATCGAGTCGATGCTGACATCATTTTATCGTATGCTTCGCTAGCACGATCTAATGGGAATGTCTCAATCATGGGGCGGGTATCAGTCAGGACACTAAAATTAATCGTTGCTTGTATTTCTTTCGCTCCGCCTGTAAACGTACCTTTTACAGTGTTAGGCCCTTTCAAAAAGTCCATCGCTGACAATTCTAATTGATCACCAGAACCCGCCACAATGATTAGTTCGCTGTCTTGACCCAACCCGTTTATCAGAGATGAAATGGCTTTAGCGTTAGGCGCAGTTGCCAGGATGACTTTGGCTCCGCCTAAAGCTTGTAATGCTTCAGCAGGGTCTTCTTTTTCCGAATCAATGTAGTGATGTGCTCCAAGTTGCCGTACAAGCGTTTCTTTATCACTTCCTCGTGAAATAGCCACTGTGCGATATCCCGCTTTGTTTGCAAACTGAACGGCAAGGTGTCCTAGCCCACCAATTCCCTGAATAGCTACCAGATCACCAGGACGAGCTTTACTATTTTTGATGGCACTAAAAGTCGTTTCTCCAGCACACATTAGTGGAGCAGCTTCCAACGCCGAAATTTCATTTGGAATACTGGACAAACTATCCTCATAAGCAACCATGTATTCAGCATATCCACCGTCCATTGTTAATCCAGTTACTTGGCTATGTCCCCCATGCCATCCAATGCCGACACGTTCTCCTATTTTCCACTTTGATGAGCCTGCTCCAAGCTCATCAACGATTCCAACCACTTCATGTCCAGGAATGCGGGGATACGCTGACGCAGCACCGCCAATGGCCATCGAGTCTCCGTTACATACACCGCAAGCTTCAACACGGAGCAATACTTGTCCTTCTGCAGGCTGCGGAACCGGCACCTCAACTAGTTTCATTTTTTCCCCTTTGGCTGGAACTTGCATGGCTTTCATCTTCTTCATGAATAGACCCCCATAGTTTTAAAATGATGGAACTCCATTAGTATAGTTTAAACGGGTCAAACATTCAATTAATTAATTGAATGTTTGAATTAATTATTTTCATTACGAATGAATAGATTCGTTGCAACTTCTTGTTAGTTTTGTATTTTTGTTATCTGATTGATGATTTTTGAGACTAAAAGTTCAGCTGACAGAAGTGCACCTTCAAGATGTCACCAAATTCTGTACTTGCTTCTGTTCCAGCAAAAGCAATTTTATTTTTCCATTCCCCAGATGCAGGTATAGGTCCGTAATGTGGAAAATTTTGAAGTGGAATACGATCTTCGGATATAGCCGTATCGACATCCGCAGACCAATCTTTATAAATAATAGTCCTTACTTTTTTTGCTGACGGGCATCAGATTCCTTGTTCTGTAAGTAAATTGGCAGCTCGCAGATCACTTAAACCAGCACCAATAATAATCACGGGATTCTTCATTCTTTTCTCCATCGTATTAAATAGTTTTATTTTCTTAGAATTTATACCGCATTGTACAACTGTTCTAATCGTGCTTCTAATTGTTCAAACTGAACAAACCGTCCTTCACGAAGATATTCCTTTTGATCAAAAAATAAGATGATCGTGGGAACTGTAAAAATCAATAATTTGCCTGCAACTGCCTCTACCTGACTAGCATCTATATGCGCAAGTTTTATTTCTGGATAGTTGTTGAGTAATTCTTTTAGTTTGGGATAAATTGCATGACATACATTACAATCCTCTTGAGATACATATAGCATACTTAATCGGTTATTTTGGATAAACGTATCTATTTCATTCACTGAAGTTATTTCTTGGACATTTATCATTAATCTCCCGCCTTACTGTATGTTATTCGGAACTGAATGGCTCCAGATCCAATATTATTCAATGCAATATTGTTCTGATTTACTTTTCTGACTCCATTCAATTAATTGAGAAACTGGATCTACTAATAAATACAAATCATGAGATCCCTGTTTTCGTAAAATACGTGCCGCTTTTTTTCCTTTAAAATATTAATCGGTCAATATAATTACGCTATCTTTTGGAGACAAATCTTTTCCCCAAATAAAAGGAAATCGCCCTAGGGAAATATTGATGGATCCCAGAACATGCTCTTTTTCATAATCGGAACTATCTCTTGATGTCAAGCCATTTAATATGAACAGGCACCTGGATTGGGTTTGATTTTAAAGTTAACATCTTACACCGCGAAGGAAGCGAAAATGTTGAATTAGCCAGTAAATTAGCAAAAAAACTATTTTTCAGGATTCCATCCTACATCTATTCCGTTCTGTCATATTAAGTCTAATCATTTTATTAAAATTTCGTTCCTCATTCTCCATCGTAAGCATTCCACTCTCGGGCTCCTTCTTCTATTCGATACGCTGTGAAGCCCTGTTTTTGAATATAATCAACAGCTTGAGATGCAAGAGAACAATAAGGGCCCCGACAGTATGCAGCAAGTTCTACATCAGCTTTATTTAATGTTTTTAGGTATTCTTCCAACTGCTCTAAAGGTACAGATATAGCACCTGGGATATGAGATGTTTTATACTCCTCAACTGGTCGGAGATCTATGAGAACCATGTTATCCTGCTTCATTTTTGCCAATAGGTCGTTTTTTGTGATACTTTGAACACCTATATATTGCCTTTTCAACTCATCTTTAATCTGTTTTATGTCAGAGAGTCTGTCCTCACACAAATTCCATAAAGAGGACAAAAAATGAGTTACAGATGAATCACTGATATTATATATAACGAAAGTACCTTTTTTTTGAAATCTAACCAATTTCGCTTCCAGCAAAATTTGTAAGTGACGGGATACATTCGCAACACTCATACCAGTTTGTGTAGCCAAACTTTCAACAGATTTTGGTCCGTTTGATAAGAGATCCATAATCTCAAGTCTTTTGTCACTGGATAAACATTTTCCAATTCGAGCAAATTGCTGATATAAACGTTCTTTAATATCCGATTCAGGACATCTACTTTCCATTGGAACCTCCTCTTTGTTGCAATACCTTAGATTTTCGGGTATGCCTTCCTGCATTCGAATTACTCACTAGTATGTCCAAGTATAAAATAGCAATCCAACATTTACTTTCCTTTCATTTTGGTTCTAGCTCAAAAATTCAATTAATAAATTGAAAAAAACGACGGTTCAGAAAAATCCAAATCCGTCGTTCTCTTGACATGTATTTCAATGATTATTACAAAAATGGATTTGTTGAATACTCTGTTAATTAAGCAATCCTAGAATTTTTTCTCTAAGAGCTTGCTTTTGCTCGATCCCCACCATTGTCTCAGCCAATTTACCATCTTTAAATAAGAGTAGCGTAGGAATACTTCTAACTCCAAATTGTTGAGCCAATTCGATTTCTTCATCAACGTTGACTTTGGCTACTGTTGCTTGTCCAGCCAAATCATCAGCTAACTCATTTACGATTGGAAGTTGCACTTGACAAGGTGGACACCACGGTGCCCAAAAATCGACTAGTGTCACTCCGCTGTTAATGTTCGATTCAAAATTCTGTTTTGTTAAAGATACTGCTCCCATAAATAGAATCCCCCTCAATTAATTTATCAATTATTCAATAGATTAATTGAATTATACTTTTGAAATTCAATTTAGTCAACGTTTTAATATCTATTCTTTATATCTCAGAACAGAACTTAAGTTCATTTTACAGCACCTGTATTACTTTCCCGTATTCATTTTTCAGAGGACTTCTCCTGCAGGTCTAAACTACGGTGACTACTTGTAGAAACAGGCTCTTGGGCAGCAATTTAGCCTGCTTCTAGCGGTAGTTTTCGTTATATTTTTTTGTAATAACCTCCATATTCAAACATTTCTTCGCTCGTGAAATAAGAGAAAAATCACAGAATCAAATCCCAAACTGGGAACTCATCTGTGATTTTGCTTTTCTTGAATATTTTCGCTTTGGCTTGTCTATTTATTTCATGTAGAACCATATTTCAATTACGCTGAAATGAAACCACCCACTGGTCTTATAATCTTTCAATCTGTTATTTTTTCAATATCCTCATGTTGTTTTGAATAATAAGTCTCTGAGCACCACTTAATTTTAGGCTCTCTATTTTTCTCATAAATTTTTATTAGTTGGTTTAAAACAAAAATCTTTTGTACAATATTTTCACTAAAAAAGTTAAGCTGTCGATTATAAAAATTAATATCCTCGGGGACGTGTTCCTTCTTCACTTTAACAACATCCTTATTAATTAATTGAAGTTGTATATCAATTGGCTGTGGATAATAACGAATAGTCATAGGGTCAAGTTCTAAAAAGTAATAAAATAAACATTCTCCCCAAAGCGATTCATAACCAATATGACGATTCATTTTAATGCTTGGAAATGACCCTATGATATGTGTATATTTACGACTCCCTTTATTACTCACTTTTCTTTTTGGTGAATAAAGTTCATCCTCATGTAACCATGATCTTTTACCAACCCAGTTCACTGCTATCACCTCTAAAATGACATTTTATTATCAAGTTTTAATTGCATTCTTATAAGCCATTGTTGCCGAAAAAAGTTAGCGTTAATTAAGAAAATAAATAACTGAAAGTAAAAAATGCCTGAACCATCAAGGTCGCAGGCACTGACATCTAATTCAAGTTTAATGACAAAACATATTCTATATAATGACAAAACTAATTACAGCGGACACAAAAGTAGGCCCGTTTGCTATAGATGATGTTCATCATAACATACAATTGTATAATATATTGATCAATTTCGTGATTCCGTTATATACTATAATGAAATTTAAAATGGAGGGAAGGTTGAAATGTCTATAGCTACGGGGTTGAGCGAAACGGAGCGCGATCCACTTCACTTTTTACAAGGAGTCAAGGATTGTATCCCTACGTTGCTCGGTTATGTGTGTATTGGCTTCGCGGCAGGCATTGTGGGGGCCTCATCCGGGGTTAGCACGATGGAAATTGCTCTGATGTCAGCACTTGTATACGCAGGAGCTTCCCAATTTATTATGTGTTCGATGCTGGCTGCGTCCAGTCCCCCCTCTGTCATTATTTTAACGACATTCATTGTGAATACCCGCCACCTGTTGTTAAGCGCATCGTTGGCTCCTTATTTCTCAAAATATTCATTGTGGAAAAACATAGGCATCGGCGTACTGTTGACAGACGAATCCTTTGGGGTAGCGTCGGATAAATTGGCTAAAGGCGGGCAGGTAAGCGATCGCTGGATGAACGGGCTTAATATCACCGCTTACCTCGTCTGGATTGCCTCCTGTGTGGCAGGAGGGATTCTCGGGAACTGGATTTCCCGGCCGGAGGCATTTGGTCTGGACTTTGCCTTGCCAGCAATGTTTCTGGCCCTGCTTATTTCCCAGCTGCAAAGCGTCCAGACCTCCAAGCTCAAGCATCGTCTGCTGCTCGTGCTGTGTATGGCTGTTCTGATGTACCTTTTATCCTGGTGGGTGCCATCGCATATCGCCGTCATTGTAGCTACTGTGATGACCGCAACGATTGGAGTGTTAACCGACAAATGAACATTGATCCCAACGTCATGTACATCATTATCGGCGGCATGGTCGTCACAGCCATCCCGAGAATCATTCCCTTCGTCGTACTGCAAAAGCTGGCTCTGCCCAAACCAGTGCTCCAATGGCTGTCCTACATCCCTATTTGCATTTTTACGGCGCTCGTCATGGAACATCTGCTCGTCCGAACGGAAGGCTCCGTCACTTTTAATTGGCAAGTGCTTATTGCGATCCTTCCTACACTAGTGACTGCCTTATGGAGCAAAAACCTGCTGGCTACCGTTATTGTCGGTATTGTGAGTATGGCTGTCGTTCGGCTGCTATGGCTGGGATAGAAAAAAAGGTGCAGTCTCGTTTTACGGCTGCACCTTTTTGGATATTCATATTGCATTCGATTCCCATGCTCCCTTATACAAACTTGCGATGATGCTTCTTGCCATCGTATGAGAATAAGGCCAGCTTGCCTTCAATCATCGTTTCCAAATGAACGGTCCGCCCCCACAGCTGATACACATACGGAAGCGTACGCTCCATATATTTTAAATCCAGCTCAATTCCTTCAAACTGATGCTTGAGCTTCAACTCACCAGTGTGCAGATAATCTCCATCCTCAACGACAATATAAGGGGAACCACCATTCACACGGGAGAACACAAGCTGGTCCCGTATGTTTTCCCACGATTTATCTGTGATTTTCCAATCCGGTCCCCTTTTCTCAAATACGTACAGATCCAAATCCTCGGTCAGTTTCTTGGTCATGTAATTGCGTATAAAAGAGGTGTCTGAGTCAAACTCCCGTACCTCGAACATTTTAGCGCGTCCTTCGCCCGGTTTGCGTCCTTGTCGCTCCTGCTCTTCACGGGTTGGGTTATCCCATCGCTTTTCAATATCCTCAAATATTTTAAGCCCCAAATAATACGGATTCAGGCTTTGCTTGGAAGGCTGTACGACAGAAGCATTCAGCAGTGCAAATTCAACGGTTTCATCCCCGGTCAAATCCATTTCCCTGACAATCCGCTGATGCCAATAGGAGGCCCAGCCTTCATTCATAATTTTGGTCTCCATCTGGGGCCAGAAATACAGCATTTCGTCCCGCAGCATCGTCATAATATCCCGCTGCCAGTCCTCCAGCACCTCCGAAAATTCCTGAATAAACCATACAACATCCTTCTCCGGTTCAGGCGGGAACTGTCGTATCTGGATGCCTTCGCTTTCCGTCGAATCCGGCTGTGGCTTCACCGTGTCCAGTGACCACAGATCATCGTAAGGACCGTCTGGGCGCTGCCGTTTTCCCGGTTCCTTTTGCTCACGGATTTTAAGCTCCATATATCGCTGTTTATCCAGATGCTGCGGTTTGATCAGCTGTGGATCAACATGCTCTTGTATCGCCAGCACGGAGTCAATGAAAGATTCAACGGCCTTGGAGCCGTATTCCATTTCATAACCGTTAATCCGGTCTGCTGTGGCGGACATACTCTCCACCATATTGCGGTTGGAAGCTGAGAAGCGGGCGTTGTGCTTAAAAAAAATCACAGTGCGCCAGCACATGGGCGACAATCAGTTTATTTTGAACTAAAGAATTTCCCTCCAGCAGGAAGGCGTAGCAGGGATTGGAGTTGATGACCAGCTCATAGATTTTGCTCAGGCCAAAATCGTACTGCATCTTCATTTTATGAAATGTTTTTCCAAAGCTCCAGTGGCTGAAGCGCGTTGGCATCCCATAGGCCCCGAACGTGTATACAATATCCGCTGGACAAATCTCATACCGCATCGGATAGTAATCGAGCCCGAATCCATTTGCAATCTCCATAATTTCTGATATCGCGTATTCCAGCTCTTTCTGGTCGGTGCTCATCCCACCGTTCCCCCTTCCCGTTTGCGAAAAAAGGTGCGTAAGGCTTGGTATACCTCGCCCTTTTCCTTGATAACGTAATACATAAACTGATCCATTTTAATGTTCTTATAGGCCGACATCAGTGTGCTGCTGCGGTTATATTGATTCACTTCTCCATAGCCGAACATGTTGCTGCGCTTCATAAGCTCCTCGATTAACTTCACGCACCGCTCGTTGTCCGAGGTCAGATTGTCGCCGTCCGAGAAATGGAAGGGATAAATATTATAGTTGGAAGGAGGATAGCGCTTGTCGATAATCTCCAGTGCCTTGAGATAGGCCGAAGAGCAAATGGTGCCGCCACTTTCTCCACGGGTGAAAAATTCTTCCTCCGTAACCTCTTTGGCTTCGGTATGATGCGCCAGAAAGACAATCTCCACCTTTTCATATTGACGGCGCAAAAAGCGGGTCATCCAGAAAAAGAAGCTGCGGGCGCAATATTTTTCAAAAGATCCCATTGAGCCTGAAGTATCCATCATCGCAATGATCACCGCGTTGGATTGGGGGATGGTTTTTTCCTCCCATGTTTTATAACGGAGATCGTCCGGACTGATATGATGAATGCCCGGATTGCCCTCGCGGGCGTTGCGGCGCAGATTTTCGAGAATGGTTCGCTTCTTGTCAATGTTGGCCTGCATGCCTTTTTTGCGTATATCATTAAATACGATAGATTCAACCTCAATCTGTTCCTTGTCTTTCTGCTGCAAATGCGGTAATTCCATGTCCTCGAACAGCATATCTTCCAGTTCTTCCATGCTGACTTCCGTTTCCATGATATCGTGTCCGGGCTGGTCTCCGGCTTTCTCGCCTTTACCGGGCTTCTGGGAAGCAGGATCGCGTCCGATGACATCCCCCACCTGACTGTCGCCGTCCCCTTGGCCTACATGCTTTTGCTTCTGATAATTATAAATGAAGCGATATTCGTCCAGACTACGAATCGGCACTTTAATAATCTGCTTACCGTCTGACATGATAATATTTTCTTCCGTAATCAGATCAGGCAGATTTTGCTTAATCACATCTTTGACCTTCTGCTGATGACGCTGCTGGTCTTGGTACCCTTTGCGATGCAGCGACCAATCTTCGCGGGATACGACGAATGAATATGGCTGACGTGGTTCCGGCATTGTTAGGCACCCCCCAAGTGGATACACGGCACAGTTTGGCCTTGTTGGTTATTAAGTATATTCACGGGGATGTACGATATGTGATGGAAGCCAAAAAACCTTTCCAATTTTAGGGCGCTTGTTTCAGTTCGGATGAGGGGGGTGTATTATAATTATAGAAGAAATGACCCGTGGGTCATGTATGTAAGTTCATATATGCAAATGAGAACAGGAGTGTGGATATAGATGAACAGCCATCCTGGCTTTCGTGAAGTACGAGAAAGTGACCAGCAGGTATTCCCCATCGCCTGGTATGCCATCAGCTGGTCTAAGGAACTGCGGGATAAGCCGCTTAAAAAGCGGCTGCTCGGCAAGGATATCGTATTGTACCGTGACAACCATCGACAGGTACGTGCCATACATGCGTATTGTCCGCATCGGGGAGCCGATTTGTCGCTCGGCTTTTGCCAAAACGGGCACATCACATGTCCTTATCATGCATGGTCCTTCGATGAGAATGGGCAGTGCGTGGATATCCCGGCTCATCCGGGGCGTGCTATTCCCGATTTTGCTCATACCTACGCCTATCCTGCGATTGAAAAAGCCGGGCTGCTGTGGGTGTATCCTCAGGCTGTTGGCCCAGCATCCGGGCCGGGTACAGAGAGTTGGGCATCCACTTTGACACCTCCCCCGCTGGAGCTTTTTCCCGAGCTGGAGGACCCGAATCTTGTGATGTCACCCTACGATTCTGTATGGAAGGCGCATCTGACAAGAGTTGTGGAAAGCGTGCTGGATGTCGCCCACCTGCCGATTGTGCACAACAAAACCATTGGTAAAAAATCGTCTACCGACATCCATATCCAGTTCGAAGCAGATCACGATCATATTCGGGTGAAAAACGGAAGCGGGCTACTGCAATACACCTTTCCGCAGCAATGGATTTTGACTCCCGCTGAGGAGGGACGCAGCAAGTTTATTAATTTCGTCACCTTCACCCCAATTGAGCAGGAAGTGACCGCCATCTACGGGCTGGCTGGACGTAATTTTGCCAAATTTGTACCGGGTATGAGCCGGATTTTTTCCAGATATAGCAGCAGAGTGCTGGAAGAGGATCGAACCGTGGTGGAAAGCCAGCATCCGCGTCCTATCCCTGAGGCGCTGCGCATGGAGGCGCACGTACCCGCAGACGGGCCTCAGGTTCGTTTTCGCAACCGCTGGTACGACTTTCTCGTTAACGATGAACCTCGTGTCCGCCTGGATCAAGAATCGACGTGGTGAATGGGTGGGCCAAGCGCCAAGCAACTGGCATTCGTTCACAGCATCTTTTCCGCCTTATAGCCAATTCCATACACCGTCTGCAATAGCGACTGATGCGGCTCAAGCTTCTTGCGCAAGCGCTGGATGTGAATGTCCACCGTCCGTGTTCCACCTGCATAATCGAAGCCCCATACCTGCTCCAGCAGCTCGTCCCGTGTGTACACCCGCCCGGCGTGTGACACCAGAAGCGCCAGCACATCAAACTCCTTGGGTGTCAGATCCAGCGTTGTTCCCTCCAGTTCAGCCGTTCTGCTGGACGGACGCACGCGCAACGGGCCAAGTATCGTTTCTGATCCTTCCGGTGCGGGTGCTCCTTCCCGCTCCAGCCTCCGTACCAGCGCCTTGATGCGGGCGAGCAGCTCTCGCAGATCAAAGGGCTTGCTCATAAAATCGTCCGCGCCCAGCTCCAGCCCGAGCACCTTATCCACGATATCGTTTTTGGCAGTCAGCAGCAGAATGCCGATGCCCTTCCGACTTTCCAAACGGCGGCACACCTCATATCCGCCCAGCTTGGGCATCATCACATCGAGCACCAGCACATCGGGGTGAAACAAACGGACTTTTTCCAATGCGTCCTCCCCGTCAACAGCGGTTTCTACCAAAAAACCTTCTCTTTGCAACGCATAGGCCAACGCATTGCGAATGCTGGGTTCATCGTCCGCTATTAATATTTTTTTATCCATGTCTTTTCCTCCCTGCCCCAAAAACCAACCGGTTCAGCCTACTTATGTTCTCGCAAATAATAATGAATCAGACATGTATGGCATATGAACTGCTCGCGTGGATCGTTGAGATCAAAATCCGCAATATCACGAATCCGTTCCAGTCTGTATTTGACCGAATTACGATGTATAAAAAGATAATTCGCTGTATCCATCAGACTGCCCCGATTTTCCAAATAATAAAATAACGTTTTAAGCAAATCGCTGCCATGAGACCGATCATACTGCTGGAGTTTGCCCAGCTTACGTTCAAACAAATCGACAAATTCCTCTTTGTTCATTGCTTCTCCAAGCATATAGTGCATTTCGATATCTCCGAATTTACATACACGTCTATCGGGGTACAGCCGCTGGGAGACGGTGATGGCACGTCGTGCCTCATTATAGCTTTGCATCAGCTCCCACAGCTTTTTGGTACTTCCAATGCCTATATAATAATCGCCCGTTCCCAATGCTTTTTCACTGTTCCAGCTCTTTAGCGTTTCAGCCCAGGTTAGTCCCTGATCAGCGCCAGCCCCGTCATGGTGGTCATTCGGATGAAGAGTAGGTAAAAATAGTATCGCCCGATTGGAACGGAACTCAATATGGGATACCACACGCCGCCGGGTGGATTCCTGACTCAGCAATCCGGACAGAATCTCTTCTGGCGGAGCGGTAGCACTTTCCAGTACAGCGACCTCCCAATCATATGCCGGGTTAAATCCCAGTTGACGCCCTCTCCGCTCAACCTCATGTCGCAAAGGTACCGGAGGGGTCATCAACTCGTCGATAAAGTTACCCCGTAGTCGGCTTTCTGTATCTTCTACTGCCTTTTCACGCATTAATTCCAGTGCCATGACCAGACGTGCCTGCTCAATGCCCACCTGCTCCATATCATCCAGCTCATTGCGGGCAATGACCAGCTTGGCAACCGTGCGTTTATCGACATTAATCGGAAAATGGCGGGAATCCTGCGCCTCCATCCAATTCCATTCCTGTGGTGAAGTGACGATGGCTCGGCCTCCATTATCAATCAAAGCAACCGGGGCTTTAAGCAGCTCTGCTATATTATCGCTTACAGCCTGTATACCGCTGTTCTCCAGCACCATTGTTGTTAAGTTCCGATATATTTCTTCCGAGCGTCGCAGCAGCTCTGCCTGCCGATTCAACACCATATCCATGACTCGTTGTGTAATATCCGTATATGGAATATCGGCCGGAATCTCAATCACGGGCAGGCCGCAGGCATTGCTTTCCTCCAGCGCACTGCGGGGAATTCCCTTGAGAAAGCGGGTCGGCTTGATCGCAAGTGCTGCGGCCCCGCCCTCGTGCAATAATTGAATAATTTGACACAATACCTCAGGCTCATGACGGATGGAATAAGCGGTTGTCATCAATAATACGCCTTCCCTGATCCAGCCCTTCAAGTCAGGGACCTCCATAATATCAATAAAACGGACAATCCGATTTAATCCCTTCTCTCCGCTTAGTACCTTCGCCTCCTTCAATACGGGCATTGTCATAAGCTCCTGAACGGTTACACCCGGTATTTTCATATGGACAGACCACCTTGCTATTTATTTTGCGGTAACGGCACATATATTCAGGATTTTGCAAAGTTCTCGCCTAACTTAATTTTCAGGATAGTGTACCAAAAAAGTTTACAAAACAAAACCTTTTACCGGATGGAACGCAAATAAACCGCCCTTTCAGGAAAAGGCGGTTTAATTCAATAACCTATTATTTTATAAGTCAGGCTTATCCTGCCTGGACTTCATCATTCTCCCGCTGCCAGTGCACCGATGCGGCTGCGCCGAGCGCCACAATCGGATCAATGGCACGGATGCCCAGCCTGCGCTCCAGCTCCGGTGCGAAGTTCATCGTCACAAAACCCGTACAGGCCAGCACGATGGCCTCTGCTCCCTTCTCCTGAAGCCGAAGCGCCGCTGCCATGGCCGCCTCCTTACCTTGCGGAGTGTTCAGGTCCAGCGTCGTACGTACACCCTCGGGGCGCTCTGTGCCGATGTAAGACTCACCCAAGATACGGCGGATCAACAGGGGGGCCTCCTCCAAAATGGTTAACACACCGACACGACTAGCCGCTGTCAATGCCAGATGCGCCGCGCAGGAGCCTGCGCCGTATACAGGTACATTCACCGCCTGACGGGTTTCCTCCAGTGCCGGATCAGCCGCGCAGCTAATGCCAATGGACGTGCAGCCCTGCTCGACGAGCTGTTGCGCTGCGACCACAATTTTAGGCACCGATTCCCGATCCGTTGCATCATCATAGATTCCCTGCGGCTGGTCAGGGATACACACACTGGTGACAGGCAGTCCGTAGCGCTGCTCGATAACTCGGCCGTGAAGGCCAATAGCTACTTCGTCTTGCATGGTAAGCACTCTGATCATTCCGAGCATGATGAATCCCTCCCCGTTTTTACAGCTCCTGCTGTTTCTCATCCACCTAGCGCTCCAGCAGTTGCCCAGCTTTCATAATCAGGCGGTCATCCAGATACACATCCGGTCGCTGAACGACACCGTCAATATGTACACCCGCAGCGATGGTCCCACCAAAAGTATTATTGCTGCCAAAAGCCACATGAATCGTGCCGTACACCTTCTCATCTTCCAGTACGACACCCGTAATACGTGCTTTATCATTCGTTCCGATACCGAACTCTGCCAGCATTCTGCCGTCACCTTCGCCCAGCATTTCCAGCAGGGACTGTCCTGCTTCCCCTTCTGCGGCTGTCAACCTGCCGTTTTCGACCGTCAGCAACAGCGGCCCCTTCAAGGCACCGATTCCTGCAACAGAACCGTCCACCACAATCTGACCTTGCGCCGTCCCCTCCAGCGGAGCAATATACGCTTCACCGGAAGGAAGGTTGCCGGATTCGCCAGGGTTCAGATACATGCCCGTGCTGGGCACGCCGTTGCGACCCTCAATGGCAAAGCTCAGGCTGTACCCATCCTTCTCGATGCGCACCTGCTTGGCAGCTGTCAATAATGCGGTCACCTCTTCAGTCAGCGCCTTGACCTTCGGATAATCAGCAGCAATCGCCCCGTTCATGAACATGTCGTCTGTCATGCCAGGCATCGTCGCCAGACGCGCTCCAACGGCTGCGGCTTGCTTGCGGGCATGGGTATGGGTTAGCGAATACCGGGTGACACATACGACAACATTGGAGCGAAGCATGGCTTCGGCCACAGGTGCCGGAGGCTCTTCCCCTGATTTGGAGCGTACCTTCATCGTTAAAATAGCAGCTTCTGCGCCCAGCGCCTTGCCAGCTTCATAAATGGACTCGCCCAATTCCTTTTTATCATCGTCCGTTACGACCAGAAGCGTCTCTCCAGCGGTAAGTCCCAAACATTTTTGCAATACATTTTTACTAATTTCAACACGTTGTTGGCTCATATTCTTTACCTCCTATTTTCAGTCAGCTTATACACTTACACCATTTCCGATACCAGCTTGCCGATCAGGGCATTGGACAATACTACGGGTACCCCCGCATAACGCGCCGCCAGTTCTCTGTGAACATCCGTATACCCCATACAATCCAGCACGATAAGATCAGCCTGATCCTTGAACTGCCCGGCAGCCTGGCGAAATTCCTCTTCACTGCTGCTGTATGGCGAGGCCGCCGCAAACCCGGGATTCATTCCGTGAGGATTGAATTTGAGCTTGAGATTGTCCTTCTGCTCTTCCAGCGGACCAATCAGGCCGACCCGCCGTCCGCCGGACATCGCCTTAATCACAGGAGGAAGCACATGGTCCGGCTCGATCAAAAAGGCGGTTCGGGTATGCAATCCCGGAAATACGCCGGTACACAGCAATAAAATCGTACGAATGCCCTGTTCCTCCATGCGCGTGATTTTCTCCTGAAGCAGCGGCTGGATTTTTTCGCGTGATATAACTACCGACTCTCCAGTCGTCAGACGGGAAGTCAATACATATTCTCCCGGGGACGGAGTGAGATGCTCTTGTATATAAGCAAAAGAAAGACCGTCCAGCGCACCTGCCTGTACCAGTTCTGCACGTCCTTCCAAAGCCCGTTCCACAATTGGGGCTACATCTGTCCGGGGAGCTTGCCCAATCGTAATCATCCCAAGCTTATCCATCTTTAATCCCCTGCTTTCGCATCCATTTTATTTTACGCTCCTGACGGCAAAGGGCAAGCCTGTGGCCTGCCCTGTTTAGCATCAGCCGTGGTTTTGCGCACTGCCTGCTGTCTGAAGTATCTTCATGGAGCCGTACAATTCGGTAATTTTGACAAATTCCTGCGGGTCATAAAATGCACAAGTGCCATTCGTAAATTCCTTGGCCGTTTCAATGGAAAAACGTACAGCAGCCGCGATATCAATCTCATGACTCGCTCCGGTGCCACATCCTGGGGCGCTGTCCAGCGCTTCGAATACGGTTAATGTCTGTTGAAGTGCCATCGTTGCATTCCTCCCGAAAAACGTTTTCGGGTGGCGTTTTTCTTTTTCGTTTTCCATATGACCCTCCTGTGGCTTAGACATGATGTGATGTATTTCTTCCTCTGTTGAGTAGGTTTAACTTATGTTACTGCAACTTTCCTTCCATAAACAATGTTCGTCCTGACCAAAACAAAGGCATGTTTATTGTGCATACAGGATAAAAGACGATATATATAGCGCTACCATGACATTTTATCCCTTTATTGTGTAAAGAAATATAACATGAATCTAGTAGGAAAGCGTATAGCCCTTTAAAACAGCACCTATTTACCTCATCATGAATAGACTGATAACTAACAGAGGATTACCTTTTTCTATAATCACAAGTCAAGTGAGGTTCTTATGACGAAATCCTATACCAAAGCACAGATTCGCAAAATTACCAGTCGTTTCGGTCTGATCCCAATAAAATCAAGCTTAGTCTCATCACTGTACCGAAAAAATGCAGTGATCCAGGTGAAAACGAAAAAGGGAACTTATGCATTAAAGCCCTTTAGCCGTACTAAGATGGTCCGCTCAAATACAATCCAACAGATGGAGCAGGCTGCAAGCATGATCAGGCTTTTGAAAAAGAGAAAGTACAGCTACATGCCCGCGTGGCTTCCAACACATTCCGGGAAGCTGTGGACTATACATCAAGAAACGCCATTTTATGTAAGTCAGTGGATCAAAGGACGGGGATTGGAGAATGCTGAAGATTTTGAAAAGCTTGGGTGGGCACTTGCCACGCTTCACGCCTCGTCCACTGGCTTGCATCGGATTGGAAGCGGTAAATCCCCTACGTTTCAGCAATTGCGGATATGGAAAAACCAGGACCGTCTTTTTCAAAGAAAAATAACACAAATCAGCCGTCATGACAAAGAATATGGCAACTGGTACAACGCTCACGGCAAAGACTGCAAACGTTTAGCCAAGCGGGTATGGAAGGATTTGCAGGACACATCCATTGTTAAGCTGCTTCAGAAGGAAAACCGTTTCCCCTCTTTAATACACAACGACATCACGATCCCCAATGTCATTATTTCAGATGATGGTCAACTCAAAATCATTGATTGGGATCGGGTTAAGGTCGGCTCAGTCTATGTAGATCTGGCAAAGGCCCTTATGAATACGACCCAATTCAATCCTGAATTGGTGCAATCCTTGCTGAAGGGATACCAAAAACGCAAACCACTAAGCCGAACTGAACGAAAAATGGTTACAGCCTTGTATAAACTGCCACGCGAAGCGTGGCATGCCTCCCTACACCCGAATCGCTCAAGAAACCGCGAGATCCTGAACAATTGGGATCAATCGTGGCCCCTTCGTTTACAAATCATTCATATTTTGCAGGAATGGGTGCATGCATAAAAGAAAGTGAGGATTAAAATGTCGATTTTATCGAACGTTGAGCAGATGTACGGAATCAAAATTCAACGTACTCGTCAAAAGAAGGACATACACAAGATTGAGACCGCCGGCATGACCTATTGTTTAAAGCCTTACAAATTCCCAGAAGATGAAATTCGTTTTATTACACGTGTGTTGTCCTTCCTGGATGAGCGCGGGTTTACCCGTAGCCAAAAGGTCTATCCGACAATGCAGCAAACCGCTTATATGACCCATGAAGGCATTTCGTATACATTAACCAATTGGGTTGATGGAGAAAGACCAAAATTTACAAAAAAAATAGATTTCAAAAAGGGAATTTCCACCTTAGCCAAATTTCACTCCAGTGCCGTAGGCTTTCCTGTCACCGAGGCTCCGGCAGACAGAATACGTTACGAAGGCTTGGGTGATGAAATAGCTAGATACAAAAAACACCTCAGTCCCTACAAAGGCACAGCACATCTCGTGGCTCTCTGTGAAGAAGCGTCGAAGCATCTACAGCAGCCCAAAGTTCGAGAAGCAATTAACTCGGAGCAAAAAGCTGCCGCATTTATACATGGCGATTACAATTATCCCAATCTGATTAAAGACAGACAGCTCAAGATTCATTTAATCGATTTTGAAAATTGCTCCCTGCACGTAAGAATGAAAGACTTGTCCCATCTTCTTCATAGAAATTGTCTTTGGAACGGGACCAAGATGCTGCGCGCGGTCGACTACTATCAACGATATCGTCCGTTGAGCGCCCATGATTTACATTTGCTTCACACACTTTTGATCTCTCCCTATCATGTGGTCCGCAACATCAGAATAGGCGGCATCCGTTCTGCCAAACGTGTTATTCCATCATTCGTGCAGTTAAACAAATACCGACGTGAACTTAGAGCGCTGCTATAATCTGTCGGCTTGGAACTAAACAGGAAAACAGACCGAACGAAACGGTCTGTTTTTTATGTTCTGACAACTATCTATGGGAAATCTACATGCCACTGAACCGAATCCATTTGCTGATTGTACCGGTACAATCAAAAGTTTATAGCATTGTAATCAATACGCCCCCCTTCTACAATGATGCTATGACTCAGGGATCATTTGTTCCGAAAAGATAAATTGAGAAACTAACAATAGAGGTGACTGCACATGTACATCATGACAAAAGAAGAAATAAAGGCTTATCTAAACAGGATCGGAATTCAAGACATTCAGCCTCCTACCCAATCCTATTTATTTGAGCTGCATAAGGCCCATGTGAAACTTCTTTCGTGGCAAACGGTGGACATTTTTGCAGGTAAGCCGGCAGCCATTGGTTTTCAAGAATCCGTTCAACTTATTTTACAGGGAAGAAGCGGTTATTGTTTTCATCTGAATGGTGCCTTCAGCGCACTACTACATTCACTGGGCTACAAGGTCTGCCTGCATCGTGCCGGGGTTCAGCCTTTAGGGGCAGAGCCACGCATCAATTCATTTCATCTTGGGTTAACCGTGAACTTGTTAAATGAGCAGCACGAAGATGAAGTATGGATTGTTGATGTCGGTTTAGGCGATATGCCCTATGAGCCTGTTCCACTCCATATGGGCACTTATGAACAAGCTCCTCTTCAATATAAGGTTACGGAGTCTGGGGTTGTTGCAAAAGGCTGGCGGTTAGAGCATGATTCGCTTGCTTCATTTGTTGGCGTTGATTATGACCCTACGGTTGTTCGGGATTTGGAAGAGTTTATGCCAAAACATCATTTCTATAGCCGCTCAGCGGATTCTCCATGGTTCAACCTGTTTCTGATTCGGCAAAGACAAGCATTAGAGACGAATGAACTAAGAGGCTGCATTTGGAAAAAACACGGGCTGAACGGATTGGAAAAAATAGAGCTGGATCATAAATCGCAGTGGCTGGAAGTGTTGGCAGATGTGTTTGGTGAGCCGCTTGTTAACTATAGTCACCAGGAACGGGACGAGTTATGGAAAAGGGTATTTGCGGCTCATACTGAATGGAAGAAATCAATCATTTCCTTATAAGTATTACGCTCTTCCTCCGGTGCGTTGATTGGACCGCCACGGAGGGAGAGCGTTATTTTCCCGTCATGCTCAAAGAAAGAACGTATCGATATCTCATTCTATCCTCTCACACCTACATCATTTCGCTGGAATGCTGAAGCGTTTCCAATTCCTTCACCATATTTTCGATCAGCTTTGTAAAGGAAGCCAATTCCTCAGAACTGGAGGCCTGTTGTCGGGCGCTGGCTGTTGTGGCAGCCGTTTCGGATTGCACACTGTTCAGCATATGGGCAATATCCAGTACCTTGCGCTGAATTTGCTCCTGCGCCTGCTTGGAATTGGATGCCAGCTTGCGTACTTCCTGTGCCACAATCTGAAACCCGCGTCCTGCTTCCTGCGCATGTGCTGCTTCAATCGCCGCATTCAGCCCCAGCAAATGCGTCTGATCCGACAGCTCGCGAATCGTGCCGCTCATCTGCTCAATATGCTTGATCTCATCGCCCAACTGCTGTACCAATTCTTCCGTATGTTCCTGCGAAGAGGCTGTTGTACGTGCACTATCTGCAATGTTATCTGTATTTTCACGCAATTCAGCAATCATACCAGTCAAATTTTGAGCAATTCGGGAAACAACGGTTAATACTTGTGTCTGCTCATCGGCCAGCTCGTTAATTTGCTCCTTTTCCTTCTTCTGATAAGCTTCCAGCACAAGCTGGGAGTCCAGATTGAACATTTTGGAAAGAGCGTGAACAATCGGATACCAATCGTCGATCCCCGAATGCTTCAAAATATCTACTGCAATGTCCAAATAAGTTATGTATGTGCCCAAATAATAGTCAGAGGACAAGCCAATGCGTGAATGCACCTGCCCTACAAAAAGACGGTGCTCAATAAACGGCTCATCTATTTTTCCATCTGCCAGAGAAAGCCAATATTCTCGTTGTGTTTCCTTTAAGCGTTCAATATTGGACCATTTGGAGATAATCGACATGAGATGCGGGACCTTTTCCACATGATCATAAAATCGATCAACCACCTCATCCACAATAGATTGGAACAAACCCTGATGGAGATGCAATAAAGCCAAATCATCATCCGTGATTCCAATATATTGAATCTGTTTTAATCTACTTTCAGCTACATCAATCATTAGGTTCCTCCAAATAAATAGTTTACATCCATTTAACATTACCATATTTTTCGGCGCATTTTTGGAAAATGTTATAAATTAGTGGATTCATTGTGACTTTTCACATATCAATGATGGACAAGCACCTGAAATAACTCCTTCATGATAAAAAAAGAATCCGATAGCAAGCACTTGAAACTCCCAGTGCTTACTACCGGATTCCTCATAGGTTACGCAGCCGATAGATATCTCTGTTCAGCTACGACGCCGTCCATCACAACTCATTACTCCAGCCTATTGCTTTTGCTTACCTTAAGCTTACCGATTTTTATCGATTCAACAGACTGCCTACATACCTGAGCAGGTCGTTGGCGCTGGCACCTGTATAACCGTGTTCCTCAATCAATCGCTTAATCACCTCATTCATGCGTTTGAGCTGATTAGCATCGGGTGTTTTGGTCGAGGTCGTAATTTTCACAATATCCTTCAAATCAGCGAACAGCTTTTTCTCAATCGCTTCTCTCAGCCGATCATGATGATGATATTCGAACTTGCGTCCCTTGCGTGAGTAAGCGGAAATCCGGATGAGAATTTCTTCGCGGAACGCCTTTTTCGCATTTTCCGATACCCCAATCTGCTCTTCGATCGAACGCATCAGCCGCTCATCTGGGTCGAGTTCCTCATCCGTAAGCGGGTCGCGGATTTTCACCCAATTGCAGAAGGCTTCGATATTATCCAAATAGTTGTCGAACAGCGTCTTGGCTGATTCCTCGAACGAGTACACAAAGGCTTTCTGGACTTCTTTTTTCGCCAGCTCGTCATACTCCTTACGGGCCACGGAAATGAAATTGAGATAGCGCTCCCTTTCCTCCTTCGTAATAGAAGCATGCTGATCCAGACCATCCTTGATGGCTCGTAAAATGTCCAGTGCATTGATGGACTCTACATTTTGCTTAATGAGCGCACTGGAAATGCGATTGATGACGTACCTTGGATCTACCCCGGACATGCCTTCCTCCAGAAACTCACTTTGCATTTCCTTCAGATCGGCTGTCTTGTAGCCTTCCACCTCTTCGCCATCATACATGCGCATCTTTTTGACCAGATCCATGCCCTGCTTCTTCGTCTCCTTCAGGCGGGTAAGCACGGAGAAAATAGCAGCCGTCCGCAGCGCATGAGGGGCGATGTGAATATGCTTCATGTCGCTTTGTTCAATGAGCTTGGCGTAAATTTTTTCTTCTTCCGAGACTCTAAGGTTGTAAGGAATCGGCATCACGATCATCCGTGATTGCAGAGCCTCGTTCTTTTTGTTTGCGATAAAGCTTTTATACTCCGATTCATTGGTATGAGCAACGATCAGCTCATACGTTATTACATGATACACCCAAAATAAAAACGTTGTTGTATCAGTCTTTTTTCAATAAGCTACCTATATAAAAAGAAAGAAGCCGCCCCTATTCTGGAGTGGCTTCTTTCTTTATTGCTTGTTTGATCGCTATTTCAGCAATCGTTCGGTGAAGGTCTTCTAATGCGCTTGTCGGCCCCTCACAGGGCGGGACTATGATACCGATGAGTCCATTCTTTCCTTGGATGTACGTTGTGACCTTGCTTTCAATTTCCACTTTTTTTTGCGCGTGTGATTCGCCATAACCTTTTGGACTTAACATCGTTCCCTCCCCTCCGATCTTGGTTGTATAGTTTATTCAAGACTGCTTGTCCTTCATTCGGGATTAAAAATTTCTGATATGCGTAATATTTTGAGATCATCCAGTTTGAGTATTAATCTATAGAATGCTTTCCTGCGTATCTTCCCGTAAGTGTCTTTGTTACATGGAGGCTGAAACTCAAAGTTATAAACGTGCCCATCCGTTATATACTCCGCGTCATTATTCATGTATCGCTTTTGGATTAAGAATCTCTCCGTCTTGGGCAATGCGTTCACGGCCCGCTCGACTCTTTCAACAAAAGAACGACGGAATGATTGTGCATCCACGTTGTGAATAGCTATACTTGCTGTCTGATCACTTGTCACATTAGTTGGGCTGCTGCGCGGCATATCGCTGTACGCTGCGGTTGTGCTGGCTTCTCTATCCTCAGACACAAGGTAACGGTACATCCTATATTTCTGGAGAACGCCTTCCACCGCTGACTTTGTTTTTTTAGGATCAAGTTCTTCCAACTCAAAATCTTCAAATGATTGTTGACCCACCTTGTAATCACCTCATGCTCTGTATTGAATCCCCCCGGCCGAAGCCGGGGAGCGTATAAGTGCGGTCTGCTTAGAAAGGCAAATCGTCGTCCGGGTTATCTCCACCTGCAGCACTGGCGGCAATTGCTGCGACTGCGGTTTCTTCGTCGTCATCTAGCGGAATACTAGCCTGGTTGGGATCGTCCGACTGATCCACATCCACTGTACCGTCCTGATTGATCGTACCTCGCTTACCCTCTCTGTACTCTTTTTGCTGCTCGTGAAAATCTTCTATATCCATCTGAGACTCCATGATAGTCAAGTCAACATCCGACCCAGCTAACTTATAAAATTCAAATGTCTGTGATGCGGATGAATCACCTTTAACCTCGAACTCTAGCACAGTCTTCTTGGAGTCTTTTGCCGATTTTTTGAATTCGGCAGTGAGCTTAACGCCCTCTAGGCTGGATATTGTGAGCTCCACCACTTCCCGGGTCATTTGATTGAGTTCTGGGCGGCGCTCGTCGTCACCTTTAACGTAGAACTGCACAAGTTCCTTTTTAGAATCTTTTGTCTGTTTATTGAAATGAGCTTTAATAGTTACGTTCATGGGTGGTTACCCCTCTCAGTTGTTTTTATTTATAGAAAATGAACAGTATCGACAACGCTATAATAGATGCAACACAGATGCAGGCCATGTTGCGAGCAGACTCTTTATTGCGGTCCCCTTCTGCTACTGTTCCGAGGAAAGAGATTACTAGAATTGAGCCCAGCAGGATCTTAAACCACATACTTGACGGTCACCCCTTTTGCTTGCTCTTATGAGCATATTTATTACTAGGGTCCGGCTTTACCACGCCCATCATAGCCAGTTCATGGACAACTCGCAGCTTCGACAATCCCGTAAGCTTGGCAATGTGCGAACGAGGTACACCAGCACGGTCCAATCTGCGAATCTCCTTAACTGTCTCTTTGGGCAAAGGTGTCTGTAAGCTATTTAGTAGCAGATCCGGCCCTATTGAAGGAGCATCGTAACCATCTGGACCAGGAACTTTGGGCCCGCGTTGCTCTTTGATCTGTCCGCCTGAGCGGTACTGACGTTTGATCATTCCGTTTACCTCCCCGATATGTTTAAATCTCTACAACTCTTTTAAAATATTTACATCCCTTAACAGCTTGTATATCCTTTGGTTAAAGGAGTTGGTATATATGCAAGATGCGTTTATAAAGGTCACACGCACAGGTCGGGTATACGTATCCCCAGAAGCACGAGAGTTGATGAATTTTAGTAAAGATGAATATACATCTGTAAAGGTTGACAACGTGATAGATGGAGAACCTACGGACTTCGCCGCTTTTGGTGTTACAGCAAATTTGATGCCGACTAGATTTAATTTGGATGGACGAAGCACAACGAGATTTTACATATCGGCACACGCCAAACCGCCGATCTATCTTTACTATAAGGAAACACTAAATGATGTTCATTATTTCAAACCCGAAGGTGCCGTGTGACCGACACCCTGTTTGCTTAAAATCCCGATGTGAATGCCAACAACGGCTCTCCTTGCCAACGATTGTTAATGATCTCTTGGACTGTTATCATCTCGCCCATGCCTTCATCCTCATAAACCCGGTAGCTCATACTGACAATTTCTACTTCATCATCTGGATACAGGTCACTGTCCTCCAGCCCGGTTAAACTCTTGTACCATTCTTTAGCTTCCTCTAACGAGTAGGCTGCAACTGCATCACATTCACACAATTGGTACACATGCACATCCGCAAGACCCTTTGTTTCCGCTATCTGAAGTTCATTCATTCTCATTTATCCTCCCTTATGTTTGCTTTGTGACCGACACCCTGTACCCTGTATAGGCTTAATCCTCAAATCTTTCATGCAGCTTAAAAATACCCAAAGCCTCTGTTGTATCAAAATCAATGCATATATCTCCATGCTGTGGATGCGACATTTCAAAGGTGTAATATGGTGGGGTATGTCCGCTTTGACCGGATGAATAAATCTCAAGTATCGTTTCTGGCGCCAACGTCACTGTATGATGTTCGTCCATATCTGTTCCATCCCAATACCACGAAAATTCATGCCAATCGGTAAGCTTTACTTTATCTCCTGGCCGAAAAGCAAGATTATCTAAAATATCGCCCATATCTATCATCCTTCCAACGCTCAGGCAGAGTGCAGGAGCGTATTGTATTAGTGGGTTAACCCCTACCTAATGCCACTGTGCAATGTGCTTCATTTTTACAGGAGCGCTACCGATCATCATTTCTTCGGATGCTATTTCTTCCAGTGCCTTACTGAGCTTGCGGACCTCTTCCTGTTTTTCAACCAAGCTGGCTGCCAAATCATTATCGGCCTGTTTCTTGTTTGCTTCATACTCCGGCCCGGTCAGGTAGGCTATTGTCCGGTCCCTCTCTGACAATTGCTCTTACAAGCGATCTACCCAAAGCAATCACGCTCCCGATGACCCTATCTCCGCAAATTACTCTCCCTTCAAGCCCTAAAACCAACTCTCCAGCTAATTTAGTAGCTTTTAAAATATCTCCATTTGCAACTCATATGTCTTACTCATATCCTTTCACTCTCCTTATAGTGGTTCAGTTTCTTGATTCTCTCAGCAGGTTGAAATATTTTTCTCTGTAATTTTCCTTTTCTCTGCGCTCATTGTTGATTAGCCTATTCATTCGATTCACATAGTCGGGATTATTGCTTTTCAACAATTTACCAACATCCCGCGACAAGGAGCGTATCAAGGAGTTTTTCAATATTTCTTCTCCCACTCCTAATTCCTGCTTTCTTGCCCGTTTCATACACGAACCAAAAACATAAACACCAACATGAGCGGGTATTTCAGACACAACCTGATCGTAAAGTTCGCGGGTCATTACGTAGTAGTTGTAGTGACCGACGAATGTATTGTGTGCATTGCTTTTATAATCTGACTTGCTAACCTTTATCTCATAGCAGCGAAAAACTCCTTTTGTGTCATAGGTCATGTAGTCTACTCTTTGTTCTCCGTACCAGCCTATGGTGACCTCGAAGCAGCCGAACACCCCCATTTTATTCGTGGCTGCGTAAATATCGCGCTCCAACTGCAACGTCACATCTGTTTTAGCCAACTGCTTATCATCTCCTTTAAGGTATATAGGGGTATAGGGTAAGAGGCCAGAAGGCCCCTATACTTCCTTCTCTTCGACTCGACCGACATACCAGTTTTCGATCTGGACATTGGTGTATTTCAGGAGGATAATCTTTTCCGCCTCTAATGTCTCATCTGTGTACAGTCCGGTGCATACCTCAACATCTACAACATCGAACTCTTCGCCTGTCAGGTCCTCGTGCTCGGCCTTTACAGTAGCTATAAAGTCTTCCTTGTTGATGAACTCTGCCTTAATTCCGTATGCAAATTCCTGATCTTCGCTCCACAAAATTTCTTTTGCCATGATTATTCGCTCCTTTTAATTTGATTGGGTAGGGTAAGAGGCTGTTATGCCTCAATTTATGCCCGTAATCGTGCAGTTGTGGTACTTATCCTTTTCGAGCCGTTTGAATCCGTGCTGCCGGAAATAAGCCAGCTTTACCAAAGGAATCTTGTATCCGTATGAATACCAGATGTGATGTATTTTGTGGAATCCTGTAACACGTTGAATTGTTCTACTTAATCTTTTATGCATTGTATATCTCTCCTTTGGTGGGCCTTATTCGGCTACAATCTTGGTTACTTTGGCGTTCATACGCAGTGGCTTTAACGTTTTGTAATTATCCAGTGTGTTGAATACCATAACGCCGTCCTCACAATGCAGTTCAGGCAGGCAATCCTCGTCATCGGCATAAAACGGCGCCAATACTGCAAATCCGTCTTCATGGTCAATCCCAATGCACATTAGCGGCTGAGCCTCGTCAAAAAGATATGTTGAGTACAGTTCAAATTTCATAGTGTTATCTCTCCTTTGGTATAGGGGATAGACCCCCTTATACATCAATTCCGAACGCATCCAGATGGCTCAAAACCGATCGCCGCTGTACGTCTGTCATACGTTCCAAGTTTTCAAGCATCCATGATATTTGTTCGCTGGTAGGTTCTGACCACATGAAAACATGGCAAGCACCGTTACCTTCCTTTTCAGCATCGTTAGAACATCCGAATTTAATAAAATCCGGCATCTTATTGCTGTCGCCGTCGAAAAATCTAATATCATATTGTAGAACCAGATCGGCGGCTAATTTACGATGTCCCCCATATTTGCATTCATACAAAGTCCCTTCTGGAGCTAAGAACCCTGAAACTCCATACTGCATGTGTCTCTCCCCCTTATGGAGGGCTAAGCCTCCCGACTAATTAAATTGATCCTACTGGCGTGGTGGCCGCTTTTTCGGCATCCCAACCGTAACGACTAACCCTCTGATAAAATGTGTTTCTGGAGATTCCATTTTGCTCCGCAACCTCAGGCCAACGCACCATTGGCTTTTTAACGGGCACAGTGGACGCTTTTTCACGAGTCCATTTCAGCTTATAAATCCGCTTCTGATAGGTTGTGCGAGGTATGCCGTTGCGCTCTGCTATATCCGCGAATTCATCATGCTTTGTTCTCAATGGTGTCTTTGCAGCCCGTTCCACAGACCAACCTTCGATTCTAACCCGATGCTCCAACGTTCTGGCAGATATCCCGTTTTTCTCAGCACGTTCATATTGCTCTGGCGTTATATACATGTACTGCCCCTCCTTCTTGTCCCCTATGGGGCTTAACTCCACACCCTGTGGTCTTCTGCCACTGTTTCCAATCCGTCATAGTCGGTGATGATCCATTCAATATCATCCGGTACCTCAACTACCTTTAATTTGGAGCAAGGTCCATTTGCTTTATCACCAAGGGCCTTGACGACTGCAATTACATCTTTATTGGTCCGAATCTCCTTATCGTCTCTATCACCTATAAATGAATAAGGGGGAAAAAAACTATCGTTTTGGTCGCTCATATCAACCAAATCCGCTGTTGGATCTGCATACTCATAGTCATCCGTGTAAACCGTTACTCTCCACCCCAATTCAATCAGCTTGTGAAATGCGGCAGTCGATAACCCAAATCCTCCAAAACATCTATTAATAACGATTTCCATTGTGTTATGTCCTCTCTGCCCTTGGGGGCTAATCTGTTATGCCACCAATGCTTTTTCCCGTAGCAATGAGCGCTGATCTAACTCCTTTTCTCCAGCCTTCGTTGTAGGCGGAATCTACGTTATAGGAATCAGCATATTTTTCGATCAATGTTTCTTCCGGGGTCAGTTCTACCGTATACCCCGCAATAAGCGCTTGGGCCAACAACCAGACAGACATGCCGTTCAAAGCCTCTGCTTTCGTGCCTTTCTCCCATCCGTTCGGAGCTATGGCATGCTCAACCAATAGAGATTCCTTAGTCCATTCAGTAAGGAGCCATTTAATCGCCTCGTCCTCTGCCTTGGTCAGCACGGGTTTATAAGGCTCGTCCTCTTCACAGTGTTCCTCCGGTTGAGTGATAGGCTCCGTTTTTGCTGCGGCCTCTGCAACTGCTGGAACAGGCTTTGGATCATCCTTTGGTTTGGCTTGGATAGACTCCTTATACCTAGCAATTGCCACCTCTTCGGCTTTTGGTGTCTTAATATCCCATTTCTTTGCAAGCCAGTACGATTCAAGCGTTTTGAGTGAAATTCCCAACTTGGTTGCAGTAGCCTGTCGGCTCGCTCCACTGGCCCGTATTTTCAAGTAATCATCTTTTTCAAATTTAGCCATAATGGCCTGTTCCTCCTTATTACTCACTGTTTTGGCGCGGAAGGTCAGCGGCTTTATGTGAGACTTTGGTATAGGCTTGCCGACAATCTTTGCGAGTTCTTCCGGGCTGAGAGTGTACGTTCTAACGTCGCCCTGACCCCGAGAAGCCGTCTCGTTTTTTCGATTTGGGATGGATGTACCCATTAAAATCCCCTCTCTGAGCGTTTTTGGGCGCAGCTACCCGCCGCAGGACCCAATAGCCCCGGGTGTTATGCCTTATTTAAGATGGATTCTATTACTTCGATTTGGTACGGTTTGGTGTCTAGCAGCGG
>NZ_JTHP01000041.1 GCF_000943545.1 Paenibacillus terrae
CCGGACTTACGCCGATAAAAAGCACAAAAATTGTGGTTCCTGGCGTGGTTGAAGCGAAAATACGCATGGAATGTGTCCTGGAGCAGGCGATACCGCTGGGGGGCACAGAGGGCGCACCTGCCTGCGATCTGCTGATCGGGCGCGTGGTGCAGTATCATTTGTCCGAGGAAGCGTATCAAAATACATACATAATCGCCAAGGAGCTGCGTCCAGTGAGTCGTTTGGCCGGCAATGATTATGCAAAGCTGGGAGAGCAATTCAGGCTGGAGCGTCCCCAATAGGGGACGTTGCTTTTTACAGCATAAAGGGTTACGATTATAAAAAAAATAGCACGGGAGCCTGCGGAAGCAAGCTGAGAGTACGACTATTCTGTCGTAGACCGTATGAACCTGTTGGATAATGCCAGCGCAGGGACCTTAGTGTAGGAACACTCTGCTTTTGCATAGTGTTTTTTTGTTGTTTTATACACTTGAGCATGTGCATGCTGAAAACCATATCTCTCGGCTGGAAAGAAGCGCAGGCTCCTGTCATCAAAGGAGCAGGGTTCGCTTGATATTGAAATTCATTTTACTTTATACCAAAAATCAGATTCAGGATGAGTGGCAGAATTGGAAGCGGCAAGACGTTGTCAGGGGGCCACAACTATGACCCATACGGTGTACAAAGCATTGACCGTTGCAGGCTCGGACAGCGGAGGGGGCGCAGGCATACAGGCTGATTTAAAAACCTTTCAGGAGCTGGGCGTGTACGGCATGTCTGTCCTGACGGGAGTTACTGCTCAAAATACACGCGGTGTACAAGCTGTTCATCCTGTCCCTGTTCCCATGGTGGAAGCTCAATTACAGTCCATAGGTACGGATTTATCCCCTGATGCCGTTAAAACGGGTATGCTCGTAGGGGCTGAGGTCATCCGTCAGGTAGCCGCGCAAATTCGCCAGTTTCGGTGGCCTAATGTTGTCGTAGACCCGGTAATGATCGCCAAGGGCGGAACTTCTCTACTTCAAGATGAGGCAGTGGAAACGCTAAAATCGTATTTATTACCTTTGGCAAAGGTAGTCACCCCGAATTTTCCGGAAGCGGAGGCGTTGACTGGACTAGTTCTCTCTAGTCGTGAGGATGCGAAGGAAGCGGCTCGAATGCTGGCTGATTTAGGGAGCGGCTACGTGATCATCAAGGGAGGACACAGCGCGGAAGCGGATCGGTCGGTGGATTTGTTGTTCGACGGGCGCAATTTTACCGAACTGGACGGCCCCCGAATTCATACCCCGCATACCCATGGAACGGGCTGCACCTTTTCAGCGGCGCTGGCGGCTGGATTGGCGGCAGGACGAAGTGTACCCGAGGCGGCTCAGACGGCCAAGGCTTTTATACAGGCGGCGATTGAGCAGGGCTTGGGTATCGGCTGTGGGCATGGACCAACGAACCATTGGGCATGGAACGCACGCTGGACAGGAGAAGGGGCGTCTGTATGGAGCAGGGCCATGAGGGAGGAACAAAGCGATGCCAAGAGTTGATATAGGGCGTATGCGGGAGCATCTGCGTCTTTATTTGGTCATGGGCAGTGTGAATTGCGGCCGTGATCCGCTGATGGTTTTGGAGGAAGCGTTGCAGGGAGGTGTGACCCTTTTTCAATTGCGTGAAAAGGGTGCGGACTGTCTAACGGGAAGTCGCTTGCACGAGTTCGCTCAAGCCGCCAGGAGGCTATGCCATCAGTATGATGTTCCATTTCTCGTCAATGATGATGTCCAGCTTGCTTTGGCTGTGGATGCAGACGGTGTCCATCTTGGACAAGATGACGAGCCTGCAGCCCACGTACGCTCCCGAATGGGCGACAAAATCATCGGCGTATCGGTACACAGTCTAACAGAAGCGGAGCAGGCGGTACGCGCTGGCGCTGATTATGGGGGCGCAGGGCCGATGTTCCCGACTCGTTCCAAGCTGGATGCACATCCTGTGCAGGGACCGGAGCTGGTCCGCAGGCTACGTGCAGGTGGTGCAAGCCTTCCGCTGGTAGGCATTGGCGGCATTACGGTGGACAACGCAACAAACGTCCTACAGGCAGGAGCAGATGGTATAGCAGTCATTTCAGCCATCTCATGGGCAGAAGCCCCACGTGAAGCTGCACAAAGTCTGAGAAGCATCCTGAAATGATCAAATGGGTTCAATAATGATACAAAGGCAGTCGGGACTTTTGTTTCACGTCCAAGGCTGCTCTTCTATGTAATAAAAAGAGAACGCTCCCCTGCTTTCGCTGGGGCTACGTTCTCTGCATTCAATTTGCACTTTTCAATTAAAGTAGGCGCGCATGTAGTAAGTTATTCTTCATAACTAAGGTCTCATCAGCAGGGAGCGGTATGTCGCTTCAAACAAAAATTCAAACGCCTCCAGATGCTTTTTAGCCTCAAACACATCACGCCCCCACGCATAAATGCCGTGGTTACGCAGCAAGATCCCCGGTACCTGATCATTCAGCATACCTGGCACCAGCTTGGCAATCGCAGCAATATCCGCGTAATTTGGCAGTACGGGAATGTCAATCGCTGCATTTTCCTCCCAAATGTTAAAAGCCTTAATGAGTTCAATGCCTTGCACAGGTACAGAGCCTTGTTCCCCGTAATATTCGGAAATCAGATTGTTGAACACCGTATGCACATGGAAAACGGCTCCGCAGCCTGTCAGGCGGTAAATTTCGCAATGAATCAGCGTTTCGGCGCTCGGCTTGAGGCTCGTGGCTTCTGCCGCTTTTCCGAACTGGTCCACGAACAGAAAATCTTCCGGTGTCCGCTTGGTTTTATCCTTACCGCTGGCAGTAACTGCAAAATAAAATTGTTCAGGATGAAAATCCCCGATCCGTATCGACAAATTGCCGCTCGTGCCAGGGAACCAGTTGCGAGATGCGAATAGCTCCTTGACATCAGCGAGTTCTTCCAGTGCACGGCGTTTTTCTTCCAACGTAATGTCTGCCAAGCTAAAGCCCATTTACAGCACTCCTTGCTCCTGTTTTTGCTTTAAATCCTTGATAATTTCGTCAAATGTTTCAAAGGGCACATGCGGCACGCCCAACTCCTGACACTTTAAAGTCAGGTGCGAGCGGGAGTACACGAGGTCGGCAATTTTGGCTCCTTCAAAATCCGTCAGGCTGTCCCCGATCAAAATTCGTTCGTACTGTTCGGCAGGGTATTGGCGAATCACGGTTGTTTTGCACATACCGCAGTCGTTCGTACACGGTTCCTGACATGTATGCGGCCACGTAATCTCAATGTGATTCCCCGAGAAATTGGCACCATTGCAGTAAACGTGATCCTGTGGAATGTCGAAAGGCTCCAGCAGAGGATCAATAAAGAAATCAATACCGCCGCTGGTGACAAAAAATTCAATATCCTGTTCCCGTACATAATCCAAAAAGCGGGCAAAGCCCTCGCGTATACCAGCTTGTCCAAGTACATAAGAAATGATTACATCTTTTTGCGCCGAGGGCATCAGAGCGAACATGGCACCAACGCCTTCACGAATGGACGTGTGTCCGTTCACGATATCATGCATGATGGCCTCACAGCCCGCAGGCTGAAAATGCTTCATAATGGCGACAATATTGTCACTGTTCGTAATCGTCCCATCAAAATCGCAAAAAATGACGGGCTTCTTCGCTGTACTCATCGTTCACCTCCCCACGTGTCGAGCGCGGACTGCAGTTCGGGGTGCGTGCGGGCGTATTCCGCCAGCGGCACAGCCTGACGCACAGCTTCAATCGCCTGCACAAAGGCGCGTCCGCCTGCTTCGGTGCCGAGCGGATGGCCGTGAATGCCGCCCCCGGCGTTCACGACAACATCTGTGCCAAAATCACGCACAATTAACGGCACCAGGCCGGGGTGAATCCCTGCGGATGGCACAGGCATGCTGGCCTTTAGCGGCAGCTCAGGGGTGATCAGCTCATCGCGGATCGCCATGTTTTCCTCACGCGGCATCGTAACCGAGCCGTAAGGAGAAGGGAAGAGCACGAGGTCGGCTCCTGCCAGTCGCATGAGCTGACCGAGCAGCACCGATGCCGAAATACCATAATGCGGTGACGGATAAGCAGCACCCGCTAACGAAGGGTGGGCTGCAATCGGCACCGAGATAGCGGGATCACTGCTTAGTTCATGCAGCACATCGTAGCCATAGGCCAGCACGTTGAACAGCAGGGCATTTGCGCCTGCGTCGATGGCCTTGAGGGCTTGCGCTTTGAGCTGCGAGGTTGGTCCAGTTAAATTAGCTGCATACAGCAGCTTTTTACCGGTTTCACGCTCAGCCGCTTCGGCGGCTTTGATGCAGGCTGCGACGCGTTTTTCAATCGGCGTCAGCGCATTTTCAAACAAAATCTCGTCGTCCTTGATCAGATCGACGCCGCCCAGGGCTTGTCGGGTAAACTGCTCGCTCAGCTCGTCCAGATTAAGACCAATCACTGACTTGAAAATGCTCATTAGCAGTGGACGGTCATATACGCCGAGCTGCTCACGCAAGCCGCTGATGCCAAATTTAGGCCCCGGAAAAGCGGAACGGAATGCTTCCGAGAAACTCAGCTTCGTCAGCTTGATACGGCCGTCCATCGAAATTTTGCCGAAGACCGTCACCAGCAGTGCGGGAATATCCCGGCTGAAATTTACATCCGGGTAAGCAATAGTCAGGTCGGCATATCGTTCACCGGGCCCTCCATCGTGAACATCCACAGATTGAACCGAGCCGAGATGCTTTTGCATCGCGTCCCGCTTGGCTTGCGGCAGCTCAGTCCAGCTGCCCACCGTCATGCCGATGGCAATGGATTGGGCCTTTTTATTAAAATCGGCTTTGTCATCGTATACCCGGTAGGTCGCTAAGCAATAGCTCATTCAATTCCCTCCTTTAGTACCGCTCCCATCTCACGGGATCGTTCAGCACAACGTTGTACCGCCGCAATGACCGTTTCGTAGAAATCGCCTTTGTCCAGCCTTTCCAACGCGGCTACCGTCGAGCCGTTGGGCGACATGATTTTGTGGCGCAGGGCAGAAGGCTCCTCCCCGGTTTGTTGTACCATGCGTGCCGCTCCAAGTGCCGTTTGCACTGTCAGTTCGTGCGCTTGCTCAGGAGTCAAGCCACCACGGATTCCCCCGGCAATCATGGCTTCCATCAAGTAGTAGACATAGGCAGGGCCGCTTCCGGAAATTCCGGTCAATACATCCATTTTCTCTTCTTCTATAACCGTTACGGTACCTACAGATTCGAATATCGTAAGTACGTTTTTACGCTGTTCTTCACTAATCTCCTTGGAAAAGCTGATGCCTGTGGCTCCCAGTCCAATCGAACTGGATGTGTTCGGCATCGTCCGGGCGATGGGCTGCTTGCGGCCAAGCAACGTCTGCATCGTACGAATGGATAGTCCGGCGATCACCGAAATGATCAACTGCCCATCTGACAGGAGCGGACCGAGCTGTCCAAGGGCTTGTGCAGCATCCTTGGGCTTCATGGCAAGCACAATCACGGGAGAACGGCGCAGCAGCTCGATTTTGGCGGCATCCTCGGTTTGGAACAACACCCCATATTGCTGTTGAAGTTCCTCCAGGCGTGCCTGATTGCTGCGGTTGATGACCGTAATACCGCCACGTTTGACAACGGAACGGGCCATCATCCCGCGGATAATAGCCTCTGCCATCGAGCCTGCTCCGAAAAACGTAATTTGCTCTTGAATTAAAGCCTTTGTTTGTGATTCACACATGGTTTCATAACCTCCAAGGATACGGATTGATAAATGATATTATTCCCTGATTTGTCCAGTACCGTACACACGATATTTGGTTGAAGTCAGCGCAGGCAGTCCCATTGGACCGCGGGCATGTAATTTTTGCGTACTGATCCCGATCTCGGCACCAAATCCGAACTCAAAGCCATCCGTGAAGCGGGTGGAGGCATTGTGATACACGGCTGCCGCGTCCACTTCTTGCAGAAAACGTTCGGCATGGGCTTCATCTGCGGTCACAATACACTCCGAGTGCATCGTACCGTACCGGGCAATATGCTCCAGCACTTCGTCCAAATGGTCTACGACCTTGATGTTCATAATGTAATCATTATACTCGGTGCCATAATCCTCTTCTGTGGCTGGAACAGCCCAGGGAGCCAGTTCCCGTGTCCGTGCGCAGCCGCGTAGCTCGACCCCGGCCTCACGAAAACGTTCTGCCAAACTCGTCAGATATACCTGTGCATAATCCGAGTGAACGAGCAGTGTTTCCATGGAGTTACATACGGACGGTCTTTGCACCTTGGCGTTCAGCGTAATCGCCTCAGCCATTTGTGTATCTGCCGTAGCGTCCAAATAGGTGTGGCACACACCAGCTCCGGTTTCAATGACAGGCACAGTAGAATTCTGAACAACATTTTGAATAAGCGAGCGCCCGCCGCGTGGAATGATCACATCCAGCAAACCGTTCAGCGTGAGCATTTCATTGACAGAGGCGCGGTCTGAATCTTCAATGAGCTGAAGCGCATCGCGCGGTACAGCAGTTGTGTCCAACGCCTGTTGGAGAACTTCAATGATTTTGCGGTTGGAAAACAGGGCAGCCGAGCCACCACGAAGCACAACCGGATTTCCTGTTTTCAGACACAGGCCCGCAGCATCTACCGTCACATTAGGACGCGCTTCATAGATGATGCCAATGACACCTAGCGGCACACGTATTTTCTCAATACGCAGACCGTTTGGACGCTCGATATGCTCCAGCGTGTCACCAACCGGATCAGGCAGCTCCACAATTTGGCGTAAGCCCTCGGCGATGGCCCCGATACGGTCCTCGGTCAGCTTGAGGCGGTCGAGCAGCGATTCCGACGTTCCCAGTTCCCGTCCACGCTCCAAGTCGTTTTTGTTCGCTGCAATCAGCTCTTCCGTATGATTTACCAGTGCTTCAGCCATGGCGAGTAGCGCTTCATTTTTTTGTACTGTCGTCAGTCGGTTCATGACCCCGGCGCTTTTTTTGGCCAGAGTCGCTTTGGCGCGTACTTCACTGAACTGGCTTTCATCTGTTGTGGCTGTGTTCGTCGTTAATTCACTCATGTTACGGCCTCCCCGCATTTATAATGTAATCCATTCATCCCTGTGAATCACCTCAAGCCGGTGAATGGGACCGATTTTGCCCACAACCTCGCCGCTTGGTAAACCTTGTACGCTTCGAAGCTGTCCATCGTCATAATTGACAATGCCGCGCCCCAATACCTTATTTTCCGGCCCCAGCACCTCAACGACATCTCCGGCATGAAAGCTGCCTTCCACGCGCCGTACGCCAACAGGAAGCAGGCTATGACCACCATTCACCAGTGCTTCCTCAGCTCCCTGGTCTACATGCACCGTACCGAGCGGCGTCGACATGAAGCCAAGCCATTGTTTTTTCATCGGGAGGGAAGAGAGGTGGGTGTCAAAATAAGTCCCCGGCCCGTGTCCCTCCACGGCGGCATCCAGATCGCCGTCTGCGTTGACGCGTCCTACAAACACAGGCACACCGCCGCGTGTGGCGACTTTGGCAGCTTCGATCTTGGATCGCATACCGCCAGTCCCTACAGCTGACCCGGAACCTCCAGCAAATGCATAAATTTCCTCGGTAATCTCGTCGATGCGTTCAAAACGTACGGCGTTCGGATGCTTGCGCGGGTCTGCCGTATATACGCCATCGGTATCTGTGATAATGATCAAATGCTGTGCCTTGACCAGATTGGCGACCAGCGCAGACAGCATATCGTTATCACCAAATTTCAATTCGTCAATTGACACAGTATCATTTTCGTTAAAAATCGGAATGACCTGCTGGCGCAGCAGTTCTTCTACGGTCATTCCAGCATTGTTCATCCGTTTGCGGCTCAAAAAGTCACTGCGTGTCAGCAGGATCTGCGCGCTCACCAAGCCATAATCCCTAAAAGCCTGTTGATAGGCTTGCATAAGCAGCGCCTGACCTACGGCTGCCGCCGCTTGTTTCTCATGCAGCAGCTTGGGGCGAAACGGGTACCCGATTTCACGAAACCCAGCGGCGACTGCACCTGATGTGACCAGCAGCACTTCATGGCCCTTCGAACGAAGTCCAGCGATTTCGCGGGCAAAATAAGCAATGGCTTCCCGATTCAAGCCCCCCTCGACTCCGGTTAAGGAGCTGCTTCCGATTTTAATGACGATTCGTGTTGACAAGACGTCCACTTCCTTAATTTGTACTCTTTTTAATATGAGGATTTTGCAAAATCCTGAATATACAAAAAAACTTTCATCCTTTGTATGCAAAGGACGAAAGTTTGTGCTTCCGCGGTACCACCTTCATTGATGATTCATGATCATCCCACTTGAAACCTGTTAACGGCAGGAACCGCCTGACTGCGCAGGGCGCTCGGGGATAGGAGTTGGGAGAGGGTCCAGGTAAATTCTTGCAGCCTATCGGAATTTACTCTCTGAACAGGACGGGTCTCTCTTAATAGTCCCTTCAACACGCTAAATGATATTGGTAACAGAATACCATGAAAAGGCCGGGTTTGGCAAAGAAGTTGTAGCTGGAAAATACGGCTTAACCAAACAGGCTCAGCTTGCCAATTCGTTCAACCGCCTCGGTCAGTCGAGCTTCCGAGCTTAGCAGCCCCGCCCGCACATATCCTTCGCCGCCGTTACCGAAGCCGATCCCTGGAGCGACAGCCACCTTGGCTTCCCGCAGCAGCAGATCGGCAAAGGAAGCTGAGGTATAGCCCTGCGGCACGGGCAACCAGCTAAAAAAGGAGCCGCTTGGACGCGTCGCCTTCCAGCCAATTTGCCCAAGCGCATCATAAAAAGCGTTGCGGCGCGATTCATAGCGTGCAACCAGCTCGCCCACGCAGTCCTGCGAGGATGTCAGAGCGGTTGCCGCCGCTGCCTGAATGCCGCCAAACAGGCTTACATAAATATGATCCTGTAGCAGATTAATCATCGAGATAATTTCGGCATTGCCGAGCGCGAAACCGACGCGCCAGCCCGCCATATTGTACGTTTTGGACAGGGTATAAAACTCAATACCTACGTCCTTGGCACCCTCGGCCTGAAGGAAGCTTACCGGACGTTCGCCGTCAAAACCTATAGCGCCATAGGCAAAATCACTGGCCACCACAATGCCATTACGCTTCGCAAATTCAACCGTTTCCTCATAGAAGGAAAGAGGCGCGGTGGCCGAGGTCGGATTATTCGGATAATTGAGGAACATCAGCTTGGCTCGGCGGCGATCTTCCTCGGAAATAGCCTCATAATCGGGCAGAAAACGGTTCTCTTCCTTTAATGGGAGAAAGGACATTTCCGCTTTAGCCAGGGCTACGCCAGACCAGTAATCCGGATAGCCGGGATCAGGTACGAGACACACATCGCCGGGATTGAGTAAAATTTGCGGTAGCTGCACCAAGCCTGTTTTTCCGCCAAACAGGATGGCGACCTCAGTTTCCGGGTCAAGTGTCACACCGTAGTCCTCCTGATAGCGCTGGGCGACGGCTTCCTTGAGAAAGCCGTAACCGCGAAAAGGTGAATATTTATGATACAGCGGGTTAGCCGCTGATTCTTGCAAAGCTTTTACAATATGAGGTGGGGTAGGTGTATCCGGGTTCCCTTGCCCGAGATTAATGACATCATGCCCTGCCGCAATTTCACGGTTTACATTTTGTACGAGTGTGGCAAAAAATTGAGTGGGCAACTGCTTCATCACATCAGCGGAGGGGATGGAAAACTTACTCATTATTTCACACGACCTTTTGGAATAGTTTGAGGATTAATTTATCACGATTTAACCAAGTTGTATAGAGGGGATTGGGCTTATGCGGTTGCGTGGCCGAGCCTGATCGGGCTATGATGGGAGAAAATGCCGGACAAGCGATCACCGGAAGCTCCGGTTCACAAGGAGGATGAACGATTTTGACGTATCATGAAGCTCAGCCGTTCAGTGTTGCACTCATACAAGCTCATATTGAGCTGGGGAATCCCCCGGAAAACCGCAGTCATATTCGTACGTTAATGGAACAAGCGGTGACAGCCGAATTAAAGCCGGACCTGATTGTACTGCCGGAAATGTGGAACACGGGGTATGCGCTGGACCGCATTCATGAGCTGGCGGATCAGGAAGGAGCGGAAACCCGCGAATGGATATCGGCATTCGCTTCTACTCATCAGGTGAACGTGGTAGCCGGATCTATCGCGGAGAAGAAAAGCGACGGACATGTGTACAATACGATGATCGTTTTTGACCGATCCGGTGCTGAGGTTGCTTCGTATTCCAAGATTCATTTGTTCCGGCTTATGGATGAAGAAAAATATTTGCAGCCTGGCGAGGAAAAGGTTTTATTCACGCTGGATGGAGGGATTCAGGCGGGTGCGTCTATCTGCTATGACATCCGTTTTCCCGAACTAGCACGCAGTCTGGCCCTGTCTGGCGCAAATCTGCTTATCGTACCTGCGGAATGGCCACATCCCCGTCTTCATCACTGGCGCACATTGCTGACTGCACGGGCCATTGAAAATCAAATGTACGTCATCGCCTGTAACCGGGTAGGACGCAGTGGAGATACGGATTTCTTCGGGCATTCTCTCATTATTGATCCGTGGGGAGAAATCATTGCCGAGGGCGGAGAGCAGGAAGACATCATCACAGGAACGATTGAGTCAGCCTTGGTGCAGGACGTACGTGGGCGTATTCCAGTATTCGAGGACCGTCGTCCTTCTCTGTATGACCGTTAAATAAATATTACCGTTCCTGTTTCAGATACAGCCCATAGGTGTATTATAATAGTATCCCGACACCAGGAGGTTGATAACGATGGATTACCAAAGTAGATCCGAACTGGCGAATAGGGATGGCCTGTCACGGCCGAGAGGCTTAAATAGGCAGGTTGTCGGCAATAATCACGAAATGGGCTATGATCAGGATAAAAGTCCACCAGATTCAGGGCGACCCTGATCACGACAAGGCGAGGACACAGGCACTTTGGGATCACACAGCACATTGGAACTGAGGTAGGACATTCTTGGGAAACCAGGGCATGAGACCTTAAGGAAAGAAGTGATGGGGGATGGATAAAGTGGAGTTTCCGAGCAAGTGTAAGGTAATCAGGCGAGGCTGACATGGAATTCAAGTGAACTTGAAATAAGGTTCGTTGAACCCAGGTGGAGCAGCATAGCAACATTGTAATCGAACCTAATGGAACTGAACATTAAATGTGTAATGTATAGGGGTGTAGTCCCGGGACCGTCTTCTTCTCTGGCTTTGGCTGGGGAGGAAGACGGTCTTTTTACGTGAGAACTACTTTTGGGAAAGCTGTTTGACCGTTTCGCGGAAAGTTTCAATAAAAGCCTCGGCGGCTTTGGATAAATAACGTCCATTCCGATATGCAATAGCCAGCGTGCGGCTTGGCGTCGGTTCAGCCAGTGGCAGCAATGCCGGAACAAACTCGCTGCTGGCAGCCCGGGCGATAAAACGAGGTACGAGTGTTACCCCCATCCCTGTTGCTACGAGCGATTGGAGGGTTTCCATATTGGTGCTTTCAAACACAACATTCGGCTCAAAGCCCGCTTGATGGCACAAGTCCATCGTCAGCTTTCGGAAGCCTTGCCCTTTTTTGAGGACGACAAACGGTTCGTCTTTCAGCTCTTCCAGATGCACTGGCTGGGGCTGGTCACCGTTTTTGCGCAGAGCCAGCGGGTGACCCGGGGGAACAGCGAGATCAATCCATTCTTCACCGATAGGCACATAGGAAAGTGTCGGTTCTACCAATGGGAGAGAAAGCAGGCTGAGGTCGGTATCGCCGCTGGCTGTTTTTTTCTCCAGATTCATGGATGAATCCTCGACCAAAACAATTTCAATGTCCGGGTGAGCCTTCTTAAACACAGGCAACACATGTGGCAGCAAATGGGAACCCGTGATAGGCATACTGCCGACGACAACCTTCCCTTTGCGCAACTGAGAAATATCGTCCATTTCCTGTCGGAGTTGCTCGACGGCGTCGACGATCTTTTTTGCTTTTTCCACAAAGCTTGCTCCTGCATGTGTTAATTCCACCGCGCTTGTATTGCGTTGAAATAACAGCACCCCAAGCTCTTTTTCCAGTTTGGACAATTGCTGGCTCAGGGAAGGCTGGGCAATGTGCAGCTTTTCCGCTGCGCGTGAGAAGTTTTTTTCCGCTGCAATTTGCAGGGTGTATTGAAGCTGTCTGAATTCCATCGAGTTTTAGACCCCTTTTATACGCTTTTATAAGTGTTGTCGGCTTATAAGATTTACCTATTACATCATGTGCTTATTATACAATAATTGAATCAAAATCCCAATCCCAAATGAACTCCATGTGTTCACAAGCTGGAAAATCCCTATGTTTACTTTTATCTTTGATTTTTTAAATTATGGTATTTAATTCTGTTTGACATGGCAAATGGGTTCATCCATAATACTATTCATATTAAAACAATATGTTTTATTGGGGAAAAGGGGAAAATGGGATGTCCAAACTTATTGTATCTTTTAGGAAGCCGTTTTTGGTTGGATCTTTAGTATTTCTTTTATTGGTTCTCGTGGCAGGATGCTCCGGCTCCAAAAATGATGCAGGTAAAAATACAAACGCAACTAACCCAAGCACAACCGCTGATCAACCCGCGGAAGGGGGAACCTTTACATATGGCCGCCCAGCTTCCGTAACCTCGTTTGATTTGCATAATCAGATTACATCCAATAATGCTTTTGCTATCGACAAAGTATTTGAGCCGCTGGTCGCCTTTAACAGTGATGGAACAATTGTGGATTGGCTTGCAGAGTCGCACAGTATAAGCGCAGATGGTTTAACCTATACTTTTGTTTTGCGCGATGGCTTGAAATTTTCAAACGGAACCGGAGTTACTGCCAAGGACGCGGTTTTTTCAATTCAGCGTCATTTGAATGTAGGAGGTCCTCTTGCAATAGCTGCAAAGGTGGCTTCGCTTTCGGCTAAAGATGAAAAAACACTCGTAATTAAGCTTAAAGCGCCGTATACGCCGTTTATTTCTGAACTCTCAAACTTTTCCAATGGTATCCTTCCAAAGGATTTCGGCGGCGTCTCGGAAAAAGAATTCTTCAAGAATCCGGTCGGTACCGGTCCCTTCGTCGTTAAGAAATGGGATTCTGCCGGTGATCTTACTTTCAGCAAAAATAAATACTATTGGCAGAAAGGCAAGCCATATATCGATGAGCTTGTCTACAAGCTCATTGAAGATGACAGCCAAGCGATTAACCAGCTGAAGGCTGGCGCGATTGATGCTATTGAGTCTGTAGCTCTTGAAAATGTAAATGAATTAAAACAAGGTACGGATACCAAGGTGGCGACCAATGGAAGCTGGGTGACAGAGCAATTGTTCTTCAATACCCTGGACAAACATTTTTCGGATGTGCACGTTCGCCGTGCGCTGGCGTTGGCACTTGACCGTAATGGATTGACCAATGCGGTTACCTTTGGTTTCGCAAAGCCAGCCAATTCGCTTTTGCCGCCAGCCATTCCCTACAACACGAACGATACGATTAAAGCGCTCAGCTTTGATACGAATGCTGCCAAAGCAGAGCTTGCAAAATCAAAGTTCCCTAACGGGTTTTCTACAAAATTGCTCATTGCCTCTGGAAATAACTCAAGAACTCAGGAGGCACAGATTATTCAGGCGGCCGCCAAAACGATCGGCATAGACATCCAGATCGAATCTGTTGAGTTGGCCTCATTCCGCGAGCGTTTCTTTGCCTATGATTTTTCGGCAATGATCAACAGCGGACAAGCGGATTCTCCAGAAGCCAACTCGATCCTCGCTTTCCAGACAGACCCGGAAGGCTTTAGCAAGTCGTATTGGACTCATTACACGAACAATGAAGTTACCAAGCTCCTGCACGAGGGGCAAAAAACACCTGATGGGGAAGAACGTGCGGGAATTTACGCCAAGCTTCAACAAATCCTTGCAGATGAGGTGCCTTACATCCCGCTTTATTATCCGGATATTCTGAAAGGTGTTCGTTCTCCCATTGATAGTCTGGTCGTGCTTCCCAATAACAGCGTTCGTTTTGAAGATGTACGTGTGAAAGGTAATTAGATTCTTGACGGCCCACAATTTATTTAAAAAGTCTGCCGGATGGTCTGCAAATCTAACTTCCCCACACAAATGGCTTGTGCGCGCTATGATAAGAGCGGCATCAGTAGTCATCTGTGTGGTGGTGGCAGTCTTCTTCATCATAAGGCTGGTGCCGGGAGACCCCGCCAAAATGATTCTGGGGGAATACGCCACAGCTGAAGCTATTGAGAGTATGCGTCATAGGTTGGGGCTGGATCGTTCTCTTTGGGAGCAGTTTATAGGCTTTGTGCACAATTTCTTTACACACGGTGATACCGGCGTTTCGATTGTTTTTGAGACTTCTTCAAGAGAGTTGATTGCAGAGCGGGCCCCCGTGACGCTGCTGCTCATTGCAATGACCTGTCTTTTTGCCATCATTGTTTCGCTGGTGCTGGCCACCCTTGCGGCAACACATAAAGACGGACTGCTTGATCATATGATACGCATCTTGCCTGCTGTAACGCTCGGTATGCCAATTTTTTGGGTTGGACTGCTACTGATTCTGGTATTTAGCGTTCGGCTTCGCTGGTTTCCCGTTGGGGGAGTCGGCGAGGGCTGGCTTGGAATCTTGTACAGTCTCGCCCTTCCTGCGATAACTGTCGGATTGTCGCAAATTCCCTCGCTCGTTCGTTCTTTAAGAGCGCAGATGCTGGAAGTACTGGAATCTGATTTTGTTGTAACCTTGAAGGCAGCGGGAATCCCCGGCCGGGTTATACTGGTAAAGCATGTCCTGCGCAATTCCGCTCTTCCCGCTCTTATGCTGCTTGGCGTAAACATTGCCTACCTGATGGGCGGCACGTTGGTAATTGAACAGGTTTTTGGCCTCAAGGGTATCGGAAGCCTGTTATTTTCAGCCATTTCAAATCGGGATTTTCCTGTTATACAGGGGATTGCTCTTTATTGTGCGATATCTGTGGTAATCATCGGCTTCGTGATTGAGGTTGCTTCTGGGTATCTTGATCCCAGGACGAAAGGAGAACAATGAAACGCACGCAATTAGATCTTCAGATTCAGAAGGCGGGTCATAGCAACAGCTCTTGGGGAAAAATACTAAATACTCCATCTCTTTTATGGGGCAGTATTATGTTTGCGTTACTCATAGGTATTGCAGTGTTCGCACCGGTTATTAGCCCCTACCAGCCTTCTGATCAAAATATTTCGGCAACTTTACAACCCCCGTCCTTCGAACACTGGCTGGGAACCGATCAACTGGGGCGTGATTTGTTTACACGGCTGATCTATGCCGCACGGACTGATTTGAAGATTATGGTGCTGGCGGAGATCATCCCTTTTTGTATGGGGGTGTTTCTGGGAATGCTTGCCGGGTATTATGGTAAATGGGTAGACACGGTTATCACGCTTTTGACCGATACGTTTATTGCGTTCCCTTTTTATTTGATTGTCATTATAGTGGCGTTTGCAAGCGGTACGGGTGAACAGGGGATATATATTACGTTTGCTCTCGTTGGCTGGATCGTATACGCTCGTGTGGTCAAGGGTCTTAGCGCATCCTTTCGCAAGCAGGAATGGATAGCCGCTGCCAAGACACTGGGAATCCCGAATATTAAAATCATACTGCGCCATCTTCTGCCGAATGTGCTACCGCAAGCAGTGGTAGTGCTTATGACGGATATGGCTGTTCTGCTTGTGGCCATTGTTACGCTAGGCTATCTCGGTATCGGCATTGCGCCGCCAACTCCGGATTGGGGAACGATGATTTCTGATGGGCAGCCCTTTATATCTACAAAGTGGTGGCTTTCAGCCATCCCGGGCTTTGCGGTGGTATATACGGGGATAGCCTTATCCCTTGTGGGCGATGGGCTAGCAGATATATGGAGAAGAAAATGAATGCTATGAATCCAATTTTAGAAGTGGAAAATTTGTCGCTCGCGACGCGATCGAATCATAAATTGGTCACCGATGTGAGTCTTAAAGTTGAAGCGGGCGAAAGCATAGGACTTGTGGGGGAATCTGGATCTGGAAAATCGCTCACCCTGCGCTCCATCATAGGGTTGCTTCCCTCCGGTATTGAACAGGTTGGCGGGAATATCAGGAGCAATGGCAGATGCGCAATGATTTTTCAAGACCCGATAAGGGCGCTTGACCCTCTCTGCCCGGTGGTCCGGCAGCTTGCCGAGGTTGTGTACTACAGGCAGAAGGTGAGCCGGAAGGTCGCGCGTACAATAGCTTTGGAATTGCTTGAAATGCTTGGTCTTCCCGATTCCTTAAAGCATACTGACCGTTACCCCCGCCAGCTTTCAGGCGGCCAGTGTCAACGTATTGTTATTGCGATGGCTTTGGCGTGCAAGCCGGGCATCCTTCTTTGTGATGAGCCAACAACGGCGCTTGACGTAACGGTTCAACGGCAAATACTTGACGTTATTTCACGTCTTCAAAAGGAGCTGGGTTTTGCCATGGTGTTTGTTACGCACAATCTTGCCGTAGCTTCCTCAATGTGCTCAAAGCTTTGCGTTATGAAAGAGGGAAGAATCATAGAGCGGGGAGACACTTTGCCCCTTTTACAAAACCCGCAAAATCCGTATACACAGTTGCTGATAAGCTCAGTGCTTCCTCTCCCGGATCTTGAAAGGAGCGCTGATTTATGAAAACAGCCTTGCGGATAGAAAATATAACGGTTGCTTATGGTAAGTTCACCGCGCTTGATCAAGTAAGCCTGGAGCTGCAGGAGCGTACCACGCTTGGTCTTGTGGGAGAATCGGGTTCAGGAAAGTCTACCCTCGCGCGGGTAATAGCCGGGCTGATCGCCCCGGATGAGGGCCGGATCATGCTGGGTTCTCAGGTACTGGGCAAGCGACGGAGCCGGGAGCAGCATAAAAGAATACAAATGGTTTTCCAAAACCCGGATTCCTCGCTAAATCCAAAGCATACGATCAGGCAAATCCTTGCCGAAGCCTTGCTTTTTCACAAGATTGTTGACCGCGCTCAAGTGGACAAGAGATGTAGGGAACTGCTTACACGTGTTCACATCGATGAAAGCGCCCTTGGCAGATACCCTCACGAATTTTCCGGCGGTCAGCGTCAGCGGATAGCAATTGCCCGCGCATTAAGCGTTGAGCCAAGCATACTTATCGCAGATGAACCAACGAGCGCACTGGATGTTTCGGTACAACGGAGTATGCTGGAACTCTTGAACACGCTCAAATCGGAGCTTAATCTTACGATGCTTTTTATCTCTCATGACCTGGGTGTTATCAATGCGATAAGCGATATTGTTGCTGTAATGAGGCAGGGAAAGCTGGTTGAGATCAGCCCGAAGGAGAAATTCTTTTCTCATCCTGAAACGCCCTATAGCCGTGAGCTTTTGTCCGCTGTACCCAAGATGCCAATATCCAATTCTGCAGGAGGTATTTATGAGTCAAAATAATAAAGGATTTGTACCTCTTACAATATCGGAGTTTGATACGCTAACTAACTTGCTCTCCAAACTCCTGTCCACCCAAGAATCCCCGGTAATCATACCGGGCGAGGCGATCCTGGGAATTGAAGCCATAGCAGCAGGCATAGCTGCGCCCAACCGTACAATTCTAAACATTGTGACAGGTCCCTATGGAACGATTTTTGGTAACTGGCTTGCGCGTGGCGGAGCAGAAGTCATCGAACTCAAAACATCTTTTGATGAAGTGGTAACTGTAGATGAAGTCGCCGCAGCGATTGAGCGATATAACCCATGTGCGCTTTCTTTCGTGCAGGCGGAAGTGGTCACAGGAGGCTCCAATCCAACAAGGGAAATATTGGATCTTGCGCGTCGGTCAAACATTATAACCGTGTTAGATTCAGTTTCGGCAATCGGGGGCGAACCGGTGCTTATGGACGAGTGGGGAATTGATTTTGTAGCTGTGGGCGCGCAAAAAGCACTATCCGGGCCTAACGGGATCAGCGCTGTGGGGATTTCTCCCCGTGGCTGGGAGTTTCTGGCCTCCAACGAAAATGCGCCGCGCAATTCCATTCTGTCTTTGCTTGACCTAAAGCGTCCTCATGATAGTGCGACTCCCTTACGGGTTCCTCCCAACATCCCTGTTTTGGAAGCCCGGGCGCTTATAGAGGCCTTAAAGCTAATTGAAGAAGAAGGTCTGGAAGCGGTCAACCGCCGTCATCGTTTAACTACGTCCGCTGCAATTGCTGGCATTACAGCCTTGGGCCTTGAACCGTGGCAGCGGAACAAAGACAGCTACTCAACATTGACTACAACGGTTCGGATTCCTCAAGGCGGCCATTTCAATATCGAACAGCCCATAGGCATTGTCGCACCCGGAGATGGGGAATTGCATCATAAACTCTTACGCATTAACCATTTTGGAGCGAAGGCAAATCAGCAAAGCGTTGAAGAAGCCATCCTGACGCTTGCAGAGCTTATGCATCAAGATCCTGATCATGCGCTGGCGGTCCAAAGGTCAATCTGGGGGAATAAAGATGGGAAATAACATTCAAAAAGAGCTAACATATCATAATATATTTGTGGCGGGGATTGATGGGAAACGATTCAATATTACGATCAGCAATGGTCGTTTTTCGTCCATTGCAGAGTCCGTATCTCCGTATGCGCAACAAAATAGTCCAGATGGCGACTTATGGATTAGCCCCGGCGTAATTGACCTTCATACGCATTTGGCATGGACAGATTTTAATCATACTGACCAGGAGAAGCGGGATGAACTGGAGATCGAAGTGATGCAGGCGCAAGCCTTTGAGGCTACTTTCCGGGCTGGAGTGACTTCGGTGCGTGATGCAGGTGGGCTTTTGCCAAGTACAGTGAAGCATATAGGTCAGCATTATAGCCAGCCTTTAAGAGTTTATACCTGTGGTGATATGCTTGGAGCCGGAGACGCACGAGGTCTTAAGCATTTGGAACGGCGGGTAACAGAAATTATTGATTCCGGGGCAAGCTGGATTAAAATTCTTGCAACGGGGGGACTAGGGTCGTCGCCAGATACAGTGCTGAACCCGATTTTTTCTGAGGAAGAATTCTCTTTTATTGTGCGTAGCGCCCGTGCACGTAACATAAAAGTCATGGTTCATACTTGGGGCGGACCTACTGTGGACTGGTCTATTGACGCTGGTGTGGAATCTATAGAGCATGGAATGTATTTGACCGAGGATCAAGCCAACCGGCTTGCGCAAACCAGGACAGCCTTTGTGCCTACTGCTTCCATCTATCGTATTGCTGCAGACCCGTCTGGAGTTCTTTCACTCGACAGGGAAATTTGTGATCGCGCCGCCCGCGCCGCCGAAGCCCATCCTAAAGCTGTCAGCTATGCCAAAAGAGCAGGCGTACGAATTGCGTTCGGTACAGATTTTGCCACACCTTCGTTACATGGACGCAACCTTGAGGAATTAGACACACTTATAGACTGTGGGTTAACTCGAAAAGAGGCCTGGCAGGCTGCCACGGAGTTCGCCGCTGAAATTTTGGGATATGGGGACAGATTGGGACGTATAAAAGAAAACTACACAGCAGATGCAATCCTTTTTAATACTGATCCATATAAGTCACAAAACGCCAAAGCACTGCGTGAAAGTATCGTATCGGTAATTCAGGGGCAATTTGAGTGAGACCAATACTCCAGAGAGCATCTTTAATGATGCTCTCTGGAATATTGGAACCGCTAATATAGTTAGACAATCCCCTTAACATTCTCCTGACAAAGTATGATTAAATTTAGTTCTGATTGTACATAAAGTGTCTGGGAGGAAATTGAATGTTAAAGTGTTGGGGGATACATACGAAAAAATCGGTGGCTGCACTCGTAGCAACCATGATGTTAGCAGTAAGCGGCGGAACGGCGATGGCAGTTGAATAGGACACATCGATTAAAAATGCAGTTATTCTCCGGACTACAAGCGATTGCATCTGGCGATGACAAAACGCCGTTAGCTTCTTTTATTGATCCGCTGAAAAAAGCGAAGCTGACAGGTGAAGGCTTGGAAGCCAGCTGGATGCAGATCGCAGCAACATTAAAGAATTGCTGTCCACGTATTTTGGAATTACGGATCTGACGGATGAGGAAGTTAAAACGATCAAAGAAGCCAAAGAAGGCAGCATGACCTATGCGGTCGAACCGATCATTAGCAAACGCGCAAATATTGGCTGGACTACAGGTGGTCATGGTATACAAAAATATCGCAACGTTAAATGGTAAAAATTCAGCACTGAACGGTGTTGTCGTATATAACGGCGTTGATTATTTTGTACCACAGCAGGCGGTTGATTTAATTCAATAATAAGCTTGATCAGAAGCTGTTTTTTCCATTAAAGGAGAAACAGCTTTTTTTGTTGCGGTAAATATGTATTTTTTGCGGCAGAAGCTGGAGTTTATATTCAGAAAATGGGATTTTTTGTGAAGCTAGTCACGTTCTATTCCCTCTGATGTTGCTAGAATAATACATGTACGGTACAAGCTGCTGACGATGTGGAGTCCAGATGGACGAGGGAAGAAGGGATGAGTCACGGACGAATTATTACTGCGTCTGGCTGACGGCAAGGAATGGACGCATACGGAAATGACGGAGCTGCTGGTACGTCTGGAGGAAGAACCGACGGTGCGGACACAGTTACGAAAATTGGCAGCTCGCATCAAAATGGAGCGTTACGGTAAAGGTGTTTTTTTACGTGGATTAATTGAGTTCTCCAGCATATGTCGTCAGGACTGCATGTATTGCGGGCTACGGGCCTCGAATAAACAGGCGGATCGCTATCGTTTGCGACCGGAAGAAATTTTGGCCTGTTGCGCGGAGGGGTATGAGCTGGGATATCGGACCTTTGTCCTGCAAAGCGGCGAAGATTACTGGTTCACGGCAGCCCGGCTGGCGAAACTGATTCGGGAGATCAAAAGGCGTTTTACCGATGTGGCCGTTACACTGTCCATTGGTGAGCGGGATGATGAAACTTATGCGCTATTATACGAGGCGGGGGCGGACCGCTTTTTGCTGCGGCATGAGACGGCTTCACCGCGTTTGTACGCTAAGCTGCATCCGACGATGACGATAGAAAGCAGGCGCAGTCGTCTGCTGGCCTTGCAGCGAATCGGATTTCAGATCGGGGCTGGATGTATGGTTGGTTTACCGGGACAAACGAACAGTGATTTGGCAGACGATTTGGTCTATTTGCACAGCTTGTCGCCGGATATGATCGGGATTGGACCGTTTTTACCGCATAGCAACACGCCGCTCCGGGATGCCAGTCAGGGAAGCATGGAAAAGGCGCTGGATATTGTTTCGTTGTCCCGGTTGGTCGTTCCAGATGCGCTTATTCCAGCATCGACAGCGATGGGAACGATTCATCCCCAAGGTCGGGAGAAGGCGCTACAGGCGGGGGCGAATGTAGTTATGCCCAATTTGTCGCCACTTGCAGTGAGGCCGAAGTATGCCATTTATGAAAATAAAATATGCTTGGGTGATGAATCTGCCCAATGTCGACATTGCCTGGAGCTGCGCATCCGTGGAGCGGGGTTTGAAGTCGATATGGGGCGTGGCGATAGTTTGAGGGTGCAGCGACAGCTCCTAAGTCAATGATGGGGCTGAACTAAAAGTAGTAGTTAAGCATTAGGATTTTGCGAAATCCTCACCATAATAAGGGAGATGGATCTACGTGAGTGAAGTACGGGAGAAAGTGTCGGCGGATTTCATTAATGAGGCAGAGATTATGGCAGCGGTGGAGCAGGGAAAGCAGGAAGCAACAGATCGCAACCGTATTTTAGACATTTTGGAGAAGGGAAGAGCTTGCCGGGGGTTGAGTGCAACTGAAGCGGCGGCTCTTTTGCATGTGGATGATCCTGAACTGCTGGAGGAAATGTTTAGATCCTCACGGGCGGTGAAAGAGCAGATTTACGGCAATCGGATTGTGCTGTTTGCCCCTCTATATGTAAGTAATCACTGTGTCAATAACTGCGAATACTGCGGCTATAAGCATACCAATGATAGCTTTACCCGCAGCCGTTTGACGCCGGAGGAACTGGTCGAGGAGGTCAGAGTGCTTCAGGAGTTGGGGCATAAGCGCCTCGTACTGGAAGCGGGGGAAGATCCGCTCAATTGTCCGATTGATTATATCGTCGATTGTCTGCGTCAGATCTATGAGGTTAAAGTGGACAATGGCAGCATACGCCGAATCAACGTCAATATTGCTTCCACAACCGAAGAAGACTATCGGAAGCTGGCAGAGGTAGGAATTGGTACGTATATTTTGTTCCAGGAAACGTATCATCGCGAAAGCTACCGCGAATATCATCTTCAAGGGCCAAAACGGAATTATGACTGGCACACGACTGCCATGGACCGAGCTATGCGAGCAGGGATAGACGATGTGGGTATTGGTGTGTTGTATGGTTTATACGATTTCCGTTATGAAACGATAGCTATGCTTAAACATGCTGAGCATCTGGAGGAAGTGTTTGGCTGTGGTCCTCACACGGTTTCGGTTCCACGGTTACGTCCGGCTGAAAATGTGGATCTGGAGCGCTATCCGTATTTGGTCAACGACGAGGATTTTATGAAAATTGTGTCCGTTCTCCGGCTGGCTGTTCCTTATGCAGGTATGATTTTGTCTACACGTGAAGAACCGGAATACAGAGACCGTGTTATTGGTCTGGGTGTGTCACAAATTAGTGCAGGTTCAGCTACGGGTGTAGGGGCTTATGCAAAACAGGATACGGAAGATAAACCCCAGTTCGAGGTCGGGGATCATCGTTCGCCGATGGAAATCATCAAAAGTCTGTGTCGTGGCGGATATATGCCAAGCTATTGCACAGCCTGCTATCGCGAAGGAAGAACCGGAGATCGGTTCATGGAGCTTGCTAAATCAGGGCAGATTCACAATGTATGCCAGCCGAATTCGCTGCTGACTTTTCAGGAATTTCTGTTGGATTATGGAGATGAAGAGGCACGTGAGCTGGGAGCTGAAGCCCTGCGTGATAATTTGGAGCGTATCCCGCGTGAGTCGGCACGCCGTTTGACACTTGATAAGCTGGAACGCTTAGAAGCGGGCGAGCGGGATTTGTATTTTTAGAATATCGACCTTCTCTTTGGAATTGGGCAAATAAAAAGCAGCCGCGTGAGAGTCAGCGCGGCTGCTTTTGCGTGTATGGGGCGGAATTTGTTGCTTCAATGATTCGTCTCATTCAGGAATGGCTGCCAGCTCCAACGGCTTGCTCCCATGCCAGCATAGCGGATGGGAAGCATTCGATGGCACGGGGGAAGACTCCCTGAACATAGGCGATGAAAATACCATAGTTCACTATGGGTACCCCGGCGGCTTCCGTTTCTGCCATTCGGTGAAGCATGGTACGTCGATTGAGCATGCAGGCCCCGCAGTGAATAACCAGCGCATATTCGCTCAGATCGGCAGGAAAGCTGGAACCAGATGCGTGCTCGATGATGAGACGTTTGCCTATCGTTTGACGGAGCCAACGGGGGATTTTCACACGACCGATATCATCAGACTGACATTGATGCGTACAGGCTTCAGCAATGAGTACGCGGTCACCATCCTTGAGACGGTCAATGGCTCTTGCGCCTCGTACGAGTTCGTCAAGGTCACCTTTATGGCGGGCGAACAGGATGGAAAAGGAGGTCAGGGATACATCCTTGGGAGTATCTGCGGCTACCTTCATAAAAGCCTGTGAATCGGTAATGACCAAGCGGGGCTTGCGCCCCAGTCGCTCCAACGTCAGTCGTAGCTCATGTTCTTTGGTCACTACGGCGATGGCATCGCTCTCCAACGTATCACGGATCGTCTGCTGCTGTGGCAGAATCAGTCGGCCTTTGGGCGCAGCTTTGTCGATTGGAACGACCAGTACGACAAAATCGCCGGGTGACAGCAGGTCACCAACGATACGGAAACGATCCTCATTTTGGGGAAGGGCATCCATGATGGCCTTTTTCAGTTCCGCGTCTCCCCATAGCTTAGAGGCACTGAAAGGAATGAGGGGTAAATCCAGTTCAGCCTTTAGGGTTGCGGTCATTTTCTCTACCTCTGCCAAGATGTCCGTCTTGTTTAATACACCAATGACGGGAATCTTCTTGGCATGCAGCTTTTCGAGTAGCCCATGTTCAAATGCGCTAACCCCAACAGTAGCATCGATGATTAGCAGCGCCAGATCCGTGCTATTTAATATTTCTAGCGTTTTGTTGCGGCGCAGCGCTCCGATCTCACCCTCATCGTCCAGTCCGGCGGTATCCACCAGAACAATGGGGCCAGCAGGGAGCAGCTCCATCGGCTTGAAAACGGGGTCCGTGGTCGTTCCTCCTACGGGAGAAACCACGGCGGCGGGCTGGCCGGTCAGGGTGTTCAGAATGCTGGATTTGCCAGCGTTGCGGCGACCGAGCAGGGTGATGTGCGGTCGGTTGCTACGGGGGGTATCATGCATTCCCATCGTGAATTCCTTCTTCCTGCCCCGGAATACCGGGCTTGGTTACTGTATAGGGATGGCACAATTGCTCAATGCGCGAGCGTGTCAGCAGATCGCGTTCTTCGGTAATATCCTCCGGTGTGCGGCCCTGCGCAATGGCTGCTGAGGCAATGGAGGCAGCTTCATCATAGCCAAGCTCCGCGACCAGCGCAGAAGCCATCACAGCGGAGTTACGCAGATTAGCTGAACAGCGGTCCTCGCATACGATCAGACCGCGTACACACCGTTCATCAAACAGCCGAACCGCGCCGTCCAGAATTTGTAGCGATTCCAGCAGCGATTCGGCAATCAGCGGCAGGAACGCGTTTAGCTCTAGCTGCCCGGAGGCAGCCGCCATCGTAATCGCTGCATCTTCGGCTATCACACGCAACGCCGTTAGTCCGGCCAGTTCAGCCATCACCGGATTAACCTTGCCAGGCATAATGGATGATCCTGCCTGAACTGGAGGCAGAGTGAACTCGCCAATACCGCCGAGAGGACCGGAGGCCAGCAGGCGAAAATCGCCTGATATTTTGAACAGGTTCACAGCAGCGGATTTGAGCAGACCGGATACCTCCACAAAGACATCCATATTCTGAATCGGGTCCATCGGGTGGTCACTTCGGCATAGCCCAAAGCCAGTCTCGTCCGCCAGCTTCTCAACCATCCGATAGCTGTAAGCACGAGGCGCATTCATGCCTGTGCCGATCGCCGTACCGCCAATAGGGATTTCCCGCAGCCGTTCCTCGGCTTTGTAGAGACGCCAGCGGTCACGTGCCACGGCCTTTGCGTAAGCACCAAAGCCTTGCCCCGCCATCATGGGCAGGGCATCCATTAGCTGTGTGCGACCTAGCTTGAGCAGATCGGCATATTCCGTTTCTTTGTGCTGTAAAGACTCTTGTAACGAAGCCATCGCGTCACATAAAGGACGAAGCAGTCGAATGGCCGCAATTCGTAATGCTGTCGGATAAACATCATTCGTGGACTGACAGCAGTTCACATCATCCAGAGGATGTACTAGCTCATACTGTCCGGGTTTTCCACCAAGCCGCATAATCGCCAAATTAGCAATGACCTCATTGACGTTCATGTTGGTGCTGGTGCCTGCACCGCCCTGCAGGGCATCGACTGCAAACATATCCAGATGCCGTCCGGCGAGCAATTCATTGCAGGCGTCTATCATTGCAGCCGCCCGGTGGGGAGGGAGCCGATTTTGCTCACAGTTCACCTGAGCGGCTGTCTTTTTTACCAGCACGAGAGCGTGAATCAGCTTCCGGTTCACAGGTCTGCCGCTGACCGCAAAGTTGTTCATCGCACGTGCGGTATGAATGCCGTAATAGGCATTGGCGGGAATCTCCATTTCCCCTAGCGCATCCCGCTCGGTCCGCGTATCCTTTTGCAGAGGAAGGGCTTCAGTCATGTCAGAGACCCGTTGCCGGAATGCGCGTCATATGCAGTAACTGGCGTGCGCTCGCAGCTCGCTTTTCCTCAACACGAGCGTGAAGCAGATCCGGCTCAACCAGCTTGAGGGCACGTGTTGGGCATTTTCCAATACAGGCGGGACCACCCTCTACACCTGCACACAGATCACATTTGCTGGCAATCATTCGTTCTTTGGGCTGCAAACGTCCTGACACATTGCTGTACAGTCCATCCTGTACTACAGGCCGCCCGTCCCGATATTCAGGTACCATGGTAATGGCACCGTATGGGCAGGCAATCATACAGGTTTTACAGCCGATACAGCTCTCGCTGTTAATGAGAATGCAGCCGTCCGCGTTCGTAATGGAACCGTTCGGACAAGCGTTGGCGCAGGGGGCATCCTCACAGTGACGGCATTGGACAGGGGCAGTGACCCCAATGGATTTGATGACCTTCAGACGTGGGTGAAAATGAAACTCATCATCCGGCGAGATAAAAGGGTTACCTGCTGAATGTGCGATGACACATGCGATTTCACAGGTACGACAACCGATACACTGATCGGGATCAGCTAAAACAAAGCGGTTCATTCAACTCGACTCCTTTCTAACTAACGACAAAATACAATGGGTACAGTATGAAAAAGTTTAATAATGCAATTTGTTGGTGCAGAACATGATGAGCATAGGATGAACACAGATAAGACTCAGCAGCTTCTTTTTAAGTATGGAGAGGCAGGATGCCGCAATGGTTCACCCTTTTAACTTAACGTGCTAATGAATGGAGTTACCTGTATTCTCTTTAGCGGGAGCATCACAGCTACGGTTTTGCTTGCCTGGTCCGCGCTTTTGGAAGGTCGTGTGCAGCAGATGATGCGATACATGACCAAGCGGCTCACCTAAAAATTCATCGTACAGCTTAATAATGTGAGGATTCTCATGTGATTTTCGCACCTGGAGTCCCGCATCATGTCCATAAATAGAGGATTTGCGTGCACGGTAAGCTTCGATCCGGTGTTTTTCCAGCATGAGCTTGGGTTGACCGCCTCCGCTAATACATCCGGCAGGACAGCCCATTACCTCAATAAAATGATAATCACATTCGCCTGCCTGCACACGATCCAGCAGCCCATAGGCATGTTGTAGCCCCGCGACGACCGCTACCTTAAGTTGTAGCTCGCCCACCTGAACCTCCGCGACTCGAATGCCTTCCTCACCGCGAACAAAATCCAGTTGGAGTTTCGGTAGCTTTTCATTCGTCAGCAGCTCATAACCTGTACGGATGGCGGCTTCCATAACGCCTCCTGTTACACCAAAAATGGACCCTGCTCCTGAATAACGTCCTAGCGGTGAATCGAATTCTTCATCTGGCAGATTCATAAAATCAATGCCGCTTTTCTTGATCCAGTATGCCAGTTCACGCGTTGTCAGTACCTCATCCACGTCACGGTACCCGTCGGATTCCATTTCAGGACGATCACATTCGAATTGCTTGCAGGTACAAGGCATGATCGCGACGCTATAAATGTTCGCAGGTTCCACCTCGTCCAGTTGGGCACCATAGGTTTTGACCAGCGAGCCTAGCATTTGCATTGGGGATTTGCAACTGGATAGATGGTCCAACAGATCGGGATATTCAATCTCGGCGAACCGAACCCATGCCGGACAGCAGGAGGTAAACATCGGTAGCGGCCCACCTTCGGTTACACGACGAATCAGTTCGGTGCCTTCCTCCATAATGGTGACATCAGCTCCAAAGTTGGTGTCATATACCCGATCAAAGCCCAGACGGCGCAGAGCTGCGGCCATTTTACCTGGTGTGAGCGTGCCAAATGGCATACCAAATTCCTCCGCGATTGAAACGCGAATGGCTGGAGCACATTGGACGATCCGAAACTGTCCCGGTTTCGTCATCATGTCGGTCACCTTATTCAGGCTACCGCTATAATAGGCAGCGAATAGCGGTTCTCCGATGTCAGCAGGCATATCGCGCTCACGCAAACGCTCCTGCCGTCTGCTGGCGGCTTCCTGTGGGGATGAATCTGCCCAATCGGATGCGTATACGCTGCATATTTGTACACATTGGCCACAGATCACGCAACGGTCTGCATTCACGGTTTGCGGCTCTCCGGGCTGTCCTTCTATGGCATCTACCGGACAAACCCCTGCACAGCGTCTACATCCGGTACACATACTGGGGTCAATATGAATAATGGGGTTGGTGCAATCTGTCGTCTCCATACAAGGAGCCGAATAGGCATTGTTAGTTGTTATGGACATCTTATTTCTACCTTTCTGCGGCTGATTTTGGCCTTACAGGTGAGGGAAGAAGACTTCCCGCCGACGCTCGGGAAGCAGATCGGACTCGACTATAGCCAGCCGTAGTACATCGTTTGGACAGGCTTCTACACAGGCAGGCTGTCCTCCGTTTGTGTCTGCGCACAGGTCGCATTTGCCTGCGGCAGTCCGGGGGAGAGGCTTGTGAGCGGCACGGTCGGTCAAGCCGGGCTGCGTCATGACGCGTCCTTCCCGGTAGATGGTAGATACCTCAATGGCCCCGAAGGGACAGGCCAAAACACAAGAGGTACAGCCGATGCACAGCTCCTCATCAATCATAACCACACCGTTCTCCTGTCGAATGGCCTGAACCGGACAGGCATGTGCGCAGGGCGCATTCTCACAATGCCGGCATTGCACAGGCACATACGTATCCCCGGCGCGTACAACATACACCTTAGGTACGACAGGCACGCTGACGGTTCCGACCGAAGCGCCTATGCCGTTAGTCTGACTGTGAACGGCGAAGCAGGCTAGTTCGCAGGCTTTGCAGCCGATACAGTGCCCGGCATCTGCGACCACAAAGGAAGAGGCGACAGCGCTTGTTCTATCGGCTGCTCCCATTCTGCTCGTCGGACGGTTCAGCGTGTTTCGTGCGCCGCTCATCTCGTCACCTTATCCGCCAAAACAGCTTCCTGGACGTTCATCTGTCTGCGGATCCGTTGGTAAGATTCATGTACATCACGCTCGGCCTGCGCTTGGTCGGCGATCCGTTCCAGCCGGATGGCGCAGTATTTTAATTCCGGTGTTTTGGACACCGGATCAAGAAAATCGGCGGTCAGCTCGTTACATGCTCCAACCCACCAGTGATAGGTCATGTAGGTCGCACCTTGTTGCACACGGTCAGTGATTTGTGCCCGTGCCATGATGCGTCCCCGACGGGAGGATATGGCAACAATTTCGCCATCCAGAATGTTCAGATCTGCTCCGTCTTCCGGGCTAATCTGAATAAAGCCAGGCTCATCAGACAGTTGGCGTAGCGCACGGCAATTGCCAGTCATGGTACGCACGGAGTAATGGCCTACCTCACGAACTGTAGATAAGACAAGTGGGAATTTCTCATCCGGCTGTTCTTGCGGTGGACGCCATTCGCAGGCGAATAATCGGCCTTTGCCACTAGGTGTAGAAAATTGATTCCCTTTGTACAAATACGGTGTACCTGGGTGATCCTCTGTAGGGCAGGGCCACTGTACGCCACCTTGTTCCTCCATTTTTTGGTAGCTGGCACCAGCGAATAACGGGCAGAGGCTGCGCATTTCATCCCAAATTTCCTCTGTGTTTGCATAGGACATAGGGTAGCCCATAGCGGTAGCAACCTCGCTAATAATGGCCCAGTCCGGCTTTACGTCACCTTGTGGCTCGACCGCTTTGCGAATGCGCTGAAAGCCGCGGTCTGCCGAGGAATACACACCATCATGTTCGCCCCAGGAGGTAGAAGGGAGGATGACATCGGCGTGCAGCGCCGTTTTATTCATGAAAATATCCTGCACCACGACAAATTCCAATTGGTCTAGCGCTTCACGTAACTCGGCGGCGTTCGGATCGCTTTGTACAGGGTCCTCGCCGAAAATATAATAAGCTTTCAGCTTGTTCTCCTTCAGGATGAGGTGTGGCACCTCCGTAAGGGGATATCCTTTTTTACGCGGCAGCTCAACACCGTATGCTTTTTCAAACTTTTTGCGAACCGTGCTATCCGTTACTTCCTGATAACCAGGATATACATTCGGCAATGCGCCCATGTCGCAGGAGCCCTGGACATTGTTTTGCCCCCGCACAGGCCCAATCCCCACATTCGGCTTGCCCAGATTTCCGGTCAACAGTGCAAGAGAAGCGAGTCCCTTTACCACGTCAACGGCCTGTGAAAATTGACATACGCCCATTCCATACAGAATTGTAGCGGTAGGGGCCTTTGCATATTCCCTCATAGCTGCTCGAATGTCAGCCGCCTTGACCCCCGTAATGCCTTCTGCATATTCAGGCGTATATTTTTTAATGCTTTCTACGTATTCGGCAAAGCCTTCTGTGTTTGCTTCCACATATCGTTTGTCGTACAGTCCTTCATGTACAAGCACATGACCAAAAGCATTCACCAAAGCCATGTTCGAACCGCCTTTTAGAGGTAGCCACATATCTGAAATGCGTCCAGTTTCAGTCATGCGCGGATCGCATACAATAATTTTGGCACCTCTTTGCTTGGCAGCTACAATGCGTCTTGCTACGATCGGATGTGTTTCGGGTGCATTATACCCAAACACGAAAATAAGATCAGAGTGTTCAATTTCTGGAATTGAGTTGGACATGGCTCCGTCCCCGAGTGAGTATGTCAAACCAGCCACAGAAGGGCCATGGCATACACGAGCGCAATGGTCAATATTGTTCGTGCCAATGACCGCCCGCATGAACTTTTGCATGACATAATTCGCTTCGTTTCCCGGACCACGTGCGGAGCCTGTTCCCATAATGGAATCGGGTCCGTATTTTTCCTTGATTGCTAAAAGGCGTTCAGCGGTATACTGGATGGCTTCTTCCCATTCTACTTCCTCCATAACCCCATTTTTGCGTATCAGGGGCTTACGCAAGCGTGCAGTCAGAATTTGCGGGTCATTCAGAAAATCCCATCCATAGTGTCCTTTCAGACACAGTGTTCCTTCGTTTGTACGACCACCAGCCGGCTCTGCGCCAATTACCTGTCCCTTGTCCACCAGCAAATGAAGCTGACAACCGCTTCCGCAGTAGGGACATACGGTCAATACCTTGTCTGCCATGTGTGCAGCACCTCTTTTTATATGAATTAGATGAAGCTCGTAACATGAAAAAAAGCCAATACAAAAATGCCGCTTTACGCTGCATCCTGTACTGGCTTATCCGCGGGCGAGGAGACAAGCTCCTTCCCGCTAATCCAACCGGTGTATGTGTTGTAATTCAAGAGTAATGATAATATGTCCGTCCCCATGGACGGAGGGGCAGACTTCCCAAGTGTAAGTGAAGGGACTGCCAAGTGTTTTTTCGGCTTCGCTCATAAATTCCTTTTCTAGATAAGGACGAAGGACGTTCCAATATTCTTTGACCTTTTCGCCGGCCCCTTCATGAACCAAAATTTCGGAGAGATTGGACAAGGTGCCCCAAATCTCTACCGTAATCCGGAGCGGCGACTCCAGTGAGACCTTGACGTTGTCCGGTCCTTTTCCTCGGTAATGCTTGACAATGCATACGGCCAGCTTCCTGATGCGCTCACGGTATTCCCATTCGGTATTCAACATCTGGACACTCCGCTTCGAATCAAAATAAAAGCGTGCTTGCCGCTCATGCCAGACAGCCTGTGTAGCTGATTTGCAGCAGAACGCCCCCGTCCCGCCCAAAGTGGTCTGCCCAGCACGGCGTATCACTCTTCTATGGTAGAACAGGTTGACCCGGAAAGATGTGAAATTCATTACACTAAGCCATAATTTTACATAGATGAGGTTGGAGTGGACCAGATTGGCGGTTAGTGAGGTCAATCGATGATTTTAGTTTGCGGCCAGCATATATGAAAAAGCCCTCTTAAACGGAGGGCTTTTACTCTTTTATCGTAATTTACTTTTTTTCCATTACAGCAAAGTAATTTTCTTCATTATCTGCAAAGTTAAATACTCTGCCTGAAGGCATATTTACAATTTCTCCGACTTTGACATTTTTATTGGATAAGTCGCCATGTAACTGATCGAGATTTTCCGAAAAAAACATTAAAGAAGGTGTACCGAGATTTAATTCAGGTGACATTTTAGCAACGAATTCCTTATTATGGAGAATGATACTTGTTTCTGCACCCTTTTCAGGAGCAATTTCAATCCATCTCATTCCTTGACCATTATTTTCTTCAGAAATTACATTAAATCCTACTTTTCCTGTCCAAAAATCCAGTGACTCATCTTGGTTATTTACATACAACATAATTTGACCGACTTTACTAATCATTGATTTTTCACTCCTTTGTATAAGTAATTACCCAACTCGATGATCCTAATCCTTACTATAGGTACAAGTTTCTTTACTGAACCAGACGCCAATATTACTACTGTAGACAGACCTGACTTATGGAATGATTTTCACATGGTCATTCAAAAGACTAATTTTGCGGTCTATTTAGTGTTTTTTCTTTTTCAACTATTGTCTGTTCATATCTTGCAATTTTATAATCCATGCGTTCCAACACGTTCTTCATGTCTTCCATTCTTGTTTTGAGCTGCTTACGTTGCTCGATTAGGAGTTCTTTTCTAGCATCCATGGTTTCATCACCCTGTTGAAACAACCCAACATACTCAATCAAAATTTCAACTGGAAGACCTACGCCTCGCATACATTTGATGTATTCAACCCACCTGCAGTCTTCTTCCGTATAATCCCTAATTCCGCTTTTATTGCGGTTCACACGTGGAATAAGTCCGATGCGTTCATAATAGCGGAGTGTATCCTGTGATAGATCAAATTTTTTACTTACTTCTGCTATCAACATGCAGATTTCACCTCCCGATTTTCGCACAAGAACGCCCTAAGTAAATGGATAGGGCTTTCTTGTCGTTTCTTATATCAAAACGGTCATCGCATCAAAATTTACTGAGCGCCAATAACCGGATGAGGAACATACGGCTCTTCCAGCAACGCAATTTCTTCAGGTGTTAACGTAATCGAGAGCGCAGCTACCGCATCTTCGAGATGAGACGTTTTCGTAGCACCGATAATGGGAGCTGTTACCGGTTCTTTCTGCAGCAACCAGGCAAGTGCGATTTGGACACGGGGAACTCCACGTTGTTCTGCGATTGCCGCAACCTGATCCACGATCAATCGATCGGTATGTGCAGTCGCATCATATTTAGATTTCGCAACTTGATCGGTTTCGGAACGATGTGTTGTTTCCTGCGCATCACGCGTCAATCTTCCTCCTGCAAGAGGGCTGTATGGAACCACACCGATTTTTTCTTCCTTACAAAGCGGCAGCATCTCCCTCTCTTCTTCACGATATAAGAGGTTTAAATGATTCTGCATCGATACAAACCGGGTCCATCCATTTTTCTCAGCTACATGTAACGCCTTCAGAAACTGCCATGCGTACATGGCAGAAGCACCAATATATCTTGCCTTCCCGGCCTTCACCACATCATGTAATGCTTCCATTGTCTCTTCGATGGGAGTATTATAATCCCAGCGGTGAATTTGGTACAGATCCACATAATCTGTTCCCAGTCTCTTAAGGCTCTTATCTATTTCACTCATGATTGCCTTTCGGGAAAGTCCCGCACCGTTGGGACCTTGATGCATACGGAAATGAACCTTCGTCGCGAGGACAATTTCATCTCGATTCGCATAATCCTTTAAAGCCCGCCCAACAATTTCCTCGCTTGTTCCGTCTGAATATACATTCGCAGTATCAAAAAAATTGATACCAAGCTCCAGGGCTTTTTTTATAATTGGACGACTGCGTTCTTCATCAAGTATCCATGGATGAATCCACCGCTCTGCAACACCAAAGCCCATACAGCCAAGACAAAGCCGAGATACATCCAAGCCGGTATTTCCAAGTTTCACATATTCCATTTGTTTGTTCCTCGCTTTCCTGGATATTGTTTCATTCAAATGCAGTTTACTCTGATTACCCTCCACCTATTTACATCCGATATTATTGCATTTGGAGTTAACTCCAAGTCAAGCGATTTTTTTTACTACGCAGTGCATCAAAAATCGGCAGATCTGTTGACAAAATGGTCTACGAACCCAGAGGCTAACATCATCGTGTATAGCGTAATGTTTTTGTCAAATACGGGGTATTGGGGAATAGGAAGTGGAATTGTCGATGAATATAGCTGGGTGATTTTAATATATACACTGCTAGGTCTACTTATTGCTGAGAAAAATAATAAGAACAACAACACTGAGAAAAAAATATAGAGAATCACACTCTCCGTTGACCAAAGGTTAGCGGAGAGTGTTTTTTGTTTCATTTCATGCCAAAAATTGAATATTATATTGGTTGCATAGTATATTGACATATGGTTAATTTTGGACAACAATAGAATGTAATAATATAAAAAATTGGAATTTTTATGTGAAGGGTGGATATGACATGAAGCATACACCTACGGTTTTAGCGGAGTTGGATAATTATTTAAAGCAAAACAACTTGACTTTAGCAGAATTTGCGGAGTGCTCAGGTGTTCATCAAAGAACGCTTAATAATTGGATTCTTAAGCATCGTCCTGTTGCTATACATCAGCTTGATCGAATGACGCTGGCTATGGGATTACCAGAAAGCTTTTTTTACGAACGATACATAGAACATTACATCATCGAACGTTCCCCGGATTGGCGGCGAATTGAGCCAGTATTGTATCGTTGTGCTGAACTGGATAAGCTGGAAGCGATTAAGCGTGTAGTTGGGCATATCATGGACAAGCTGCTATATTCCCCGAAGCTATTTGATGCAGCGGAAATATTATTCGCACAAGGTCGGCACGCTGCTGCGTTGTTGCTCTATGAGGGGGTTGCGGAAGGAGAGAAGTACCAGCACTCCGAAAGATTGGCAGTCTGTCAGTATCGTATATTCACAATTCAGGCTGGAACCAATCAACGCCAAAATCTCAAGGCAGCTACGATATTTGAAGCTTTTGTTGAGCGCCTGGATGAAATAGACCAGCTTGACGCATTGAAGGATTTGGCGAACGTGTACAGGTCTTTGCGTCTATGGGACAAGGTTGATGAAACAGCGAGAAAAATGAAGGAGAAAGCGGAAATCCAATATTCGCTGGAACATCAACAGAAGAAGCGAGAGCGCAATGAGTCTGAAAAGAAGCTGAGTCGTCCCATGTTTGTGTACATCACCTATGCTGATTTGTTGTGTGCAGGTGTTTGTGAAGCCCAAGGCGATTATCAACAAGCTCTACAATATACATACGCCTACGCTAATTTAGATTGGGTCAAGGAGGCGGACGAGGATACCCGACACTGGATCGGTTTGTTTCAACATTGGGCAGAAGTTAATACTTACGTATTTAAGCTTTTGTCGGGAGATATAAGTGTTCTGCACGATTATGTTGAATATATTGCTGCATCAACCAATAAAGCCGATAAAGAAATGGTTACTAAGCTGTTGAACGTAATGTTTGCGGCTAACCGATATCAGTTAGATGTGAGTGATATACTTAAACGTTTTGAAACGGTTATTGACTCTTTTGTGCAACAGGGACAGCTATCATCCGACATGTATACTAAGCAAGTTATACCAGAGCAATTTGCACGCTTTGGATATGAATTGGCTTATTATTATTTGTATCGAGGGATGCATAGTGATGGTTTTAAACATTTGATGTATTCAATGATAAGTTATCATACACTAAGTAATAAGGATTATTTTATAAATTGTATGGGTTTGTTTTTACACTTTCGGAATCATGCGGTTCCTGAAACCAAAGCAGAGGTTTTCAATTTCATTGAGAGGGTGTGGATAAACAATGTTGAGAAAAATGGTTCTTCTGATCGTCGCAGCTAGTTTTCTGTTTATCGCGAATGGGCCTAATCATGCTTATGACCAGCACCATAGTATTCAGCTTCACGATGTCGTTGGAGGTGCTTAAACGTAAATAAAAAAGCTCTGCTAACCTTAATGGGTCGGCAGAGCTTTTTGTCTAGTCAGTTCTATAGCGATCTTCGAAGCACTCGATAAAATTATTTACACTGTCGAGCTGATTCTCAGAAAAAAGTCTAATATTATCTTTGAGACACCAAAATATCCAATTGAGGATATTCAGAATGCATACTTTTGTACAATCGAATATAATAAGAGTTTCGACCGACATTGTAGTAATCGGTTAATGAGAGATTACCTAAAGACAGGTCTTCCGCCCATTTACTCTGATCTTTTCCTCGTGGTCGCTCCGTATCAACTGGTGTACCGTATGATAATTGCATTTTAGAACTAATTTTAAAGAATCGATCTATATAGTTTTGCATGTTACTAAATTTTTCAGGAAATACAATCTGGCCGTCATACAGTTTAGTGTTGTTCTTATCCTCCCCAGTTAGGATATAAGTGTAAACTGCTTTGTACCCGTTGTATTCACCTTTGTAGTCCAAATAAGTATAGTACATATTACTCATGCCGTAATCATCCAATTCAGTGACAGCATTGATGAGAGGCAGTGTCTCGGATCTTTTAATTTGCTGAACTGTCATACCCCATACAGCATTTCTAAAATCTTTCCCTTGCAATTCTGGGGGAATGTTTTGGCTTTTACTCGGTGCAACTCCAATCCAGGCGTACTGTTCTGTAGGGTTACTGCCAAATGGTTTCCCGAGCGCTTGCGAAATTGCGCGCAGAGGAAGGTAAGTTACTCCATTGTATGATTTAGAGCTAATAGGCATACGAATTTCTTTTCCGTTGATATAAATATTTTTAGCACCAATCACAAAGGTAATCGAATTATCCGAATTTGTTATTTTTACACGATCAGGAATATCGGGATCTACAGCAGCTGTATAGCCTAATTTTTTTAACAACGGGACAACTGGAACCATAAGGGAGTTACTTTCAATGCGAGGGGCAGATTGAAGTGTCACAATTTTTCCATCCAAAAAAATACGATAATTCGACGGGTTCGCATGAATGGTTGGAATCGTTCCAAAATAGACAACAAAAATGAACAATAAGGTAAGAAGGCGCTTCATAATAATCTCCTCTTTTAATATTTCAGGACTTTGCAAAATCCTCATTCTACAAGTAGTCTATCAGACCTAGGAATATTTTTCTATCTGTAAATTTATTGAATAGAACATATGTTCTATCTATAATTTGTACCCGTTGTTACCTCAATAAACACAAGCAGATGTGAAGTAAAGCTGTCTCGTTGGGAAATGTTTATGGCGTATTTATACCAATATCTATCCCATGTTGCCTTAACCCGCCTTATAGCCTTAACCTATCACTTCTATAGATATCATATCTTGGATCAATCAAGCATGCCGTGGTATATTGTTGACATCCAAGAGAAAGCCGTACAGCCTTCTCTACAATAGGTTTGAAAAACACAGGGGTGAATTATGATGAGCAAAAAGACCATGTTCGAGAAAATTTGGGATAACCATGTCATCTATCAGGAAGAGGGAAAGCCGAGTATTTTGTACATTGACCTTCATCTAGTACATGAGGTGACCTCGCCGCAGGCGTTTGAGGGGCTTCGTCTTAGCGGACGCAAGGTGCGTCGTCCAGAGCTTACGTTTGCGACGATGGATCATAACGTACCGACGAAGGATCGTTACAATATTACGGACCCGATTTCCAAGCAGCAGATTGATACTTTGACTCAAAATTGCCGTGATTTCGGTGTCACACTGTATGATCTGGATACGATTGATCAAGGTGTCGTTCACGTTATGGGGCCGGAGCTCGGTCTGACTCACCCGGGTAAAACGATTGTTTGTGGTGACAGTCACACCTCCACACATGGCGCGTTCGGAGCGCTCGCTTTTGGTATCGGAACCAGCGAAGTAGAGCACGTAATGGCAACGCAATGTCTCCAGCAAGCAAAAGCAAAAACAATGGAAGTCCGCTTTGTGGGCCGCCGCATGCCGGGTGTGACAGCAAAGGATATGATTTTGGGTGTCATCGCCAAATACGGCACGGATTTCGCTACCGGTTATGTTATTGAGTATACAGGTGAATCTATCCGCGAATTGAGCATGGAAGAGCGCATGACCGTGTGCAACATGTCCATTGAAGGCGGAGCCAGAGCGGGTATGATTGCGCCGGATGAAACAACCTTTAACTACTTGCGTGGACGTCAACATGTAGCGCAAGGAGCTGCTTTCGAGCAGGCGGTTGCTGAGTGGAAAGAGCTTGTTACAGATGAAGGCGCTGAATTTGATATCGTGCTAGAGTTTGATGTGGATGCTTTGATTCCACAAGTAACCTGGGGGACTAGCCCGGGCATGGGTACAGATATCTCTGCCACAGTACCGATTCCGGCAGAATTGCCAACAGAAAACGAACGTAAAGCTGCTGAAAAAGCGCTTGAATATATGGATTTAAAGCCAGGTACACCGATCACGGATATTGCGATTGATTATGTATTCATTGGCTCTTGTACCAACGGGCGAATTGAAGATTTGCGCGCTGCGGCCGAGGTGGCCAAAGGCTATCAGGTATCCGACAGGGTAACGGCAATCGTCGTACCAGGCTCAGGACGTGTGAAAATTCAGGCCGAGGAAGAAGGACTGGACGTCATTTTCAAGGAAGCAGGATTTGAGTGGCGTGAAGCGGGGTGCAGCATGTGTCTTGCGATGAATCCGGATGTACTTCAACCGGGACAGCGCTGTGCGTCGACTTCTAACCGTAACTTTGAAGGTCGCCAAGGACGTGGAGGCCGTACTCACCTCGTATCTCCGGCAATGGCAGTCGCTGCGGCGATTCATGGACATTTTGTCGATGTGCGGGACTGGAAGTTCAAGCAGGAAGCAGTAGTCCACTAGGATACGGAGGAGGAATTTACAATGGAAGCATTCACAACTTTAAAAGGGATTGTAGCACCCGTGGATCGGGTGAACGTAGATACAGATGCTATTATACCCAAGCAGTTTTTGAAACGAATCGAGCGTACAGGTTTTGGACAGTTTCTGTTTTACGAGTGGCGTTTTGATGAGGAAGGAAATATAAATCCTGATTTTGAACCGAATAAACCTCGCTATGCAGGAGCATCTGTTCTGATCTCTCGTGCCAACTTTGGCTGCGGCTCCTCCCGTGAGCATGCGCCGTGGGCGATCATGGACTATGGATTTCGCTGCGTAATTGCACCGTCTTATGCGGATATCTTCTATAATAACTGTTTTAAAAATGCTATTTTACCGATTAAGTTGTCTGAGGAGCAAGTAGAGGATTTGTTTCAACGCACAGCGAAGCATGATAACTACCAATTGAGCGTAGACCTGAACGAAAAAACAATTACCGACGATTATGGTCTGCATATTAATTTTGATCTGGATGAGCATCGCCGTCAATTTTTGCTGCAAGGTTTGGATGACATTGGCTTGACGCTCCAGCATGAGGCTGAAATCCTGGCTTATGAACAGAAGCGTGCTGCGAAGCAAGGCGCGTAATTCCAGCTCAGTATGAGTTTGTAGCGATAAAGTGAACTGGTTTGTTGGACAAAAAGCCCGTACTGGCAATTCTTTTGCCTGCGGGCTTTTGTCATGTTCATAAGATAAATTGGTAAATAAGGGGTTGACGGTTCGACTCAGCATGGTATGGTAAATGTAAAATGGCTGAAGGACTATGCCTATGCAGTAGCACAAAAAATACATATCTAAGTTAGGGGAATGAGGATGAAGAAATATGGTTGGTTGATACTGGTGGCTATTCTAATTGGGTTGTGGCCGTCCTCCTCTCATGTGAATGCGGCTGGAGCAGATTTGTTTTTAGATGGAAAAAGGATAGAAGCGCCCGCAGATGCCAAGCCTGAGATGGTCAATGGAAAAGTCATGGTTCCGCTGCGAGTGGTTGGTGAACAGCTTGGATATCAATTTAAATGGGAACCACAAGCCTATAAAATCTCAATCCAAAAAAACAGCACGGATATGTCCATGTATGTGGGCCGTACATCGGCTGATGTGAATGGAAAAACGGTCAATTTGGATGCACCTCCTGTGTTGCGTGGCAACTCCACCATGGTTCCGTTACGTTTTGTCGGGGAGCAAATGGGGCTGAAGGTAGATTGGAATAATAAAAATAAATCCGTGAATCTCAGTCAGAAAGTGGCAACTCAGCAGATAGACAAACAGTCTACATCCCAAAAATCATCACAAACGCAGGTGCAGAACACAAGCACACCAAAACCACCTACGCCAACAACGACGACTACAAATCTTGCTGGATCAGACAAGCTTACACAGGATGCATTCTCATCATCCAAGCAGCAGGATACAGAACAGCTAAAAGCAAATACACTACTGGTACAAAACATTACCTTTCAAGATGAAGCATTACAGATTTCTTTGAACAGAGATGTAACGCCCAAAGTGACCAAAATGACGGGACCTGACCGCATTGTTGTAGATCTGGCAGAAGCGGCGCTGACGTCGGAGCTTTCTCAGCAATTTCCGGTTCGTAGCGATGGATTACGAGTGCTGACGAATATTGACAGCGGGGATGTGCAGGAAGTCAGGTTTGCCCCCGCCGATGGACAAAAGGGCGGCGTCCGTATTGTAATTGTTTTAAACCAGGTACGTGATTACGAGCTTTCAACTAACAGCACAGGTGAAATCACACTCCAATTACGTGAACGCAGTGTTGATCAGGCTGTGACACCAACCAACAGCGGCGGACGGAAAATAGTCGTCATTGATCCAGGGCATGGTGGCAGAGATCCTGGAGCAGGCAGTATCACTGGAAGACACGAAAAGGAGTTTGCACTGGCTGTAGGGTTAAAGGTCAAGCAGCTCTTGCAAAACGATCCTGATATTCAGGTAGTCATGACCCGCGATGGAGATACGTATCCTACGCTGGATGAACGCCCCCAGCTAGCAAACGAACAGCAGGCAAGCGTGTTTGTTTCGATCCATGGAAACAGTATGCTGGCCTCCAATAAAGGAAAAGCCAACGGTTCTGAAACCTACTATGCACGTCAGGAAAGTCTGGGATTGGCAACAACGATGCATAAGCATCTTGTAGCAGCTACCGGATTTAAGGATAACGGGATTAAGGTGGCGAATCATATCGTGACGAGAAAGGCCCAAATGCCAGCCGTGTTGCTGGAATGCGGCTACCTTAGCAATCTGTCTGATGAAGCGGCCATGTTCTCGGAAGAAACACAGGAAAGGATTGCGGAAGGGATTGTGGACGGTCTAAAGGAATATCTGGGGACTGTGACGGTCAACGACACGAGTGATTCTATCAACTCATAATTTTGAAAATTTCAAATGAGATCGTATGAAACTCACCAAAAAGCTGTTTTTCATCCCTAGCTATATTTAGGGAGGAAGCAGCTTTTTTTTGTAATCGGGCAATGACTTTAGCCGCAAAGCGAATGAACTATATGTTTAGCTAAAATTCGACAAAACTAGTTCTTTGGCACGTATATTTCTGTTATGATGGAATATATTCGCAACTTTTGGTGTGGAATAACGTCTAAAAGGTTGTCTGATATTACATAAGCGCGTATATCAGGTCGCCGCACCGGAGCATGTGGCAAAAAAATTATGAATGGAAGGGTGACGAATGAAGAAATTTGGTTTTTTGTTGTTATTATTTGTCTTCATGTGGGCGGTTCCGGGTTATGGACATGCGGCTTCGAGTGGAACACAAATCTATCTCGACGATCAACAGCTGAGTGTCCCGAGTGGTGCTAAGGCACAAGTGATTGGCGGAAGTACAATGGTTCCGCTACGCGTAATTTCTGAAAATTTAGGTTATGACGTGACATGGAAGCAGCAGGTGCGAACCATAACGATTGAGAAGGACAGTACCTCGATCCGAATGATAATCGGAAGCAAGACGGCGACTGTCAATGGAAGCGACATTAGTCTGGATGCTTCGCCTCTGCTGCGTTCCAATTATGCCCTTGTACCGCTTCGCTTTATCGGCGAGCAAATGGGACTGGACGTAAAATGGGACAGTAGCTCCAAGTCCGTAAAATTATATACCCGCAGCAGCGGGTCGGGAAACGGGGAATTTACTCCTCCTAAATCCGGGAATAGCAGCACAGATACTGGAAGTGTAACTTTACCAACGAATAATGCCAGTTCAGGTGTAATGCAGGTACAGGGAATCAGTTTCAGTCAAAACCGCTTAACCATTACGACTACGGGTGCAGTGAAGCCAAAAGCATTTACAATGACTGCTCCTGATCGAGTAGTTGTGGATTTGCCGGCTACGGCTTTTGCTGACAACTTTGGGGCCCAGCAAAAGCTGGATAGCAGCCAGAATGGTTCACTGGATATTCAGGATGAAGCGGATGTATCCGGTATCCGTTATGCTTTATTCCAAAAGGAACCTTCAACGGTTCGCGTTGTTATTGATCTGAAGCATGCCATGAATTATACCGCATACAATGACGGCTCGAATCGCGTTATCGTCGATCTGGCATCGAAGGATTCAGTGAATACAACACCTGACGCTACCTTACCAGATGGTTCACAGCCGGATGATACACAGACCTCACCAGTTAACAGCAATGGCAAAAAAGTCGTTGTTATTGATGCCGGTCATGGAGCGAAGGATTCCGGAGCCGTTGGGATTTCTAGAAAAAATTACGAAAAGACCTTCAACTTGGCTATGGCTCTAAAGGCAGAAAGCATTTTGAAGCAGAACCCTAATCTTGAGGTTGTGTTGACACGCAGCGATGATACGTTTTTGGAGCTTAAACAGCGTGTAAAAGTGGCTGAAAATCTCAATGCCAACGTATTCGTGTCCATTCACGCCAACAGCAGCGGCAGCTCGGCTTCCAATGGTACAGAGACGTATTACCAGCGTAGTGCAAGCAAAGCGTTCGCGGACGTCATGCATAAGTACTTTGCACCAGCGACAGGTTTGACAGACCGGGGCATTCGTTATGGCAATTTCCATGTCATTCGGGAAACGACGATGCCTGCTGTTTTGCTTGAGGTAGGATATCTCAGTAATGCGAAAGAGGAAGCCACACTGTTTGATGAAGATTTCCAAAACCGGGTAGCTCAAGGGATTGCAGATGGCATCACAGAGTATCTTGGTGTAAAATAAATCTTCAACAAATCGCTTGCCAACGTCAAGCAAGGAGGGGGACATATGCACAAGAAAATCGTAATCGCAGGTCTGCTGGCACTATTTGCTATTGCAGGTGCAGGCTGCGCCTCCAAGGAGACAGCCGCTCCTGCTGCTCCATCTCAGGAAACGAAAACGTCTGCGGCGCAAAATAGCACACCAGAACAAACGGCCCCTGATTCATCGACTCAGTCTGCTGAAAATAACGGAGCGAGTCAAACACCTGCATCCTCGTCAACCGAGCCTACAAACACCAAGACGGATACGGTAAAATCAGGAGACCGCCAAACTCAACAGATCACGGTGTACTACACCGATACACAAGAGACAGGCTTGAAGGAACAGAAAAAGGAAATTACCTACCCAAGCGAGCTGGAAAAATTCCAAAAGGCGTTTGAAGCTCTGCAAAAGAGTGGGAATTCTACTCTGATACCGTTATGGTCCGAGAAAATTTCCGTGCATAAAATCAAATTGGACAATGGAGCATTGACGTTTGATATTTCCCTGCCGGACGAGGCTCGTCTGGGTGCAGGCGGCGAGGAATTGGCTATCGACGCTTTGAAGAAAACGATGTTCCAGTTCAAGGAAGTCAAAACGCTGGATTTGCTCGTAGATGGTCAATCCCTGGAATCCTTAATGGGACATGTAGACCTGGATCATCCGATGAACCGTTAACAGATCAGACTGTATGAAAATTTCTTGGGAATTACACACTTTTCACGTGCAATCTGTGACAGTTAATGTTAATATAGGAGTGTATTTCTCGCCTATGCAGGCAGTCATGCACAAATAGTATTCGTTTCTTTCCGGATGATTATTTAGAGTGACCGTCTTGATGCGGGCTATCCCGTATCAAGACGTTTTTTTTGGTAGGAGGTAGGATTCCGTGAATGCAGCAACCGCACGTCATATATTGGACACCATCGGTACGATGTTTCCGGATGCCCATTGTGAGTTGAACCATGACAATGCTTTTGAATTAACGATTGCTGTGTTATTGTCTGCTCAATGCTCCGATCAGATGGTGAATAAAGTAACGGCAGACCTGTTTCAAAAATACAAGACACCCGAGGATTATTTGGCTGTTCCCATTGAAGAACTGGAGCAGGATATCCGCAGAATCGGCTTGTACCGGAACAAGGCTAAGCATATTCATAACCTGTGCCGTTTATTGATAGACCAGTACGGGGGAGAAATACCGTCTGAGCATGATGAGTTGGTCAAGCTTCCCGGTGTTGGGCGCAAGACGGCTAATGTCGTTGTGTCCACCGCTTTTAATGTACCAGCCATTGCGGTAGATACGCATGTAGAGCGTGTTTCCAAACGACTGGGCTTTGCGGGATGGGATGATTCAGTGCTAGAGGTGGAGAAAAAGCTGATGAAAAGGGTACCTAGGGACGAATGGTCCTTGACCCATCACAGGCTCATTTTTTTCGGCCGCTACCACTGCAAAGCGCAAAACCCTCAATGTCAGGTATGTCCGTTGCTCGATGTATGCAGGGAAGGCAAGAAACGTATGAAAACGTCCCTGATCAGGAAAGATAAGGAACGTAGAGCTTAAAGACCCCGCAGAGATTACGAGGGTTTAACCATTTAAGTGTAGAAAAGGATGAAGAGTATGAAATGCATTTCGGTATATACAGACAATTTTGAGGCTTTTTCCGATATTTTTGAGCAAATCGTAACATCGGAGTTTGCTGAAAACGAAGAGCGCGAGCTTGAAGGAATCACAGTTAGCCATTCTGGTGATGTACCTGAGCATTATCTGGAGCGTATGTCTCAAAAGCCAGAAGTAGTCGTAATGAAGGACAAATCCCGCGGAATTACGATTTTGCAGCATGGTCAAGTATTCGAAATTTTGCTGCCAGTGCTTGAGACGGCAACAAATTAAGTTCAATTAGCGGACATGCTTGCATGTTCCGCCGTAGGCGGCTCGGCTGGTCTAACCAGCCTCGGGGCGCATGGTGTATAACTTACAGAGGAGTTATTCTTAAATGAGCATTTATGATTATTCAGCCGTTGCAATGAACGGTAAGGAAATCTCCCTTAGTGATTTTAAAGATAAAGTGGTGTTAATTGTAAATACAGCCAGCCAGTGCGGTTTTACATTTCAATATCAGGATTTGCAGCGTTTGTATGATCACTATAAGGATAGAGGTTTGGTGATTCTCGGCTTTCCGTGTAATCAGTTTGCCGATCAGGAGCCGGATTCCAATGACAGCGTGCATGCATTTTGTACCCTGAATTATGGCGTTGCGTTCCCCATGTTCCAAAAGGTGGATGTACGTGATAAGCAGGCTCACCCGTTGTTTACATATCTTGCTTCGTCGTTGCCCTTTGAGGGCTTTGATGAAACGCATTCGGTTGCCAAAATACTTATTCCTTTAATTCATGAGCGTCATCCTGAATACTTAGCTGGAGATTCGATCAAATGGAATTTTACAAAATTCCTGATTGATCGGAACGGGAAAGTGGTCAAACGCTTTGAGGCGACAACGGATCCCCTGGATATGGAAGAGGATATTGAAGCTTTGCTGTAAAGATCAGTTTTGGACAGAATGAGATGAACTTATTGACTATTGATAAAAAGGCGATTTCCCAAAGTCATGTACATGGCGGGGAGCGCCTTTTTTTAACATCTTTTTTAATTCAGGATTTTGCAAAATTCGATTCCAGCCGCTCCAAGGTGCAACATATAGATGAATAAAATCATTTCGATCTATATATTGCTGATTACACGTCGCTTTGTGGATTTTTGCAAAATCCTCAACTGTGATGATTCTCACAGCGCCTAAGGAATGCTACAATAAAGCTATTTGAGGCAGTTAAGGGACAAGGAGTGGAACTATAGCTTATGATGCAAACGATTACAGGGAAAGCTCGGGAAGAAATGAATACAATAGAACAGTTACGGAATTTTTTGCGCACAGCCGGGGATGAGGAAGGAGCGAAAGCCGTAGCTGACTTGCTGGAGAAGGCGGATGCAGAGGAACTGACCATTGCATTTTGCGGGCATTTTTCCGCTGGGAAATCGAGCTTGATCAACAGTCTGTGCGGCAAAACAGTGCTGCCTTCCGGGCCGGTTCCTACGAGCGCTAATGTGGTGTCGATCCGTTACGGACGTTCGAGAGCGCTAATTCATCCGGCCAAAACATCAGAAAACCCGGAGCCGGAGGTGCTGGAAACCTCTCTGTCCGAGCTGGCTGAATATTGTAAAAATGGCGGAGCTTACGAATCGGTTCAGGTATGGGAGGATGTCCCGATGTTAGCTGGCGGAGGGGTACTGCTGGATACACCTGGTGTCGATTCTACGGACCACGGCCATGCGCTGGCGACACATTCTGCTTTGCACTGGGCGGATATTGTTTTTTATGTGATGGATTATAACCATGTTCAATCGGAAAATAACTTGTCCTTTGCCAAAAGTCTGTCGGATTGGGGCAAGCCGTTATATTTGATTATTAACCAAATAGATAAGCATCGAGAGCGAGAGCTTTCATTTACACGTTATCGTAGTGAGGTAGAGGCCAGCTTTCATGCTTGGCAGGTTCATTACACAGATATACTGTTCACCTCCTTGAAAGAGCAAAACCATCTTTGGAACCAATGGGAAGAGCTGCCGTTGCTGATCAAAGCACTGTTGGAGCGAAAAACAGAGCTATTGTCGTACAGTTTGGTTTCCTCCATGCGCCATTTGGCGGATCAACATGTGGAGGCTGTGCAGGCTGCCGAGGAAGAGGAACTGAATACGTTGCTGGAAGAGGCAGGCGGGGAGGAAGTAATTTCGCGTCTGGATATGGAGCTGGAAGTTTTGCAGCAAGAGGATAAACGCTGGAATATACTACCAGATCAGGAGCATAAACGGCTGCGGCAAGAGCTGGATCATGTACTGGAGCATGCCCATTTGACACCTGCGGAGCTGCGTGAGGCGGCGGGCGAATATTTGGAGAGCCGCAAGCCGGGCTTCAAGGCCGGGCTATGGTTTGCCGGAGGAAAGACGGAGCGGGAGAAGGAAAACCGAATAGAACGACTGACTGGTATGCTGACTGATCAGGTGGAGGGGCAGTTGCTGCCTCATGTGCGAGAGCTGCTGCGTTCCTGGGGGGATGGGCATGGTTTGTGGTCGGCTGCGATGGAGCAGGAGCTGGACGAAATTCGTCCTGTGACGGATCGGAGACTGATTGAGCAAACGGTGAAGGAAACCGCGTTGTCGCCGGAGTATACGCTGAACTATTGCAAGGATCTGCGCAGCGCCGTCACGGCCGATTGCCGCCGCAAGGCGCTGGCGCTGGCAGACCGCATGCTGGCGCAGCTAGCTGCGCAGGCCGAAGCACGGCGCGCGGCTCTTGCGTCCGCGCGCACCGAGCTGCTGGCGCAGGCGGACGCGGCAGGCCGTTATCGCGCCCGCCTAAGCACCTCGGCTGCGCACGCCACCGTGCTGCGCAGCCTGCTTCCGCAAGCAGCCGCGCCTGACGCGTTGCCCCAGGCGGCAGCGCCAGCGCCAGCGGCGGAAACCACCGCTGCGGCTTCGGCCGCGCCAGCGGGCGCTGCGCGTACTGCCGCCGCTGGCGCACACGCCGCAGCGGCGCAGCCGCTTGCAGGCACGGTGGCAGCACAGCCCGCCGCCGGAGGCCGCCGCACGCGGCTGGATGCAGCAGCGTCCCGATTGCAGGCCGCCGCTGCATTGTTGAGCCCGTACCCTGCCATGCAAGCGGCAGTACGGGATTTGCACGCCCGCGCCGCTGCGCTGGAAGGCGGGCGGTTCACGCTGGCGCTGTTCGGAGCGTTCAGCGCCGGGAAGTCCAGCTTCGCCAACGCTTTGCTGGGCGAAGCGGTGTTGCCCGTATCGCCGCATCCGACGACAGCGGCAATTAACCGGATTATGGCGCCCGCAAGCAAGGAGCGCCATGCTACCGCAGACGTCCATATGAAATCAGTGGACGCTTTGCGGGAAGACCTTAAATACTCGTTCCGGTTGCTAGGACTGGGAGAACCGGTTGCGGAGGGATGGCAGGACACCGTACATGCGTTGTCCCCGGAAGGTATTCACCCTGCCGGGCGGCCCCATTACAGCTTTTTGAAGGCTGCCGCCGCTGGATGGGAAGAAGCTGAAAGTTTGCTGGGTCAGCAGCTTAAAGTAAATCTGGAGCAGTATCGGGATTTTGTTGCATCCGAGCATAAGTCATGCTTTGTGGAGCATATTGACCTTTATTATGACTGCCCTCTGACCCGTCAGGGGATCGTGTTGGTGGATACCCCCGGAGCGGATTCAGTCAATGCGCGTCACACAGGTGTGACCTTCAATTATATGAAGCATGCGGACGCTCTTGTATTTGTCACGTACTATAATCATGCGTTCACCCAAGGAGACCGTCAATTTTTGAATCAATTGGGCCGGGTGAAAGAGACGTTGGCGCTGGATCAGACCTTTTTTATCGTCAATGCAGCAGACCTCGCTTCGTCCGAAGAAGAGCTGCAATCCGTAACCCGGCATGTGCAGGAGCAACTGCAAGCGAACGGGATTCGTAAGCCGCGTATTTATCCGCTGTCTAGTATGCTTGCGCTGGAAGCAGCCGAGCAAGGAGAGGCTTCGCTGCGTGCGGCTTCACGTTTTGATGCGTTTGAAGATGATTTTTCAGCATTTGCAGCCGAAGAGCTGGCCGGATTGTCCATTGCTTCCGCCATGCAGGAGCTGGGGCGGTTGCGAAGCCGGATAGTGCAACACGCCGCAGAGGCCAGATATAGCGTGGAGGAACGGGAAGGGCGGTTGGAGCGAATAACCCATATCCGCGAGGGACTGGAGCAAACACTACTGAGCCTGTCTGATAGCAGTGGTGCAGCTGTGTTGTCTGGGGAAACCGATGAACTGCTGTTTCACGTACGTCAACGGCTGGCTTATCGGACTGGAGAGTTTATCGCGGAGGCGTTTCATCCCTCTGTCCTGCGGGAAGGTGTGGGCGATCTTCGTTCAGCATTTGCTTCCTGTGGCCGTGAGCTGATGCGCCTGATCGAACTGGAACTGTCACAAGAATTGCTGGCAACCACGCTTAGGCTGGAAAAAACGGGACAAAGCTTGGTACGCAAGGCTATACAGCGGTGTGTAGAGGACATGAACCATCAGCTGGAAGGACTGGATTGCACGGTTCCTGAACCCAGAGAATGGGCTGTTCCCGAACTGATTGAAATTTCCTTGCAGGAGTCCGTCCATTGGAAGGAATATTGGAACAGCTTTAAAAATCCAAAGCTATTTTTTGAAGGATCTGGCCGTGCGGGTCTGCAAACCAAACTGGAGCCGGTGCTGCGCGAGAGAATCGGGGAAGCTGTAGAGCAACAGCGAGAACGAATGTCCTCTTTTTACATTACGCTGGTGCATGAGGAACAAACGTGGCAGACGGCTCTGCTTCGGGAGCAGATGCTGGAGACGATTCGTGGTATGGAGCATGCACTTACGGGTGGTGAGCAGCCACAGGTTTGGGAAGAGCTTGCCAGTCGGATTGTCGCCTTGGAGCAGGAAGAATCGCTAACGTAATTCTTTCCACACATTGCCTAAGTTCATTTTTTCAAATAACCTAATCAGCCACCTAATAAGCATTCCATCCATAGATTGCGGGCTACCGTCGCTTCATGGACAAGCATATCTTTCATCAGGACACCGGGTTGCGGGACAACCCGGTGTTTTACGCATACTTCAAAAAGACAGCAATAGCGAGTAATTAGCCATATTCAATGATAAGAAAGCGATTTAATTTGTCTAATCACCCGCCAATTGCGAACCTGCCTGAAAACGGCCAGTTATCCTCTTTGCCGCCTTGGAATGCGAATGGTAAACTTCACTAAGCCATATAACAACGTCGTGCAACTAATGGAGGGACATTGACATGGAAGTGCTCAGGCAATTGCAGGGCTTTTTTCGTGAGAGGAGACATTATCTGTTTCTTTCCATTCTATGCCTTGCGATAGCGACGGCCCTGGGACTGGTGTATCCAAACCTGCTCCAAAGGCTAATTGATAACGCTATCATCCCCGGTGACTTCGGGAAAGTCCCGGCGCTGGCTCTAACTGTGCTGGGAGTAGTGATCGTCAAAGGCTTTATGCAATTTTTACACGGGTTTTTTGGTGGACGGCTGGGTAACTATCTGGCATACCGACTCCGCAATGCTTGTTATGAAAAACTGCAATTTTTGTCCTTCAGATATTATGACACTGCCAAAACGGGTGATCTCATGTCCCGTTTGACGGGTGATTTGGAGGCGATTCGCAACTTCATCGGGTTTGGTTTTGCCCAAATCCTCAATGTGGTACTGATGGTCGTATTCGGATCTATGATGATGCTGTATATCAACTGGCAACTCACCCTCTTTACGATGATCAGCATGCCTTTGCTGCTCTTCGTCACGTTTAAGTTCGAATCCCGAATTCACCCCACCTTTCAGGAAATGCGGCTTGCGCTCAGCGCCTTGACGACAGCGGTGCAGGAAAATATAACAGGCGTGCGCACCGTCAAATCATTTGCCCGCGAATCATATGAGGTTGAAAAATTTTCAGTGCGAAATGAGCAGTACAAAAGTAATCAAATTCAAGCTGCTTCCCTGTGGAGCCGTTTCTTCCCCGCCATGGAGCTGATTGCTTCTGTCAGTGTGGTTCTTCTGTTGGGCATGGGGGGCTATCTGGTTATTGAAAAGTCGCTGACCCTGGGTCAGCTTGTCGCCTTTTTTAGCTTAATTTGGTACATTATCGGCCCCATCTGGAACATTGGCTTCCATATCAATAACTATACCCAGTCCAAAGCTTCGGGCGAACGAGTCTTGGAGCTACTGAATCAATCGGTGGATGTTACCGATGAAGCTGATGCTCTGACGCTCGATGCTGATGAGGTGGAGGGCCATGTCACCTTTGAGCATGTCACTTTTGCTTACGGGAATAAGCTACCCGCTGTCGTTGACATCAACCTGGATGCGCCACCGGGATCAGTCATCGGTATTTTGGGCGGAACCGGATCAGGTAAATCCACCATTATTCAACTGCTTATGCGTGCTTACAATGTGAACGCAGGCAGCATCAAGCTGGATGGAACGGATATACGCCATTTGAAAATCCGTGATTTACGTGCTCAAATATCTTCCGTGTTCCAGGAGACGTTCCTGTTCTCATCTTCCATCCGTAACAACATTGCTTATGGACTAAGCCATGTCAGTATGGATGACATTATACGCGTATCCAAGCTGGCCCAGGCGCATGAATTTATTACCGAGCTGTCATTGGGTTATGACACAGTTGTCGGTGAACGGGGACTGGGGCTGTCTGGTGGGCAAAAACAACGGATTGCCATCGCGCGCGCACTACTCAAAAATCCGAAAATTCTGGTGCTTGATGATGCGACCAGCGCGGTCGATATGGAGACGGAGCGTGAAATCCAGACCGGTTTTCAAGAGGTTATGCGAGGACGGACGACCTTTATTATTGCTCACCGTATTTCTTCACTTCGTCATGCTGATGAAATTGTAGTGCTGGAGGAAGGGCGGATAGCCCAGCGAGGAACGCATGAACAGCTCATTGCCACTCCAGGTCCGTATCAGGATGTGTATCATATTCAATACGCCGACTACATAGCCCAGACTCCTGACGGTGCATCCGAAAGGCAGGTGAGATCATGAATGTACCCGCTGAAAAAGCCAAAACGCTTCAAAAACCAATGAATGAGCGATTTGTGTACCAGGATGATGATATCATCGACAAACCGTTTAACTGGTCCGAATTCAAACGGTTGCTCGCATACATGAAGCCTTACGCTCGGCAGATCCTGCCGATACTACTGGTCATGATGATTCTTGGTACCATCACCAAGCTGACTGTACCCTATTTGATCAGTCTGGCCATTGACAAGGCGATTGCTCCCGTAGGGCCTGCACTGCCGAGTGTAAAATTGCTGCTGCTTATAACTGGAGCAGTGCTGTTGCTATATTTAATTCAATGGGCAGCCAGTACGTACCGCATTAAATTTACCAATATTATCGGTCAACGTGTCATTTACGATCTGCGTGAGGATCTGTTCAAGCATATTCAGAAGCTTTCTTTCAACTTTTTTGATAAAAGACCGGCTGGATCTGTATTGGTACGCGTTACGAATGACATCAACTCGCTTCAGGATCTATTTACGAATGGTGCGGTGAATGTCCTGATTGACTGTGTACAGCTCACTGGAATCATCGTCATTTTGCTGCTGATTAACTGGAAGCTTGGTCTGGCGGTCATCGTGACTGTTCCGATCATGTTTTTAATTTCTACCAAGCTGCGTGTGCGCATCCGCCGTGCCTGGCAGGAAGTACGCATGAAGAATTCCCGTATCAACTCTCATCTGAATGAATCCATTCAGGGTATCCGTGTGACGCAGGCGTACACGCAGGAGCAGGAAAACATGGCTTATTTCGATAACATGAACAGCTCCAGCAAACGATCTTGGGATAAAGCATCGGCCATGAATCAGATCTTCGGCCCGCTCATTGATATTACCGGAGGCTTGGGTACGCTTGTGCTGTTCTGGTTCGGGGCACATCTGATTCAGACGGATCAGCTTACGGTAGGTCTGCTTGTTGCGTTTGCCAACTATGTGGGGAACTTTTGGGACCCGATTAATCGACTCGGCCAAATGTATAACCAGTTGCTGGTTGCGATGGCTTCGTCGGAAAGAATTTTTGAGTTTATGGATGAACAGCCGAATATTGCGAATAAGCCGGGAGCCCAAGACCTGCCGTCCATTCGCGGCGATATCCATTTTGAAGAAGTTGTTTTTGAATATGAAAAGGGACGTCAGGCGCTTAAAGGCATTAATCTCTCTGTCGAGGCGGGTCAATCCATTGCGCTTGTCGGGCATACCGGATCTGGTAAAAGCACAATCATTAACCTGCTCAGCCGGTTTTATGACATTACATCAGGGCGACTTACGATTGACGGCCATGATGTGCGTGATGTAACGGTGGAGAGCTTGCGTAGCCAAATTAGCATCGTACTTCAGGATACATTCATTTTTTCAGGAACGATTCGCGATAATATTCGATTCGGTCGACTGGATGCAACGGATGAGGAGATTGAAGCGGCTGCGAAGGCAGTCAATGCTCATGAATTCATCGTTCATTTGCCGGGCGGCTATGAAACAGAGGTAGAGGAGCGGGGCGGAATGCTGTCCATGGGCCAGCGCCAGCTGCTATCTTTTGCCCGCGCTTTACTGGCTAATCCACGAATTCTCATATTGGATGAAGCCACAGCCAGTATAGATACGGAAACAGAGCTGAAAATTCAGGAGGCTCTTCAGGTGCTGCTGGAAGGTAGAACCTCCTTCATGGTTGCTCATCGTTTGTCCACCATTCGGAATGCCGATCATATCGTCGTGCTGGATCATGGGCAGATCCAAGAAAGTGGGAATCATGAACAATTGATGAAAAAACATGGAATTTATCGGGGGCTGGTGGAAGCACAGTTCAGATTTTTGTAAAAAAAAGATCAAAAAATCGCGATTTTTGTAAATTTAAATGCGGAGCGCTATTGCATTCTTGGAGCTAAACCCTGAAAATAAAGATGAAAAGAGATCAGAGCAATATCTTCAGAGGGGGAAGAGTTCAAGATGTGGGGTGCTCCTTTTTCTGCCGGGGCTAAAAAGATGCTGCTGCTGGGTAGCGGCGAATTGGGAAAAGAAGTCATTATTGAAGCTCAGCGGCTTGGCGTGGAATGTATTGCTGTAGACCGCTATGAACTGGCTCCAGCAATGCAGGTGGCTCATCGTTCTTATTGTTTGGATATGCAGGATGCTGAGGCATTGAAGGCACTGATTCGCAAGGAAAAGCCCGACATAATTGTACCTGAAATCGAAGCTATTGCTACGGGTGCTTTGGAAGAATTGGAGCAAGAGGGATTTCACGTAGTTCCAACGGCCCGGGCCGCCCGTCTTACAATGGACCGGGAGGGCATTCGTAGGCTTGCTGCCGAGAAGTTACAACTTCCGACCGCCGCCTACCGCTTTGCAGATCATTTTGAGCAGTTGCGGTCAGCGGTTCATGAGCTGGGCACGCCATGCGTGGTCAAGCCCTTGATGAGTTCGTCGGGTAAAGGGCAGTCTGTATGCCGGACACCCGAAGATGCGGAATCCTGCTGGAATACGGCGTTGGAAGGCGCACGTGCCAAAACAACACGTGTCATTGTTGAAGCTTTTGTTCCGTTTGAAAGTGAAATTACGTTATTGACTGTCAGATCGGTATCGGGTACGACTTTTTGCCCACCGATTGGCCACATTCAAAAGGATGGGGATTATGTCGAATCTTGGCAGCCTCATGGCATGACGGACAAGCAACTTTTGGACGCGGAGGACATTGCTCGTACGATTACGGATGAACTGGGTGGTTACGGATTGTTTGGCGTAGAGCTGTTTTTAACGGCTGATGGCGTCATATTCAGTGAAGTATCCCCCCGTCCGCATGATACGGGAATGGTAACGATGATTACGCAGGATTTGTCGGAATTTGCGCTTCATGTACGGGCCATTCTCGGATTCCCGATACCGTCGGTTACACTGCTAACCCCTGGGGCTTCGGCTACCTTGAAGGCAGAACAAGCTACACGGGATTTTGTAATCGGTGGTCTGCATGATGCATTATTGCTACCCCGGACACAGGTGCGAGTGTTCGGGAAGCCTGAAACCAAGCCGGGACGCCGGATGGCTGTAGCGCTTAGCGCTGCGGGAGATGTGGAAACAGCACGGAAGACGGCCAAAGAAGCTGCCAATATGCTGAAAGTGGAGGTAAATCATGTCTAACAATGTGATGATTCCAGTACTGACAATTCGTTCCGTAGAGCTTGGCGATTGCGAAGCCGTAACAGGACTGCTAAGAGAAGTCGGATATCCGATGACTTGTGGTGTGATGAAAGAAGTTATGGGAACTACGCAGGAGGACTGCCAAGCAAATATGATGGTCGCAGAAATGGATGGTCGTGTTGTCGGCGTAATCGGCATGCATACGGCTCAAAGCCTGGCTTATCCTGATCCTGCCGTACAAATCACCATGCTGGTCGTGAGCAAGGAGTATCGCGGCGAGGGCATTGGCAAGCGCTTGGTGGCCTGCGGTGAGGAGTGGGGACGTGCACAAGGAAGCTTTCATTTGTTCATTACCGGAGCAAATAACCGCATCAAACAAATAGAGGCCCAGGCATTCTACAACCGAATCGGCTTTGAAAAGCAAGGCTACCGTTTTAGCAAAAAGCTTAAATAACAGCCCTGTACAAGCCCGGATTATATTCAGAGCCTCATTACCATAGATCAGTTCCGTTTAGGCTATTGCCGAGCGGGGCTATTTTTTTTCCAAATTTTATACCATTGATCCTGCTATGAAACATGATATACTGCTAGAGTAAAGATTACAAAGTTGTAACCAGGCAGGTTCACAACAAGACATTATACAACAAGGAGATGACGAAATGAAGAATATGTTGAAAAAAACACTGGTGATGGGAAGTTTAACCGCTATGTTATCCGCAGGATTCATCGTTCCGGCATCAGCTTCACCAGCCGACGATTTGTCTGCCCAATTACAACAATGGTTCCAGGATAACGGATATACGGTAAATAACTCTAACGGAACGACTACGATTACGAAGACCGTAATTCAGGATTTGTCCGGACAGGATCAAGCGAAAACAAAGACGACGAATCCTTCTTCCGACAAGCAAGTGGCAAAGCCGGCTAACCAAAAAGGTTCACAGCCTGCTACTAACAAACAGTCGAAAGCTCAAAATACGAATTCAGGAGCAGGTCAGTCCGCCGGGTCGGATGTACAGCTCAGTAAGTCTCAATTTGCAGCAGAAGTAGTCAAGCTGGTGAATAACGAGCGTAGCCAAAAAGGTTTGAGCCCACTCGCTTCTAACGCGAAGCTTACCGAAGTAGCTTTGGCCAAGGCAAAAGATATGAGTACAAACAATTACTTTTCCCATACATCTCCGACGTACGGCTCACCATTTGATATGATGAAGAAATTCGGTGTAAGTTATACGTATGCGGGTGAAAATATTGCGATGGGACAACAAACGCCGCGAGAAGTTATGAAAGCCTGGATGAACAGTCAGGGACACCGTGAAAATATTTTGAAGGCAGAATATACACAAATCGGTGTAGCTTACTATAATGGATACTGGGTACAGGAATTTACACGTAACTAAAAGTCGATAATAAAAAAGCGTTTTAAACGTCATTATGTTATGATATTATACTGACAACCTAACGCTAAATTTAAGGCCTGCTGACACGTTCAGCGGGCTTTTTACGCTGTTTGCCCTCTACTGGTGCGCTTATCTATCACTTTTACATATATGCAAGAACAGGCATAAGTGCGGCAAGTATAGTATGATAACACCAAGCTATATTGATAACTAATAACTTTTGGGAAAGTCAGGTGAACGAATGGGCTACGAAATTGTGCATGAAGGTGCTTTTGCTATGCTCAAGGTAAAGATGAACCCCGGAGAAACGATTAAAGCGGAGATGGGAGCTATGGTTTCCATGTCTTCCAGCGTGGATATAAAGGGGACTGTGGATGGTGGATTGTTGCGCGGTTTAGGCCGGATGCTGAGCGGGGAGAAATTCTTTTTTCAGGAGCTGAGAGCATCTCGAGGGCCAGCTGAAGTGCTGCTTGCTCCGGCAAGTATAGGCGATGTACAAGCAGTGGAATTGGACGGTACGTATAGACTTTTGGTGCAAAAGGATGGCTTCTTGGCGTGTACGGAGGGCATTGAGGTCAGCACTAAAATGCAGAATCTGATGAAAGGATTGTTCTCGGGCGAAGGTTTTTTTATCGTTGAAATCAGCGGTCGCGGAACAGTGTTTTTATCCTCTTACGGAGCCATTCATCCGATTTATGTTGCACCCGGAGAGGAGCGTATTATTGATAACGCTCATCTGGTGGCATGGCCGGACTATATGGATTACAAAATTGAAAAAGCGTCCAAAGGCTGGTTGTCCAGTGTAACGAGCGGAGAAGCGCTTGTATGCCGTTTTCGCGGCGAGGGGACGGTATTGATCCAAAGCAGAAATCCGGGCAGCTTCGGACAATGGATCAAAAGCTTTATACCCGATAGCAAGTGAGTTTTTTATCTATTCAGAGGTAAAGGATGAGCTGTATGAACCAAAAAGTCGTAATAAAAG
>NZ_JTHP01000042.1 GCF_000943545.1 Paenibacillus terrae
CTTTAAGCATGAAAGGCTGCCCCTATGACAACGCCGTTGCGGAAGCCACGTTTAAAATTTTCAAAACGGAGTTTGTGAAGAAACGTCATTTTGAAAGTCTAGCTGAGCTAACCACAGAATTACATGACTATGTACACTGGTTTAACCATATTCGGATTCACGGTTCTCTGGATTACTTGAGTCCGGCTGAGTTCAAGCAGAGGCACCATAAAAAGTTGTCTAGTTTAGTGTTGACAATCCAGTGTTCACGCAGGTAATCGATTCGATAATCATCTTCTACATAGCCGTTTTCATCTGGAGTATCCATTGCACCAAGCCCATTTTCCACAATAAATAATGGTTTTTGATAGCGATCATATATAACATTCAGCGCTGATCTCAATCCTAATGGGTCAATCTGCCACCCCCATTCGGAAGATTCCAAATAAGGATTTTTAATGGATTTATATATATTTCCAGCCGTTTCATTCGTAACAGATGAATCAGTGGCAACAACCCGTGAAGAGTAATAGGAGAAAGAAATAAAATCAACAGTATACTGTTTTAAGACTTCCTGATCCCCTTTTTCCATTTCGATGTGGATGTTCTCTCGTTCAAATTTTTTAATTGCATAATTCGGATAGGCACCTCGAGAATGAATGTCAATAAAGAGATAATTTTCTCGATCTTTTTCGATTGCTTTGGCGTAATCCTCTGGACGACAAGAATATGGATAATTATTTCCTCCAGCTAGCATACAGCCAATCATATTCTTTGGATCAACTTCATGCGCTATTTTAGTTGCAATAGCACTAGATACTAATTGATGGTGCATCGCTTGATATTTTACTTGCTCTTCATTCTCATCTGGTTCAAAACACAAGCCTGCGCCAATAAAAGGTGCATGCAGAATCATATTTACTTCATTAAAGGTCAACCAATATTTGACTAGCCCTTTGTATCGATTGAAGACGGTACGACAGTAATTTTCATAAAAAACGATCATTTTACGATTACGCCATGAACCGTACTTTTTGATAAGATTAACGGGTACATCAAAATGAGTCAAAGTTACTAGTGGCTCGATATTGTACTTTCGTAATTCTAGAAATATATCCTCATAAAATTTCAAACCTTCTTCATTCGCTTTTTCATCATCACCATTCGGAAAAATTCTTGACCATGATATCGACATGCGATAGGTCTTAAACCCCATCTCTGCAAATAATTTAATATCCTCAAAATAATGATGATACATATCAATGGCTTCTTTGGCTGGATAAAAGTGTTGTTCATCAAATTCAAGCATTTTAATTTTACCAGCGACTATTCCTGCTCGATCTTCGCCTGTAGGCAACAAATCAACATTAGCCAAACCACGATTACCTAAATTGTATCCGCCTTCACTTTGATTCGCCGCGGTTGCACCGCCCCATAGAAAGTTAGGATCTAATCCCATTTCATTTCACCTCATATTATTATTGTTTTACTAACGTTAGTAGTGGTTCATTAAAATGTACTGATGTTTCAGTTGTTACTGTTACACTGGCATAATCGGTTGTGTTCGTTACGATCACGGGTACTTGTGTGATATAGCCCGCTTCTTTGATTTTAGCAATATCGAATAAAAGCAATTCTTGTCCGAGTTTTACTTTTTGCCCTTCTTCAACAAAAGTCTCAAAATGGACACCTTTCAACTTAACTGTATTTATGCCAACATGAATTAAAACTTCCATTCCATCGTCTGACCGAATTCCGATAGCATGTTTTGTTCGAGCTACTGCTGTAATTGTACCGTCAAAAGGTGCGACAACTTTGCCTTCGATTGGTTCAACAGCAACCCCTTTTCCTAAAGCCTCCGAAGAAAAAGCCTCGTCAGTAACATCTGTAAGTGGCAATGTCATCCCTTTTAAGGGACTTGTAATTAAACCTCCTTGTGCCGGAGGTCCCATTTCATCCGTCTCTTTCGCAATATCTAGCGTAACTGTCTCTTCCTCTGTCTTCTTTTCATATTTGATTGAGAAGATGTAAGTTAAAATCGCTGTTACGACAATCGTAATACCTAAAGCAATTAATATATTGTATAAATTCCAAATATTCTCGCCTATATAAAGAGGAATAGCAGGTATTCCTGAGGCTCCTGTCGCATAGCGGAAAACATTCGTAAAACCTGCATACAACCCACCACATGCGCTACCAATCATCGCAGCGATCAGCGGATAACGTTTTGGTAAATTAATACCATAGAGCGCTGGTTCGGTTACTCCCATTAATGCAGTAATACCTGTTGAGGTAGCAATTTGTTTCTGTGCTGAATTTTTCACTTTCATACTAACTATAAGTGCTGCAACACCTTGTGAGATATTTGAAAGAAGCGCCCCTGGTCCAATTATATTTTCTAGTCCAGTTGTAGCTAATTGCATTTGACTCAATGGTGAAATACTATAGTGGATACCAAACATCACCATGATTGCCATAATGTTGCAACAATAAGGATTACCATCCAATTGCCATAACTCGCCAACCAATCAAATCCGATCGCAATATAATCTCCAATATACGAACCAATCGGACCAAGAATCGTTAAAGCTAACGTTCCTGTAATTAAAACAGTAAACATAGGAACAAAAATAATTTTTATCGCATTCGGAGTAACCTTTTTCAAAAAACGTTCTATATAGGATTGAACAAATACAATTAATAATATTGGAATAACTGAACTACTATAGCTTACGAGTCTAACTGGCAGACCAAATAAATTAACGTCATCCCCAGCTGTCTGCAATTGAATAAAACTCGGATGCAATAGTATACCTGCTAAAAACATTGCTAAAAATGGACTGGCTTTCAACTTTTGAGCTCCACTATAAGCAAGGAAAAAAGGTAGGAAATAAAAAACTGCATCAGCCATGAAATTTATAATGTAATACGTTTGTGATTCTCTGGAAATTAAATCGAATAATAGCAATAAGGCAAGAAACGCTTTGATCATTCCCGCACCAGTAATGGCCGGAATAACCGGACTAAAAGTAGCTGATATAAAATCAATGATTCGTATTTAATACATTTGGTTTCTTTGTTTCATTATTAGTTGCTTCTTCACTATTCAATGTACCTGTGTATTTAACGATTTCTTCATAAACTTCTTCCACTTGCGTACCAATAATTACTTGAAATTGTCCACCGCTTTCAACAACATTTGCAACACCTTCTAACTTTTTAATTCCTTCTATATCCGCTTTTTTATCATCATTTAGAACAAAGCGCAGTCTAGTTTGACAATGACTTAAAGATGAAACATTCTTTTCTCCCCCGATTTTTTCAATAACTTGCTGAGCGAGTTTTTCATATTTTTTGCTCATAAAATTTTCCCTTTCCTCCTCTTAGATGTGAGATTCGTCAAGTTACTTAGGTCTTTCACGTAGCAACAGATCTAACTTAGCAATAAACTTAAGCGTATTCAAGATACATTAGCATATTGAAATGGCGTTTATCGAAAACGCTTACTTACTCTCGATAATTCGAAATAACATGAAACAAAATATAAACTCATAGCTAATATTCGGAGGATTTCCTTATATTTTTAAAGTAAGTTTATAGCTTTATACTTTTTTTTCCTCCATTTCCTGTCACATTTAAATATTTGATTCAAAACGTTATAAATATAAATAAAAAAAGAACTCATTTTCTTAAATGAGCTCTCATTTTATGTTTTTCATATATGCTAGCTTTAAAAGACGTTTAAGATAGCAGTTGTATTGGTTAGCTATTTTCCAGTGTTTAACTTACTCTATCTTCGGTTATTGGGGCTTGTTCACCCCTAAGCTACAGCGAACCTCCAATTCAGGATTTGTTGCCAATCTAACAACCAAATCCGCAACACTCTTGCGTGAAACAGCACCGCCTTTAAACAGTTCACCTTTTTGTGTGGTCTCATAGTCAATTTCATTAGAATCTGTAAACCATGCAGGACGCAAGATTGTATAATCGAGAGATGAGGCTTCAATTACTTGAGCTGATTTCCGATAAGGATTTAGAACACTTCCATACTTCTCACCAGGAACTTCATCATAAATACCCATAGAACTAATAAAAATGAGGCGTTTCACTTCACTAGCATCCATAGCTTCTACGATATTTTTGGCCATGTTCTCTAGATCGCCTGATAAATTGGCATAGACAATATTCTGCCCTATTATAGCTTGCTTTAGGTTTTCAACATCCATGACATCGCCTTCAATAACTCGAATGCGATCGGATTCCATGTTTTTCATTCTTCTTGAATTACGGAGAAAAAGTGTCAGTTGAGCATCCGTTTCTTGAAGGAATAAATCAATTGCATGACGAGCGATTCCGCCATTTGCACCCAGGATTACTACATTACTCATGTTAAGATAACACCCTTTCAATTCAGATAAGATCAGGATAGGCAAACTATTCGAAATGGTAGTACCCATCCTTTATATAGAAAGCTCTAGATCATGGGATAATTTATTGATTAACCTTACAATGTTGACATATCAATCACGAAGCGATAACGCACATCACTACGTAGCACACGCTCATATGCTTCGTCCACATGGTCTGCACGGATGAGCTCAATTTTAGCGGCAACTCCCTGCTCTCCAGCAAAATCAAGCATTTCTTGAGTTTCCCGGATTCCCCCTACGTTTGAACCCGCAATGCTTCTGCGGCCCCCAATCAAGGAGAATACACTGTACTGATCAGGTTTGGCAGGCGCACCGACATTGACAAGCGTTCCATCTACGCGGAGCAAGGATAAATATGCATCGACATCAAGATTTGCAGAGACGGTGTTCAAGATAATATCAAATTGCTTAGCCAGTTTACTGAATGTTTCGGGATCGCTGGTAGCGTAGTAATGATCTGCGCCCATCTCCAGAGACTCTTCTTGTTTATTCATGGTCTGACTCAAAACAGTTACTTCCGCACCCATAACATGAGCAAATTGCACCGCCAGGTGACCTAGACCACCCATCCCCACAACAGCCACTTTTTTGCCTGGGCCTGCGTTCCAGTGTTTCAAAGGTGAGTATGTGGTGATACCTGCACACAACAGTGGGCTTGCTGCAGCCAGATCCAGGGAATCCGGTACACGGACCACGAATTCGTCCTTAACCACAATCTTTTGGCTATACCCACCATAAGTGATTTCTCCATCATAACCCATTCCATTAAATACCATCACAACGCCTTTTGTACAATATTGCTCGTCACCACGAAGACAATATTCACATTCTCCACAGGAGTCAACAAAGCAACCCACTCCAACACGATCTCCAACGGTAAACTTGGTAACGTCCGAACCTACTTCAGATACAACACCTGTAATTTCGTGACCAGGGACCATTGGGAAGATCCCATTTCCCCATTCGTTGTGTGCAAAGTGGATGTCCGAGTGACAAATACCGCAGAACTGAATATCAATCATGACATCGTTTGAACGTAAATCTCTCCGTTCGATCATAGTTTTTTCGAATGGGGCATTTGCTTTGGGAACACGTAGTACATGCGTTTTACACATCGTCTTCATCGACTCCTTAATTCATTTATCATTGTCCATTTTTGATGACAGGTACACCATTTAGAATTAGAACGTCATACCAAGGACTGGATGTGGCACATATGCTTCCTCCAGCAATGCCATTTCTTCAGGTGTTAATTGGATCGACAGGGCGGCAATCGCATCCTCGATATGAGATATTTCAGTCGTACCTACAATCGGAGCTGTTACCGGATCCTTATGAAGCAACCATGCTAATGCGATTTGCGACATTGGTACTCTACGTGTTTCAGCTACTTTCGCTACACGTTCAACGACTTGGCGATCCGAATCGGCTGTTGCGGAATAAATCGCTTTACCGATGGCATCCACTTTGGCACGTTCGTCCGTTTCACCCCAAGGTCGTGCCAGTCTTCCGGCAGCTAGAGGACTCCATGGCATCACACCAATCTTTTCTTCTGTACACATAGGGAGCATCTCCCGCTCCTCCTCACGGTACATAAGGTTGTAATGATCCTGCATTGCGACAAATTTGGTCCAGCCATTACGTTCAGCGACATGTTGTGCTTTTAAGAACTGCCAGGCGTACATCGTTGAAGCTCCAATATACCGTGCTTTTCCTGCCTTCACCACATCATGCAAGGCCTCCATCGTCTCTTCGATCGGTGTATTGTAATCCCAGCGGTGAGTGTAATACATATCCACATAATCCGTTCCAAGTCTCATAAGCGTTTTATCAATTTCACTCATGATGGCTTTACGGGACAGTCCGCCTCGGTTTGGCCCCTCAGCTACAGGGTAAAACACCTTTGACGCCAGGACTATTTCATCTCGATTTGCATTTTCTTTTAGAATTCGGCCAGTGATTTCCTCACTGGTTCCACCAGAATATACATTGGCCGTATCGAAGAAATTAATGCCTGCCTCCAGAGCTTTCTTAATCATGGGACGACTGCGTTCTTCATTGAGCGCCCACGGGAAATCTCCCCGTTCTCCGATACCGAAGCTCATACAGCCCAGACAAATCCGCGATACATCCAAGCCGGTACTCCCAAGTTTCACATATTCCATTTGTTATTCCTCGCTTTCGCAGGTTGTATTTTACTTCAACATTCGAACCTTTTCCCATTGTGATAATTCACATCAATGTATTAGGCAATATTGATATTTTATGTTACATATGTGTATTATAAACGCAATTAGAATACCTTCAATGACCAATAGAATGTGATCCGTGAATTAGTACACAAATCGATTGAAATTGTGAAATTGCTTTATATGCTTGTATATAACGAGTTAGATTTTTTTAATCGGTTTTTGAGGAGTTCAGAAGTGAGGTGGATGTAACTCAAGGCAAGAACGAGGGGTTAAATAAGGACCTAGCTGTTAGTTTCGTAGCTTCAGCTTATGTTGGAGTAGTGGAATGGTGGTTCGCGAATGAAATGCCTATTTCGCATCAGGCATTGGCAGAACAATTAGGAATGCTGTTAGAGCGGAATTGCAACTAAATTTCGTATATATTTTACTATTCCCAGCCCCTATACACATGGGGCTTTTTGTTTTGTAGTAATACATCCCCACAAAACTGATCGATGCTTGCAGTAAGTTGGATCGGAGCTGACTTAGCCAACGAATGCACCATCGTGTTCAACACAAATACGGACCACAGAAAGTACAGTGGTCCATTTAGCTTAAATACCTATAATGGGATGAGGTACATATGGCTCCTCGAGGCTTGCAATTTCGTTAGCATCCAGTTTCACTGACAGTGCAGCAACTGCATCCTCCAGATGATAAGGCTTTGTTGCGCCGATAATCGGGGCCGTTACTGAATCTTTTTGCAGTACCCAAGCTAGTGCAACTTGCGCGCGAGTAACGCCCCGTTTGGCCGCAACTTCCGCTACCCTCTCGACGACTTTACGATCTGCGTCCACCATATTCGAATAGAATCTTTTACCGGCTTCGTCTATTTCAGAACGTGTGGTTTTTTCATCCCATTCACGAGTTAGCCGTCCTTTAGCGAGAGGACTCCAGGGAATTACACCGATTCCTTCTTCGTGGCAAAGAGGAAGCATTTCTCTCTCTTCTTCCCGATACAGTAAATTCAAGTGATTCTGCATCGATATAAACCGGGTCCAACCGTTACGTTCGGCAACTTGCTGTGCTTTCAAGAACTGCCAAGCGTACATTGAAGATGCTCCTATATATCTAACTTTACCTGCCTTTACCAAGTCATGGAGTGCCTCCATCGTCTCTTCAATCGGTGTAGAACTATCCCAACGGTGGATTTGGTACAAGTCTACGTACTCCGTACCGAGTCGTCTTAGGCTGTTATCGATTTCATTCATGATGGATTTCCTGGAAAGCCCCTTCCCATTTGGACCCGGGCTCATACGAAAATATGCCTTAGTTGCAATTACTACTTCATCCCGCCGGGTGAATTCCTTCAATGCCCGTCCGACAATTTCCTCGCTTGTTCCGTCAGAATAAACATTAGCCGTATCGAAGAAGTTAATACCGTGTTCCAGTGCTCGTTTAATAAATGGTCTGCTTTCCTCTTCATTCAGCGACCATGGAGCGATTCCGCGTTCGGGTACCCCATAACTCATACAACCAAGGAATAATCTTGAAACTTCCAAGCCGGTACGTCCAAGTTTGACATAGTCCATTATTCAACGCACTCCTTTTTTGTTAGTGGTCGATACCTTTTAACGGTTACCGAAAGTCATAGTTCACAAATACAAATCGTTACCTGTAATTCTGCTTTTCCAACCTAGCGAATTTTATCATGCTTCTCCACGTTAACTATAATTAAACATTAATACGCTATTGAACATTTGTTTATAACTATAAGTGAAAACAGGATACATGCAATTGTTAAAAGGATGAGATATGTTCATTAGTAAACCAATTATTTTAAAGTGTTAATTATTTTTCTGAAAATTTTGGTGCTCTTTACAATGTCTATCGGACATACCTGTGGATTTTAGGTTCATGTATGAAACTCTTTGATTTTAATTTGACATCATATCTTATCCAATCATAAGTTAATTATTAGGAACAGGTAGTTTATATTTAAGATTATCTTATAGATGGAGTCAGATGTAATATCTCAATTGTGCTAATTTATTGCCTATTTCTCTTAAGCACGTTGCATTTGATCGTTTAATGTCCCATACTGGCACTTGTCTGCCCTATTTTTGCATTTTGCTTGAAGTCCACATTATTCAGACCTAATGCTTCAAATCGGCATAGTACTATGTTCATGTCCTTTGCGACAAAGGGCTCAAGTTCTTTTCCTCAATTCGGGATAAGAACTTGAGCCCTTACAACATAAAAGCCGCTAAATTTAAAATTCAGTACAAATTATGCTCCCTTGCGATCTTGTCTCAAAGTATTTATTAAGGTCTAATTAATACTTTGAGTGCTTCACGGTTATTCATGGCGCGATAACCCTCTGGAACACCGTCCAGATCAACCGTTACGTCAAATACACGGCCAGGTTTAACTGCTCCGTCAAGAATGTCCGGTAATAATTCTTCCATATATGCACGCGTTGGCGCAGGGCCTCCCGTAAGCGTAATATTACGCCCGAAAAGACTTTCAAAGCCAACGGCAGCTTCATCATACTGCGGAACCCCAACACGACTGATAACTCCGCCGGACCGGACAATGCCAACACTCATATCGTAAGCAGGCTTCAGCCCGACACATTCAAGAACGACATGTGTTCCTTCACCATTTGTCAGGTCCCGGACTTTCGCTACTCCTTCTTCTCCGCGTTCAGAAATAACATTTGTGGCGCCGAATTCAATACCCAGATCTGTCCGCTCTTTATGACGGCCCATAAGAATGATTTTCTTGGCGCCGAGTTTCTTTGCTGACAGAACAGCAAGAAGGCCAACAGCTCCATCACCAATAACTGTTACAGTCGTATCCTCATTCACTCGACCCATTACCGCCGCATGATAACCAGTGCCGTAGACGTCAGATAATGTTAACAGGGACGGCAATAAAGGGGAGTCTTCATCAATTTCGTCAGGCAACTTGAACATGCTTCCTTGTGCTTGAGGAACTCGAACAAATTCCGCTTGGCAGCCAGTCATAAAGCCCCCATGCTCACAAGAAGTCATCAATCCTTCTTGACAAAACGGACATGTGTTATCTCCATAAGCAAAAGGAACGACGACCAAATCGCCTTTCTTGAAACCAGAAACGTCTGAACCCATTTCTTCAATTTTTCCAATCACTTCATGCCCCATTGCTTCACCTTCGCCATGCTCATGAGGATGCATGCTGCGATAAGGATGCAGATCGCTTCCACAAACGCAGGCAGCGACCACTTTCAAAATGACATCCGTTTGTTCTAGCAATCTCGGAACGGGCAATTCTTCTACGCGCACATCACCTGCAGCGTACATAATATTTGCTTTCATAACAATTCTCCACCTTTTATTAAAAAATTGCTTTACAGCGATCTTTTCTATTTCGTAATAGCTTGTTTATTTAGTGCGCCCGCCAAGGTATTCACCAGTTATTGTGAGTTGAGATAATGCCCCATTTATTCTGTTTAATTCCTCTGAAGAAAGGACGACTTCCGTTGCACCCGCGTTCTCGACCAAGCGTTCCGGTTTTCGGGTCCCTGGAATCGGCACGAGGTACGGTTTTTGAGCAAGCATCCATGCTAGCGAGATTTGTGCTGCGGTTGCTTCCTTTTCCTTCGCAAAGCGATTAATCAAATCGATCAGAGCTTGATTTGCATCCATGTTCTCTGGTTTAAACTGCGGTAAGAAACTTCTATAGTCGAGCCCTTTCTCTTCGCTGCTTTCAAAACGAGAGTTCTTATCATATTTTCCGGATAAATAACCGTTTGCCAATGGGCTAAAAGCAACAAAGCCAATTCCCAGTTCTTCTACCGTCGGGAAAGTATCCTCTTCCTTCTGGCGGCTCATCATGGAATATCTGCTTTGAACAGCGGTTACCGGGCATACAGCATGGGCTTTTCTAATTTCATCGGAATTCGCCTCCGACATTCCCCAATGTGTAATTTTTCCTTCCTTAATGAGCTCATCCATTATACCTGCAACTTCCTCCACAGGTACTTTTTTATCAACACGATGCTGGTAGTACAGATCAATATGATCTGTTCTCAACCGTCTGAGGGAACCTTCCACTGCTTTGCGGATGGTAGCTGGTCTGCTGTCCGTTAAGAGTGCACCGCTCTGGCCATGTTCAAAGTGAACTCCAAACTTGGTGGCAATCAATACTTCATTCCGAACCTCTTTTAATGCTTCACCCACCAGTTCCTCATTTTCATAGGGACCATACACTTCTGCGGTATCGAAAAATGTGATACCGAGATCCAAAGCTTGGTGAATCAGTTTGATCATTTCGGTTTTATCTGCTGCCGGACCGTAAGCATGACTCATACCCATGCAGCCGAGGCCGATGGCTGAAACCTCCAAGTCTTTACCAAGAATTCTTTTTTTCATGCCAAGTTCCTCCTCTCTTCCTGAAACAGCCTTCTTTCCGTTATGAAACCTTATACTTATTCCAAACCTTTTTTTCCGTAATCGGTTAAAAACTCTACAGTTTGCGGATCATAGTGGGAGAAAAATGCACTTTCTCCTGTATCCAGTACAGCTATTTTTTCCATATCCTCTGTCGTCAGTTTAAAATCAAATACGTTGAAGTTTTCTTCCATTCTATTTTTATTCACCGTTTTTGGAATCACCACCACGCCTCTCTGAATCAAGAAACGTAAAGCAACTTGGGCAATAGATTTGTTATATTGATCGCCCACTTCCTGTAAGGTTGCGTTGGAAAACAAATCGTTTTTTCCTTCTGCAAATGGACCCCAGGATTCGATCTGCGTGTTATATTTCTTCATAATTTCATGTGCTTTTACCTGCTGGTTGAAGACATGTGTTTCCACTTGGTTGACAGCCGGAACCACTTCACTAAACTGAACAAGGTCGATATATCTGTCCGGGTAGAAGTTGCTTACCCCGATCGCTTTGATTTTACCTACCTTATAGAGTTCTTCCATCGCACGATACGTACCATAATAATCATTAAATGGCTGATGGATGAGAAGTAAATCCAGATAATCCAGTTGAAGTTTTCTCAGTGATTCCTCAATAGAGGCTTTGGCTTTTTCATATCCTGCATTGGAAATCCAAACTTTAGTAGTGATGAATAACTCTTCTCTGGCTACTCCACTTTTCTTGATGGCACGACCTACAGCTTCTTCATTTTGGTAAGCCTGTGCAGTATCGATGGAACGATAGCCTGTATTTATAGCATCAAGTACGCATCTTTCGCATTCAGCTTGATCGGAAATTTGGTAAACGCCATAGCCTAAAATAGGCATCTTTACTCCGTTATTTAAAGTTACATATTCCATTTCAATTCCTCCTCATTTTTAACTGCAGCAGATCTCCAATATTTGAAAGACGCCAACTCTATTCATCAAAAGTCAAAATTAATGGATTTCATTCCATTAATATTCCACTGATAAAAATTATACCCTAATTCATAAAATATGAAATTATCAAAAAGACATAATTTGTATAATAATGAACAAATTCAGATGAATATTCTATTATTCATCCCTTACTAAAAAAACAAACAGTCCGTTGTTAGGGACATTTGCAGTCAAAACTGCGTTTGAGAAAAATGGAAAAATTAAAAGCCGCACTAACGGCTTTTAATAATCATTCGTTACTGAGCTCCCACTGCAACAGAATACCGAATTCAAGCGCTCTCTAAATGATTAGGGATTCAATGGTTAAATAAAATTGATTTGTTTTGTATAGTAATAACGTACAGATTTATTCGGAACGCATCGGATTAGACCTGAAGCGTTGATCTCTACAGTTTATCAAACCACTCATCATCGACCGCTTCAAACCATTCTGTTTCTCCTGGAGTCATGGCCAGATGTACAAACCAACTCTCTTTAGTCGCACCATGCCAATGTTTCACGTTAGGTGGAATATTGACCACATCACCCGTTTTGAGGAATCGGGCAAGTTTGCCTTCTTCCTGATACCAGCCTTTGCCGCCGGTGACTAACAGAACTTGCCCAACCTGATGAGCGTGCCAATTATTGCGGGCCCCTGGAGCAAAGGTAACATTTCCGATCGCCGTATTAAGAGGCGCCGGATCTGTAAACACCATTTGCAGGTAGGCGTCACCCGTAAAGTTTGCTTTAACCTTTTCTCCTAACGGAAAAATGGTACTGTTGCTAAGTTGTCCATTTTCCATCATTGATTCCTTCTTTCTGTCAAAGAGTCTAGAACCTTTTATTCTCCCGCAGGAAAATCAGTAGAAGCTGCCAGTTCAGTCTGCGTCTCGTAGTCGGCAACGCGGGCTTTAAGGGTCGAAATGGTATTTGTCAGCGCTTGAGAGCCGAGTACTAATCGCATCGGCGCTGGTTCTTGTTCCACACTCTCTATGATTCGGGACGCCATACGTACAGGGTCACCTGGAGCTAGTCCATTAGAAGCGTCCAGCATGTTCAAAAAGCCATGCGTCGGATTACCGTCGTACTCTGACATTAGATTCGCTACCTGTGCACTGCCATAGCGGAACTCGGTACGAGCACCGCCCGGCTCCACCAATGTAATACCGATGTTAAAAGGTGCGACCTCCTGAGCGACCGACTCACAAAATCCCTCAATGCCAAACTTAGTGGCATGGTACATCGAATTACCAGGGAAGGCCACCTGCCCACCATAGGAGGATATCTGAATAATGCGGCCACCACCCTGCTTACGCAGATGCGGCAGAGATGACCGGATAAGCTGGATAGATCCTGTTAGATTGGTAGCGATGATGTGACCAACCTCGGCGTCAGAGAGTTCCTCGGCGGCCCCAAAAAGGCCATAGCCAGCGTTGCTTATGATAACGTCAATACGTCCAAATTTCTCAAAAGAGTCGTCGACAAGCTTATGAATAGCAGGAACATCGGGTAACATCTAAAATTTCGCATGCGAAGGTATCTGGATACTTCTCGATAAGGTCTGCGACCTTGCTTTTGTTGCGCACCGTTCCGATAACCTTATTCCCCTTCTCGAGCAGTTGTTTGGTCATCTCATAACCAAACCCACTACTGACACCTGTAATAAGCCAAGTACGATGATTTTTCATAATAATTTCCTCCATGAAGTACATAATGTTTCCTGTTCAGGAGAGTTTTGTTCGCCTGATAAGAACAACGGAATCCTTTTTTATTCCGATTGTGCTGCTGCTTCATTCACACACCGAAGAGCATTCAGACTGCGCGGATAACCTATGAAAGGCAGGCATTGAGAGATAACCTTAATCAGGAACAGCTTATCATTTCCATGCCTCATATTAGCGGCAGCATGGCTGGTTAACTGAGGCTCACATCCACCCTGGGCCATAAGAAAGCAGAATGTAATCATTTCTCTTTGTTTGTGGTCAAGCCCTTTTCGGGTATAGTAATCGCCAAAGCAGTTAGCTGCAAGCCAGCGATTGATGTCCTAATCTCTTCCGGACCTGATTTCCAGAATGGTTTCATACTTTCACCAAAAATATCGACTTGTGCTTGAATTCCTGCTTCCAAACGGTTTTCCTGGGTTGTAGTTGCCTGACACGGTAAAGGTAGTTCAACACCTTGTTCGTTCAATATCTCATTCGCTACATGCAGAAAGGGCAATACCCTTCCAATGCCAAGGTAAGGTACGGACTGATAGACAATTTCCTTTGCTTCCACAGGCGTAACGCCAAAATTCAGTGCTGCTGGAAGCATAGCTTTAAACTCGTCAATTCCTTGACACCCAATTAAAACGGACAAAATCGCCATCATACGTGTCCGATCATCCAAATCGTCTTGATTCACTACTTCATCAAACGCAAAGTTATCGAATAATTCAATAAACTCCGGATCTGTTTCCAAAAACTTAGATTCATAGCCTGGAAACATTCTTTCATGATACTTTTGTGCTGCTTCCGTAATTCCCATTCTTTCCCCTCCTATTGAAACTAGTAAGAAGCCGGTTTATCGCCTTCTGTGTTTGGTTTACTAATTCCCAACTACGACGAATATCCCATTCTTTTGATTCCGCTATTTTAACAACCAAGGCAGCAATACTTTTCCGAGAAATCTCCGTACCTTTTTGTAAGATCGTTCACATCACCTTCAATTATACGTTCCCGGTTTGAGTTATCTAAGTAGATGTATTCCTTCATCAAAATAAACGATTACAATGTTGACATATCGATTACAAACCGATAACGCACATCACTGCTGAGGACGCGTTCATATGCCTCGTCAACTTGGTCAGCCCGAATGACCTCGATCATAGGGGCGATACCATGCTCAGCCGAAAAGTCGAGCATTTCTTGTGTTTCTCTGATACCGCCAACATTTGATGCCGTAATACTCCGACGCCCAGCAAATAAGGAGAAAACATTATATTGATCTGGTTTATTTGGCAGACCAAGATTTACTAGTGCCCCGTCCACATTAAGGATGGATAGAAAGGCATCAACGTCGATATTTGCAGACACTGTGTTTAAAATCAGATCAAATTGACCAGCCAACTCAGTGAACGTGGTGGGATCAGTGGTTACATACTATAGTAGTTTGTTCAAAGGATGCTTTTGGACTTGAAACACTTAGCACTTGAGTAGTTATGTTTTGATGATGGTTACACATGTTATACAACACCCCTTTCCTATAGAGTGAATGATTCGGACACGATTTTAGTCTCATCCTATTTGAAAATTAATATTCTCAATTACTTTATTGTTCTTATGTCTATTATTATAATCTCCTTAAGATTATTTCCTATTGTTAATTTGAAGCGATTTGTACATTAATGAATAGAAATATAAAAATCGTTCATTATCTATTGCGTTTTCCGGATATTAGCCTCTAGTTAAGTCGGTTTGGCTCCATTTCGTTTATACATTGTATTGATAAAATAATAAACATTTGTTTATAATTAAAAAAAAGTTCAGAAAATAAATCGTTATTCGTTGTTATGAGTGTGTTAATTTACGAACCCTTATTATATTTAGATAACAAAAGAAAGTTCGGTGAGCCAAATGTCTAAAGTCGATAGAAGAATCCTTAAAACACAGGAAGCATTAAAAACAGCAGTAATTGAACTAATGACTGAGAAAAATTTTGATGATATTACCATTCAAGATCTCTCAGATAAAGCAAATGTCAGCCGCGGAACGATTTATCTTCACTACATGGATAAATACGATTTGCTGGATAAACTAATTGAAACTCATATTAATGAACTCCGGGAAAGATGTGAAGCAGCTGCCGATTTGGATTTTGTTACAGGATCCGTGATTTGGACAGAATATTTTGAGCGTAATTACGCATTTTTCTCCACGATGCTGGCAAGTAAAGGAGCACCTTTTTTCCGCAATCGGTTCCTGGAATTTCTTATTGAAGAGTTTCAGGATGAAGTGGATAATACTAAGGGGAAAAACGAAGGGTTAAATAAAGATCTTGTCGTTTATTTTCTGGCTTCTTCGTATGTGGGCGTAGTCGAATGGTGGTTTAGGAACGAAAGACCTGTAACCCATCTAGAATTAGCAGAACAGTTGGGAGCCTTGTTGGAAAGAATTTGTGAGTAGGGATTAAACTTATAACTTCAATTTTGAAAAGGAAGGGCTAACTCTAGTAGGTGGCCCTTCCTTTTTTATAAATGATTACGGTAGATTTTAGTTTCAAAAGTTGCTGCACGACCTGACGTCAGCTTTTTGTAGCTTTGTAGTAGAATCCGCTGTTTATTCAGATTTATCAGGCTTCCAGGGTCCATCACGTCACCTTCAAGCACTTGAACGCGGTCGGACGCCATATCCTTTAGTCTGCGTGCGTTACGCAGGAATAGTGTTAAATGAACATTTCTTATTTTTATATTTCCTTTTCTTAATATCTTCTATGTCAATTTTAACGTAATACTTTTACATTAAATATCCAATGCTTCAAGTATTACCTTTACTGTATCTCCAGATGCGGCTAATGTAGAAATGATCTCTTCATTTACGTCTCCAAGATGGACAACTTCATAAGGTGCAATCTGTGCGTCGTCGAACAGTACTGTAAATGCACTCCAGCCATCATAGTAATAAAGGCCGCCTGCATAGGCATCTGATGTCATAGGCACACTTTTAATTGACGGTTTTTTTGGAAGTGAACTATAGTATTCGTGTTGCGCATATCTGCGGAGTGTAAGTTCCATTGGTAACATTTTTAAAAGATCTTCTACAGTACGGTTATCGTTAAGTAATGCTGTAAAATGCTCATCATTTATAATCAACTTTAGTGACTTGGCCATTATTTCTCCCCTTCAAATGCAGACGAAGAAACATCTAAAAAGATGTATAAACGTTCCCGTGAAGCAGGAATCAATTTTTTTGACACTGCCGATGTTTATGCTTTAGGCCGCTCTGAAGAAATTCTCGGCGATTGTATCGCGCATGAGCGAGACAACATCGTTTTAACGACAAAGGTGTTTTGGCCTACAAATGCTGACGTAAATGCCAGAGGCTTATCCCGCCGGCATATCCTGCAAGGGATTGAGGGTAGTCTCAGACGTCTTAAAACGGATTATATTGATTTTTATTTCGTTCATGACTTTGATCCGCGAACACCAATCGAGGAAACCCTGCGTGCATTGGATGATTTGCAGCGCCAAGGAAAGATCCTCTATCCTGCAGTCAGCAATTGGGCTGCTTGGCAGATCGCCAAAGCACTGGGGATCTCGGCCAAGGAACAGTTGGCCCGTTTTGAACTCATCCAGCCGATGTACAACCTGGTGAAACGGCAGGCTGAAGTCGAAATTTTACCACTCGCTGCTTCTGAACAAATTGGGGTCATTTCTTACAGTCCTCTTGGAGCTGGACTTCTTACAGGTAAATATGGGGTGAATAAACGTCCGGAGCAAGGCAGGTTAGTGGATGAAAAAAGATATACGGATCGCTATCTGGATGAAATAAACTATGTCGTAGCAGATCGGTTTACCACCTATGCCGCAGAACGTGGAATCAAGGCAGCGACGCTGGCCGTTGCTTGGGCGATGTCTAATCCTGCCATTACGGCTCCTATTATTGGCGCGCGAAATCTGGAACAGCTCGAAGATTCACTTGATGCCGCCGATGTAGACATGACACCGGAATGGCGTGAGGAAATCTCTTCCCTTTCCATTACACCACAACCCGCAACCGACCGGGGTGAAACGCTTTTACCGAATTGGACTTAATTTGTATGAGCTTCATCTTCTTGCTATAACTAAAACAGGCTGTCTCAGGGGTTAGTCTCAGAGACAGCCTGTTCGTATTATCAAAACTAAGATATACGACGATCACAATGTCCTGGTCAAGATTACCGAAGTGGAGCAGAACAACTAGGATACGCTCGAACGGAATTTCAATTGATATACAAATAATTATCATTTGTTCATTAATGAACTTAATTAACTTTATTATCAATTGATCCTTAAATAAACCTCTGTATAATAATCTAATGACAGAGTTCATACTTGGCAATATCAAGGTGCTTCTAGAAAGGGAATCCGAGAGATCACGAAGAGTTTTTATTTATTGCAGATGAGAAACATTCATTTTTTATTTTTTGAGTGGACGGTATTGTATGACAACAATAGATAAAATTTGGAGTAAGGATTTTATATTTATTAGCTTAAGCAGTTTTTTTATGTTCTTGACATTTTATATTGCAGTAACTTTATGAGTATTACAATGGTTATTGGCCCGGCTCCTGGGTCATGATTGCAAGTGTTTTCTCCGGTATAGGATATGGAGCTCTGTTTCCTTGTCATGTAGACAATTAGGAAGAGTGTTCTGTTCAGCTGCAGTAAGCTGCAAACCTCCTCTTTTTGTTTATTGGGAAAATGGGAAAACATATAAGTTTCTATAATACACTTCATCAGTGTTGAAAATTGAAACGCAAACTTCTCCTGATATTCCTTCCACAGCATTGATTGTTATCTCAACGTAGAAAGAAGCACCTTTAGCTCCTCCCCATCCAGATGTCTCCATTCTCCCCGTTCCAGCTCGTTCAAGGTAATATTCATGATTCGGATACGCTCCAGCTTCAGCACCCTGAACCCCAAAGCCTTGCACATTCTGCGGATTTGCAGATTCAGGCCCTGGGTCAAAATAATGCGAAACTCATATTCACCTTGCTGGTAAACGTCACATGGTTTAGTAATGACGTTTAATATTTCAACACCGCGGGACATAGCCTGCGTAAACTCGCTTGTAACAGGTTTGTCCACGGTCACCACATATTCTTTCTCATGACCATGCTCAGAACGCATCATTTTATTAACGATATCTCCGTCATTCGTTAGTAAAATCAACCCCTCCGATGCCTTATCCAGCCTGCCAATGGCAAAAATCCGTGAAGGGAAGTTTACATAACTAATAATATTGCCAGCAACCTGTTCCGCCGCCGTACACACAATGCCGATGGGCTTATTCAGGGCCAAATATACAGGCTCGCTATTATTAACCGGAATCGTTTCCCCATCAATCAGTACGGAATCCTGCGGCTCTACATTCGCTCCAGCTTCGCAAACCGTGCCATTAATCGTGATTCGCCCGGCTGCAATCAATCTATTCGTTTCCCTGCGTGAGCAGAACCCCGTTTCGCTTATGTACTTATTAATTCGCACTATTCACCTGCTTACTTCGAATTAAAAACACCTGATTGCTTTTGCCAAATCAGGTGTTCACCTTTTTGAACTACGATATACTTGCCCGGCTTACTTACTTCTGCCGCCGCTTTTATTACCACTTGGTTTGGTACTGCCGCCTTTTGCGCTGCCTGCGGCTTTACTTCCCGGCGCACCTGTAGAAGCGTTTTTTACCCTTGTGGGCTTCGCTGTTTTGTTCCAACGTGTCCAGCCCTTACTACCTGTACCTCTGCCGGTTCCGCCGCCCTTACTTTTTGCACCCATGTGATCACTCCAATAGTAGTCGTTCAGATTTAACTAAGCTATCATACCATTACTTCGGATATAATGCCTGCTTGTTTTTAAAATATATCTCTGTGAATCAAAAAAGTTCTAGCAAAACCGGGCGTTAATAATATCAGCATGTTGCATCATTCGATTCCCAACGCTCGAAAGTACAATAGATAGACGAACAACGCCTTATGGGTTATATATGGATCAGTTGGCCTTCGACAACAAATAAAGGAAATATGGCGTCACCAGGATCGTGATAATGATGCCTGTCGGGATATCTGCTCCAAAACTGATCGTGCGGGTGATCGTATCCGCGATCAGAATGACCAGCGCCCCTACCAATGCCGTGGTAGGCAGCAATAGCTTATGATTAGGCCCTACCAGCTTGCGCGCCAGATGTGGACTAACCATCCCTACAAAAAAGAAGTTCCCGCCAAGGGCTACGCTACCAGAGGCGAGTGCCACCGCAGCAATAGTAAGACCAATAAATTCCCCTTTGATCGCTACACCGAGTCCCGATGCTGTCTGGTTCCCCAAGTTCAACGCATTAAGAGTGTACGACTTATAAAAGACGTAAAAACTAATGATGAGCACCCAAGGAAGCAGTACCATAATGTAGCTCCAGTCATCTCCCCACAGGCTTCCAGCCTGCCAGCGCAAAGCAAAATCATATTGCTTCTCGTCCAGCTTCAGTGTAATCATTAATGACAATGCGGAGTAACCACTGCCCATAGCAACGCCTGTTAAAATTAAGCCGGTCGGCGAAATTTCTTTCCTCCGCCTATAAGCAAACAAGAAAATAAGAATTGCGGCTACAATGCCCCCTGCAAAGGCCAGTCCCGGCAGGACGATGGGCGAAAACAATCCCTCACTGGCGAATACAGTAACATACAAAAGTACGAACAAGCCAGAGCCGGAACTGATTCCCAGCGTACCAGGACTGGCCATGTCGTTTTTAAGCAAGCTTTGCATAATACAACCCGAAATAGCCATACCGATGCCGACCAATATACCTAGAACGATACGCGGCAGGCGAAAATCAAACACAATCAGATTCTGCTTACGAGTCCCTTCACCAATGATAACCTTGAATACTTCCATAGGGGACAGATTCATCTTGCCCACATTCATACTGAGTATCGCCACCAGGATCGTCAGCACAACTAACAACACAATAATCCCTATACTTCTGGCAGTTGGATTGCGAGGCTTGTTCAACTAAACTCCCTCCTTTGCTTACGCACAAGGTAGAGAAAATAAGGTACACCCACCAATGCAAAGATAATACCCAACGGTGTTTCATGGGGACGGTTAATAAGTCTTCCAAGCAAATCCGCTGCTACTAAAAAAACTCCACCATACAGTGCTGAAGCCGGAATGATATACCGATAATCCGTTCCGATCAGATGACGCATGATGTGCGGTACAATCAGACCCACAAAACCAATGGGACCCACCACAATGACAGAAATCCCTGTGAGCACCAAGACAATTAAGGTCGAAAAGCCTTTGATTCTATTGGCATGAATACCCAAGCCTGATGCTACATCCTCTCCGAAGCTTAAGATTGTGATGGAGGGAGAAAGAATAATGGCACAGATCACACCCAATATGAATAAGGGCGCAATGATAGCCAATTCGTTCCACTGGGCACTGGCTGTACCACCTGCCGTCCAATAATCAAGTGCTTGGCCGATCTTATATTTAATAGCAATAAAAGAACTAAACGCACCAAAAAGCATGGAGATGGACATTCCAGCTAACACCAGACGCTGAGGGGTCATCCCCCGTTTACCTATAGATGCAATATAATACGTAATTCCAGTAGTCACTGCCGCACCCAGACAGGAATACAGTATGGTTTCTGCATAGGTACGACCGGGTAAAAAGGCCATACATAACGCGATAGCAAATGTCGATCCTGAGCTAATACCAATGAGCCCAGAGTCTGCCAGCGGGTTACGGGTAGTTCCCTGCATAATGGCCCCGCAAACCGCCAGACTGCACCCTACAATGATGTCAGCCACCGTACGCGGGAAACGCAGAGTGTGAATAATCTGATGCTCTGTAATACCAGGATCAAACTGAAACACAGCGCCCCATGCTAATTTCAGGCTCATTTCTGCGGCTCCAAAGGTAATAGAAGCTGCGGTTACCAGCAGCAGTAGGATCAGACCTAAGATCATGTATCCTATAAAATGAAGTGTTCCTTTTTTGTTTTGCTCTTTGTGAGTAGACATACATTACATCCTTAATGGGTCAATTATGCTCTGCTTACTTCGTCTTTTCCAGCAATCTGTTTGTGATATAGTCCAATTGCCCCGTCATGCTCAAAACGTCAGAGTAGTAAAACAGGCCTGCATAATCCGCTGGAATCTCGATGATATTCCCATTTTTTACGGCCGGGATACTGCTCCATATTTTCGTTTTGGCAAACTGGGATTCCTTGCCTTCCTGCTTGAACCAGAGGACATAGTCGCCAAAATATTCAGCAGCCACTTCATAGGATAAAGACCCTCTGCTCTCTCCTGAATCTTTAACTAACTTTTCGAGTTTTTCCGGTTTGTGAAGTCCGATATAGTCATACAGCAACGTTCCGCCACGTGAGCCTGTTTCATAATATACTCCGTAGGAGTCGCTACCCCAATCCTCGAATATACTAAAGGTTTTGTCCTTGAAAATGTCGGATTTTAATTTTTCCTTAGCGTCATTGAGCTTGCTTTCAAAGGTAGCAATCGCCTTGTCAGCTTCTGCCTCATGACCTGTGGCCTGTCCCAAAAATTTGACCCGTTCAAGTGCTGTCATTTTATTTTCAGGCATCACCAAGACGGGCGCAATTTTGGACAGCTTGTCATAATCCTTTGTGTCATATGTAATGATCAAGTCAGGATCATACTTCATGATTTCCTCGGATTCCCACTTTTCAATATTTGGAACTCCATTTAGCTTATCGAAAAAAGGCATGGTTTTTTGCGACCAGCCTGATACCGCAGCCGGTGTCAGGCCCAATGTAAATACGTCCCCAATATACCAGTTGACCACCACACGTTGAGGATTGGCAGGTACCTCAACATCTCCCATGACTGTGGATACGGTACGGGTACCAGAGTCCGTGCTTGCCTCCTTTTTCGTGTCGGTCGCAGACTGCTTGGTAGAAGACTCGGAGGTACTTTCCAACGTTGCCGCAGCCCGAAAGAACCAAGATCCAAACAGTAAATACACATAAAACCATGTAAAACCTCTTGTTCATCTTGCTATTCATTCTTTAAAACCCCTTTAGTATATAGTCATTGCAGCGTTACTTAGAATTAGTGATAATGATTATCAATATCACTAATATAAAATTGTAAATTTCTCCTTGCTACTTGTCAACCCTTTCTTCGAATTTGTTACTTTTGTATCACAAAATACATATGTCCTGTTTTTGATCATCCAATAAACATATCTGCCGTTTCTTGCATAAGTTTGCTCAACATTTGAATGGAAAGCAGAACAAAACAGGCTGCCTTTTAAGGGCAGCCTGTTTTCAAAGTACCCTTTTTTGTGGGTCATCGTGATTCTTCCCTCTATGCCGATGAACTGTCCTTCGAACGGATATACAATGAATAATTTATTCGTAGCAATATCTACCCAGCTCAGATACGTCACATATCGAAAGTCGATGGATAGATACCGCCGATCTCACAAAACGCATTATCCATGATAGATACCAATTCCATTCGGATACTTTTCGTATATTTTAGATGTTGTTCCTTATTATCGATGTTAGTATTTTTGTTTATGTACTGGTAAATAATAAATGTTGAAACCACAGTCTGTTCAACTAATTAACCCTAAGGAGTGAGTCGCATGTCCATTGATGTTTACCTTAATTTTAATGGGAACTGCCGTGAAGCAGCGGAATTTTACGCAGAAGTATTTGAAACGGATAAACCAGAAATCATGACCTTTGGTCAAACGCCGCCTAACCCTGAATATCAGCTGCCAGAAGAAGCAAAAGATTTAGTCATGCATACACGTCTTGATATCGATGGGAGTAATGTTATGTTTTCTGATGTTTTTCCTGGCATGCCCTTTGTTGTCGGGAACAATATAAGCCTCTCCTTCGTCAATAAGGACATTGATAAAATTAAATCACTATTTGATAAACTGAAAGAAGGTGGAGAAGTAGGCATGGAGCTTCAAGAAACATTTTGGAGTAAATGCTATGGCAGTCTTAAAGACAAATTCGGAATTGAGTGGCAGTTGAATTGTGAAAGTGAAGAAACAGACGAGGAAGCTCCTGAAAAATAGATTGGAACAGCAATGTGGAACTTTTCTATTCCAGCATTTTGCATCATTCGATTCCCATCGCTTAAAAGTACAATATATAGACAAACTAGACCGTTTTGATCTATATATTGCTGATTTGAAATCGCTCTTGGGATTGTTGCAAAATGCTCCTTCAAGAAAAATTCCACATTTTTTTGTTTAGAGAGAATTTGCCTGATGAATAATTATTACCATCTATTAACAAAAAAACTATGGATTACGATAAATAGAGAAGAAGGAGATATTCTCCTTCAATATTTAAAAACGGAGGGGAACAGGAGATTGAATGGAGTATGGACGAAAGCTTCGGCTATTCTATGGGTAGTGGTATGTATGATTTTGCCCTTATAGTTTACTAATCTTTCCCTGATAATGCCACTAAAAAAAAGAAAATCCCCCTCTGCTACGCTGATAGGCTTATTTCAAGCCCAAGTCAGTAGCAAAGGAGGTCAATACTTAGTAAGAATAAGAAAACTCATTTTTGAATTCATCCACTCGTTGGATGATATGCAGAATATTTCGGCCTTCGCGGGTACCATCAATAATACGACGAGCTTGTTTACTGTCACCGATATTCACGACTTCCACTTGATGTTCCTTACCGTAATCGAGCAAGCTGTCCATAAGCGGACTGAATGAGCGCATTCCCAAGCATACGAAACCGAGATCAAAAGGAATCTCAAACTCCTGTTCTCCGTGTTTTACTTTGAAACGGTCGCTGCATACTTCTGTCAAAGCAGTTTCCGTATGAACGTTCACTTCCCGCTCCTCAACCATTTTCATCATGGAAATACGAGTAATCATATCCAGGTCTTTGCCCAGTAACGGAATCATTTCAATAATGGAAACTTCTTGAGCACCACGTTCTGCGTAATATTCGACAACGTCCAATCCCACGGCTCCGCCACCTACTACAGCAATACGCTTGCCTTCAAACTCTTGGAAGTTCTCCATATTGTGCAAAAGATCAAAGATAGAGAATACTTTGGTACCCGGTTTACCCAATTGATCATGCAATCCCGCAATCGGCGGAAGCAGTGGTTTGGCACCTGTTGCGTTTACAATAATATCGGGATTTAAAGCCGTAATCATCGGCAGATCCGCTTGGGTTCCTGTGATAATATCCAGATTGGTCAGTTGTTTGGTGCGTTGAATCAGATAATTTGGGAAATCATTAATACGCGTTTTGTCCGGCAATCGTGCAATATCACGAGCCAAGCCACCCAATTCTGGTTTTTCTTCAAAAAGGGTTACTTTGCAGCCTACTTCTGCCGCTGTACATGCCGCTTCTAGCCCTGCGGTACCCCCACCAATCACAACAACTTGAACGTTATTCTTAACGTGTTGTTTCCGGTATTCAGCTTCTCTGAACAGGTCAGGATTTACCGTACAGCAAATCGGTTTGCTCTTGGAAATACGGTGATCGGCACAGCCGATGTTGCAGGAAATACATTTTCTAAGCAATTCTTCATGGCCATTCTGCACTTTAAGTACCCAGTTCGGTTCTGCGATCAGTCCTCTTCCCATAGCCAGAAGATCAGCGTCGCCTCTCTCCAAAATATCCTGCGCAGCTTGCGGACTCCGAATATTACCTGAGGTCATGGTGACCTTACCGAATTTGTCTTTTACCGCTTTGGCCATATAAGAGCGCCAGCCATCCGGCAGGTTCATTCCATCAATCTGGAACTGGATGGAATCATTCAGAGCAGCAGACACGTTCAGAATATCTACCTCATCATTCAAATACTCCAGCAATTCCAAGGTATCTTCCAGTGTGTTGCCGCCTTCTGTGAACTCTTCCGCACTAAAGCGTAAGCAGATCGGGAAGAATGGGCCAACCACCGAACGAATTTCATCAATCACCAATCTGGCAAACCGTGTGCGGTTTTCTGCGCTGCCACCAAATTCATCCGTACGTTTATTATACATAGGGGACAGGAACTGACTCAGCAAGTAGGAATGACCCGCATGTATTTCCACGCAGTCAAAGCCGGCCCTTTGCGCTCTTCCCGCTGCCTCTCCGTATTTGCGTACAATGGCGTAAATTTCTTCTTTTTGCAAAGGTCTTGGAATCGCTCCACCCTTTTTAGAAGGAATATTCGAAGAAGATACAGGCTGAACTCCATTCAATCTCCCAGCATAGGCGGAAGCACCTGCGTGGTTAATTTGGACAGAGACGCAAGCTCCATAAGAGTGCAGGGCTTCTGTTAATCTAAACAATCCGGGAATAAACTGATCATTATCCATACGCAACTGGGTCGTTCCGTTCGTACCCATTGGGAAATCCAGACAAACATTTTCTACGGTTATCAGGCCGGTACCACCTTTGGCCCGTTGCACGTAATAGTCAATATGATCCTGAACGAAGCTTCCATCCATAGCCGCAAAGTTAGTGCCCATTGGTGGCATAACAATCCGGTTTTTTAACGTCATGCGACGTATTGTCAGAGGTTCAAAAATAGCAGGATAGTGGTTCATTGTTCTTCCTCCTTGCGAGTTTGCAGATTTCATGTTCAAGTTTTCATCAAAGCATTCTCACATGTGATTTTTTTCACTTTGAGGAACGTCGAGGTACTTTTGAGTACGACCGTTCCTTATGACTTGATTTTATATCATCTGATCTATAAATTCTAATGCTATTTTATGTGACAAATCATAGTTTCAGTCTATGGATCGAGTCGTGTTTTTATTCCAGTGCCTGCCTCCCGGCCTGTTCTTTTGAAGCCGAAGTGTACACGCTCAATCCGTCCTACGCTCACATACCTGTCGAACAGCTTGCACATTTTAGCATATCCATCTCCCTAAGCACAGGTGCATATACTGCGGCTTCAGGAGAGGTGTTCACATAATGCAGGAGAAATACTTCGTCGATTACCTGTGTATCCAAAAGGTAAGCCTCAATAGACGCGCCGCACTCTGGATGGTGTTTCTCTATATTCACAAACAGACAATGGTTACCGTGCAAATCCACTGACCATACTCGTCCTTTTCCTTAAAAACGAAGAAAAAGCTGTAAATATTCAATAAATCGTAACTTTCTACCGTTTAAAAAAATCATTTTATAGGCTATATTAAATTTTAAGTAATAGTAACAAGGGAGGTTTATTCATGTTCAAAAATACTTTTAAGACATTTGGCGTCATTGGTAATATTGAAGCGATATCATATCTGTTGCTCGTATGTATCGCTATGCCGCTTAAATACGCAGCCGGGATGCCGCAAATGGTAAGATGGGTCGGTATGATCCATGGTATACTGTTCGTGACTTATGTAGTTGCGATTGTGGTCATGCTGATTTTGCGAAAGCTTTCGGTACTGCAAGGGCTTGTGGCCCTGATTGCCTCATTGCTGCCATTCGGTCCTTTCATTTTTGACCGTAAGGTACTGAAGAAAGCCGAAGCGCGCGATAATGGTGCTACTACGGTAAAAGCTACATAGGGAAGTCAAAGAAAAGACTCTGTTGACATAAGGATTTTATAGCACAAAAAACACGGCTTTTTCGAGGTTATATAACCCCGGAACAGCCGTGTTTTGCTCACGTTAACCAACAAAGAAGCAGCGCCAATAATATATCCCTTCAGACAATTTCATTGCTTCCTATTATGTAAAATGGTATATAAACCCTGCTTAATCTCTTGGGTAATTCACACTCATGATATCCATAAAAGGAACTTTGTCCGTTTCACCATTACTCTCTACATGCACCCTGCCCGTTCTCGGGTCCATTTTAACGATCTGCCCGCGGGTTGTCTCCTGACGCCCCCATACGGTCAACACAACTTCGGATTGCTCTTGCTGCGCTTCTGCAAGCTGGTTCCCGATTTCCTCCAGCACAAATTCATCCCGGGTAGGCCGTTTGGCCACCTTCGCCTTTGCCACTTGCTTTCACCCTTCCTTTACTGCAAAATCAAATTCATTCCATTTTACCATACTTTTCATCATTTGGTGCTGGGAATCTGAGTTAATTCGTGGCACTTGCGTATAAAAAAAGAGCCGATTTCTCACGAACAAGAAAATCGGCTCTCAAAGCTGGTCAGTCAGGAAGCATTTCCATATCCTTTTTTATTTGATCAGCTGTGGAATGTAATTCGCTACATTATGAATAGGTGCGCTGCTCTGCTGAGTAAGGGCCAGAATTAAGGCGCCTTCCAGCATGGAAATAATAAGTACCGCCAGACTATGTGCCTTTTCCTCTGTCCATCCCGCTGTCTGAAGACGTTCCATATAGATATGTTGCCAATCTGTAAACGTATTCACGCAGGCACGCCGCAACGACTCGCTGATGCAGGAAGTTTCCGCAGCAGCCCAAAATCCCATAGGCATAAAGCCATTAAAGTTCGTTTGGTCCGCTTCCTCAGCTGTATTACGGATGAAATCCTGTATGGCGAGCACAGGGTCCTCTTTCCCTGATAGCGTTTCTTTCAACTTTTTCTTAATAAATTCATTCCCTCTTCTGATGCACTCCAAAGCCAATTCCTCTTTGCCACGCGGAAAATAATAATAAAGCGAGCCCTTCGGTGAGCCACTCTCCGCAAGAATCTGATTGAGTCCGGTAGCATGGTAGCCCTGATGAAAAAAGAGCTTGGAAGCGGTTTGTACAATATTTTCATATGATTCGGGTTTAGTAGCCATATACAGCATCCTTATAATATTTAAATTTTTTTTGACAAAAAAATAACTTCACGTTTATTATATATAGACCGATCACTATAATTCAATACCCATTAATTTTATTGGAGGAACAAAAACAACATGAGTACAATGAGTACAATGAGTCAAACAAGCCCTCCGTCTGATCCCAAGACGTTCAAGGTGCTGCCTATTATGATTGCCCTGCTGCTTAGCGGCTTTATCGGAATGTTCAGTGAAACGGCGTTGAACATTGCGCTGAATGATTTGATGCAGATTTTGCACATTACAACAGCAACAGCCCAATGGCTGACCACGGCCTTTCTGCTGACACTCGGTATTTTGGTACCTGTATCGGGTTTGCTGCTTCAAACCTTTACGACAAGACAGCTTTTCGTCACATCACTGCTGTTCTCTATTGCAGGCTGTCTCGTTGCTGCGTTAGCACCAACCTTTTCAGTGCTATTGATCGCACGCATTCTTCAAGCCGTCGGTACGGCGCTGTTATTACCGTTGATGTTTAACACCATCTTGATCATTTTCCCGGCTGAAAAGAGAGGCGCAGCTATGGGGATCATCGGATTGGTTATTATGTTTGCTCCTGCGGTGGGACCTACGATTGCGGGTCTGGTGCTGCAAAATCTGTCCTGGCACTGGATTTTCTGGATCTCCCTTCCGTTTCTGATTCTTTCGCTGATTTGCGGTATCCTGTTTATGCAGAATGTTTCAGAGATTACAAAACCGAAAATTGACGTTTTATCTATTCTGCTGTCTTCTATTGGCTTCGGTGGCGTTGTGTTCGGTTTCAGTAAATCTGGAGAAGGCGGCGAAGGCTGGGCTAGTCTGGTAGTTTTGCTCCCTCTGATCATCGGCTTGGTATCTTTGATTCTGTTCTCTGTACGCCAGTTGAAAATGAAGCAACCGATGTTGAATTTGCGCGTCTTTAAATATCCGATGTTTGTTATCGGCGTTGTGATGGTCTTCCTGTGTATGATGACGATCCTTTCTACAATGCTGATTCTCCCACTCTTTTTGCAAAAAGGGCTGGCCCTGTCCGCGCTGTCCGCAGGATTGGTGCTTCTGCCCGGCGGAATTATCAATGGTCTGTTGTCACCCATCATGGGTTCCCTGTTCGATAAATTCGGTCCAAAATGGCTCGTTATTCCGGGACTTGTGATCGTTGCCGCTGTCTTGTTTTTCCTATCCGGCATTACGACGGCATCAGCTATCGTACTCATTATTGTGCTGCATAGCTGCCTGATGATCGGTATTTCCATGATCATGATGCCTGCTCAGACGAACGGTCTGAATCAGTTGCCGATGGATCTGTACCCGGACGGTACAGCCATTATGAGTACGCTCCAGCAAGTTGCTGGTGCAATCGGTACAGCCGTGGCGGTCAGCATTCTCTCCAAGGGCATGGAAAGCTATTTGAGTCAATCCAGTATGCCGAAATCTGTAGAAGAATTGGCGAATGCTATGGCGTTTGGATCACAGAATTCTTTCTTCTTTGCCATGATCGTCAGTGTAATTGGATTAATTCTTGCGTTCTTCATTCGCAGAGTTCATGTAGAAAAAGGGGCTGCTCAAGCTCCCATGCATTAATAGATAACTTTATAGCTATCTGGACTAGCACTTTAATTTTAAAAAGCTAAAAATTCAAAAGGCTGCTGATCGTATCTTGACGGTCAAGCAGCCTTTCTTATTATAAATTTATATACATAATCATACGATTACATATTTACAAAGCTTCACCGATTGGTTACGATATCCTTTATGAAAAATGTAAAAGTTACGTTTACGTGCAATAAGATATTTGCTGTAAACGCACCCTAAGATAAAAGTGTCATCTGAATACATATACAACCGTAACTGGAGGTTTTTTCAACATGTTGCCTTCCCACCGAGCTTATCTTGCTTTAGCCATTCCTTTAATTATCTCAACGATTACGACCCCGCTACTCGGTGCGGTAGATACTGCGGTAATCGGTCATTTGAGCCATTCTGCCTATTTGGGCGGTGTGGCAGTAGGTACTCTTATTTTCAATACTTTATATTGGCTGTTTGGCTTTCTGCGCGTCAGCACATCGGCTTTTACCGCACAGGCGGCCGGGGCTAAAAATAACGACCAGGGTATAGCCGCCCTCATGCGTCCGATGGGGATTGCTTTGGTGATCGGTGCGTTGTTCATTCTGCTGCAAAAGCCGATCCTGCTAGCCTCCCTCCAGCTTATCCATCCTGCTGAGGATGTGGCGGCGCAGGCATCGATTTATTTTAACATTCGTATTTGGGGAGCGCCCCTCACGCTGGTGAACTATGTACTGCTCGGCTGGCTAATGGGATTGTCTCGCGTAAAGGCGACACTGCTTTTGCAAATTTCCATGAATGTTATCAATATGGTGCTGGCTATTGTATTCACACAAATCATACAATGGGATGTAGCTGGTGTAGCTGGCGCTACTCTGAATGCTGAGGTCCTCGCATGTGTACTTGGTTTTGTGCTGGTGCTTCGTTCGTCGGTCTGGAAAGAATGGAAGCGTAGCGGACAGCGGGATTGGCGGGGGTGGTTTGGAGCTTCAGAGCTGAAAAGCGTTATGGCTACGAACCTGGACCTTATGATCCGCACAGCCTGTCTGCTGACGATGTTTAATCTGTTTACATCGCGCAGTGCAAGTTTTGGAACCGATCAGCTTGCGGCGAACGCTATTTTGCTGCAAATCCACTACCTTATGGCTTACTGTTTTGACGGATTTGCCAACGCCAGCAGCATTATGACGGGTCAGGCCCGGGGTGCAAGGGATCCAAAAATGCTGCAAAGAGTTATTCATTTATCCTGGTTCTGGACGATTGTAACTAGTGTGCTGATGGGTGGGCTGTATTTTGCATTGAAGGAGCCGCTTATCCGTCTGTTTACCGATAACGCTACCGTGATCAGCCTTACGGGTCCATATAACGCTTGGTTAGTCGCCTTTCCACTGGCCGCCGGACTGGGGCTGGTATTCTACGGTGTATTTACAGGCATGACGGTGACGTACCCGATCCGTAATTCCATGCTCATTTCACTGGTCTTCTTTTTGATCGCGCTGTTCTGGTGCGTTCCCCACTATGGGAATCATGGGCTTTGGCTCTCGTTCATCGTATTTGCTTTAGGGCGGTCGCTGTTTCTTGTGATCTATTTGCCTCGGTTGCAGAGGATATAGCAATTTATAGTGCTGGAGGATGTCGCCGGTGTCTCCAGATTTACACCGCTGAGTGTAATTCAATAAATCTGGAGACAACAGCGTTTGGAGCAACGTTCCGTTCGCGGAGCGTCCACCACAAACACCCGCTTTACATCGTACTCAAAAGCAAAGGATGTCCCATCAACCATCTATATGATGGCGTTGGGACATCCTTTTTAATTAATTAAGGTTATTTGTGTGTGGGAGTTGCAGACACCTCTACTCGCCTTGAGGAACGGTCAAGCCCAAACCTTCGGCTACACGGCGTCCGTACTCAGGATCAGCCTTGTAGAAATGTCCAATCTGACGCAGCTTGATTTCATCACTTTCCACCGGCTTCATCGCACCCACGATGTTTTGTACCAGACGCGCCCGTTCTTCTTCGCTGAGCAAGCGGTACAGATCGCCCGGTTGAGTATAGTGATCATGATGATCATAACCCACACTTTGTGCTTCTCCACTCACTTCAAAAGGAGCGATGTTGTGCGCTGGAGACTCTTTCGGCCCACCGAGGCTATTAGGCTCATAATAGACCGATCTGCCACCATTGTCGTCACTACGCAATGCACCATCACGTTGATAGTTGTGTACTTCCGCATGTGGTCGATTGATCGGTAATGAATTGTGATTTGCGCCTACACGGTAGCGATGTGCGTCTCCGTAGGCAAACAGGCGTCCTTGCAGCATTTTATCCGGAGATGCTTCAATACCTGGAACGAACGAACCCGGAGAGAACGTTGCTTGCTCTACTTCTGCAAAATAATTCTCAGGATTGCGATTTAATACCATGCGTCCCAGCTCGATCAGCGGGTAATCCTTTTGCGACCATACTTTCGTCACATCAAATGGATCAAAGCGGTATGTGTCCGCATCCTCCACAGGCATAATTTGCACATGAAGCCTCCATGCAGGGAAATCACCCTTGTCAATGGCATTAAACAGATCTTCGGTATGATAATCCGGGTGTTCACCGGCAATTTTGGCAGCCAGCTCTACATCGAGATTTTGAACGCCTTGCTCTGTTTTAAAATGATATTTCACCCATACCGCCTGCCCTTCGGCATTGACCCACTTGAACGTGTGGCTACCGAATCCATGCATATGTCTGAGTGTAGCGGGAATGCCGCGATCGGACATCAGAATACTTACTTGATGCAGCGATTCAGGAGATAAGGACCAGAAATCCCAAACGGCATTAGGGTTTTTCAGATGAGTTTGGGGGTGACGTTTTTGCGTATGAATAAAGTCCGGAAATTTGATAGCATCCCGGATGAAAAATACGGGTGTGTTGTTACCTACGAGATCGTAGTTGCCTTCCTCGGTATAAAACTTCACCGCAAAACCACGCGGGTCGCGTACCGTATCAGACGAGCCTTGCTCACCGGCAACCGTAGAAAAACGGATAAACATCGGTGTGCGCTTGCCTACCTCAGATAAAAAGCTTGCTTTTGTATAGGCAGATAAATCCTTAGTGACTTCAAAATAGCCGTGCGCCCCTGCGCCCTTGGCATGAACCACACGCTCCGGCACACGTTCCCGGTTAAAATGCGCAAGCTTTTCCAGTAGATGCACATCCTGAATCAATATAGGTCCGCGTGATCCAGCCGTTATAGAATTTTGATTATCACCGACAGGAGCGCCCCAGCTGGTAGTCAGGTTGGTTGGTTGTTTATTCATCATTGAAATCACCTCTTGAATGAATTGGTTGGTTATGTGCTGTAAACAAAAAACCTCCCGCCTCTAGCGCCGAACATCTGAAAAAACTAGGGGGAAATTTCAGACGGCTTCAAGATCGAGAGGTCTATTCTATTTAAACATGAATTCCATTTTAGATAATGAAGATTTCAGGAAGATTTGAAAAAGGTTTGGCGAAGATTAGAGCAACAATGATTCCCTATCGAGAAAATCCAGTATATCCTGAACCGACTGGCCAATCTCCCGGCCTTCAGTGGATACGATGAGTTCAGGCTCCAAAGGTGCCTCGTAAGGCGCATCAATACCAGTAAAATGGCGTATTTCTCCGGCTCTTGCCTTCTTGTACATGCCTTTGGGATCACGTCGCTCGCATTCCTCCAGACTGCACTGGATATAGATTTCATAACAGCCTTCCTGCTGCAAGATATCCTTTACCATTTCACGATCCTCACGATAAGGAGAGATCGTAGCACAAATCGTCAGCACTCCCGCATGTGACATCAGCTTCGCTACTTCAGCAATACGACGAATGTTTTCTTTGCGGTCAGCGGGCAGGAAACCCAGATTGCGATTTAGACCATGCCGAACATTATCCCCATCCAAAATAAACGTGTGTATGCCTCGTGCAAATAGTGCTTTTTCCAGTGTGGAGGATACCGTTGATTTTCCCGAGCCAGACAGCCCCGTAAACCAAAGTACCGGGCTTTTATGCCCATTCAGAAGCTGACGCGCTTGCTTGTCAACGTCTGACACATGCCAGGTGACGTTCTCATTTGGATTCATTCAGCACTCTCCTTTTTCATAACTTATCACTGTATATGGTTTTTGAAACACGTCCCCCAGCTTTAGGAAAGGCCGTATTTAAAGGCGTTCAAGGTACGCTGTCCTGCTGTATGATCCAGCACCGCAAAAACAATCCGGTCAAACAACAATCCATATCCTTCATCTACAAGCACTTGCTTGAACCAGACGGCAACCTCTTCCGGCTTATTGCGGAATACCCCACAGCCATAGGCTCCCAGCACAAGATGCTCTACCCCGTTTTGCGCAGCCAAACTGAGTATGTAACGGATTCGCTCCAGCATCACTTCGCCAATCCGATTTACCTGCTCTGGCTCCCGTTCTCGCACGACTCCAGCATTAACAGCAGGTGCGGTCAGAAAAGCGACTAGGTACGGCTTCTCCAGCTGCATTCCCTGATCATCCCGAAATACCGGCACATCAGGCGAATAAATCATATAATCCGAATAAAAACAGCTTCGCAGCTTCCGATTGTGCTGGTACATTTCTTCCATTTGTAAAATACAAGGATACAATGCTGACGATCGAGCCAGGCTTTCCTCTTGTGCCTGACTGCCTCCGAGAAATCCGCCACCCGGATTTTTGGCTGATGCAAAATTCAGACACGCCACGTGCTCCAGCTTCTCCGAAACCTGGAGCCTATACGCCGCCTCCAATGTGCTTTCTCCCGTAACTTCCATCTTCTCATGAATCGTCTGTTGCGTCAGCCGAGAAGACTCTAATGCGCCTTTTAATAGAAAAATCTTTTCCTCCGCTCTCCAAAATAGATAACGTTTCCTGCGCCATATGTGATCGAATATCCCGGTTGCTCCGGGTGTCCATTGTATGTTTCATGAATGGCTATTCCTCCTTTTGCAGTACATCCTCACGTAGTTTCGTCAATATTTCTCCAAGCCAATTGGTGCCTCGCCATGATTTGCGGTTCCGTATGCGGGCATCATTTTCAGCCAATCCTACCCCCCAAATCGTGTCCGTCGGACTGGCCTCAACCAGTGTAGTTCCTTTCGTTTTGAGCAGGTGCTTAAGCAAATTCGGATTTTGCGTAAATTTGGCGTAGTTGCCGTCATACACAAATTGTCGGCAATTCGCCTCCCACAAGGATTGATCAAATCCGCGCACACTACGGCCACGTGCTTTTTGCTCCCGAGGAGTAGGGGCTTGCACAATTTTACTGCCCGCCTCTTCATCTCCAAAAAGCTCAGCTTTTTTAAACATCATATATTGCTCCGCACAGTTGAATTCCAATCCATCCACGATAAACACAGAGGGGTACCATTGTGAAAATGGCGACTGACTGCGATAAAAAAATGTAAACTTTTCCACGTTAATTCCTCATTTCATATTACTTCCTGCTACATAAAACGCGAACGGGGCTTGAAACGGTATAACTTGGACGGACGATGTCCGGCCGCCTTTCTATATTCATTCGTCTCTTCCACAAGTTCAGCTATTTTGCGACGGAAGGCTGCCGCCAACAGTTCCTTACCCAGAATTATTTCATATACCTGTTGAAGCTCACTCAATGTAAACAGGGATGGCATCAGGTGAAAAGCAATATCTGTATATTCTATTTTGCTGCGCAAACGCTCGATGCCGTACACAATAATTTGGGCATGGTCAAAAGCAATCCCCTGTGATTCCAGCACTTCTCGCTTGACCTCAATGGTCTTTCCCTTGAGAATTTCAGTCACTTTTACTTTGGCTGACAGGTGAATGTCCCCATGCTTCAATGTAATGTCAATGTTTTGTTCCCATCTGTAACCGTCCGGCTGATTCGTCCGTGTCTCCTGAGCCACACTGTAGTCCAGCTCAAACCATTGGGCATCCGCAGCATCATCTCCGGCGTGTATCTCCAGTGAATCATGATCTACCAGTGCCATGTAAGCGCAGCTGATGACCCGCGTTCGTGGATCACGTGCCACATCTCCCCATGTATATAGCTGCTCCATATAAATCCGGTCTACATTCGTTTCAGTCTTAAGCTCACGTCGTGCAGCCTCTTCCAGGCTTTCATCCATCCCTACAAAGCCGCCTGGCAATGCCCATTGACCCAGAAACGGATGCTCTCCCCTCTGGATCAGAAGTAGTTGGAGTGTCTTCTCCGGCAGCTTGCGGTAATTGTGCTGGAGCTGATCCATCACGGTAAAAAGCAGCATATCCACCGTTACCGATGGACGCTCATACTGATTGGCATCATATACAGCCAAAAATTGTTCCTCCGTCAAACCGTTATGATTGTGCTTCGATATATCTGTCACTTGCGTCACCTACCTGTTTATATATGGGTAATAGTTGTTTCTAAATCAAGCAGCAAAAACAGTCTATCTAAATATTTTTTATTTTATCTAATTGATAAAAACAAAATGTTAATATCAATAGAGTAATATATAAATCATGCTTCGTCAACAGCAATCCTATGTCTCAAAAAAACAAAAGGAAACCCTGGTCTTGTATAGACTGGGTTTCTCGACAAGCTAAGTAAAGCCTTCTTTATTCATACCAAAGATCATTCGTTTCAACTTCTTGAAGACTGCTCAAAAACGATTTTGAGTTGTCAACATAAAGTTCAGTGTCGATATAGTACAGTTTTTTATCGTTTAAGCATTGATCAATATAATCTGCATTCAATATACTTTTATCCTCTACATTGGCGGCAAATGCCTGCAACTTGGGAAGCGCGGTTTTCTGATATTCAAGCCATGAATGATGGAATCCGGCTGGTTCTTCCAAGCAATAGATGTCATGATACAACGCTTCGGCAATCCCCTTCTTCCTGAGATAGTCCGATGAGAAAGGCATACTTTTGAAGTAACGACCCGTCATCGCGAACACACGATAGCTCCAATGAGGAGCACCGTGATTAGATTGGCAAAAAAGATTCAGAAAGAATACGGAATAGTGCATTTTAATTGTAATAATCTGGTGTTTCTTCACTTCCGAAACAATCCGATCCGCCATCCGACTATCAATGATCTCATCGAAGTCAGCCAGAATGATCACATCATCATCTTCGACCCTATCCCGCAAGATAGAGGTACTCCTGTTTCTTTGACAAGCCTCATTATGAAATGCGCTGTTGTAGCTGAGCAGACGCCAATACCAACGGTCAAAGTGATCCGCACCACAGGTAGTCACATCAAAATACAATTGATGCTTCACGGGTTCACGAAACAGATCATCAGCATAAAATGGATGATGAATCACCTTCGAGCCAAGATAATTTGAATTGAAGTTGCGTGGCTTATCTAAATAACTGAAAGTCTTGTTAGCTTCGACCACATGTAGCTCGTCAATCCAGCGGTCATTTTCTCTTATTTTAATATCTGCAATCCGATTTTCATTAAAAAAAGGACAAAATTCGTATATTTTCATAACTGGAAGCTCCCCTCTACTATCGTAGTGTACGGATGAACATTGATACTGCGGCAAAGATGCCCGGAAATTAAACGTACAAGCTCGGCGATGGTCTGGTCTTCATAGTGCAGTGAACTGTAATAGCAGGTTAAACTTAATCTGTCGTGTTTTAAGCTTGCCGTCATATTTAACCAGTAGGCGGAGGGATTGTCGGCTGCATTGGTATTTCCGAAAGGAACAGCCAAAGGCTCATAAAAATCGTCGGCTAGCCCATTTATTTCCTCTGATTGGTAATGGAAAAGCATGTGTGTTTCGTCTTTTAGTGACACCATATTGGGATAAGTATCCTGTATCATATATCGTAAAATAAAGTAATCCAGTCCTTCAGATGGAATATGCTGCAACGTGTGTTTGACATGTTCAGGAAGGATTGCCCAATTCCTTGACGGCTCCTCTTCGGGAATCTGGATTCGAATGGGATAAGCTCCGGCAAAAAAACCGATCGTACGATCAATCACAACCCCCGGTAAAAAAGACTCGCGTTGATAAGACATCACATGCAGCAGCAAATCGGATTGCTTTTTCAATTGGTAGCAAGCCTGTGACAATGCTGTTAGTATCATGCTGAGCGGTGTAGTATGCTGCTTCACAGCCAATTCTTTTAAAAGACTAATATGTTCCTCTCCTTCAAGCAAATCTTGCGTTATTGTTGTCATATGGCGGTGGAGAGGCTGGATCTCCGAATCCCTGTCGACCTGTAAAGACTCACCACCTTCTACAACCTTTCTCCAGTAGATTGATGCTTTAGAAGAAACGTCTTTCGCCGCATATTGTGTCAACGCCATGCACCAATCCCGATAACTGCTTTCCTCCTCCCCATGTAACGCCAAATCACTCCCCATTCCCGGCAAGAGAAGATGCTTCAAATCCTCTAAAAAAATGTTTATGGATATGCCGTCAAAAATTAAATGATGGAACAGGAGCAATATCACCTGCCGTCTCTCTTCGCAATAGTGATCAAACAGCACGACCTTCCATAAAGGGCCCTCCTCGATGTCAAATTCATGCTGAACCTTCGCGCAGTATTCCGAAATGTAGGTATCATGTGACCCTGGGATCGCTTGCAGCTGCACGTAAGAAACAACCTGTTCCACACTCATTTTCTGCTCATACTGATACCAATCATCATGATCCAGTTGAGCAAATGACAGCCGTAGGGCCGCATGTTTGTTCAATAGTACCTCCAGCGAAGCGTTCAGCAATTCTCTGGGAATATATTTCTTGAGCAGAGCCAGGTAAGGCACATTAAACATGTTGCGATTTGCCAGATCTCTTTGAAAAAAACGTTTTTGTACGGCAGACAGCGGAAATCCATCATCCGGGTATACTTTTGTTGTAGACTGAATAGTTGGGATATCCATATTCGGACTAATAACAGTGGCTGTATCCGCCACTCCCCTGCTCAATGAAAGGGCCAAGCGTTCGATCGTCTGCTCGCGAAATATCTGGTTGACTGTAACCGAATAACCATTTTTTTGTAGTAGGCTGGCTATACGCAGCGCAGAAAGCGAATGTCCTCCCAACGCGTGAAAATCTTCATCCTTGCGGATGTGATCAAGCTTCAGAACCCTGCCCCAAATCTCTTCTATTATTTGTTCCAATTCGGTTTTTGGTCCAGAATTTGATTTTTTATCGCCCCTATGGATTTCTGGCAAAGGAAGCTTTTTACGATCGATTTTCCCGTTGACCGTTAATGGGAACGTCTTCAGCCAAACGTAACGAGAGGGTAGCATATAAGATGGAAGACCGTCAGCCATAAAAGTATGAAGCTGTTCCTCCCGCTCTTCCTTTTCCGCTGTATAGTAAGCGATCAGCCGCATATCCCCGTGAAGCTCGCGGGCAACGACCAGACAATCTTTCACGACAGGGTAGCCGCCAAGACGGAACTCGACTTCTCCGGGTTCGATTCGATAGCCGCGAAGCTTCACCTGATCGTCAACCCGTCCAATATATTCGATATTACCGTCCGGCATCCATCTCGCCCGATCTCCTGTGCGGTAGAGAACTGGATTTACTCCTCTTTCACGATCTTTGGCAGAAGTATATGGATTTGGAGTAAACGCTTGCTGTGTCAGCTGGTTTTGCAGCCAATATCCCCTTGCAACCCCGTCTCCTCCCACATATAATTCCCCGACTGCTCCGACAGGCTGGACACAGCCCCGTTTGTCCAGAATATAACAAGTTGAATTACTAATGGGCCTGCCAATGGGTATATCCTGCTCAAAAGGCTCTTCGATCCGGTAGCTCGTCGAAAACGTGGTGTTCTCCGTTGGACCATATACATTGAGAATCGAAAGCTCTGGATAGGCAAGCCGGATACGATTTATATGTTTAACCGATAAAGCTTCCCCACCTACAGCCAGCCATTTGAGCCCAGCAAACATCTTTTCATTTTCTTCAATCCATTGATTGCACAATGCGGAACTTAGCCATAGTGTATTAATTTTCCACTCCTTCATTCGATGCTCTAGCATATGGATATTTAGAAGATCATCTTTTGAAACTACATACAGATGGCCTCCATTCAGCAATGTTCCCCAAATTTCAAACGTAGAAGCGTCAAAAACAGGCGAACCCGTATAGAGCAACCTGATGTCAGAGGAAAACGGGAAGTAGCTGGTGTTTTTGACCAAGCGGACGACATTGCGATGTTCTACCATCACGCCTTTGGGTTTTCCCGTCGAGCCGGATGTATACATCAGGTAAGCAAGGTCGCTGGGAGCATTCATGTTCTCCTTCTCTTCTTGTGGTACAACTCCAGACTGGTCAATATGCTCCGTATAAATCAGTGTTAAACGGATTCCCTTACAGGCTTCCGAGATACTTTCTGCCCCTTTCTGTGAGGTGATGATGGTGTCCAGTCTGGCATCCTTGATCAATTCGCGCGTTCTTTCTGCCGGAAAATCGGGATCTATGGGAACATAGGCACATCCCGCTTTCATGATCGCCAGGATGGAGACAATGAATTCGAGAGAGCGCGGCAAGTAAACCCCGATAAACTTCCCATGACTGTCGGTATCATCCGTTAGCTTATTGGCCATGTACTGGGACATTTGGTTGAGGGCGTGGTAAGACATTACCTGGTTGTGCTCAATTACAGCGGGCTGTGAAGGGCGTAGCTTCGCTTGTTCATGGAACAAGTCAACAATGGAACTCTCCCTAGGGTACTTTGTATACGTATTGTTCCAATCGTAGACGACTCGATCATATTCATCCTTGTCTATTAAACTAACGTCTCCAACCGCGCGATCCGGGTATTCCAGTGCATATTGCAGTGTATTTAGCAGATGCTCAGCTAGGCGACAAACCGTTGCTTGCTTTAAGCGATCTGCATCGTAAATCAACTTGAGAGTGATCTGTTCCCCGTCATTGGCAATGGTGATAGTCATCGGGTAATTGGTTTTCTCTCGTTCCTTCATAGCTGACATCTCCAACCCATGTTCTGGCTGACGGTAGTCGTTCATATAATTTTCGAAGGCCACGATGCTGTGAAAAAATGTATGTCCTTGGATGGCACTCCAGCCCTTCAGTTCGTTCAGGCTCACATAGCAGTAATCGTTCAGCTTTTGAATCGTTTGGTGAAGCTCCTTAACATATTCGGTAATGGTCTGTTCCACATTCCAATGCATAACCAGAGGAAGCGTATTGATCAACAGGCCCGTAATGTGGTCCGCTTTTGACAGATCGGATCCTCTACCGGACACGATCATGCCGAATACGGTTACATCTGCATCATGATAGACTTGCAGCACTTTCCCCCAAGCGAACTGCACCAAGGTGTTTAGTGAAATTTGCGCTTGTTGTACAAATGCCGCCATGCACTTGGTCATGCTTGAATCGATATGAATGGTCTCAATCTGTTGCTTCTCAATCGGTTGATGCACATCAGGAAGCATGCCTCTCTTCCCCATCGGCAGGAGGGTTGGCTCCGTTAGGTCGGACAAATAATCTTTCCAGAATGACTCAGCTTCTGTTCGATCTTTATTGTTCAGCCAACGAATGTAAGTCTCAAAAGAGCGGGATAGGCTATGCTGCGGCACCATGCCTTTTAAGCTGCAATCATAGATTTCATGAACCCGATTCAGCAGCAGCGGCAGGCTCCAACCGTCCAGCAAAATATGGTGGTAACTCCAGATCATTGTCCATTCCTCTGGGGTAGTCTGAATCAGTGTTATGCGGTACGCAGGCTGATGCAGATCGAAACACCGATTACGATCCGACGTTGCCCATTGTTCGATATACTTCTGTTGCCGATCTGGAGACTCTGTTCTAAAATCCAAAAAAGTCCAATCCAATTCTACTTTTCGAAGGACACATTGTATGGGCTTGTCCAATTCTTCCCAAACGTAACATGTCCGCAAGCAATCATTTTCAGCAATGACGTGGCTCCATGCTTCCTGGTAACGGTTTACCTCCAGCCTGCCGTGGTATTTCCAGCTAACCTGTACGAAGTATTGATCGGAAGATGGATGATCTAAATAATGGAATAGCAGACCTTCCTGCAAGGGACTTAAATGCATCATTTTATTCAGACCATATTGCTTAGAATAGGTCTTTACGATCTGATCCAGCGAATGCTGCTCCAGTGACACCGATGGAAAATCACTTGGTGTAAACTCTTCGTAATTAGCCTGGCTGCAATGCTCGATGATAGAAAGCAAACGTGATATGAAAGTATTTATCAACTGAGTAATGGTCGTTTCTTCATAGTGACGTTTGCTATATTTCATGAACAAATGCAGTTGTCCATGAACGATGGAACAGTTAAGTTCCAACAGGCTTGTTCCATGATTAAGCGGCGAGCTATGGTCCTGTGCTGCTTCACGTGTAAAACCTATCCACTGCTCTAGCCCGCTCGTATTTGCCTGATCGAATTGACCCAAATAATTGAATAGAGCCTGTGGCTCGGAAGCTGTTAGCTCGGAACGGACTTCTTCGTTCGGATGGCAGTATCTCAAAGCACCGTATGACATGCCACGGTGAGGAATAGAACGTAACTGCTCTTTAACGGATTTGATCGTCGCCCCCAGGGAGTGAGTGTCCGTAACCCGGATGCATACCGGAAACATCGAGGTGAACCAACCAATTGTTCTTGTCAGATCCATATCGGATACAGAGTGTTCACGTCCATGCCCCTCCAGCCGAAACACAACCGTCTCCTGTCCGGACCAAGCAGAGAGCGCCAGCGACCAGGCTGTAAGCAGCAAGTCGTTGATCTCGGTATGATATACCTGGGAGCAATGGTACAAGAGTAGCTGTGTATCGTCGGGGGTAAGCATTGTAACCAATTCCGAAGATTCACTGCTCATTTTATGATCCGCGCAATGGTCTACCGGCAGCACAAATGCTGCATTTTGGAGCTGCACTTTTTTCCAGTAATCTATATGACTTAAAGTATCTTCATTTTGGGCATAATTCATCATTACGGACTGCCACTTTTTGTACGGATTTGAAACAGGAGACAACTCGGTACCTTGATACAATTGATCCAATTCCTGAACCAATATTCTCCAGGACACGCCATCAATAACCAAATGATGAATCGTTATAAATAAGCGGACTTGACCGTCAGGGTGACCCTGGATTACGCCTGCACAAATCATCGGGCCTGTCTCATAATTCAGTTGTCTATTCCATGCATCGCATATGCTTGAAATTTCAGATTCGGGATCAGCAATTTGCTGAATGGTGTGACTGGCAAGCTGAATGGTGGTATCCTTTCGGTAGCGCTGCGTATATCCATGCTTGCCAGCTACAATCTCCATTGAAAGCTCTGGATGGAGTCGGATCAATTGTTGGATGGCCGTTTTCAGCTTTACGGGGTCACAATCACGGAGTATAAACAGCTGGGATTGATTGAAATAATGCGGTTCTTTGAACTGCTGCTCAAAAAACCAGCGCTGGATCGGCGTCAGACCAAATTCGCCTGTCAAATCAACAATACAATCTTCCTTCTTCTCACGTTCTGCCCAAGTAACCACAGCGGCTAATTCCTTGATAGTTGGATGCTCTGCAACTTGTCTTGGGGTCAGCATCATACCGTGATCTCTGGCCATAGAGACGACCTGAATGGCAAGGATTGAATCTCCCCCTGCCGCGTAAAAATGATCGTTTACACCGATATCTCCTCTTTTTAAAATTTGTCGCCAAATGCAAAGCAGTCGCTTTTCGAAACTGCCCTCCCCTGCTTCCGCAGCATTCTCAGCAGGGACAAATAATGTGGTCGGATCGGGAAGAGCTTGACGATCAACTTTCCCGCTTGTATTTACGGGGATTGAATCCAGCTGACAAAAATAAGCAGGAACCATATAAGCAGGTAAAATAGAGCCTACATACTGGGCCAATTCAGCCTCAGTCAGCCTTTTTAATGCAGTATAGTAAGCCACCAGTTTATGGAAGGACTCGTCCTTCCAGGCTCGAACGACACATTGATGGATGTCAGGGTGCTGGCGAAGCTGATGCTCTATTTCACCCAGTTCGATACGGTAGCCTCTGATTTTAATCTGTTCATCACTACGGCCGATAAATACCAGTTCACCATCTGGCGTCCATTTCACGACGTCCCCGGTTCGATATAACCGCTCTCGCTGTGAATACTCATTTCCGATGATCATCTCTTTGTGAACGAAACGCTCCTGGGTCAGCTCCTCACGATTCAGGTATCCTCTGGCAAGCCCTATGCCGCCCACCCATAATTCACCGGGAACACCGACCGGCACAGAATTACCAAATGGATTGAATACAAACAATCGTTTGTTATAGGCGGGTTTGCCAATCGTGATTTCTGCCTCTGGTTTGCATACCGAGGTGGAACATAAAATCGTCACTTCGGTCGGTCCATAAGCGTTCACAAACAGTCGTCCTCTTCCCCAATAATTCACAATATCAGGCATACAGGGTTCTCCTGCGGATACGATTGTATGCAGTTCAGGCAGTTCTCTTGGTTTCATGGTTCGCAGCACAGACGGCGTCAGCATGGCAATGTGGATATTTTTCTCTTCGAGTACATCTGAAATATCCGCATAAGGAGGCAGCTCCTTATTCGACAACACAACAAGTGTCCCGCCTACTGTTAACGTTCCGATCCATTCGTAGACCGAAGCGTCGAAACTGATGGAAGCGAATTGCATAACTCTGGAGTCAGGGGTAATACGAAACTTTTCAACAAGGTAAGGGATTAACGTAACCAGTCCGGCGTGCTCAATAAGCGTCCCCTTCGGATTTCCAGTGGAGCCGGATGTGTAGATGACATAGGCCAGGTCGTTCTGTTTAACCTGAATATTCAAATTCTCGTCGGGATGATCGTTCTGCTGCACCAGGCATTCATCTACACAAATAAGCGAATGCGCTTTCATATTCATTTGATTCATAGATGGATTTAGCTTATTTACCAGTTGGCTGTGCGTGATAATCATCTTGGCCTGAGCATCTTCTAAAATGAATCGAACCCGTTCTCCAGGATATTGGGGATCGACCGGAAGATAAGCGGCTCCTGCCTTCATAACTCCTAGCATTGCCGGGATTACATCTGCGCTTCTGTCCATAAAGATGGCAATCAGCGTGCCGGGTTGTAAAGCGTTCTCCTCTCCTATGGAAACCGACTCTAGAATCACGCGGCCGATTTGATTAGCCCGCTGATTTAACTCCGAGTAGGTCAGCTTCTGCCCTTCAAACTCCAATGCGATTGCATCGGGAGTTCTGGCAGCCTGCTCCTCAATCAGTTGAACCACGGTTTTATCCAAAGGATATGCTTGTTCCGTATCATTCCATTGTTGCATCTGCTCGTATTCTTTCGTTGTCAGTATGGGGTGAAGGAGTACCGCTTTCTCCGGAAGATGGAGTGCATTTGCCAGCAGTATCTGAAAGTGGCCTGCGAGATTAGCGATCTGCTTTTTACCGAAATGCCTGCTATCATAGTGTATTGCGCACTCTAATCTTTCCGAACCATAACGGTAGCAGAGCGCAATCTCTGGCGGATTTATACCGCATAGAGGAGCTAGTGCTTTTGTGCTCGAACTTGAATGCGAGAGATCACCACAAGTTTCTACGATGCCCACATTGAAAAAATCTCCATCTATTTCTGGTGGGGAATCCACTTTCATGTACTGCGAAAGATCCTCACTCCACTCACTGCTGCTATCTCGCTTATCCCAATTTGCCTTTATTCTTTGTATCAAGGAGAGAAGATGATCTTCCTTCTGAATATGGATAAAAAGCGGATAGTCCTGACGACGTTGTGTCCCCTCTCTGTCTGATAACATGGAATATAAAACAGGTACTGTATATTGATTGGCGTAATGGGATAAAAGCACAGACCATATGGCTGCGATAAAAGAAGGCATACCCAACTGATGCTGCTGTACAAACTCCATGATCGTTTTGACCTGTCTTGTTTCCAAACGAATATGGTAAAGGACTTGATCTTTGTCTTCAGTCTGTCCGGCATCCCCTCTGCGATGGGAAAATAAAGGCAAGTAAGGTTGGATCACTTATTGAACCTCCCCTTTCTGAGATGCTATACTGGCAGCCTGATAAAAAGCAGCCCTGACTTCCTCAACCCCAATCTCGTAACTGCACCGCATTGAAAAAATAAGACCGTCTGTGTAGGAGGAAGCGATGCAGTTGAACAGCGAATAGATCGGCAGCGGATTCGGTTGCTTTATGACCGTATCATCGTAAAATTGGCTACACTTCAACCCTTCCTTTGCGCTATTGGCCAAATAGTTAAACATGAATACATCTAGCTGCTCATACTGCTTCCCAAACTGTACAAGTGTTCTGGCACGTTCCCACCTGTTTTTGTAGGCAGGTCCTGTAAGCAGGTTCATAAAATTAATCGTGTGGCGTTTTAATAAATCTAGCCTGTTTCTGACAGACAGCAGCATTTCATCCGGGTTCTGCTTCATATCCATCAGCATAGGCACAAAATCAATAAACTCACCGACCGTGTTATAATATGTCGCCTCATCGTACCTTCTTCCATCATATAAAAATAACAATGGCAACTGGTCCATACCTAAATAAATTTGCAAGCCCCTTGTAAAGACAGAGAGTGCAAATTCCAAGGATGGGTTTTCAGCCGGGATGCTCACGTTAAACAGATAGGCTTCTGTGCTCGTTCTTAGCTTCGGAGTTTGTAACAGGTCCTGCTTGCTTTGCTGGAACGCTTCCAGACGAAAGTCGGATATCAATTCCTGTTCAGTGATTCCGCTGGGTCCGCTTTGGATTTGTTCTACATAATCCATATAGGGCTTCACTTCATCCGTAGGAAGGGATTCGTTTTGAAGCAGATTTCTATAGGAAGCAAGCACCTGTCGTTCTGCCACTTCCGAGGTCACCCGATCGCATATCGCATGATGGTAAAGCGTTATAACAACATGCTCACGCAGATTTCGTTTTAGCACAAACATCTGAAACAAAGTACGCTCTCCCGTGTATCGGGTATTCGTCATGTAGTCATTTATCATTTCCATAATGGGGCCATATGGATTGCAGTCCGTTACGTCGAGGATGGTGAGTGTTGGCAAATCGGCGTCGGGAAGTACGTATTCCCTCCAATACGTCCATTCATCTCTTTGTACAGGAATGCTTCTCAGTAATCCTTGACTTTGTACAAATTGAGCATAAGCCTGATTCAAAAAATCATAATTCACATACTCGTCCAGCCTAAATAGGCCAATACTCGGCGGTGTATGAAATGAAATTTGCATTTGTTGAATTCCACTTAGCGGATATTCTTGTGCCACTTGCCCCGTTTTAACCCACTGATCTCTTTTTAAATAATCGTCTTCCAGTTGCTCGCGCAACCTCGCCGCCTGATCCGTGTCCATGGTTTTCAAGCCCAGACGCTGGACAAACTCCTCTTCATCGATGACCTGGTATTGATTATCCATTTTTACTTTTTGATGCAGTGGTACAATATAATGCGGCTGCAGTTCTTTAGCGACTTTCCCGTTCATGATCCGCATGATAGGATTAACGTTGTCCACGGAGTTGAAGTAAAGCACCCGAATATCTCTCACTTCGTGAAGAAAATCCCGCACTTGATACTTCACCAGATCGTACACACCATCTGTTTCTTGGTGCAGCCAGGAAATCAACTCTTGCTTGGTTTCTATGGTGCCCTGCTGCTTCAAGGCTCTTTCACTATCTTGAGCCGATTGAAGATAAGCAGCGAGCGCACGGATCGTCTTATAGTGGTAAATATCTGTCAAAGTGGTATGATATCCTGCCCCCTCCATCCTTGACATTAACGTAAGCGCATGAATAGAATGTCCACCAAGGTCGAAGAAGCTGTCTACAACACTAAACTGCTGAATACCTAATACATACTGCCAGATTTCCATCAGCCTGGCTTCCAGCCCTGCCTCAGGAGATATGTTTGCTGCCACGGTATGTCCATTGTCTTCAAAGGACAACAGTACCTTGCGATCCAGCTTTCCATTCCGTGTCAGTGGCATCTGCTCTAATTGAACAAAAAAAGAGGGAATCATGTAATTCGGCAGCTTTGCAGAAAGCGTGTTTTTAATTTCATCTGTCGTCAGCCTTTGGTTTGCCCTAAAGTACGCTCCCAGTTGCTTCTGTCCGTTCCCATCTTCACGCACGATAACAACCGCTGCTTGTATATCCTTTATTTTTAATAGCTGTGCCTCAATTTCCCCTGGCTCAATTCGGTAGCCCCGTATTTTCACTTGATCGTCGATCCGGCCGATATATTCAATGTTTCCGTCCGCTTGCTCTTTTGCCCAATCTCCGGTTCGGTACAACCTGCCCCCCGGCACCCCTGGAAACGGAATAAACCTTTCCTCTGTCAGCTCTGGACGGTTCAAATAACCTTTCACTAATCCATCGCCGGCGATGTACAGTTCACCTGCAACTCCTTGTGGCAAAGGATGCTGGTCATGATCCATGATGTAAACCGACGTATTGCTGATGGGTTTACCGATCGGTACGGTATTTGCAGCTTCATCCAAATGATCAATCCGGTAAAACGTTGCAAATACCGTACTCTCGGTCGGTCCGTAGACATGAATTAAACGGCCAGAGCCCAGACGGGCAAATGCTTTGCGCACATGGCTGACCGACACCTTTTCACCACCGAATAGCAAGGTTTCAAGTGTGGCAAAGCAATCCGGATCAATATCCACCAATGCATTAAAAAGTGCTGTCGTGATGAAGCATTTTGTAATCTGTTGTGTGCGCAGTACACTCGATAGCTCACGTGCATTCATGATTTGGGCTTGTGGGGTCAAAACGAGGGTGGCTCCGTTGAGCAGTGCCCCGTAAATACCAAATGTAGAACCATCGAACGAAAAACTGGCCAATTGCAAGATTCGGTCTTTTGCCGCGAATTGGATGTAATTTGTCTCTTTTACAACACGTGTAATATTGTAGTGCATCGTCAGGTTTCCCTTCGGTTCACCCGTAGAGCCTGACGTATACATAATGCAGGCTAGTGCATCTGAGCCATGAATGGAGGTGAGATTCCCTGTTTCTTCCCTGTTATTTCGCTTGTCCGACAAATCCATTACAGGAACGTTGAGCTCCACTTGTTGCTCAATTGGTAGCCGGGTTAGCAGGAGCTTTGCGCCAGAATCTTTCAGCATATAGCATATACGTTCCTTGGGGTATTCCGGGTCAATCGGTACATAGGCTCCCCCGGCTTTTAAAATCCCGAAAATCCCGACGATCATTTCCAATGAGCATTCGGCTATTATCCCGACGGGGTCGCCTTTATTTACGCCTTTGCTCCGCAGAACCCGGGCAAGCTGATTAGACTGTTTGTTCAGATCAGCATACGTCAAGTGCTTGTCTCCCAATACAACGGCCACTTGCCCCGGTGTGCGCTCGGCCTCCCCCTCAAACAACTGATGAATCGTTGTATCCCGCGGGTAATCCGCTAACGTACCGTTTAACATGCTCCGCCTCATCTCCTTCTCCCATTAACGTTCATACGATTTAAGGTTTGCTCTACAAGCATCTTTTTCGAAGCTACCTGATAGGGAATGCAGCAAAAAATTAGAAGATTTTGTATAATCTTATGCCAAAAAAAGAGTATGTATGGAACGTAGAAGTCGTTTATGGATAACTATAATCACAACTTTACATTAAAATGAGAATTTAGCTGGAGATGAAGAAATGACATCAGGTGACAGAATAGTATACTTTTTCCCTTCGTCGCTGTCGATCTTCCATGCTTAAAGCATGAATTTTATCTTTATTTTGCGTCATGAACCGTGCAATTTCTTTCGAATACACCACATTCATGGATAGAGGAAACTTACTTTCCATGTATAGAGGATCACTCGGCCCCCGTTCCATGGAATCTGTTACATTTACGACCCCGATAGGAGCAGTTCTGTTCTGCAAAAGGTATAATGCAAAACGTAATCCGATCTGCTCGTGAGCATTAGAGCCGCACCAGATCGTGATCGACTTATCATCAGAAATTGCAGTAAGAGTAGTCGTCATCTGTTCAATGCGGTGCTCCCAATTCGCGTAATGGAAAAATTCATAATCCACGATTCGTTCAGCCAACCAGTTGTGACGGTTCTCTTGTAGGTGTACATTGTTAGATGACAAGTCATCTGCCTCCTTTCACTGTGTTCAATAATATCTTGTCTTTCGACCAGAAATATCTTTAGAATAGGCGTATAGCTATCACATCTTGCTCTACAATAACAGTACCACAGGATGGTTACTCGACTGGAGGAAAAGAAATGACATCGGAGTGGCAGAGACTACAGACCAAACTGCCGGAATGGGTGGAACAAAGCCGTCATCAGTATATTCATGGCAAGGTGGCAGCGTATATTCCCGAATTGTCCAAGGCCCCAGCCGACGCGCTGAGTGTTGTCGTGATGAACGGAACTGGCGAGACCGTGGTAGCCGGAGATACCGAAATAAGCTTTACGATGCAAAGCATTTCGAAGGTATTCACGCTTATTTTGGCCTTGATGGATAATGGCGAAGATGTTGTCTTCTCCAAGGTTGGTATGGAGCCTACCGGAGACCGTTTTAATTCCATGCTGAAGCTGGAGCTGGTCGAGCCGGGCATCCCGTTTAACCCGCTTATTAATGCCGGAGCCATCGCCGTGTCCTCTTTGATTCGTGGGAACAGTCCCGAAGAGAAGTTTGCCCGTGTCCTGCAATTTTTCCGTCTGCTTACCCGTAATGACAAGCTGGAATATGACCAGGATGTCTACGATTCGGAATCTGCTACAGGCCATTTGAACCGTTCCCTTGCCTATTTCTTGATGGAAAAGGGAATTCTGCGCGGACATGTTGAGGATGTGCTGGAGGTTTACTTCAGGCATTGCGCTGTAAAATTGAATTGTACGGATTTGGCACGCATGGGACTCGTATTAGCCTACAATGGACGTGATCCGGTCACGGGTGTACCGCTGGTTCCCCGCCGCTATGTACAGATCGCCAAAACCTTTATGACCACATGCGGCATGTATGACGCATCCGGAGAATTCGCTATTCAGGTCGGACTGCCCGCCAAAAGTGGCGTATCTGGCAGCATTATGACGATGGTGCCCGGACGATATGGCATTGGACTGGTCGGGCCTTCTCTGAACCGCATGGGCAATAGTACAGCGGGTGTACACTTGCTGGAGACCATGTCGCGGGATTTGGATTGGAGCTTGTTTTAGTTCACGAATAAGAGGGTATTCCCAGCCTATGTGGCTTACGGGAATACCCTCTTCTTTTACTTTCCTGATATGTTAAACGGTTTGGCCGTCGGTAACCAGTTTGATATGAATGCGGAACGGATCAGCTACGTATTTGGCACCATCGCGTTCCTCCACTCCATATCCTGCCGCAGTCAAACGGACGACAACGGCCTCCAGTTCCGTTGGATTCGGCACAATCAGTTCAAAATAATCCAGGCCTGCAGCATGCTCGGGAGCTGGGGGCGCCCCTTCCCCTGCCCATATATTCAAGCCCATATGGTGGTGGTAACCACCTGCGGATACGAACATAGCAGACGAGCCATAGCGACATGTAATATCAAAACCGAGCACATCGCAATAAAATTGCTGCGCCTTGAGCAAATTAGACACATGGAAGTGAACATGCCCAATTACCGTTCCTTCGGGCAATCCTTGCCAAGGTAGGTTCTCGGAAATAGCGACCAAGCCTTCTGCATCCACAGGATCTGTTCCCATAATGTAATATCCGTTAGCATCTTTCTTCCACTGATCACGAGGACGATCCGCATAGATCTCTATCCCGTTATTATCCGGATCATGGATATACAGAGCTTCACTTACATCATGGTCCCCCTGTCCGATTTCAATCTCATGAGCAAGCAGATTACGCAGTGACAGGCCCAGAGCCACGCGGTTCGGTACAAGAATAGCAAAGTGATACAATCCGGCTGCGGATTGGCGCGGGAGAATAACTGCATTTTCAATAAACTTAAGGGTTAGCAGCGGGTGCTTTCCGTCGACTGTCAATTCAGCGGTATCCGCCGTTTGACGCAGCAGTTGGAAGCCAACAACCTCGGTATAAAATTCAATAGAGCGCTCCAAATTACTAACCTTTAATGAAACCTGCCCGATTCTGGTGTTGTCATGGATATGTGCTGTCATGAGATTTCCCTCTTTCTACGTGGATTGGAGGACTACGCTAATGATAAATTACTGTTCTGTTGAGGTACGGCGGCTAAACAAAGAATCCAGTGACAAACGAGTCGTTGGTGCAAATACCAAATGCAGAGCTACCAGAATAAAGGAAATATCCAGCTCATAACCTGCTCCCTGCCCATTACCCATCAAACCACCGGACAATTTTGCTGTGAAAATCGCTCCGATCAATACAATAACAAAAAGTCCAGAGACATAACGAGTAAACAACCCAAGAATTAAAGCAATTCCTCCGACTAACTCAATTACTGCAACGACATAACCTAAAAATCCTGGGACACCAATACTGGAAAACCAGCCAGCTACATTACCCAGCCCCATTTGAAATTTAGCAATTCCGTGCGCCAAAAACAAGATACCCAACGCCACCCGCATAATTGTAGAAATGTTTCTGCTTGCTGAACTCATATTTATCTCTCCATTCTGAATATTTTTTTCGCACCCGTATGAGCACATATTAATAATTATTTTATATTACTAATAATTTGGTTAAAAAAAATAAAATGATCTTGCTCTAAGCTGTAACTTATATAAGTACGAATCAAGCTCGAATTATTAGTAATAGGAATAATTATTTTGTAATGTGAATTTATCATAAGAAACTATAGTCTGTCAACAAAATATTTGGTATGATAAATAATAAATTAGTATACATTATATTTCCTTGAAGGAGGAACACTCCATGGGTATAGGATGCAACATACGCGCCGCGCGTAAACGTAAAAATTTATCCATTCAGCAAATATGCGAACGAACCGGATTATCTCAAGGCTTTATGAGTCAAGTGGAAAACAATAAAACCTCCCCTTCCATTGCTACACTGGACAGCATCGCTAATGCACTTAAGGTGCCCCTCGCTTTTCTGCTGCTCAAAGAAGAGGAACGGATGCAGGTGATTCGCAAGGACGAGCGACGTAAAACGATTTATGGCAAAAATAAGCTTCAGGTGGACCATTTGGGGGGGCAGGGTAACGTCAAAATGATGCTGGTGGACATGCCGCCAGGCTCATCCACGGAAGAAGAGCATGCTCATGCGGGCGATGAGATTCATTTTGTTATGGAAGGCACAGTATATGTGGAGCAAGGCGAGGATTCGGCTACCCTTGAAGCAGGAGATTCCTTTAGCTGGAGAGCAGCCATTCCGCATTATGCCAAAAACATTGGAGAAAACAACGCACGTATTCTGATCTCTGTATTTCTCGAAGCAGAGAATGACGTTTAATAGAATCAAAAAAAGGCGCGTACCGGGAAGTCATTTTTCACTTCCGCGGTACGCGCTTTTTATATTCCAACTCTATCTTTTCTTGGCTGCGTCAATGTCTCCAGGATTCATACCTTCCCAAATGTTAGGGATACTTATGTTCTCTGGATGCTCAAATACGAGGAATGCTGTCGGTAAATACCGCTCGCCGTATTCAGATGAAGGTTTATTTACAATGGCATGATCCTTGACGAGCACGGTCGATGATCCACCATCCAGATTAGCACCGATAACCGCTCCGTGTTTAAGTAAAATGTTTTGCATATCATACAAATTGGCACCGATGCTGTAACCTGGCTGACGACCGTCGATGGTCACAAAAATAATCGCGCCATCTGCTCTTTGCCCCATTGCCGTACGGGGAGCAATTCCCCATCCTTCGCTTGCATTGCGAATAAGACCTTTACCATTCACGATCAAGCGTGGCTGGAAGGTAACCGCTTCTTGCACGTTCATTTTGGATAACTCGGACAGTGAATAATGCCCGGCCACCATTTTCCCCTGCTTATCAATCCCTACGATTTGGGCAGAAGCGTTTTTTCCCATATCATTGTAGTAGAGCTGGCCCTGAGAAATAACAACGCCGATCGGCTTAAAGCCATTTCCATTCCAGTTGGGATCGGCAAAGCCGCCGCCATTTACGCCTGCAACAGCTCCCAGGCGCTCTGCCATACTGGATACTCTTTCTCCTTTGCCTACCTTGGCAGGAATCCCGAGTCTGATTTTAGTTGGGTCATGCACCGTCATCACATAGCCGTGATAATTACGACCAGATACCTCTTCTACCTCAACCAGCGGCGTTTGCTGCACCTTGGTCGGTGTCAGATCAGGCAGCTTGATCGTATGTCTGTCCTTCTCCTCGCCCATCTGCTCGAAACGGGCCGAATATTCGGCCACTCGCTTCTGCGCCTCCTCCTCACCAATAAAATATTTTGCCCAGTGACGATGTTGTGTTGTGATCAGCGTATCCGCCGCCAAGTAGCGCATGTCCTTGCCAGATGGCGTTAAAAACAGCCACGCCCCGCCCCCGACTCCTGCGAGCAGTAGTACAATAAAAAGCCGCGCCATAAAGCGACCGAATTTTCCTTTTCGTTTCTTTTTTTTGTTTTTCTGCCTGCGGGCTGTTGCACGCTGTGGCAAGACTTCCGGTTTCATTCGTCATCTCTCCTGTATGCTGACTTCTGCCTTGAATATAACCCCGTTCTTTATGAGCTTGATAGGGTTTGTTGTTCAGGACAGCCATGCTGCTGATTCTGATCCTCAGAGGGTAACATATCGGCAGCGACATCTAACGACAATATCATAAACTAATTTTGTAGAATGATAGTGTCAATTTTTTAACAGATTCATCATACCGAAAAAGAACACAATAAAACAGCCCTCCACATTAATGTGAAGGACTGTTTGGAATATTACGTTAAAATTTACGTTTGCTTGAAACCCGTTTTGTTGCCGTTGCAATCCCTTTTACGGTGCGACCTCCGGTTCAAGCAGCATGAACAGTTCTTTCATTTGCTGGCGCTTGAGCTTCGGACTAAGCACATACAAGGTATCCCCCGGCTTAATCACCGTCGTGCCTCTCGGAGCTATAATTTGCTCTTCTCGAATAATAGCGGTGAACAAAATGTCATCGGGAAGCTGCATGTCCTGAATTGCTTTGCCCACAATGGACATCCCTTCCTGCACTTGAATGTGATTGATCTCCGAGGTGGTTTTCCCTAGAGATACCAATTCCAAGAGCGAGGGTGATGACGTTTTGTTAGGGTCCATTAAGCCGAGTTTCACCGCCAGCCACGAAATGGTCGTACCTTGTATAATGGCCGAGGTAAGCACGACGAAGAATACGACATTGAAAAACAGCGGCCCCACATCCATTTCATCCAGCAGTGGATAGGTAGCCAGTACAATCGGTACCGCTCCCCTTAGTCCTGCCCAGGATAACAGCGTCATTTCGCGTATAGAGTACCTGGAAAAAAGCAGGCTCAGGAACACGCCAATCGGACGGGCTACGAGCATCAGGATGAAGGAAAGCGCCAAGCTTTGCCACGCAATGCCGAGCAACTGATCGGGAAAAACCAACAGTCCGAGCAGGACGAACATCATGATTTGCACCATCCAGGCGAAACCGTTGTTAAAATGAATAATAGACCGCTTGTAGGTCAGGTCCGAATTACCCAGCACGATGGCCATGACATATACCGCCAGCAAGCCGCTTGCCTCCAGTAAGGATGCCGCCGCATACGTTAAGACCGCAAATGCCAGCGCCATGACGGGATACAGACCGGATGAATCAAAATTCATTTTATTAATGGCATATACAGCTATGCGTCCGAGCACAAAACCAACGACCAGACCAAAACCCATTTCCCACAAAAATAGTAGAATATGTACCCAAATGGATTGCTCAGGGTGATGTATCAGCTCAATCAACGTTACCGTGAGGAATACGGCCATCGGATCATTACTGCCGGACTCCGCTTCCAGCGTGGATGTAATTCGTTTTTTGATGTTTTTACCACCTAAAACAGAAAACACCGCTGCCGCATCCGTCGATCCGACAATAGCGCCGAACAGCATGGATTCCATCCAGCTCACGCCTAAAATAAACTTGGCGCAAACGCCAATGACCACCGTCGTAATGATGACGCCAAGCGTCGATAATGACATCGCAGGTCGAATGACTGGCTTAACATCTGCAAACTTCGTTTGCATCCCGCCTTCAAATAAAATAACGATGAGCGCGAGAATCCCCACCAATTGCGTAATAAACGCATTATCAAAATAAATAAACTGACTGAGCACCATGCCGACGGCAATAAACAATACGAGCGCAGGCATGCCGAAACGACTGGAAAATTTGGTAGTCAGTACGCCAACCAGCAGCAAGCCGGACAGCAAAAGCACAATAAAATTAATAACAGTTGTCTGTTCCATACGATGGCTTCTCCTATCCTGAAAATAATGTTCATTTTTTCGCCTTTTATCTATATACCCTCAAATCACGCAGAATACTAATCTTAGGTAAAAAAAATATAAAATCAAAA